>CAMCVE010000015.1 GCA_945881775.1 Bacteriovorax stolpii
TTGAATTTCTCGTGGAGGCCGTAGGATTAGCCTCTGAGCCTCCCGAAAAATATCTCGTTGTGCTCACCGCAAAAGAGAACTCGCCCTCCGACCTGCTGGGCGTCGAAATGTTTTATTACGGCGAAAGCACTGGACGCAAACGCCTCTATGTCGATTGCTCGAGGCTTGCGCGCAGCGATTCGTCTCGACGCTGATCTCGAACCCCACTCAAGGGTTTTCAAATGAATCCGTGAGGGCCTCTTTGAGTTCGTCGAGAGACGGGAGCGAGGAACCCTCTCTGTATCGGCTTTCAAAATACAAGTATCTTGAGTTCTGAGCGATGGAGTCGATCACTCCGACTTCCACTCTGAGCGTCTTTAAGAGTCGACTCACGGGCATGGCAACATTTCCAATCCACGAGGGAAGCGCTTGCACCTCTCCCAGAGCCACAGGCTCGGTACCGAGTGCGCGCCTCTCAAAAAATTCCCGGTAGGTATCGAGATAGAGGTTGAAGTAATCCACCAGGCGGAGATTCGGACCCACGAGCAGTCGGGCCTGCGGCGTTTTGCCATCGAAGGCGCGAGACAACACCGTCTCGGCTATGGGGCCGGCCACATCTTTCAGAATCACAAAGTTCGCGCCTCCCGAGGGAGCATACTTCAGGCGACCCTCGCGAAGCGACATGAGATGGCCGCGAGAATTCTTGGATCCCTCGAGGCTCCCATGCACCACACTCGGGCAAAACAACCAACCGGGCACCTTCGCATTTGACAAGATCCACTCATGGGCCGCGCGCTTGGTCGCATAGTAGGGATAGAAATTATTGTGGAGCTCCCAATGAGCGAAGTCCTTTTCACTTCGAACTCGACGATCCCCCGTCGTGCCAAAAGCGACCACCGAACTCATGTAGTAAAACGGAGCCTCGCGTTCGTTGGCGAAATTCAAGAGGTCCTGAGTCACGCCAAGATTGAGACGTTCGACAGCGTCATTTTCACTCGAGCCCTTGATGATCGCTGCCATGTGCAAGACACGCCAGTTGTCCTGGCGAGGAAGCGCTTCGAGAGTCTGCCTGAAACGGGTTTCGTCTTCAAAAGGGACCTCGATCCATTCAATCGCGTCGATCTGCGAAACCGGGTCGATGCCGTGCTCCACAAAACGCTTCGCGAGAAGACTCTTCTCATTGTCGGGCTTTTTCCGCGCAAGGACCGTGATCTTGGTGGCACGTTCGTCTTTGACGAGTCGAGCGAGAACTTCTGAACCAATAAAGCCCGTAACACCGGTGAGTAAAATTTTCTGCATGACGTTCTAAGAACTCCTCTTGGCCAGCGCCAAGAACCAAGGCCCTTGCCAGTCACCCTTCAAATCGAAGCGAAATTCTTCTTCATCGCGCTGAAAAAGCATCTCAGCCGGTCCCGTCCTAAGAAAATCGCTGAGGACCACGCCCACGTTGTGAGGATAGAGAGCCTTGAAGGCCGCTTCGCGAAAAGCCCATTCCTCTAGAAGTTGGTGTGCGCTGAGAGCACCAATCGTGGCACCTGGAATCTTGAGACGACGCTCGAGCCAATCTTTGTTCTGAAATAGAGGACGGCCCTCGACATAAAATTCCAAATCTATGCCGCTTCGGCAACCCGCGGGAGACTCCACCTCGACTTGCCAAACACCGCCCGTGACATCGGTCTTATTGGTTTTCGAAAAAGCCTCGTCCAGCCCCGCACGGCGAAAAGGGTGCCAGGAATGCGCCTTGATCCAACCCTTGCGAGTCATCTCATTCAGGAAAGCTGTAAATACCTCGTCGGGTCGAATGTCGATCGTCATCTGATTTCCAAAGATTTTATCTTCACTCGAGGGGTCTCGTCCACCACACCCACCCGGTTGAGTCCCAGGGATTTCAGCTCGGATCGCACGGACTCCGAGAGTCCCTTATCCAGGACAAGCATCATGCCTTGCCCCATGTTGAAGGTGGTGTAGAGCTCTGTGTCGGTCGCTGCGCTCCGCTCTTTGACCACCTGGGCCCACTTCGGAAGCTCCCAACCCTCGGGGAAAACAAATCCGAGCTTGCGTCCTTCGGGTTCCGCACGCAGCAGATTCAGGAGTCCCGATCCTGTGATGTGATAGGCCCCTTGGAAGGCGGACTCAGACCCATGAGCTTTGAGCAGCTCCCTGAGTCGTCTAAAAGAATTCACGTAGAGAGTCGTCGGGAGCATCAGATGCTGACGAATAAATGCGGCGTCATCAACGGGATGAAAAAGCTTTCTAAGCCAGCTAAAGCCGTTAGAATGAGGTCCCGACGAGGGCCAAGACCAGATCTCGGCTCCGGGCTGGATCCGATTGACGTGGAGCCAATCCGAGGGCTGCATTTCGCCCACCGCGAACCCCGAAATATCGAAATGACCAGGTTTGTAGAAGTCGGGCATCTGCGCCGTTTCACCCCCTACGAGCAAACACTCCGCACGAAGACAAGAAGCGTGCAAACCCTTAATGAAACGATCAAGGGTTCCACCTTTCTGAAGGAAGGCTCCATCCGAGAAAGCCACGTAGTCTAGAAACACGAGTGGCTTTGCGCCAACGCAAAGCAAATCATTGACGTTCATGCCCACAAGATCCTGGGCCAAATCTTCGGGGCTTCCGAGACCGTCAAGTGTCCACAAGAGTTTGGTGCCCACTCCATCACAGCTCGAGGCAATCCAGCGATCGGACGTTAACTCGAAAACTGCAGCGTAAGAGCCGATACTTTCTTTGAGTCGAGACTTGAGAGCAGACGATCCCTCTCCAGTGATTTTCGTGAGACGCTCGACCCAAGCATCAGCAGCATTGGTATCGACACCCGATTCTTCATAAGATTTTTTTTGCGACATCTCGTACTCCGTTTCCTTTAATGCCAAAAGTGGCGGCGTCCGGTGATCTCAACCTTCACGCCGAGTTCGCGAGCGCGGTCCAATACTTTGATGTCGTTTTTGGAACCTCCGGGCTGCACGAGTCGCCTGAGGCCCGCCGCGTGCATCGCCTCAACAAGGTCTAGGAACGGCAAGAACGCGTCGCTACAGAGGAGTGCATTCTCTATTTGAAACTCCTTAAACCGCTCAACAAAGGCCACAGCGCGAGGCATCGCAAGTTTAGAGAAAGCTTCGACACGGTTGGGCTGGCCTTGGCCGGCTCCCAGCAGAACGACGGAGCCCGAGCGATCGCAAGCCGTGATAGCTAAGCCGTTGGACTTCGAGCAGGCGCCCATCCACTCAGAGACTCGCATCCAAAACTCTTCACCAGCAGGGAGCTTGAGCGGCACTCCGCTTTCCAGCACATGGTCAGACGCCTGGCGCAGGGACCCTAGAGTTCCCGACCACATCTCTGTGTGCATCGATTTCTTTTGTTCAACGAGAACTGTAAGCACTCGTTCTTTCTTCGCGCGATACGCCTCGGCCCAAGCCTTTGTCTCACTCGAGAGGGGCAGAACCAAAACTTCAATGAACGGTTTCAAAAGTGCTTCGGTGGTCACAGGATCTGGAAGAGTGTTGAATCCGATTATACCGCCAAAGCGAGAAACCGGATCCCCCTCCCAGGCCCACCTAAAAACCTCAGCCGCCTGGGAGGGACTTGCCCCAACCGCAGCCCCACAAAGAGTTTGATGTTTCACCACGCAAACGGCTGGATGCGCGCTCGCATCGAACTCGTTCACGAAGCGCCAAGCCGCTTCAGAGTCGCGGACGTTATTGTAGCTCACGCGGCCCGAAAACTCGACAGCGGTGGTCCCCACCTCGAAGCGAGCTTTTTGATGGGGATTCTCTCCGTACTCAAGCAGCGGAGCCGAAGTCCAAGCTCCGCTCGCAGAATTTCTCTCGAGACGCGTGCTCCACTCCGTAACAATCGCTTCATCGAGATTGCGTACGAGAGTGAAGGCCTCCAGTGCAAGACGCTGCCGTAACGTTGGTGACTCACGCTGAGCAGGAGTGGCAGCCAGAAAACCTGAGTACTGCGTCGAATTGGTGAAGATCCAAACGTGTTTGCAATTCTTTGCGGCAGCGCGAACCATGGTCGGCCCACCGATGTCCACCCACTCCACCAGCTCATCAAAATCCTTGGATGCCGGTCCCTTCTCTTCAAAAGAATAGAAGTTACACGCGACCGCAACAATGCGGCTCGCTTCTGGCCACTGAGCCAGGTCCGAAGCCTCGTTGGGCCGCAGCAGGAGCGAGCTGTAGACCTTGTGGTGGAGCGTTTTCACTCGGCCGCCGAAACGCTCGGGTTCGCCGGTAAAATCTGAAATATCTGTAACCAGAAGCCCCTTGTCTTCGAGATACTTTTTGGTCCCGCCGCTTGCGAGAATCCCGACGCCTTCCTTGAGAAAATGCGAGGCGAGCTTTTCGCAGTCTGTCTTGTCCGTGAGAGAAAATAGAGCCCACAGTTTCATACCAAGTTTTCCTTACTAAAAATACGCTTCATGAGTTTGAGTCCGGCCCCTTCCTGGTTCCAGAGTTCGGCGCGGTGATGTTCAAAATAATCGGTAGCGAAAACATCAGGGTCATCGAGGGTACCCAGGGCAATTTCTGGGTGAGGCATCATACCGCAGATCACAGATCCTCCGCGGTGACGCACAAGCCCCGCAATGCGGTCACGACTACCGTTGTCGAAGCTCTCCTCGTCGTAGTGGAGGAAGGCTTTTACTTCCAAAGGGAGACTACCCTTCCAGGACAGGCGCCCTTCACCGTGACGAACCGGAAGACGCATTTTCTCCTCGCCCCGCCGCAATCGAATCCATCGATTCTTGAAGCCCCCAGGCTCGTTTCCTAGAAGTCTCGTATCATTGCCGAAAAGACCAGACTCTGTGAGCACCTGAAAACCATTGCACACTCCAAGAAGGCTCAGCTCGGAAGTTTCAACAGCTTTGAAGAATCCGAGTTCTCGAAGCTTGAGAGCCAGAAGCTTACCGCTACCAAAATGATCCGAAAACGAAAAGCCACCCGGGAGCAGCACCCAGTCACCTTTTTCAAAAGGCCAACGAACTTGAACTCCAGCGGAACTCGAAAGAATCTTTGGAAGAACGAGGTCTTCGACAGCCGAAAATACTCCGGTCGCTTGCGCAGCACGTTTCATCTCGGCTTCGCACTCGATACCCCAACCTTTAAGGACAAAAGCTTTCGCCATATTCAACTCCAAAACCCTTGCTCGCTTCGACCGCGATAAGCCTTGCGAAGCTCAGCGAGATTCCACTCGGTGTCTCGTCCCCAACGCATGACAAACGGTTTCATGACGACCCCTAGCCTTTTTAGTCCAGGCAATGTCTTTTCGAGATCAGCAATTCGGTGAACGTCACAGGTGAGCACGAAGCCTCCGAGGCCCTCGGTTAGGAATGTCTCGGCATCGAATCCTTCGAACTCAAGTTGGAGTCCGAGTCCTCGACCAAGACACATCTCGAAAGCCGCCGTTAGAAGCCCTCCTTCTGAGATGTCTTTAGCGGAACGCACGAGACCTGCCCCTAGGGCCTGAGACATCTGAGAATAGCGAAGGCGAAGGTCTTCGAGCAGTTGTGCCAGGTCCTCGTCCAGCTCGGCAACGTTGGCTCCTTTGAGCAAGTGTCGCTCCGCCGCAAATCGCTCGAGGCTCACACGCTCCAAGGCGGAATCCCGCAATGAGGCGCGTAGTGGTGGCAGATAAAAAACGACATCGTTGGGACGCGTGAAAAATCCGTGAGGGACAGTGAGTGGGGATGCGGCCGCCGAGGCCACACTCACGACAAGAGTTTCCAGAATATCAAAACCCTCGCTATTATTTTTCATGCTGTCTTTGCCGCTCACAAAAGGCACGCCCCAAGCACGAGTGGCCGATGAGAGCAGCTCACAGGTGCGCAGGAGTTTCCAGAGAACGCGATCAGACTGCGGACGGCTCGAACTTGGAAGCGGGTCGGGCCATGAGAAATTGTCTAGAAAACCCGCCTCTTCCAAGCGGAGACCCGAAAGTAGCCCCTGCCTGATTGCTTCGTCCAAGCTATGAATGACATTGTCATGGATATCACGTCGCCAGGGAGCAAGTCCGTGACCAAGAGCCACATAGGTCTCGCGACTCGGGTCCTCAGTGATTTCGAGGAGTGAGCCGTCCTGCGGAGATTCTTCCGAAACTCCGCCAAAGGGAAGTTTGCGTGTGCGCCCCTGCACCTCGTGATCAAAGCGTCTCACCACGCCCTCGCGACTTGTCAGATGCGAGGATGAAAGCAGTCGCGCAAACAAGCCCTCGGGCTCTAAGTTGAGACTCGACATCCACGAGGCAACGTCTCGAATCGGGGCCCCTCCGCTCAAAACTGCGCGTTCATCGCGCCAAGTCCAATCGGTCGAGAGCTCCATGAGAGGACAGGCGTCGTGCAAGAAATCGAGTGAAAGCGAAACGAGACTACGTTCCTCGAGACGAACTTCGAATCGTCCCGTATCTGTGAGATTGCCAAGCTCGTCCCACTCAACGCCCCAATCATTTGCGAGTTTGCAAAAGGCCTCGGGGTCACGGGTGCCGACGGTCATGCGTTCTTGGCTTTCTGAGAGGAGTCTCTCCCAACCATAAAGTCCTTCGAACTTGGTGCGCAGTCGAGAGAGGTCGATTGTTGCGCCACCAGAACTTTGAGCCATCTCGCCCACACTTGAAGCGAGGCCTCCAGCACCGTTGTCGGTAAGCGTCGAGATGAGTCCCAGATCACGTGCTTCTATGAGAAACTCCGTCAAACAGCGCTGAACAAAAGGCTGCGCCACTTGCACGGCACTTCCCGAAAAATCATCAGCCCTAAGATCGCGCGAACTCATGACAGCTCCTCGGAGACCATCCGGGCCCACTGCTCCGCCGACGCAAAAAAGCACATCGCCTTTGAGGGCTTTTTTGTCGACATGGTCACGACCGAGCACGCCTAAAGTGCCTGCAAAGACCAAGGGCTTGGCCGCATAAAACGGATCAAAAACTACCGAGCCTTGCACCGTTGGAATGCCGCTTTGGTTGCCTCCGTCTTCAATTCCCTTGAGCACGCCTCGACGGATCACATCGGGTGCTAAGGCCTTCGTGGGCCTGGGCCTTGCCGGATCCGAGTCGGGATCTTCGAAGCACAAAACATCCCAACTCGCGAAGGGCTTTGCGCCAAGACCGGTGCCGAGAATATCGCGATGCACGCCTACAAGCCCCGTCGAAGCGCCACCATAAGGTGAGATCGCCGAAGGGCTGTTGTGCGTTTCCATCTTGATACAAAATGCCCAAGGACTTGTGGCGCCTGCTGCTGTCGTAAGACCCAGCACACCCGAATTGTCATGGAAAAGAGAAAGGTAGGTAGAGGGACGACGCTTTTGGAGCTCAAGCGCAGGAGCCCTCAGATGAGTCTTGAAAAGACCGGCAGTCTTAGGGCTTCGAGCGTCGCGGCCCGTGATCTCGGCTGCAAAGATTTTGTGTTTGCAGTGCTCGGACCAAGTCTGCGCGACGAGTTCCCACTCTGCGCGATTCAAACGACGCTCGAGTCGAGATTCCTCCGCGCGAATCGCCGCCAGCTCGCGAACTGAAAACTCGAGACCAATTGCAGCTGGATCTTCAATGGCATCGAAAGACGGATCAGCCGCGCGCTCGGAGCGACGAGGACTCAGGCGCAGCGCCTTCCAGTCCACAAGACTTCCCATCCAGATTTGCTCGATGGAAGGTTCGCGCCAAAGAATCTCGAGCGCAGGCTTCAGCCGGGCTGCCTCAGGGGAGGATCCAACGACGATCCACGATTCCAGCCGGAGCGAAGCGCTGGCACACTTAAGAAAACTTGAGAGTGATTGCTCCATGGGGTGCACAAGAGCATCGTGATGCTGCCTGGCCAAAACAGTTCCCGTAAGAGTCATTGATTCCAGGCGAAGCGCATGAGGGAAAAGTCGCTCCAGATCGCTCAGCTGTTCTTTCGAGAGATCACGAAACGAAAGCACGTCAAAGACCTGAGGGGTCTCGGAACCCGCCGGAAAAAGCGATAGTGTCTCATGAGGTAGGCCACGCCCGAGACACCAGACCGTGTACTGCGAAGATCTTGTCGTCTCTTGATTCACGTCAACGTTTCCTTCTCATTTCAAAATATCCGAGCGCCATTCAACCTGGTCTTTCCAGGGCGATTTCAGAAGCGAGGCAAAAACCCGGTCGCCCGCTTCGAGATAGGTTTCGCCTCGTCCGACCAAATAAGCAATGCGCCCGCTCAAGCTCGATGTACGGAAGAATCGCAAATTGTCGGAAACAGCGGGACTCCACGGCTCAAGCTTCAGAGGCGCGCAAGCTCGTGGATACTCGGGATGCACCAGTGCCAAGCAGAGTGTCTTATCGGTGGCGCTGCTAGAAATCTCTTGTGGCAACGACAAAAGTGAAAGCTGACCAAGACTGCGCGCCACAAGAGAGGATTCGGGCCAAAGCATGACGAGCGCTTGTGTCTCGGGGTCACCGAATCGAGCGTTGTACTCGATAAGCACCCAGCCTCGACGCAAATCTTTCATGAGTCCGAGGTAGATGACACCTCGGTAGGGTGTGCCACGCTTCTCGAGTTCCACTGCTGTCGCCAGAGCCCACTGCGAAAACAATTCAATGTCTTCTGCAAGGAGTTTAGGATGAGGAGCCAGAGCGCCCATTCCGCCCGTGTTGGGTCCCTCGTCTCCAAGGTAGCGGCGCTTGAAGTCTTGAGCACTGCCAAGATAGCGCGCACTGACGCGGCCCCAGGCATCACGCTCCAAACTGAAAAATGCAGAAGCCTCGAAGCCTTCACATCTCTCCTCGAGGAGATATTCAATTTCTTGTTTGCGAAGTTCCGCAATCTGCTGCTCAAGCTCCTCGCGTTTGTCGAAAAGGAAAACACCCTTTCCGGCAGCAAGGCCGTCCATCTTGAGAACAGGCAGCGGACCCGAGACGTCAAAAGCCGACAAATCTGTTGCGATGCGGGGACAACGAATACCCGCCGCCATCGCAATCTCACGGCCAAAACGCTTCGACCATTCGACACGGCTCGCAGCCTGCGAGGGACCTACAGCCCACACTCCCTGAGCGCGGTAGGCGTCTGCCACACCACTCGCCAGGTCAGCATCGAGGCTCACAAAAACCAAATCAGCCTGGAGAGTGTCCTCAACACATTCGCAGCCTTCACGTTCAAAACGCCAGCGAAGAGCCGTCTCGCGGCCGCCTTCTCCGATCACACGAACTTTGGGACGCAGCCCTTCTCCTCGAAGCGCGGAGAGGAGTGTGTGAGAGCCCTGCTCGCTCACGAGCTCCGCGAGTCCGCGATAAATACGCGACAAGGTTCCAAGGCGCCAGGCCCCCAGCCGCGGTGATCTTGGAAGCCCCTGTTTCCAATCATCACCACCAAGTGCTTTTCGGCGAGAAACTTCGTCAAACCAAGGCGTTTGCCGGAGCCAAAACCGTAGGAGCTCCTTTGAAAGGGGAACCCTATCGAAACCTTTCAAAGTGAGCCGAATCTCGTCGGGTGTGACGGCATCTACAAGGAAAAGACCCCGAGTCTTGGAATCAAATCCAATTTCAAATTTTGCATCCCAAATCTCGAGACCTTTGCGGCTGAAAAATTCTTGAAGCTCGCTCGCGACATTGAACACAAAACTCTCAACCTCTTCGAGGCCAAGTCCCTCAGGACAGAGAGTGGCGGCTTCAGTGCGGTCGAGGGGCCTGTCTTGTGCTTCGAGCTTGGTGGTAAAATCCACTGTTGGCTTTTCAAAGCGAGAGCCCACGGCATAACGAAGCGGGTCTTTCTTCACGAGACTCGAGCCGACGGGAACTCCCCAGCGAACGATGATCTCAAGAGGAACAAAGACACGCGCGCTCCCCGGAGAGGGTGATTGACAATCAACGCGTGGATGACTCACCCGCTGCTGAACAAACGCGGAGTATTGTTTTGAGAGTTTGGAATCAAAGGCTTGGGGAATTCCTTTAAGGTCGAGATGCTCTGCCACCGCTCGCGCGAAAAGCGAGAGGGACTCCGCCCGCCCCTCAATTTCTTCGGGGAGTGCCCCCACATCAAAGACAGAGATGCGATGACTGAAGGAAAATAGCAAGTGATCCGGCTCGCCCGGAATCTCGTAGATGTCCTTGTTGGAGCCCTGGGCGAGAAGCTTCACGTCGGAGTCCTCGTTGCTGCCCCCGCTGCGCCCTGGGCGACCACGCGCTGGGCTCGACGCTCTTCTAGAAACCTCTCGAAGCTAGGACCGGCCGAAGGATAGTCCCCGTCAAGACAAGCCGAACACAGATTGCCTGTGCCGAGAGCCTTCTTGAGGCCACCGATTGAGAGATAGAAAACATTGGAAACGCCAAGGCTTTTTGCGATCTGAGGGTTTGAGCCGCCCATCTGTGAGGCCACGAGCTCGTCGGCGTCGGGAAAATCGATGCCATAGTAGCAACCGTGCCGAATGGGAGGACAAGCCGACGCGAGGGAGACTTCTTTGGCCCCTGCCTCCCTGAGACGCCTTGCCATGAGCCTTGAAGTATTGCCGCGCACGACGGAGTCATCTACGAGCAAGATGCGCTGACCTTTGACCTCAGGACCGATCAAAGACAATTTCGTCTCGAGCGCTTTCAGCCGCCTGGCCTGAGTCGACAAAATGAAGGTGCGCGAGGCGTAAGGGTTCTTCACCAGATACTCGCGGTATGGCACTCTCAGAGTTTCCGCTACGGCGATCGCGGCGGCGCGCGATGTTTCTGGCACTGGAACAACATAGTCAAAAGGAGCTTCCTCGTTCTTCTGGTTCGGCATTTCGCTGAGGATCTCGATTCCGAGTTGGCGTCCCATTGAGAAGCGATGCCGGTAGGTGGAAAGTCCGGCGAATTCCGATTGGGGCGATGAGAAGTAAACAAGCTCGAACATGCAAAAGCGTTCGGTCTTCGCGCTCGAGAAGGCGGTGCGTTTTTCCTCGATCTTGCCATCGGGAGCCACGCGCACCCAAGAACCCGGTGGAATCTCTCGAAGCGTGCCACTGCGACCGAGATCCGCCTCAACTTCGAAATCTTTGAGAAAGTTAAGAGCGCTTGTCTCCGAAGCCATCACAACGATGTTCTCGGACTCATAAATAAACAGAGGGCGAATCCCGTAAGGATCACGAAAGCCAAAAAGCTCCCCCTCTTCTGTGAGTCCAACGACCGCGTAGGATCCCACAAAGTCTCGGTGCAAGCGCTCCAAACATTCTTCGAAGCCGTATTCAATCTCGTGCCGTAAAAAGAACTGCTGAAGCACCTCGAGATCGGACTCCGACTCACATTGAAGTAAATAACGCTCCTTGAGCTCCGAAGTGTTGACGATGTTTCCGTTGTGAGCCATCGCAAGCCTCGGAGCCCCTTGAACAAAAGGTTGGACTTCTGCAACGCCACCAAGTCCTGTTGTCGCGTAGCGAGTGTGCGCGACGAGTGCCCTGGGCTCGGGCAGATGAGGCCACTCCTTGAGGGCCACATCGACATGCCCTAGTCCACGAAGGCTCTGAAACGCACCTTCACGCGGGAGCACCGTAATGCCTGCGGCATCTTGTCCACGGTGCTGAAGCCGGAGGAGTGCGGACATCGCGATCTCGTTTGCGCGAGTCTCGAGGACCGGGTTCTTGATCTTGATTCCTAGGACTCCGCACATAAAATCTGGTCTCCTTAGTCACTTAGGACTTACGGGCTCGATCAACGACGTGTTTTAGTTTGAGTTGGGAGCCTTTCAGGATACGCGAACGAATCTTGTCGGGAGTCATGTCAGCTGGGAGCATTTTCTTCTGAGTGAGAACTTCAATCAGATCAAGGTTTTTGGACTCGGCTTCTCGAGCTCCTTCACGAACTTTCGAGTGCGCGTCCTCGACACCATGAAGCGTGAGTCCCACATAGAGGGCCTCAGCGAAGACGCTGCCCCCTGCCGATTCGATGTTGCGGGCCATGTTGGCCTCAGAGACTTCCATGCGCGGGAGCACACGATTGAGGCGATGAAGCATCAGGTAGAGAACCGAGAAAAACTCGATGTAGAAGCGGCCCGAAGCAGAGTTCGTGAGATCTCGCTGGTGTTCTGTGACCATGTCGATCTGCAGAAGCTGCAAACGCGTTTGTAGAACTTTGTAGAGGCTGCAGATGTGCTCAAAGTTCCAAGGGTTGCGCTTTTGCGGCATCGTGCTCGATCCGACTTGTCCAGGAGCCATGCCTTCAGCAATTTCTGCAATCTCGGAGCGCGCTAGGTGTCTGAGGTCGCCCGCAAGCTTGGCGACCACAGAGCCCACAACAAAAAGGTCTTGAGCGAGGTTCACAACATCTTCGGGCGGCAGAATCTGAGACGACGCATAGGCAGGTTTCAATCCGAGGCGCCCGAGAAAACTTTTTTCGAGTTCGAGAGGATTGTCTACCAGTAATGACGACGCATGGTAGCCGCCGATGGCGCCGGAACTTTGGCCTCTCAGATTTTCAACCGAAGACTTGATGCGAGCTTCTTGGTCGAGAATCCGGTCGAGGGATTCCGTAAAGAGCAAGCCAAAGAGGCTTGGAACGGCCCACTGCCCGTGGGTCCGACCGACCTGAGGTGTCTCGGCATGCAGCTCGCTTCGACGGATGAGTTCCTTCTTGAGAAGAGCGAGTTGTGGGAAGAAGTCCCGAGACATGAACTCTTTAAGACGCCAGCGACTGGCGGTGTCCACGGTATCAAACGACGTGAGCCCCACATGCACCCAGTGTGCAGACTCCTTCAGGCCGGCCTTCACGAGTCGAGCGGCAATCGCCTCGACGAGCGCGCGGGTGGCGTGTTGCGTGGTTCTCTCGATCTCTGTAACCTCGTCTTGCGACAAGCCGTCTAGGGCCTTTGAGAGTGTTTCGCTTGTGAGAGGCTCTTTGATAAAGCCTCGACTCGAGAGCTCCAGGAGCCACTCGGCCTCAACTTTGATCTGCGACTTAAGTGTGAATTCTTCAGAGAGCGTTTCTGGAAGGATCTCGAGGTAGCGGGTGTCGAGGGGACTGAACATCGTGGTCTTCTCCTAAAGGGTTTTTTCCTGGAAACCGAAATCAAAAAATCCGTGTCTGAGCCTAAGCTCGCGACTCGTGAGGGACAAATCTTCTTTGGAAACTTGCGAGCGCAGAATCTGCATCCAAATACGCGGAAGCCACCGCTGCTCGATAGCCCGGACTTGTCTGCGCGACTCGTCTTCATCCCAACGAGGGTCCAGAGCCACCGGCTGCTGGAAAACAATCGCGCCTCCGTCGAGCTTTTCCGTGACCATATGAACGCTGAAGCCACTTACAGGAACCGACTCCCACGCGAGGCGTTGGACTTTGTGATCGAGGCCCGGAAATGAGGGAAGCAGCGAGGGGTGTGTGTTGATCACGGGAAAAGGACAGCGCTCCAAAAAATCTGCAGATAGAATTCCAAAAAATCCGCAGAGCAAAATCACAGCGTCTTTGATCTGTTTTTTTTCGATCCAATCGAGCACAAAAGCCTCGAATTGCTTGCGCTCGAGCTCATAAACCGGAGCACGCTCTAGAACCTGACGCGCCAGAGTCGCCGCAGCACAGGGACGGTCCGTGAAAAATCCTTCGATGCTCGACTGGCTCTCGGGATCGAGTCCCAAGTAGAATGAGCGAAAGGTCTGCCCCGTCGATGAAGAAAACAAGAGCCAAGGACGCGTCACGCTCGCCTCACTCCCACTCAATCGTCGCGGGCGGTTTGCCGGTGATGTCGTAAACAACTCGGTTCACACCTTTGATCTGGTTGACGATAAGGTTGGCGATTTCGCATAGCTCTTCGAGAGGGAGTCGCGACGCTTCTGCGGTCATCGCGTCGGTCGAGCTCACAGCTCTTAGTGCGAGGACCGATTCGTAACTTCGCGAGTCACCCATCACTCCGACCGTGGAGACCGGCAAGAGCACACAAAAGGCCTGCCAGGTCTGAGTGTAGAGTCCTCGGCGATGGAGCTCGCTCGAAAAGAGCGCGTCTGCCTGGCGGAGAACTTCGATGCGCTCGGGCTCCAAGGGGCCCAAGCAGCGGATAGAGAGTCCCGGCCCAGGACAGGGGTGGCGAGCTAGAGAATCGGCGTCGATCTTTAGGAGACGACCAATCTCGCGGACCTCGTCTTTGAAGAACTCCCTGAGAGGCTCCACGAGCACAAAGTCATGGTTGTCGGGGAGGCCCCCCACGTTGTGATGACTCTTGATGTTGTGCGAAGCTCCACCGGAACTCGCTTGAGCGCTTTCAATGACGTCGGAATAGATCGTGCCCTGACCCAGATAAACTTTTGTACCGGCCTTCGCGCCGATGTGCGAGTAAAACGTTTCAATAAAGAGACGCCCGATCGTTTTACGTTTTTTTTCGGGATCGCTTTTGCCTTTGAGCTCTTTCCAGAAATTCTCTCGAGCATCGATCACCTCGAGCTGAATATTGGGATAAGGCGCAAAGTACTTGCGAAGATCAGCTTCGTCGTAGGCGCGCAGGAAACCATGATCCACGAAAATGGCATGCACCTTGGTCACTTGTGAAAGAAGGACGGCGAGCACGGTGGAATCCACACCACCCGAGACCGCGCAGTGAAGCACAGGCACATCTTTCAGGTCTTTGCGTAGCTTTGCGAGGGAGTCCTCGAGAGCCTTAGCGACGCTCCATTCACCTTTCGGGACCCCACAAATCTTTTCGGCGAAGTTTCCAAGGAGCTCGTCGCCATGCTGCGAATGAAAAACTTCAGGATGAAACTGTAGCGCCCAAATTTTCTTATCGAGCATGCGGAAAGCTGCAATTTTCCCTGCGGAAAGCAAGATCGTGTCTGAGCCGGGCGGCGTGGCGACCACGCTATCTCCGTGGCTCATCCAAACGCGGAATTTTTCGGGAGTACCTTCGAGAAGAGCGTCCTGCGAGGTACTGGCAGCGGTCGGTTTCTCAACCCAGGCCTGGCCGTATTCCCGGTGAGTGCTCGATTCAACCTTGCCTCCAAAATGTTTGGCCAGAAACTGGTATCCAAAACAAATCCCCAGCACCGGCACACCGAGATCAAAGAGTTTCGGGTCAGGATCAATCCCCGTGCCCACGCTCGAGGGAGAGCCAGAAAGCACGAGGCCCGAGAGGCGCTCGCCCTCGGGCCCATTTGCGCCAGCCTGTCCTTTGAGACCTGCGATGAGCTCCGTCGCCCCGGTCCGGGCGGGGTAGACCCTCGCCTTAAAGCCAAGTCTCCTAAACCGCTTGGCAATGAGTTGCGTGTATTGAGATCCAAAATCCAAAATTGCGATCATGAATTCCCCGCGCTGTAGTTGGGAGCTTCGGCCGTGATGCTCACATCGTGAACATGGCTTTCTCTGAGGCCTCCTGCGGTGATGCGCCTGAAGCGCGCCTTCTCAACGAGTTCGTCGAGATTGGCAGCGCCGACGTAACCCATACCGGCTCTGAGGCCGCCCATGAGCTGATCGACCACCTGGCGAAGTGGACCTTTGTAGGGAACCCTCGCCTCCACACCTTCGGGAACAAGCTTCTTAGCGTCCTTAACGCCCGCCTGTCCGTAGCGATCCCGCGAGCCCTGGCGCATTGCCGAGAGTGAGCCCATGCCTCTATAGAGTTTGTAGCTGCGTCCGCCGTAGAGAACCACTTCGCCCGGGCTCTCATCAGTGCCCGCGAAGAGTGAGCCCGCCATGACGGCGTGGGCTCCTGCGGCTAGCGCTTTAGTGACATCGCCAGAATAACGAAGTCCCCCATCGGCGATGACGCCCGCTTGAGGAAAGTGCTTGCGAATGTGCTGAGCAACTTCGCGAACAGCTGTGAACTGCGCTACGCCAATCCCGCTCACGATACGGGTCGTGCAAATCGAACCCGGTCCGATTCCGACTTTGACAATGTCTGCGCCCGCTTTGACAAGGGCTTCTGCACCCGCAGCGGTTGCAACGTTGCCGCCGATCAAGACCACTTTGGGGTAGCGCTCGCGAAGAACTTTCAAAGTGCGAAGCACGCCACCGCTGTGCCCATGAGCAGAATCAACCACGAGACAATCGACACCGGCCTTCACAAGAATTTCGGCCCGCTCAAATTGTTCGGAGGTCTCCATCACGCCCACGGCAGCAGCAACGCGCAGCGAACCTCGCTCATCGCGAAGAGCCTCAGGGTGCTCTTGAGACTTGCGAAGATCGCGACTGGTCATGAGTCCGACAAGCCGACCTTTGGCATCTACAAGCGGGAGTTTCTCGACTTTGTTGTTGCGGAAGAACTCGCGCGCCGCCTCTTCATTGGCGCCTGCGGGCAAGCTCTTTGCAGGAGAACTCATGACCTGAGAAACCTTAAGAGAATCATCTTGCACGTAGCGCATATCACGCTCGGTGCACATGCCCACAAGTCGCCCGTCGATGTCGAGAACCGGGAAACCCGTCACACCCGTCTGCAAGATAATATCTCGGGCAGCGGCCAGCGTGTCGGTGTCGCGCACCGTAATGGGATCGGAGATGACGGCGTGCTGGAACTTCTTCACGCGCCGGACCTCGGCCGCCTGTTCAGCCGGGCTCATGTTCTTGTGCAGAACTCCGAGCCCGCCCCTCAGAGCAAGTGCGATCGCCGTCTCGGACTCCGTGACGGTGTCCATCGCCGCCGAGAGCAGCGGAATGTTGAAATGCAGCGGCCCTACTTTCGTTTTGAGCGAGACCTCGGTCGGCAGCACTTCGGAGTAAGCGGGCTCAAGGAGCACGTCATCGAAGGCCAAGCTCTCAGGCAAGGATTCCATCAAATTTTCGGGAGTGGCGGGAGTTTTCGAAAGCCCCATAGAAGGGACATAATAAAGAAGCTCCAAAGGCTCAAGGACTCAGTATCCAAGTTTTGACAAGGCGCTCTGGGTCCCACGAAAGCCCATGGGCGCCCAACCCAACCCGCGACGCTGCGCACAAGCCCCTCCAAGCGACCCCGAGAAGAGCGACTCGACTCAACAACCGTGCTGCAAATACCTGAAGAAGCGAGGCCCATGCTCGAGCAAACCCTCGCCCCCTCGCTGAATTCCCCTTTGGCCGTCGCACTTGAAATTAGAATGTGCCCCACAAACAATATTTGACATCGCTACTACATGCGATAGCTTCGACGTCATGGAGCACGCACAAGCTGCCCTACCGGGCCTTGAATTCAAAAAGCACCTGAGTTTCGGCGGATCGCTCCTGAAGCACTCGCACGCCAAGACCTCCCGCCCGCTCTCATCAAAACAAGCGCTGCACGTGGTTCTACGGTCCGACGTTGCCCAGAGTGAGCGCTCGCTTCTCAAATACGAGCGAGTCATCCGAAACATGCTCCTCAAACAAGGACGCCGAAACGGCGTGAAGGTCTACCGCGTAGCAAACGCAGGCAACCATTTGCACCTGCTCGTAAGATTCACCAAGCGGCGCGGACTTCAAAATTTTCTTAGGGGCTCATGCGGGCTTATCGCACGCAAAGTGATGGGGGCTGAGCGCGGCCGAGCAAAAAAGTGGTCGCTTTCGACCGAAGCGCGTCCCAGCGCAAAGGCCCCGCGTTTCTGGTCGCAGCGCCCCTTCACACGCATCGTGAGCTGGGGTCGCGATTTCGATTCGGTTCTCGCCTACGTCAAACTGAATTCCCTAGAAGCCCTCGGTTTTCTCAGCCGCAAATTCACGAAAGCCCTGCCTTCGCAAGCGATCCGCAGTCGCGTCTTAAGCGAGATGAGCGAGGCGCTCGCAGGACACATTCAAAGTCGCGCCCCTCGAACGGGTTAGCGTTCGACATAGCACCAAGCTTTGTCGTCAGGAAATCCCACTTTGAGTAGCGTCGCCCACACCAACCCAGCGGGCCTGCATTTAAGATGAGAATTACCTTGTAACAACGCAACGCGCTAAGTAACCAATCCCCAGGAAGTTCATTCGATGCCAACGAAATATCTCCTTTCATTGATTTTCTTAGTCGCTTCCCAGGGAACTCTGGCAGCCGGAGCTCGCCCGCCGGTCGATGTTGCGGATCCTCACCCCTCCTATAAAATTTTTACCCAATCCCCAGAGGAACTTATTTGCTGGGCGGCGGCAGCCAAATCCGTTCTCAGAATGTACCCGCAGCGCAACAGAGACTCGGTCTGCGAGATCGTCTCCAAGATCAGAAACCAGAACTGCTGCCTTCCCGGAGACGGCATCATTGAGAGGTGCAACTATCGGGGGCGAGTCCAAGACGTCTATCGATATTACGACGTGCCCTTTCATGAATTCGGCGTCGATTTTGACCAGCTCTACCGCGAGCTCAAAGCCGGGCGACTCGTGAATATGATTATCAACATGTCACGCTTCAAGAACGAGGAGCGCCAGGGGCACGTCAACACGATCTATAAAGCCGAGAAGCTCGACGACGGTAGCTACCGTTTTTACGTCGGCGACTCCGGCCCCTACCGTTGGTTTAGGTTCCGCAGCCGCGACGTCAAGCGCCTGCGCGATGGACGCTGGTCCTACGTCTCTCTGAATGAGAATTTCACGATCGAGCGCTTCGTCACCGTCTTGCCTCAATAGGACCACGAGAGATCATCGAAGCATCCTTGGTTCGATGAAGGACGGCTCTAAAGATTACTTCAAACGGCGCTTCTTCTTAGCGCTCCACTCTTTGCGAAGCTTTGAAAAGACCTGAGTGTCTCTGAATTTGCCCAAATCAATCCCATCTTGCCGGTGTGTGCCCTCGTACACATAACCGCACGCCTTGGGGACATTGGCCGATCGCTCGTTGATTGAACTGCAACGAATTTGGACTCGATTGAAACCCACCTTGAAGAGCGCGTTTTCTAAGCAGACAACGGCCTCAGACATATATCCAAAGCCCTCGAAATCCCCATGGTTCTGATGAAAACCAACTCGTCTTTGACGGATTTGATGTACCCAGGCCATGGGAGGAACTTCTCGAGTCTCTTGCGGTCCTTGTTGACGTATTCGTTTGCTCAATCCAAGGCAGCCAAGCCCTAGCGCCGGCGCTCGCAGCAAAAAAAACGAAGGGTGAGCAGGCCCGCTAGCCCACTCACCCTTGCAACGACCCCTAGAGGAGAATCGTTATGGCCAAACTTTACGCGTTGCCGCTGAGACCGGCGTTGTCGAAGCGCATCGGAGGCTGAAGTTGTTTCTTCTTCAGTTTCTCGACGAGCGTCGTACGATTGAGACGCAAGAGACCTGCGGCACGGTTACGGTTCCAACCGGTGCGCTCCAGAGCCTGCAAGATCAGGATATTTTCGAACTGATCAACGATCGAGTTGAAATCCAGGCCGTCTTCAGGGAACGCAAGGCGATCAGCGAGAATACGCAGTGCCGTTTCGACGCTGAGCTGTCCTTCGATGCCGATCTCAGTCGCATCTTGAGCGCCGATATGACAATCGCGCGACGATTCAAACTCGTTTGACGAATTCGAAGACGCACTCTGCTCGATCATTCCCTTGGTAAACATCATGTTATTTTTCATTTCCGACCCCTCCCCCATTGAATCCCTAGAAGCGCCTTGCCCCGCCTCATAATAATCGTAACCAAGCTGCTGCCCGGTCGTTTCCGTTTGTTGTTGCTGCCCCAAGAACGCTTTCTTGGGATTGATCAAGTCTTCGTACTCGATGTCTGAAAGATTCAGACGACGGTACTTCTCGGGGAAATCGAGGATATCGATCATCCCTGACGACTTGAGGATCACCATCCGCTCCATCAGATTCTCGAGCTCGCGCACGTTGCCTGGCCACGCATAAGCGACCAGAGAACGAAGCGCCGCACGGGTCACGCCGGTCACCCGACGAGACTTGTCACGGTTGAACTTCTTCACGAAGAAGTCCACGAGCAGCGGCACATCTTCAGCACGCTCACGGAGCGGCGGAATATGAACCGGAATCACGTTGAGACGATAGAACAGGTCCTCGCGGAAACGGCCGTCAGCTACCATTTGCTCGAGATCACAGTTCGTCGCCGCTACGATGCGGACGTTGGCGTTCTTCGACTTCGTGGAGCCCACGGGCTCATAACGACGGGTCTGAAGCACGCGCAAGAGTTTCACTTGCAGATTCGCGCCCATATCCCCAATTTCATCGAGGAAGAGCGTGCCTTGTTCTGCGGACTCGAAACGACCTTCCCGATTACTGATGGCGCCCGTGAAGGCACCCTTCATGTGACCGAAAAGTTCCGACTCAAGAAGCTCTCCCGGAATGGCGCCACAATTGACGGCCACGTGAGGGAACTTAGTACGATGGCTCCGCGCATGGATTCGATTGGCGATCAGCTCTTTGCCCGTTCCCGACTCGCCCGTTATCAGCACCGTGCTGTCGGTATCGGCAATCGCATCGACCAAAGCTAGCAGTTCCTTCAGAATGGGACTGCGAGTGATGATCATCGGATCAATCGTTTCCACTGCGGCCTGAGGCAGATCGATGTTTTGAATGTCGCCCTTTGTGAGTCCACCGTTCATACGGATCATCTCCTCAGCGAACAATTGCATCTTCTGATTCTGGCTAGGATCCAACCACTCCCATGTCTCCTTAAGAGCCATGAGTTGTGAATGGTTCCACTTCGGCGACGCCGTCAGTGCCACGTGGCGCACTCGGGGCAGGACCATCGAAAGACGAGCGAGGTGCTCGACTTGCTTGGGCTGCTGAGTGTCCAGCGGAACATAGACAAGCGCATCGCACTCGACATTGTAGAGATCGTCTGGCTGGAGAATATCTCCACCTTCGACCTCCGCGCCGAAGATCTTCGACAGGTGACTGAGATCTTGCTTTTGTCTGTTGCCGAGGAAGCACCACTGTACGGAAACTTCCTCGCGACGCAGGAACGAATCGAGCTGGAAGACTTGGGTCAACACCCCGAGAATCTCCGAGTCCGAAAGGCGTCCCCGTACTGGAGGCACCGACCCGTCCTGGAATTGAATTCGACCTTTTTTTACGCCTTCACAAAACTGGATAATGGAATCCAATCCTGCTTGAGCCCCTAATATTAAAACGACGCGTCCATACGCCATATCCTCAAAACCCTCCCCTGGTTTCGTGGATCCGCGGGCTGACAAAAATCCGCTCCCCTTAAGATAATTAAACGGGCGAATGAGAGAACCGTCAATTCCGCGCTTCCTGTATTTTTGACACGTTCATAGGGGGAATCGGTTAAGAGAAATGACAACTTTGAGAAAGCTGCTAATCTAACTCTTCGATATGACACGAAAACGAAATGTAAAAAAGAAATCGGCTGGCCTCGGCAGCCCCAAAAAATTGACCGAAGACATGCAAAAAAAAATGGCAGTGCCAGAAGTTCTTCACAGTATTCCTGGCAGCAAGCTCGAAGAGATCAGGTTTTTGCGTGGCGAAGACAACCCCGCGAAGGAAACTTGGCGCACCTTCCGCATCATGGCGGAGTTCATTAAGGGCCTGGAGGCCCTTAATGGAGTCACCAAAGGCATCTCCATGTTCGGAAGTGCTCGCATCAAGGCCGACTCCACCTATTATGAGCTTGCCTGCAACACAGCACGCGCCCTGGGCAAGTCGGGCTTCACAATCATCACGGGCGGCGGCCCAGGAGCTATGGAAGCCTCAAACAAAGGAGCACGCGAAGCCGGAGCCCTCTCGATCGGCCTAAATATTAAGCTGCCGTTTGAGACACACGTGAATCCCTACGTGGACATCACAGAGAACTTCAACTTCTTCTTCGTACGCAAGGTAATGCTCGTGAAATACGCTCACGCTTTTGTGATTCTCCCGGGAGGATTCGGAACACTCGATGAAATGTTCGAGGCCCTCACGCTGATCCAGACGGGCAAGATTTCGAACTTCCCAATCATTATGATGGGCAAGGCCTACTGGGGCCCGCTCTTAGACTGGATCAAAGGCACAATGCTCAGCCACGGAATGATCAGTGAGAAAGACCTGCAATCAATTTACCTCACGGACGACCCCAAGGAAGCCGTGAAGATTGCGCAGAAGCACTGGAAGAGTTACCTCAAAGACCTCAAAGACGAGATCGTCGAAAACTCCTGGATGCATCCGGGCTAACACAAGGCCGCTTGACCCATGAGGACCCAACAAACACACAGGGCTGGATTCCTTTCGGAACCCAGCCCTGCGACTGCACCTGGCAGCCCCTATAAAACGCTTCCCCTCCCCCGAGTCGAAGCGCTCAATTCAAATTTTTAACCGACGCGCGCGAAGCGCTTCGCCAGACGTTCACGTTCTTCTTGGGCCTCAACGGAAAAGCGGGTCCAAGGTTGAGCGTCGAGACGACCTTCGTCGATCGGCTCTTCAGAGTCTTCGCAAAGTCCGTAAGTGCCTTCCTCGAACTTGCCCAGAGCATTTTCGATCTCTGTGAGAAGGAAACGATCGCGAGCTTGGACGTTCAGGGAGACGCTCTGCTGGATGATCATGGCGGCATGATCCGACTCGTCCACGAGATCCTCGCGGTCGATGGTGAGGCCTTCGGCTCGGTTGACCATGCCACGGTTGAGGATCTGTTCCCGCATCACAAGAAGCTTCTTCTTGTAGGTTTCGAGTTTTTCTTTCTTGAGCATCTCATGCCCCCCTTTGATTTGTTAGACAAACCTTTCGACACTTCAGGTTAAGGTCTTGAGTAAAATTCTAAGGCCTTTTCAGAAACCGATCGACGCCTGCCTTCTGGCGCCTCTCCAGAGAATTTGCCCCGGAGCTTTCACATTTTACGGGACAACAACTTAGAACTTTTGTGAAATTTTGGTTAAAAAGCAAAAAGCCGCGGAGCTCCCCCGCGGCCTAAATTCTTCTTAAATCGCGACGGTTTGTTGGCGATCTTCAGGGAACTGGGACGAGCACACAGGTGGACTTAGAGGTGCCACCACCCTGAGCGTTCTTGCGATTGACTTTGACCAAGATGCTGCCGTCCTCGCGACGATCAAGTACGAAGTCACTTCCGAACTTGCGGATGATATTGAAGTTCTTGTTAGCGGACTCATGTGTGATACGCGTTGGAGTGACGCTGGTTTTAAAACGCTTGTCATACAAAGTATTCACGCCTTCGTTCTGATCGATGCTTTCGATATAGATCCCAGTCCCGGCAATCTTGAAGGTCAGTATTTCTTGAGAATCTGCCGATTCGAGAGTGTTTCTTTAGATTTGATTCCAGAACTCGTTGAGTTATGCGCTCCCGTCTTCTTAGACCCCGCCGAATGATCCACTGCGGCCGCGCCGAAGGAAATTCCAAGGCAGAGTGCGAAAAGTGAAGTGGGCACGAATGAATTGCGCATAAAACTTCCCTCCGAGTACCCTCCGACTTTGACAGGGAAGGAACAAAATCCGCGGGACAAAAGAACCCTTAACGCAATCTTCACGACCCGAAGGCCAAACGAAATTTCGCATCATTCGCTTGACGGATTCACTGCGCACCCTCTAACCTCAATCTCCCATAAGGGGTCGCTTCACATAACGTGAATTCCCAACACACCCATTTCGACAAAATGTCGAAGCCTCTCCAGGCACGGTGCTCTCTTTTTGCGACCCCGGAGGGAATCCCGCGCTTTGAGGGTTTCGAATCTCACTCTAAAGAGGGATTCTAAAAATGACCGGTAGCTCCTTTATTCAAGCCGAATACATCTGGATGGACGGAACTGTTCCAACGCAAAAATTGCGTTCGAAAACGAAGATCATCAAGCCCAAAGGCAAAGCGGTCGAGCTCAGTGATTTCGGTGACTGGAGCTTCGATGGATCCTCCACCAACCAAGCAACAGGCCATGACTCGGACTGCATCCTCAAGCCCGTCGCCTTCGTCAAAGATCCTATTCGCGGCGACAACAACGTCCTCGTGCTTTGCGAAGTCTACAATCCCGACGGCGTCACGCCTCACAAGACCAACACCCGCGCAGAGCTCCGTCGCGTCCTAGAGAGCGGCGCTCAAAAAGAAGACCCCTGGTTCGGCTTCGAGCAAGAATACACACTCATGGACGGCATGCGCCCTCTCGGATTCCCTGAGAACGGCTACCCCGCTCCCCAAGGCCCCTACTACTGCGGCGTTGGCGCCGACGAAGTCTTCGGTCGCGAAGTCGTCGAGGCCCACACTCAGTGTCTTCTCGACGCAGAACTCATGATCTACGGAACGAACGCAGAGGTTCTTCCCGGTCAGTGGGAATTCCAAATCGGTTACCGTGGCGAGCCTAACGAGAAAGCGGATGCCCTCACCATCAGCGATCACATGTGGTTTGCGCGTTGGCTCCTCTACCGCGTTGGCGAAGAATTCGGCGTGGCTGCAACCCTGCACCCCAAGCCTGTTCGCGGCGACTGGAACGGCACCGGCATGCACACGAACTTCTCCACCAACTCCATGCGCGACCCTTCCAAGGGTAAGAGCGCCATCGAGAGCGCCATCAAAAAGCTCGGCGAGAGACACGAAGAGCACATCGGCGTTTACGGCGCCGACCTGAGCTTGCGCCTCACGGGCCTCCACGAAACCTGCTCGATCCACGAGTTCCGCTCTGGCGTGGCCGACCGCGGTTCTTCGATCCGCATTCCTCGCCCCGTCGCTAACAAAGGCTACGGATACCTGGAAGATCGCCGTCCTGGCGCGAACGCAGACCCTTACCAAGTCGCAAGCCGCCTTCTGCAGACGATTCTCGACATCAAGTAGCCCCTGCACCGTTTTTTGATCACATGGGAAGCCCTGACTCTGCGGAGAGTCGGGGCTTTTTTCATTGTCAGGTGATCGATTCAGAATGTGGCTGGAGAGGCATCAATCGAGCTCGAACGATAGCGTCCTCAGGAGGCGTGGAAAAGCATCCCGGCACACCGCGCCGCACAATCACAGACTTAAGCCTTCGCATCATTCTTCCGTTAAGGGTGATGTGATTAAGACTCAGACGAAGAAGCCCGCCACCGGACCGCGTAAAACGAGTTCTTTACTTTACGAAAGCCTGTCGCGCATCGACGGTCGGCATCCTTTGCAGGATTGCTCACCTGAGATGTGTCTTCTCTACAACGTCCGCACTCGACCCGGCGCCGAAGTGGCTTACTTCAATTTCGATCTCGCTCGTGAAATGGGCCTCATCGAAGCTTCGCACCCGAACCGCCTCAACGCTGAACTCTCGCGCGCCCTCATCGGCGCCTTCAGCCTCGTGATCATCAACGAGTACGACCTCGAAAACAAAATCTCCTACCCTAAGGACAGCATCCGGCCTCACAAATACATGGCCACTCGCTATCTCCAACTCCAACACCCCAACAAAACCGGCAAAACCTCTGGCGACGGACGCAGCATTTGGAATGGAACGTGGTCCTACAAGAATCGTACTTGGGACGTCTCAAGTTGCGGCACAGGAGCTACGGCCTTGTCGCCCGCGGTCGCGCTCCACAATCGGAACTTCAAGACCGGCGACACCACCGTAAGTTACGGCTGCGGGCTCGCGGATTACTCAGACGCTCTGGGTGCCGCGATGCTCTCCGAAATTTTTCACAAAAACGGAACTCCGACCGAGCGCACTCTCGCTGTGCTTCGATTTAAAGACGGAACCTCAATCAATGTTCGTGCTGGAGAAAATCTCTTGCGCCCCGCGCACATGTTCCGCTACCTAAAACTCTCCGAGCGCGACAATCTCAAGTCGATCGTGGACTACCACATCGCCCGCGAAAAAAAGAACGGTCGCTGGCAGCCCGAGATATCCTCGAGCGACCCCTATCTGCAACTGCTCGATATCTTCTGCCGCGATTTTGCGCGCTCGGCGGCACTCTTTGAACGCGAATACATCTTCTGCTGGCTGGACTGGGACGGCGATAATATCCTGATTTCCGAAGGAGCGATCCTCGACTACGGAAGCGTGCGCCAGTTTGGTCTCTTTCACCGTGACTACCGCTATGACGACGTCGAGAGATGGTCCACCAACATTCCCGAGCAAAAATCTAAAGCTCGCTACCTCGTACAGACCTTTGCACAGATGATTGATTTCTTGCGAAGTGGAGACAAGAAAAACGTAAGGCGTTTTGCAAACGACCCCGTGATGGAACTCTTTGAAACACGCTTTGCCCACTTCAAGAAGAAGTTCTTGCTAAGGAACATGGGCCTCTCCGAAAAACATCAAAACCAACTCCTGCAAAAACACGCGAGTGCCGTAACTCGATTCGAAACCCTCTTCGAGTATTTCGAGCGCCAACAATCCGCAAAAGGCGTTTATAAAGTTGACGACGGTATCACTTCCGACGCCGTGTTTTGCATGCGCGACGTGCTAAGAGAGCTCCCAAAACTCTTCCTCGCTGAAGACACGACAATCAAGGACAGCACCTTCATCGAAATCGCGAGGTCAAGCTACGCAGAAGATAAAGACCTGTCGCTCACGCCGTCGCGCTCGCGCCATATCCAGAATTTCCAAAAACAGTACCGTCGTCTCTTGCACCTCGCTGGTGAAAACGATCGACGTTCATTCCACCGGATACTACTCGAGATCACGATGCGCTCGTCGCTGATCAATCGGCACGATAGAATCACGGGCAATGGAATTATTCGCGTCGCCGACCATCTCGTTAAGAAAAAGATCGCCAATCGAGGATCAGAACTCCTGAGCCTTTTGCCCGAGTTCATTCGCTACCAGGTCCAAGGGCTCGAGATCTCACCCCGCAATCACGGCACAAGCACCGCACCCGTTCTTCGTCGCTTGATTCAGATCGTACAGGATAGCCGCGAAGAAATATGAGCCTGGTACTCTACAGTGGCGGGCATTTCGCGGACAACGCCGCGCTCAACCGGGCGTGCTTGGACGCAACTCGCAAGTCCCTACCGCGCGTGACCTACATCCCCTCATCGTCTGACTACGGGATCGAAGACTTCCGAGATTTCGTCGCCGCATTTGAAGAGATACGCCCCTGCACCTTCGCTTATTTCCCGATCGACACGCCCTTCACGGGAGAAATGCGCAGCCGCGCGCTCGCAAGCGACGTGATATTTTTGTCGGGCGGCAACACCTTCTACTTCCTTCGCAATTTGCGAAAACTCGGCCTCATTCGTGAGCTCAGGCACGCTCATGCCGAAGGCAAAGTCATCGCGGGTCTTTCTGCGGGAGCGATACTTCTCACTCCCAATATTGGCACCGCAAGCTTCCCGAGTTTTGATTGCGACGAAAACTTCGTAGGACTCAGAAACTTCGCGGCCCTCGGTCTCGCGCCTTTTGAGTTCTTTCCGCACTATTCTCAGTCCGAGCGCTATCGCCGAGCGCTCGCCGGAGCCAGTCGACGCACGAAGAATCCGATCTATGCGGCGCCCGACGGTTCCGGACTCGTCGTCTCAAATGGGGAATTTCGGGTCGTGGGAGCGGCTCACGTGTTTCACAAAGGCCACATGCTATCAATCGCGAAAGCCTCGCGACGTGCTCCTCGTCCCACCGAAGGCAGCGTCGACATCGAACTCAGCCTGACTTAGAGAAGAGCCCATGCTCGAGGTCGTTCTTCTCCCTGCTCTGCAGGACAATTGCATCGCATTCCTGATTTCTCGCGAAGAAAAAGTTTTTTGGAGCGTCGATCCCGGCGACCCCCTTGTGGTGAAGAATTTCATTTCGACCCATCCCGAACTCGTAGGGGCGGGAGTTTTTTGCACCCATCATCACGCTGATCACACCGACGCCGTGAGCGTACTCGTCAAACAGTTTCGATGCCCAGTCTGGGGTCCAGCCCACCCCAAACTGGCAAGCCTCGTGAGCCATCCCCTACGCGAGAATGAGATCCTTCGACTCGGAAGCGGAGCCGCTCGGATGCGAAGCCTCGAAACACCAGGCCACACCGTGCCCGCCCTAAGCTTTGTGCTCGAGGGCCAAGATCCCACCTATCTTTTTGCGGGAGATACTCTGTTCGGCTCAGGATGCGGGCGGCTTTTTGAGGGAAGCCCGGCCGAGATGTGGCATTCGCTCCAAAAGCTGCGCGCACTTCCCCACGAGACTCTTCTTGTTTGTGGACACGAGTACACCGAGCGGAACCTGCGCTTTGTCGAGTCCCTGCAGTGGCGCGCCTCAGTGGTCTCCAGAGAGCTCGAACGCGTGACGGCCTTGCGCAGTCGAGGCGAGTCAACGCTCCCTCGAAGCCTTCGGCTTGAGAGTCAGTGCAACCCCTTTTTGCAGGCCGACGACCCGGAACTCGTCGGCTCGCTGGGCCTAGCTGCGGGCACCGATCCATCTGAAGTATTTAGAATTCTTAGGGAAAAACGCAATTTTTTCTAGTCATTTTGCAGCCCCTATGCTTAAGTTTTTCTTATGTATTATTTAGCGGGAGCTTAAGTTTTATATTGATTCCATGCGTTAAAGGCGTAGACTAGGGGCGCCATGAAGATGCGCCTTAACACTGTGCTCCCCCTCCTCGCGCTAACACTTCTCGGCCACCCCGCCTGGGCCTCGGACTGCAGCAACGCCGTCACAAGCCTGCTCAAATCAGAGTCTCGACGCGTGCGCGAAGCGGGTGTCGGCGTGTTCCCCAGCAAAAGGGAAATTCGTGTCATCAAAGACGAACTCATTCTTGCCGACGGCAAGACGCTCAACAAACTCACCCAAGATCCCGACCTCGAGATGAGTTACGTGATCGCACCTGACGACCGCCTCTACTTCGTCAAGGGAGCGCTAGAACTCGACACCGATCACTCCTGGATGGCCGAAGTCGTTCGCGCCGACGGGACTCCCTGGAGCTTCCCCGTAAAAGAATCAGGTGCCGTTCGCTTTGCCCGCGAAAATCCCGACCAAGCTCTGGGCACATTCTCTCTCGAGCGCGCCTACGGCGTCGAACTCGCAGACGACGAGATCGACACCTTCGCCCGCCAAGTCGATGAGGCCATCAAAAGCGAACCCGCTCTCGCCAAGCGCCTTCGTCTCAAGCGCCCTCAAGCGTCCGCCAAAACACTCAAGTGCTCCGAAGCCTTTGCAGAAGGCCGTTCGGCGAAACAATTCATTGGTAGCAAAGTTCTCGTCTCGTCGACGCTCCTCACAGGGGGCATTCTCATCAACCACCCCGAGCGTTTCGATGTGCTCTTAAAACACGTCGGTCTCCACCAAGAAGACTCTTCACGCGATTACGACGGAGACATGCTGTTTGCCGACTACAGTTCGACAGCGCTCAATTCGTTCTTCCAGGCTTATGTCGGCTACCGTATCTCCTCCAGAGGAGTGAAATTCCTCGAGAGTCGTATGAAGTCCAAAGTTGCCTCATCGCTCATGGCCCGCGGCGCTGCATCGATGGGATCCGTGGCGCTTCAGTCGCTCATCTACGCCAGCCTTACGGACAACAATGCTAAGGGCGTGGGCCTGTACAATGTTGGATACAGCATCTTCTCCATCGGCAAGAGCCACCTCCTCGACAACTTTCTCTATCAAAAACTGCCACAGGTGATTTACAACGCCTGCCTCGTGAGCCCCGCCCTACGAATCGTCGTCGGACAAAACACCGTGCGATTTGTGGAAGGCTTTGCATCGACTTCGCTCTACCTCAAAGGCCGCGAAGTTTTTGTGGGTGAGTAAGCCTTTGCCCAAGAGCACTGACCGCGTTTCAATGTGACAGTGCGGAGCGAAATTCTTAGTTCGAACTCCGCAAACTCCGCCATAGAATCCGAGACTGAAGTCCCCTGCCTGGCAGCCTGTCGTCCCCGAAGATCTCGGGCCCCAGCGAAGCTGTGCGCGCGCCGCCCCGAGAGTTCCCAACCGAGAATCACTCGAAATAAGCGTCTTGGCCCTCACGTGTGAGCGTTGCGCGCATGTGTGCCGCAACCTTCGAGACACCCTTGCGGAAACCGCGCTCAAAGCGGCGAATACCCAACGCTCTTAGAAATTCTGGCTGACTCCGAAAGCCAAGGTAAGAGGTCACGCGTCCAGCCATAAAGTCGTCCATAGCGAGGACCTCCCGCACGACGTTCCTGTCAAAGCGCGACGTCCAGCTTAGGTAACGCGTTTGGTAACCCGATCCCCATCCTCCGATACCCGCGCCTCCGTTGTCGTAGGCCACCAGGCGATAAAGGGCTCCGTCTTTCACCACGCTGATATTGCCACCGCTGAAACGGTCCCACTGTTCGGTGAGCGCATCGACCACAAAGATCGTCGAGAGAGTGCGCGCGGCTTCGAGTTCGTTCACAGGGTAGCGTCCCAGCGAAACGATGCGATTTTCAGGACGAGCCCCATAAGACTGCAAGTAGGACGCAAATGGGCTCGCTTCATTGAAGAGCCCGTTGGGGCCGCCTGCCGCCTCCAGAGCACTTAGGCCATAGGGTTTTGGTCCATAGAGACTTAAGGTCCCATCTACGGAAGCTTGGCTCGTTGTCCGGAGGAGTCGTTCACGCGCCTCCTGCACAGCCTGCCGTGAGGACCCGTTGCGCTCGGCAAGCGAGCGAAGAACCTGCACGGGATAGCCCGAAATTTGGTACCAGCAACCTCTTCCATAAGACCGAGAATACCCAAGGATGCGGCTCAGGTTGTAAGCCACAATCTGCCCCTCGGGATTGCCGGCACCGTTGTCGCCCTTGCCATCCGCGTTCACAGACATAAAATCGCCCATGAGCCCCATTCCCTTGTATTCGAGGTTGATCGACATGCCGCCTGACCCATCCGCAAACTCGAGACGCGGATCAGCGAGGTCCAGCCGGCTGGCAACCTGCAGGAACTCTTCCACATCTGGGGCCGTCGGTAGGCCATCAAAGGTCGACAGCGGCGCCGAGGACCAGGCCACGCTCGAGACCAGCGACAGGCCGAGAAGAGTCGAGATTCCAAATTGTTTTGGGGAATTAAATCGAAGCATTGTCACTCCTTATGAAACTAAACGCACTGCGTCAACGCCCAAGTTTCAGAACTCCACTCACGAAGACCGATAAGACCCTATGCTTTGCCGCCTTCGCCCCCTCGGAATTTTCGCCTGTGGCCTCCTGCTCACGAACACCCTTCAGGCCACGGCCACAGACAACAAAGCGGCACTTCGCCAGAGCCTGACGGAGAATCAGAAAAGGGCCACTCGCGCAGCTCCCGTTCCGGAGAAACATTTTCCAGCGACTCCGACCGCCTTGCCCGAATGGAAGAGCTACTTGCTCAGTCTGAGCGCTTATCAAAAAGCCTTCCCAGGTCTTTACCCTCCCCTGGATCTCGTCAGGTGGGACCGCATCCCGTTCGAGTGGCTCAAGCCCCAGGTTCGCAAACACGGACGCATCTGGGCACGAGCCGAAGCCAAAGACCTCAACTTCGACGACCGACGCACAGAGCGCGTTGCAATCTCTCGCAAATCAAACCAAGAACTTTTCGAAAAACTCAGTTCCATGGGAAAAGAAGGCACACTCTGGGTCGGAACAACTCGCACACTTCTGGACACCTTTTCAAAGGACGAACGCCTCGCACTGACTCCCCTCGACGAAGCCTTTCAACAATCCGAGCTCGGAAAGCTCCTCTTTGAAAGATTCCGAGGCAAAAGCTCGGAACTCCCCTCAGGATTCTTGGTCGACCCCAAAGCCCATCGCTTGATTCTTGAAATCGGAGAAAGCGGCCAAGAGGAAGAAGCGAATCCCGCGGCTAAAAAATACTTCAAAGTTGATTTTGACCTGTCTGACAAAGTCATGGTGCAGATACGTCCGAGCTTTGGCCGAGACGAACGCCTTGGTTCAGATATCTCTCAGCGCAAAGAGAACTTCCGCGGCTACTTGCTCAATGCAGACTCGAGCGAACGACTCCCACTCGGACCCTATCCCGCTAGTCAAAACAGATGGATCGATGAAGGCGGGACCGCTCACTTCCACGGCGACGGACACAAACACTAAGTCCCTACCTTCATCAAGGTATCAAGGTCTGCAGTCATGCCGACGAAGACAATCTTGTAACCCTCTAAAATGCGACTCTCAGGCGTCGGGAGAACCAGAGAGTTGAGCTCGTTTCGCATCGCAATGATTTGTGTCCTGAAATTCTTTGGTAGCGCGAGCTCCGATATGGTTTTATCGACCATCCAAGTGCGAGCCGCGAACTCGACGATACGCAGTCCGTCTCCGAGATCCATTTCATGCAAGATTCCGGGCGTTGAAAGCCGGTGCGCGATAGAGCGCCCCATCTCGCTCTCCACAAAGAAGATGTCATGAGCTCCGACCCTGGAGAGCAAGCGCGCATGAATATCGGAGGTCGCTCGCACAGCAACATGCTTGACTCCTCGATCGAGCAAATGCACGGTCGTCATGAGCGCACCTGGAAAGTTCTCTCCGATACAAACCATGACCGCATCCATATTGCTCACGCCGAGCTGGTCGAGCAAACGAGGATCGGTCGAATCACCCTGAACCGCAATCGCAGAAGTGTCTTTCACGCGTTCCACATAAAGAGGATCGACATCGAGCGCCAGAACCTCGGCGCCCTCTTCGCAAAGGGTTCGAGTCACCGTTTCGCCCAAGATTCCCAAACCAATCACCATGAATTTTTTCTTAGCCATGCGACCTCACATCATTTACCCCACAAAAAAACTGTCCTGAGGATAACGAAAACGCTGGGGAGCGCGCCGTCCGATTCCCGCATACACAAATGTCACAAGTCCTATGCGACCCATGAGCATCAACAAAATCACCACAATTTTTCCGGAACTGCTCAAATCGGGCGTGGCGTCTAGACTCAAACCGACCGTCGACATCGCAGAGATCACTTCAAAGACAAGCGCCCAAGGATCAATCGACTCCGTGAGCACCAAAAGAACCGTCGCGACTGAGGCCACAAAACCGTACAAAACAACCCCCGTGACGGCGCGGTGGATGGTCAAATCAGGGATGCTCCGATGAAGAAATTGAGCCCCCGTGCGCCCCGTGATTGTTGCCCACGCTGTCGCCGCGAGAACACCCAAGGTTGTCGTCTTGATTCCTCCAGCAGTTGACATGGGCCCACCGCCCACCACCATCAAAAACATGATCACCAGAACACTCGTCTGACTGAGCTGAGAAACAGGGGTCATATTAAATCCGGCTGTGCGCGATGAAACAGAATAAAACAGCGACTGCCAAAATCTTTCTCCTGGGGATAAAGCCGGAGATGTTGAAAAGCTCTGCATCAGAAATATCACGAGAGCCCCACCGACGAGGAGCACCGCCGTAACAAGGAGCGTGAGACGAGAATTGACGGAGATATGACTCTTCCAGCGGGTCCGAGTGCACTCCCTCAAGAGCTCAAACAGCAAAGGAAAGCCAAGCCCACCGACAATAATCAGAAGACATATGACCCCCAAACCCCAAGGAGCAAAGGGAGACTGATCCAAGTTGCCAGTTAAGGTACTAAATCCCGCGTTGCAGAACGCCGAGACCGAGTGAAAAAGTGCGTGAAAAAATCGATTCTCGAGTCCCGAGGGCAGCGAGAAATAGAGTGCAAAAGTCCCCACGATCTCAAGTGCGAATGTCAGACTCGTTACCTTAACGACAAACTGAGACATGTTTCCAAAGTCAGGAATGTCGTAGAGCTCCTTACCGACCATCGACTCGTTCAGAGAGAAGCGTCTGAGCGTTGCCGCGGCGAGTGCCGCCGTGATGGCCACAATTCCCAGGCCTCCGATTTGAATCAATATGAGGACAAGTATCTGCCCGGGAATCGACAAGACTTCGGCGATATTAATCGAAGCAAGCCCCGTCACAGACAGCGCCGAGACCACCGTGAACGTAGCGTCGATGAGCTTCAATTGCTTGCCGTCGAGCACCGCATACGGCAACATCAAAAGCAACGTCGAGCCCATAATCAGTACGATATAGGAGAAGATCAGTCGGCGACCGGAAGTGAGGTCCAAACGACTCAACCAGCGAGACACCCTCCGCATCGACAACAGCAGCGAACAACTCAGCAGAAACAGCGCGGCGTCTATGTAGTTGTGGTAATGATCAACCCCGCTCATCTTCCAACCGGCTTCCCAGCCTTGAGTCCAGCGAGAAATCCGGATCACGAGAAACCCAACGGCAGACCAAACGGCAAACTCACGCAGAATCACCAGCATGCGCTGGGACTCTCGAGATTGCACCCACTCCGAAGCCTGCCTTGGAAGCTGGCGAAAGTTTTTTGCGATAAATCCTAGGTACCCACCCACCAGATGCACGATGGAAAAAATCGACAGCACGTCGACCACAAGTGGCCATCCCTCGAGCGTTGGGAACAACACGGAATACAGCTGAGCCAACCCTAGGACGAGAATCACCAAGAACTGCTCCTGGAAGTTGAAGTGACGAAGCATCTGCTGTGAAATCTTAACTCAAATCCCGCGGTTTCGAAGCCCCGAATTTGACCCGGTGTTGCTTTGGGTTATAAGCCTCTTTTGCCAACGAAGGCCCTGACGCAAAGGAGAGACACCTCAATGTCAATATCCAGAAAGCTTCTCTTTACACTCGGTTTTGCCTGCAGCTTCGCCCCGAGGGCCGCGGAGCAGAAGTCCATCTCCATCGCCTGCGGGGCCGTTGGCATCGAATACGAACTCTGCAAATCTGCGAGCGAGGCCTGGTCCAAAACCAGCGGCGTGCCCGTCAAACTCGTTTCCACGCCCAACGACACCAACCAAAAGCTCGAGCTTTTCCAGCAGCTCCTGAGCGCCCAATCAGCAGACATCGACGTCTTCATGGTGGACGTCGTATGGCCCGGGATTCTTGGGCAGCACTTCGAAGATTTGAGCGGCTACCTGCCGACCGCCGAGAAGAACGCGCATTTCGACAACCTGATCGCCAATGACACAGTTGGGGGACGCTGGGTGGCTTTGCCCTGGTACGTCGACACCGGCGTCATGTACTATCGTGCAGATCTATTGAAGAAATACAACCTCGACGTCCCTCAGACGTGGCAAGAACTGACTTCGGCGGCCAAAAAGATCCAAGAGGGCGAGAAAAAAACTGACTCGAAATTCGTCGGCTTCGTCTTTCAAGGCAAAGCTTACGAGGGCCTGACCTGCAATGTCCTCGAGTGGATAAGTTCCTTTGGTGGAACAGATTTCGTCGATGGCTCTGGAAAAGTGCTCGCAAACAACCCCAAGAACATCGAAGCTCTCGAGCTCGCAGCAACCTGGATTGGTGGCATCGCCCCAAAGGGCGTCCTCAACTACGCCGAAGAAGAGGCGCGCGGTGTCTTCCAGTCGGGCGGCGCGGCCTTTATGCGCAATTGGCCCTACGCCTACACGCTTCTCAACTCCAAAAACAGTCCTGTCCTGGGCAAAGTTGGCGTGATGCCCACGCCAAAAGGCGGACAAGATGGACGACACACTCCCGTGCTCGGCGGGTGGCACCTGGCCGTCTCAAAATATTCAAAACACAAGCCCGAAGCCGTCTCGCTCATTCGCTATCTCGCCAGTGAATCCGTCCAACGAGGACGCATCCAACACGGATTCTTCCCCACCCTCAAATCCCTCTACGCCGACAAAAAAGTGCTCGCATCGAGCCCGCTCTTCGGCGTTCTCGCGAAATCCCTTGCCACAGCTGTCGCCCGCCCTTCGCGCGCGACAGGCGCGCAGTACAACCGCGTCTCAAACGAAATCTGGAACACCACCTTCTCCATCCTCAGCGGCAAGGAAAAAGCTGAAGACGGCCTCAAAGCCCTCGACAAAAAGCTCGTCCGCGTGAGCCGTGGGGGAAAGTGGAACTGAGCCCATGACAAAAGACCACGCCCTCACCGAGCGTCATAGAACAGCTTATCTCTTTCTTCTACCGAGCTTGATTCTGCTGACCCTCGTTGCGGCGTGGCCACTGCTTCGAACGATATGGCTTGCTTTCACGGATGCCACGCTCTCGAATCCTGATATAAACTGGGTGGGCCTCGAGAATTTCAAAGGCGTGCTCTCGGATCCTGACTGGTGGCACTCCGTCCGCAACACACTCACCTTCACTTTTATTTCGGTTGGGCTGGAAACTTTGCTTGGCCTAGGAATCGCCCTCTTGCTGCACCGAGAGTTCTTTGGGCGCGGTATTCTCAGAGCCGCCGTGATGGTGCCTTGGGCCATTCCCACAGTTGTCTCAGCCAAGATGTGGTCGTGGATGTTCAACGACAACTACGGCGTCATCAACAATATCCTCCAGAAGCTCGGCGTGATCGATGGACCTCTGGCTTGGATGGCCGACAATCCTGCCTTATCCATGGCCGCCGTTGTGATTGTAGACGTCTGGAAGACCACACCTTTCATGACTCTCCTTATCCTGGCCGGCATTCAGAGCATTCCCCTTCAGGTCTACCAGTCCGCAGCAGTCGATGGAGCCAGTGGCTTCAGAACTTTCTGGAAGATCACTCTGCCCCTCATCAAGCCTGCCCTTGTCGTTGCAGTTGTTTTCAGGTGCCTCGACGCGCTTCGAATTTTTGACCTGATCTTTATCATGACCAACAACTCCAACGATACGGCAACAATGTCGGTTTACGCCCGCAACAACATGATCGCCTTTGGAGACCTCGGATATGGATCTGCGGCCTCGACACTTGTCTTTGCGTTCATCGCAATTTTTACCGTGATCTACGTTCAGTTCTCTCGACTGAACCTTGTGGGAGGCTCCAGTGAGAAGGTCTCGCTTTGAGAGTTTCATGCTCTGGCTTTTTGTCATCGTGGTAAGTGCGTTCTCGCTCTTTCCCTTCTACTGGGCCATCGTTAGCTCCCTGAAAGATCCTTCGACGATGTTCCAAGTCGAGTACTGGCCCAGCGCGCTCGAGTGGTCCAACTACAGCTCGATCTTCAAAGAGCAACCCTTCGGTAAAAATATCTGGAATTCGATTCTCGTCGCCACAAGCACCGTTCTACTGTGCCTCTTTGTCGGCGTGCTCGCAGCTTACTCTCTGGCGCGTGTCGAATTCCGAGGACGAGGCCTGCTTCTGGCGCTAATTCTCGCCGTCTCCATGTTCCCACAAGTAGCCGTTCTCTCGGGAATGTTTGAGCTGGTGAAATCCATGGGGCTCTACAACAGCTGGGGCGGACTCACTCTGTCCTACATGATCTTTACCCTTCCATTTACAATCTGGCTTCTCACCACATTTATGCGACAACTTCCTCGCGAGTTGGAGCAGGCCGCGATTGTCGACGGTGCCTCATCATGGACTGTTCTGTACCGCGTTTTCCTGCCTCTGATGGGTCCCTCGCTCGTCACCACGGGACTGCTTTCGTTTATTGCGGCGTGGAACGAATTCCTTTTTGCACTCACTTTCACCCTCACGGCAGACGCTCGTACCGTCCCTGTCGCCATTGGTCTCATTAGCGGCGCGAGCTCGTTTGAGAGTCCCTGGGGACGCATCATGGCTGCTTCCGTCATCGTGACCGTACCTCTTGTGGTTCTTGTTCTTATTTTTCAGAAAAGCATTGTGTCGGGCCTCACAGCCGGCGCCGTTAAGGAGTGATTCATGTCTGAAGTTGTTTTCGAGAACGTCACCAAGATCTACAGCGGCAAGACCACCATCATCCCAAAAATCAATCTACGTCTTCCCGCCAATGAGCTCACCGTTTTTGTCGGACCATCGGGTTGCGGCAAGTCGACACTGCTAAAACTCATCGCAGGTCTCGAAGAGACGACCGACGGCAAGATCACGATCGGCGGACGCGATGTCACCTACGCTCCACCCGCAAAACGCGGTATCGCAATGGTTTTTCAATCTTACGCACTCTATCCGCATATGACCGTTTTTGAGAACATGGCTTTTGCACTGCAGATCGCCAAGTCGAGCAAAGAGGAAATCCGCAACCGCGTTTCGGAAGTTGCAAGAATTCTGCAACTCGGACCCCTTCTGGACCGCAAACCGCGCCAACTCTCTGGAGGACAGCGCCAGCGTGTGGCGATCGGTCGAGCGCTCGTGCGCAATCCAGATGTCTTTCTCCTCGATGAACCACTCTCAAATTTGGATGCTGCCCTGCGCGTAGACATGCGGATCGAGATCGCCAAAATTCGCCAAAGTTTGAATGCGACCATGGTCTACGTCACCCACGACCAGGTCGAAGCCATGACCCTTGCGGATAACATCGTTGTGCTGCGCGCCGGTGTCGTGGAGCAGATGGGCCCCCCGCTTGAGATCTATCACAAGCCCGTCAACAAGTTCGTGGCGGGCTTTCTTGGATCACCTTCGATGAATTTTATTGAGGCCAAGATCGAGTCTGTCCAAGGAGATATCGTGCAGATCGGTGGAGAAGGATTCGCAAAGACTCTCGCTGCTAAGGTGAAACCAGGAGCGTTCAAGTCGGGAGACAGAGCTCTTCTCGGGATCCGACCTGAACATCTCTCGATCGAATCAGACGGAGAGCTTCAGTTTGTGACCTCGTTGCAAGAACAACTGGGTGATCACGCCCTTATCTACGGAAGCGTCGGCGCCTCCAAGTGCACGATCAAGACTTCGCCCACTCGCGCCTTTAAGGCTGGAGAAAGTCTCTCTCTCAAGGTGCAGGCCGACGAGGTCCACGTCTTCGACGCATCCGAGAAAAACGTCGTTGTGTTTGAGGCGCGCTAAGCGCCCGAAGATTTAGACTCAGACCTGAGATGTCGTGGCTTCTAAGGTGTCTTCACGGCGGCAGGCGCCGGCGCGGGATTTTTCAAAAATTGGGTGAGCGCCATGAAGGCACTGAGCCCCTCTGGACTTCGTTTTTTGAGGAAGACTTTCCCTAGAATCTGACGCACTTCATGCCCGGCGGGATCAAAGGTGAAATAGAGTGGCTTAACGGCGGCTCGGACAAGAAAGTTTGTCGGCGCCATTTGGAGTGAGATCGCAGGTCTCCCCTCGAAAATCTTGTCTTTGTTTTTCTCGAGCCCAAAATTGAAACTCTTGGCCATGTACGGAACAGCCAGGTGAAAGCGTTCTTTTTTTCCTGAGCTCCAAGAAGCAGCATGGAGTTCGATAAATCGAGGAATCATGGGCCCTACAAGGAAAGGCTCCTCGAGATTTTCAACAGTCTCTTTCCATTTCTTCTCTTTAAAATAGCGATAGAAAATCTTCTTCTGCACTCGATCGACGGTGATCGATCCCTTCTCATCCATCTGCAGATGAGTGACATCGTAGGAGATCATGTGTCTACCGTCGGCGTCGGTCGTGAGCACTTCGCGAAAGGCATCTTGTTTGGTCTCGCGGTCCACGAATCGTGTCCGAGTGACCTTGAGATCCTGTCCGTCGGGCGCCTTCTTGTGTTCCACGACTTCGAAGTAGTCAAAGAGGATCTCAGTCTTGCCTTGTTCGCTGACCAAAGCCTGCGGAGCGCCTGACTCGGCACGAGCGAGGGCCGATGCGGCTAGCGAAATCGCTAAAACACAAATCTGAAAAGGCCTTCTCATCGGAAACATAGCCCTCTCGTTTCGGAACACCCGAAGCCGGGCTTTAACTTTACAAAAGCTTAATCTTGGCGACGCTTCTCTCGCCAGCGCCTTATAGCTGGGCTGAGGAGCTCAGCGATGAGCGTGGTGTAGTCCATACCCACAGAATCGCTGATCAGACACAGATCCGACCATTTAGGTGTGAGCCCAGGCAAAGGATTGCATTCGATAAAGCACGCCTTCCCCTCCGCATTGAGCCGCACATCGATGCGCGCAAAGTCTCGACACCCCAAAGCAGAAAATGCGTCACGGGCCACTTGTTCGACATCTTTACGAAGAGCGTCGCTCATTTGAGCGGGAGCTTGGTTTTCGATCTCGCCTCGCGGATCGAGCTTGTACTCGTAGGAGTAGACCGGATACGGAGTTTTGATCTTGTCGGTGCGATACACGATCTCCATCGGTGGGAGCACACGCGGACGACTCTCACCAATCAAAGCCACGGTAAACTCACGACCGGGCAAGAACTCCTCTACAAGCGCCCCTTGGTTGTAGCGACCAAGCACGAGTGAGACAAGTTCCCTGAGCTCCATCTCATTGGTTGCGACACTGGTGCTGAGAACACCTTTGGAGCTACCTTCAGCGACGGGTTTCACAATGAGAGGGAAATTCAAGTCCTTCTCGAGTTTGTCTCGACTCGATAGAAAGAGTTGTCCGCGGGCAGTGGCAACTCCACTGGCACGCACCACCCGTTTCGCGATTCCTTTGTCGAGAGCTAGCGCAAGTGTTGCGGGGTCAGAACCCGTGTAGGGAATATCGAGCAATTCTAGAAGTGCGGGGACTTGAGCTTCACGGTTGCGACCCTTGATACCTTCGGCGATATTAAACACCACATCAAGATCCGTCGACCCCAAGCGCACCGGCAAATCTGGCGTTGCCTCAAGTTCAATCACCTCGTGTCCCAAAGACTTAAGCGCCTGACTGATGGCTTCGATGGTTTTGGGAGAATCGTATTCGGCTTCCTGATCGGTCTTGTAGTCATCGCCGGGAATAATGCGTTTGAGGTTGTAGGTAAAACCGACGCGAATATTTTTTCGAACTTTACGTGGAGCCTGCGATCGCTTGTCGAGCCCCGCGCGCTTAAGAGCACTTTTTAGGATGGCCCCTAAAGTCTCCTCGACACTCGCCAGACCCGCGCGCTCAGCCGCCATATAAATGCCCGCACCAGGCTCAAGACTCGGCAGCGCGTTGACCTCAATGAAATAAACAGCACCACTCGGAGTCACACGAAAATCAAGCCGACCAAAATCTCGGATCCCAAGAACCTTCACGATCTTAAGTGAGAGCTGCTGCAACTCTTTCTCAACTTCTTCATCGAGTACAGCGGGGCAACGCACACTCACGGCGTCACTTTCGGTGTTCTTCAGAGCGTAGTCATAGATGTTGTACTTGCGCGCAGACAGTGCCGCTTCGCCAAAAACATACTCAACAGGAGTCAAGACGCCTTCATAGGGAGTCGCCAGGCCTTCGATGTAGGGGACCGTCACATCGCGCCCCTCGATGTACTCTTCAACGAGAACACCTGTCGGATATTTCTTAAGAAGCTCTTTGAGGCGCAGCTGAAAAGCGTCCTCATTTTCGACGACACTGTCCTGCGTGATTCCTTTTGAGCTTCCTTCGAAGTTGGGCTTCAATATCAAAGGAAAGCGCAAATCCAGGCGCTTGAGTCGCCGAGCGGACTGCAAGAGAACCGAGCGAGGTGTGGGAATTCCTGACTCGCGCAGCACTCGCTTTGTCATGTCTTTGTCGAGAGTGAGCGTGCACACATAGGCGTCAGATCCCGTAAAGGGCAAGGAGAGCTGCTCAAAGACCGACGGATAAAACGCCTCGCGGTAGCGTCCCGCGTGGCCTTCGGACGTGTTGAAGACCAAATCAGGTTGCAAGGCCTCCAGACGAGCGATCACTCGCGAGGGAGGTCCCGAGACTTCGACGAGCTGAACCTCGTGTCCGAGAGACCTCAGAGCACCTGCGAGCGCGTTAACGGTCTCAGGGGTGTCGAACTCCGCCTCGAGTTCGGAGTCGCTCGTTTTGAGATTGTGCGTGAAGGCGATCTTCAGCATGGTCGCTTACTTTTTCTTCACTTCTGATTTCTTAGCGGGAGTAGGGGCGCCTACCACAACAAGCGTGGCGCCCACGTGACCCGGATGGAAATGACAACGGATCGGATATTCACCAGGCTTCAGATCTGCGGGGACCTTCACTTCCACAGAAACGTGCTCGCCACGATTGACCTGCTGACGAAGACCGACCGCAGCAATCTCAACGCCATGAAACGCGAAGCCCTCAGGAAGATCGTGCTTCATATCGAGTTTAAATGTTTCTCCTTGAACGACCTCAATGCGCTCAGGCAACCAATGTGTTTTGCCAGCGACCGCCTCAGCCTTGAGTTTGACGACGCGCGCCTCAGAATGAGCCATAAGAGAAACAGACCCAAGAACAAAAGCCATAAGATAACGTTTCATAAATCCTCCTAGTATTGCCCTGCTCATGATAGCCCTGGCTCCAGGCGATGCAACGTCTTGTCGCGCTCTCTCGGGTGCGTTAAAGTTGCAGAGTGTCGCAACCCGATCAAGGCCTCCACATTGTCCCCAAATTCTCTCGTTTTGGGCGCGCCCTGCGACAAGACTTCGACGCCCGCTTTGCAGATCCCCTCAGGGCCTCGCGCGAGCGTTTTGTCTGGGATTATTGGAATGTCCCCGGCCAGTACACCCTGCTTCGCGCACCGCTGACTTCGCTTTTTTCTATCGAAGCGATCGATGGCTTTCTTGACGAGCTAAGCCTTTGGGCTCAAGAAAAATTGGGACTCACCACGATCTCTCACCCGTGGGCGAGTTGCTATGTCGAAGGATGCGAGCAACGCTTTCACACCGATGCGGCGCACGGACCTTGGGCTTTCGTTTACTCGCTCACCCCCGCCTCCTTCAGCAAAAAAGCCCAAGGAGGATTCACTCGTATCGCGCGCGAATTTGTGAACCAAGATCTGAGCTTGCCTCGCGAAGAAAACACCATGTTTATCGACATCGAATCTCGTTTTGATCGACTCGTGGTTTTCGATCCTCGCCGTCCTCACGCTGTCGAAAAGGTCCGAGGCGTGCAAGACGTGCGCGAAGCCCGCCTTGTGATTCATGGTTGGTTTACGGCGCCCCAACCCTTCTACGATACCAAACTCCCTAAAAAAACAGCCGCTGCAGCTCTTCGCATCCTAAAAAAGGAATGTGCCTCGAGCCTCAAAGCTTCGAGTCTCTCGTGGCAAGGTCTTGGTGTTTTGCGCGTGGACAAGTCCGCTCAAGTGGCTTGGCTTTCCTCGCTCATCGTAGACCGAGTGACGCTTGACTACGCGGATGCGCGCTCAAGACAAGCCTTCCTTGGTCGCCTCCAAAAGGGACTCGACGCCAACAAGCAATGGACGAAGCTTTGCCGAGCTTTTGGAAAATCCAGACTCACACTGCCGTTTGAATGCGAATAAAGACGGGTCCGCGATTATTTGGTCAGTGATTTTTCTTTGAGGAACGAATCGATACGCTTGTGCAGGTCCGAAAGCTTGCCGTTGTTATCGAGCACAACTGTCGCCAGTCGCCGAATAATGTCCGTGTCTTGCATCTGAATCATCAGACGAACTTCGTCGATGCCCATCGTGTCTCGCTTCATGATGCGCTTCACGCGTTTTTCAACGTCGACCTGAAGAGCCACCACACCCCTAAGGCCTTTGTCGAAACCGCCTTCAAAAACCCGAGCTCCCTCGATAAAAGCGAAGGGTGTGCCGGATTCTTTCCAGCGCACGCGAAGCTTGTCGATGGCCTTGGAGACAAGAGGATCAATCGCACCCTCGAGGTTTTTCTTTTCGTGAGGGTTGAGCATAATGCGCTTGAGCATCTTCGTGCGATCAAGCCCCCCTTGAGCATTGAGAATTTCGTTGCCGAAAATCTTGTAGATCGCCTGAAAGCCTTCTCGGCCTTCTTCAGTGTCTTTGTTGATCAGGCGCCGGGACAACTCTTCGATATTCACCGAGGGATAACCCTTGGACCCGAGATATTCCACCACGCTTGTTTTGCCTGTACCCCAAAGACCCGTGAGACCCCAAACTTGCATAGAGCCAAGACTAGGCCCACTTGAGCGCTTCTTCGAGCAAATAATCGCAAGAATTTTCGCCGAGCGCGCCACTCGCCGCGCCCTCTTGATAAAACTCCCGCAGCGGCTCAAGATGAGGGGGCATGAAAAAGCTATTTATCGCCTTGAGTCTTGTCGCCAGCACCTTGCAGATTCGATCCGCTCTTGCCGAGGAGCTCACGAATTTCACGGGTCACTGGAAGGGCTCCGGACAAATGATCCAGCGCAGCCCTTGGACCGGAAACAAAACCGAAGCCTGCTCCTCGATTGAAATCAAAATCGTCCAAGTAACGGACCGTTTTACGATGCAGCACTACGACGCCACCTGTGGACTGCTGAGCCCGGACTGGGGACCGATGAACCTCGAGATTCACGGCACCAAGCTTGTCGAGAGATTCGAAGACGAAGACCCCATCGAAGTCGGAAGCATCGAAGGCAATATCCTGCGCACAACATTTCATGAATCTGCGACCTACGCATTCAATCTGAGACTCAACCCGCCCGCAGCGAGTGGAAAAGACCCCACTCTTGACTCCTACTACGGTGTTCAAAACGCCATGGGAACGATCGTGATTGAAGGGCGCCTAGATCCAGTGAGCTCCACTCTTAGCAACCTAGAGTGAGCTTTCTTCAAAAATAGCCAAGACCGGCAATATCCCGCGAGCGTTTCTCTCTTCGACCCACGCCTGGAATTCTTCTTCACAAGCGCGAGGCAGGCGAGGACACCCGTAGGTCGACGAGCTTTCGAGCGGCATCGCGTCTCGCAGATTTTCGTGAGCATGAATCCAGAAGTCCTTGCGCTCGAGCAGTGCCCCTTGATTCCGATAGGCTTCGTTTTGATCGGACACGAGGGGCGTCATCCGCACAGGCATCAGCAGCTCGGCTGAATTGAGACGTGTCCCCCAGGTTTTCTTGCCTTTGTGAATTCGTTTTCCGGTATCGAGCGCATAACGTCCGATCGTTGAACGCGGTCGTGTCTTGATCGTGGCACCGTTGAATTCGACGTCCGGTCGGAACATGCAAAGATCATAGTGTGACTGCGTTCCGAAATGTTCTTTGTTTTTGATCCACTCGGCCTTGAGTGAAACCGGTGTTTCGGCGATCACCCAGTTGCGAAGATCCCGCTGAGTGGCCTTGAGGCCAGCCAAATCCCTCAGCGAAGCAAAGAGCGTCTGACCACGACCTAGAACGCGACAACGCGTGTAACCTTCGTCAGGAGATCCCCACGTGAGAGTGCCCGCCTCACAACGATTCTGCGGCAGGACAACTTCAACATCGACGCCCTCTGCCTGAATCGGCTGAGCCCCACTCTCGGGAAAGATCTCGCCGCTGAGAACAAGACTCGAAGACTGAGCCTTAAGAACAGGAATCTTGGCCTCGAGCTCGGCGTCGCTCAGCAAAGCGTAAGGGTCGCGGAATTGAGGCATGGGAGGGGGCTTCGGAACATCAGACGATTCGCGCGCGATGGCAAAACTCGTGAAGAAGAAAACGAGGAGCGCAGAAGCTAGAAATTTTTGAGCGCCCACAATGACTGGCATTATGTTGCGCCGCATTACGAGTCAATTGAGAACAGAGAAAAATGGTGGATCGGCGCGGGGTCGAACCGCGGACCCGCTGATTAAGAGTCAGCTGCTCTACCGACTGAGCTACCGATCCACATCCTCTTGGGAACCTGGGACTTCTCGCACGAAGTCCCCCTTGAATCAAGATCTATTAACGGCGCTCAGCCACTCCAGAACCCACGAGCCAGTCGGTGGTCTCAGCCACGAAATCACCACGAGCAGGACCGAATTCGAGACTGTGTTCAGCCTTGAAGCTTTGGTAGCGCTTCACGCCCTTGTAAGGCACAAAGAGCTCAGAGTAAGCGCGCTGGCTGTCGACCATCTGATCGTTCTCACCCGTCATCACCATGAGCGGGATGCGCATGTCGTAGATCTCACGATTTGTGATCTTTGTGAGAGTCTTGGCGGCTTTTAGAAGGCCCACGCTCACCTTGCGAAGACTCATGGGATCATTCCGAATCCATTCCAGCCCGCGGCCCGACGAAACGAACCATTCGTCTTGTAGAGGAGTGTCGATCAACGCGTGATCGTCCTTAAGCAAAAGACCCACTTTCTCGAAGAGATTGTACTCAGCCTGCTTTCTCATGTGAGTCGAAGGCGCAAGAATAATGAGAGACTTGAAGGGCGCGAGGCCCTGCTTTTCGGCTTCAACAACATATGGAACTGCAATCCGCACGCCGAAACAATTGGCCATAAGGTGCAGATCGATGTCTCGACCGATCTCGAGACCTTGCTTACGAAGCTCTTTGCGAAAAAGCACAACCGCGTCGTTCACATCTTTCAGGAGCTGGGCGCCGCTTGCTGCGTAGCCACGCTCCGTAGCGCTTCGGCCAGAACCTCGACGATCAAAGGCCAGCACAGAGACACCGCGACGGGCAAAAGCTTCGCCCGCCCCAGAGGCACGCATCCACTCTGCATGGCTTTGCAAACCGTGAACAAAAAGCACGGCAGCCTTGGGCTTTTTGGCCATGAAGTGAATGGCGTGCTGACGAGTCCCATCGTGACCCGAATAATAGAGATCGACGTTCTCTGCACGCGCGGCAAAACTTGCTACAACGACAGCAGCAGCAACAACAAAGTTCTTCCTGAACACCGACAACATTTTAGTTTCCTTTCACTTCTCCGAGACCTAAGCCTCGATTGCGCGAGGCCGTATTATGAACGAGTCCTGCGAGTCCAAACTTGAGCATCGGCTCAGCGCGATCTTTTTCGAGGAGGATATCTCCGAAGGCGCCTTCTTGAGAGACAAGTGCCCCACCCGCGGCACGCGCCAGCACAAGAGCTGCGCGTGAGAGCACGGACGTTTCACCGACTTGAGCGCCGACAATAATTTCCCAACCGAGCTCACGAACAAGCGTCGCGATTTCGAGCGAACGCAGCAGACCACCGAGCTTGGAGACGCGCATGTTCGCTACCCAGCGGGCCGGATGAACGGCCGCCTGACTCACGTCTTGAATGCGACAAAGCGATTCGTCGAGAATGATACCGATGTTTTGCCTGCGACTGAGCTCAGACAAACGAGAAAAATCGTGGGGGGCAAAGGGTTCTTCAATAGCCCACGGCTTGAGTGGGGCGCGGTCTAGGAACGCATCAATCTCGGTCTCGCGCCCCGCCCAGGCGTTGTTGCCATCGAGGCGCAGACGAAATTCAAAAGGACTGCGCGTGGCATACGCCGAAGCGATAAGTCTCACGGGTGGCCAGCAAAGCCTGAGCCCCGGCATCACCTTGCTCTTCAGTGTCGCGAGCCTCGCGCTGTCTTCAGATTCATTTGCGACGACTTTGAGCTTAAAATCCGAAAAACCAAAACGCAGATACTTGTCCACGTTACAATCGAACTTCTCCGCATCATCCGCCGACAAAACAGCTGCATAACTAAAACGTGTGCGCTCCTCTGAGACTCCAAGCAGGCGCTCGAGACTTACGCCACGTTCTTTGGCTAGCAGATCGAGGATCGCGAGCTCAAGAGCACACCAGGCGGAAAGATTTTTCTCGATCTCCGAGTTCAACTCCCTGGAGAGTTCTCGAAGATCTGCCAATGTCGCCACTCGCGACTCAATGAGAGCAATCTTGCTCTGAGCCCAGGTCATGGCTCCCTCGAGAGTCTCGCCCGTCACGTAAACGCGGGGGCACCCCTCGCCGAGTCCCTTAAATCCACCTCGCTCGGCCGTCACCCAAACACTTTCGGTGACATGTCTTTCGGCCGATGCGTGCTTAAAGGACACCTTCATCGGAATCTGAAGTGGACTCAGGCTGAGCTTGATCTTGTTCATTAGAGGCTTCCTACTTCACGCAGAGAAACTACGGGAGTCTTCATGGAAACGTTCAGAGAAGAAGCCGTCACCAGGAACTCCTCCGGCACTAGAGACGAATGGCGCGTCTGCGACAGGATGCGAATGTTGTCCGGATCGGACTTCGAGCCGTCCCATCCCACATGAGGCGAGAAGTCGAACTTGATGTCCTTGGCGAATTGTAAGGCCACAATCTTAAACTGACCTTCACGCTGACCCTGATCCAGATAGAAGCGCTTGAAGCTCTCGTAGCTTCCGCGCTTGAGGATACAAATCCTCAGCGGCTTCACGCGTCCGCTGGCGCGCTTGGCGGCATACTCAATGTTGATTTGTCCGAGAACTTGATCGAGTTTGTCCTGGAAGCGTTTGCACTCCTCCAAGGCCTCAACTCCCCTGCTTTCGAGCTTTGAATCTTTCACCTTCGGCGAGACTTCGTAGTACAGCGTGTAGCGCTGCTCTTCGGGGCTGCAGCTCATCACGTAGAATTCGCTGTCCACTCCCATCTCTTTTTCGAGTTGGCCGACGGCAGAAATCACCTGATTCTCGTAAAGTTTCTCGCCGGTGATGCTCGTGACACCTTTTCCTTTTTGTAAAAAGCGAATCATTGGGACCGGTCCGTAGAAACCATCCACTTGAACAATGTCGTTCATGTTGTAGCGATAGAGACCGTAGTTCGTTGTGATAAAGACATAGTAGTTCTTCTTGTCCTCGAGACTTTCGAGACCAATAAAAGACTTATCGCCATTGTCCCAGTCGCTTTGCTCGACGAACTCAAAAACGCAGTTAAAGAAAGTAGGGACACCCGCGTTGGTTCCTGTCATCACCGGCACGCTGCCGCGGAACTCGGACGAAAGATATCCGAGGTCTCTCAGAAGTGTGTCCTCATGAAACTGCCCCGCGAGCTGATCGAGGAAAATCGAACTCGATCCTCCCGTCCAAACACCCACAGCCTGAAGGCCAGGCCAGATGTGCTTGATCTTGAGAGTTCCTGCGGCTTTCAGTGCGCGCAGCTCGACAGCGCGTTCCGGCAAGGGGCACAAACGGCTTTGAACATCGCCTTTAGCCTGCCCATCGAGCTCGGACAGTCGCGAGTAGCGACCCGCTTCGATGTCTGCAATCATCGCATCGATATTGGTAGCAATCAGTCCCACGAGCTTGGCAATCGTGCTTGGGTTGGCTGTGGTCAGGAAGCTCAGATCACCCGCCTCGAGGGCGAGACGCAGAATCGTGTGGTACTTCAGGTCGTAGTCTTCAATCGAAAAAACGGAAGCAGGGATGACGTATTTCTTACGAACAACAGAAGGCAATCCATTGTACATGTGCCCTGATGTTGAACCAAAGCTCCGACCCGAATCCAGATGTCCCTCAATAGCGGGACTCACAATTGCGAGCACACGCCCGTCAAACATTTTGGGACGAGCCTTGAGGAGGTTGTAAGTGAAAAAGTCCGTGCACGCACGGTGCGCCTTCAGGGCTTCCTCATGCACGGGGATGTACTTGGGTTCGCCCGTCGTGCCGCTCGTAACGGCATAGAAGAGTGGGTTCTTCGAGAGAAGCACGGGCTCGTTTGTGCGGTCCTGCTCCATCACGTAAGGACGCATCTTCTCGTAGTCGAGCACAGGCACTCGAGCGCGGTAGGCTTCCATCGAGTTGATCTCTGCGAAGCCGTGCTCTTTGCCGAAGCGGGTTGATGACTGCTCGCGAAGAATCGAGAGAAGCAGACGTTCCTGACTGCCTTTGAGGTCATTCATTTCCACCTTCAAACGACGCTCGAGCTTTTGGCCTTTGCGACGCACGACAAATGGGATCAAATAAGCGGTCAATGACTTCATACTATTCTCCAACTCTGAGGGCTCTTTAACCCAATTTTAACAAGATCTTAACGCATGGCATTATCTCGCCTAACAGCCCTCCAGTCAAGGGAAGTCTGCATCCCTCAAGGTGGCGGAAATAGAGGTTTCTGGCACCCTAGGCGCAAGCCAAGAGACACTAATTTGGTGAAAACTCGGGCTCCAATGAATGATCTCATTCGAAACATGGCCCTCACAAGCACCCTACTCGCCAGCCTCGATGCGGCAGCCGCTAGCAAATCTTTTGCTGGCCTCGGCGCCCTCGTTACCGCCACACCGAGCGGACAGATTCTTGATGTGTCTCGCCACACCTCGATCGAGGTTGATGGTCGCGCCCTGCCGCCGCTCGTGAGCTTCAAAGATCTTATCCGAGCCAGACAGGCCCTCGACTCCGAGGCGCCTCTTCAAACACTCCCAATCGCCGATCTCAAGCTCCCTCTGCCCGCCACACTTGTGCAAAGTCTCGGCATCGGACTGAGCTACCCCGACCACCGAAACGATGTGAAGCTTCAGTCGACCGTTTACTTCGAAAAAAATGCCAAACCCACAAGACTCACGGACCCCGTTCCTTTGCGCGAAAATCTCGACTACGAAACCGAGGTCTCCCTCTTGCTGCACCGAAGTGAGCCCCATCTTTTTGGCTACCTGCTGCACAACGATCTCACAGATCGTCGCACCCAAGTTTTTGAATTCGACAAAAAAAATCCAGCGCCCGGCTTCGCCAAATCAAAAAGCTTTCCTCTTGCGAATGCCCATGGAGTGCTGATGGCTGTTGGCAACGAGAGTCTCTGGAAATCACTCTCCGCACGACTTTATGTGAATGGAGAGTTGCGCCAATCACTGGCTACCGCAAACAATGTCCTCACACCGACCGAAATTCACCGAGCAATTTTCTCGGACCCAAAGCTCTCGGGCACCGCAGAATGGATACTTATCGGCACAGGGACTCCCAGCGGAACGATCTTCGTAGCACCGAGCAAATGGGCGCAGCTTTATCTCTACGTGCGCTCAGGCTTCAACATGACGCGCGCTCGCGAGTCGTGGCTCAAAAAGTTTCAGTTCCTAGCTCCTGGCGACAAACTGGAATTCCGGTCCGAAGTTTTGGGTCATTTTTCGAGCCATGTCGAAGCGATTGACACGTCCCACGACTGAACTAAATTGATCGCATGCTCAGAGTTTATTCCACATCGCGCATGTCGCCGCTCTGGCTTCTTCTGGCGCTGCCGCTCCTAATCTTCGTCGGGCTTCCCCTGGTTTTGGTGAGCGTGGCCGTGCTTGTGCTCTTAAGAGTTGGTTTCGCACTTCTCAGAGGTCCACGTCCAACGGGCGCCGAAAAATCTCCCTGGGCCGATCCCAGCCTGAGCCCCGTAATCAAGAACAAAGAAATTGGTCCTTACCGCATCAAGCAAAATGAAAGAGATCCCTCGGTGATCGAAGTTCTCGACGAGACGCCGTGAATCGTTCTTAGACGCCCTTGCGAAGTTTTGTAAAATACTCGAGACGTTTTGCAAGGTCTCTCTCAAAACCGATGTCGCGCGGCTCATAAAATTTTCGATTTTGAAGCGGCTCGGGCATCGTGGCTTGTTTGGAGACACCTGTCGCCGTGTCGGGATCATACTCGTAGCCCGCACCGTACCCCAGATCTTTCATGAGCCCCGTGGGCGCGTTGCGATAGTGCAGAGGAACAGGCAGACTTCCCGAATCGCGCACTTCAGCGCGCGCTTGCTTTGAAGCCATGTAGAGCGCATTCGATTTGGGAGCGAGAGCGAGATAGACGGCAGCCTGAGCCAGCGCGACATCGCATTCGGGCACCCCCACGAAATCCACAGTTTCCTTGGCAAGCATCGCCTGCTGGAGCGCGGCGGGATCAGCCAAGCCGATGTCCTCGCTGGCGGCGCGAACAAGACGCCTGGCAATAAAGAGGGGATCTTCGCCGCCCTCGAGCATGCGCGCGAGATAGTAAAGAGCGGCCTGAGGATCGGAACCGCGAATCGATTTGTGGAGAGCCGAAATTAGATTGTAGTGATCTTCGCCCGTGGCATCGTAGGCCACAACACTTTTGGCGAGCGCCTCGAGTGCGGCTTCACGGGTCACAATGGAATCGCGTCGAAGCGAAAGCCATTCGAGCGCATTGAGAGCAGCCCGAGCATCGCCACCACTAGACTGCGCAAGAAGCGTGATCACGTCGTCGGCAATCTTGAGATCTTTGTTTCCGAGACCTCGCGTGGTATCCGCGAGTGCTTTACGAATAATCTTTTCGAGATCCTCAACTGATAGAGCTTCTAGAATAAAGACACGCAAACGACTCAGCAGAGCTCGGTTGAGCTCGAAACTCGGATTCTCTGTAGTCGCACCCACAAGGCTGAGAATTCCCTCCTCGACGGCGGGAAGTAGCGCGTCCTGCTGAGTTTTATTGAAACGGTGAATCTCGTCGATAAAAAGGAGCGACGGGCGCCCCTCGAGACGGAGAAGATTCTGGGCCTCCTCAATGACGGCTCGCACGTCTTTGACGCCCGAGTTTGTGGCGGACAAGGTTGTGAAATGCGCATTGCAGCTCAATGCGAGCAGGCGCGCGAGTGTGGTCTTTCCGGTTCCAGGCGGTCCCCAAAAAACTAAGGACGGAAGCCTTTCGATGCGTTTTGTTGCGAGATCTTCGATGATGCGCCTAAGTAGTTTGCCCTCGCCCAGAACTTCCTGCTGTCCGAGATATTCGAGGAGAGTACGCGGGCGCATGCGCTCTGCAAGCGGCTCAAAGAGATTCACGTCGAGCCCAGACCCTTGACTGCTTCCAATAGATCCACAGCACAAGCCTCAACAACTCTATCGCCCGGGAAAAGCAGGTCTGCATGGATCTTTGAGGGTTCCACGAACTCGTCATGCATCGGTTTCACTTGAAGTGAAAACTGTTTCCGAACGCCATCAGGAGTGCGTCCCCGCTCTCGCACATCGCGATCGAGACGCCTGGAAAACCTCAGATCTTCATCGGTATCAACGAAGACTTTTAAATCCAGCGCGCGGCAAATCTGCGGCTGCGACAATAGAAGCGTTCCATCGACAATCACAACATCGCAAGGCTCAAAACACTCCGTACGCGCGAGTCTCGAATGCGTGGCAAAGTCATACTGAGGAACCTCGACAGCCCGCCTCTGTTTAAGAGAGCGGAGGTGAGTCGCGAGCAATGAGAACTCGAGGCTATCGGGATGATCAAAATTCACCGAACCGCCATCGCCATCGAATCGGTGACTTTGATCGATGTAATAGGAATCCTGATAGAGGACCTTAGCAGACGAGCCCAAAAGTTTCAGCAGCTCCAAAGCAAGCGTCGTTTTGCCGGACCCACTCCCTCCTGCGATACCAACCACCACCACAGGTCTCATAGAGTGTTGAAAAGCCGATCGCCCGCGTCGCCGAGTCCGGGCAGCAAATATCCTTTTTCGTTGAGCGATTTCTCGACTGAGACTGTGAGAATCTTAACATCGGGGTGAAGATCATTGATTTTCTTGATGCCCACCTCGGCCGAAAGCACCGAGACAAAAGTGATCGGCCCCACACCGTATTGCTTGAGGCGGTCGAGAGTCGCGAGAGCGGTGTCCCCGGTTGCAAGCAGGGGATCAAGAAGCAACACGCGCTTTCCACGGAAACTTATGGGAACACGGAAATAGTACTCCACGGTGTTGTTCATAAATTTATCGCGGTAGATGCCGACGTGTCCCACCCGCGCGAACGGAAGGGTGCTCAAAAAGCCATCGAGCATTCCTTCGCCCGCCCGCAAGATCGAAATGATCACGACCTCCTCGTCAACGCGCGGAAGCTTGGCTTTCTGCATAGGAGTTTCGACCTGACGCAATTTCGTTTTAAGATCGCGTGTCGCCTCGTAGGCCAGGAAGATACTGATTTCGCGCAAAGTCTGGCGAAAACTGTGTGAGGTCGTTTTCTTATCACGCAGGGTCGCGAGTTTCTCCATGAGAACCGGGTGCTCAACGATGGTGAGATTTTTTAATTTTGTAGATGCGCTCATAATTTCGTTTCCTCAGAAGACCGTTCCGTCGCTTTGAATTTTGTAAGGAGGCTGACCGGCACGCAGACGGGCCGCCGTTTCACGACCCGCAAGCCAAGTTCCGCCTTGCAGAACCTTGCCAAGAGGAAGCTCCTCAGAACTGAGCTTCAAATCCTTGCGGATGAGATCCGCAACTTCGTCGAGAAGGCAGACCGTAAGTGCTCGCCACTCAATCAAAAAGTTTTCATTGGGCGAGTGAGTCTTTGCGATATCCGACGCATTCCGAGGCACAAGAACTCCCATATCTGTGAAGAGCCCTCCGTTGCGATACTCAGGCAGTCCCGTGAACTGGGTGACACCAGAAACCGCAAGTCCCGCCGCTTCGAGAGGATAGATCATTGAGTAGGAGAGCCACTGCGAAAGCTTGTGAAAAGCTACGATGTTCGAGAACTCAGGACTTGCCCCTTGGGGATAGATCCAGGCATCTCCAAGACGACAACCCTTCACGACAAAGCGCTCGGGCCACATGTCACCAAGTCCCCAGAGAAGACCCCTAAGAAGGGTCTGTGCGGGAAGCTTGCCCTCGTCGAGTCGAGCTGCATACCAGTCGACGAGGTGCCCTGGCCTGGAGAGTGTGCCGCGCGTAAAAAACTCCCCACGCTTTTCGAGACAATCTCCGAGCTTTTGCATGAGACCAATTCGTCCTTCGACACCCGTCATAGGATTTGATGCGCTCACCTGAAAAGCTGCGCTCATCGCAGGTACTGTGAGGCTTCTGAGCGCATGAGCATCGACACGTAAAGGATCCTTGGAATCCGACGAGAAGAGTCCGCCTTCAAACATCTCGAGACTGGCAACGGCAAGTCCCTCAGACCGGGTGTAAGACTGTCCGTCGCGCGCACGATACGACCAATCAGGTCCCGCACCCGCATCGAGCAGCACTGAAACAAGGACAAGGTCTACAAGAGCTGCAGCTCGCTCACGAGGGGAGCGACCGACAAGCCGCTTTTCGAGGCTCGCGACACGGTCGACGCCACCGACGTTGAAATGTTCCCACCTAGAGTGAAAAGGAACCTTGAGATCGGGATAGTTCTTGAGAATCAAATCGCGCACAAACGCCGCACAAGCAGGAAGTTTCGCTAGATCCACTCGAAACTGCGTGCCGCCCGTAAGAGCAAGATCGTAGATCCGGCGTGAACGTGAACGCACGAAATCCGTCGAACAGAGTTCCTCGAACTGAAGATCGCTCAGCGACACCTTAGTCATTGAGCGCCCGTCCCTTGACCTTCTTCAAGGCCTTGCCTTTTTTTACGGGACCAATGTCGGCAAAATATCCGGCCGCCTTCTTGGCTTCCATCTCGACCGAGGCGTCCTGCGGGACGAGTTCGTCAGGAATCTGCACACGCCGACCGACTTTGATTCCACTGCCCACGATAGCATCGTATTTCATGTTCGACATCGATACGAGATTGTCGATCCTCTTCACGCCGAGCCAATGAAGCACGTCCGGCATGAGCTCTTGGAAGCGCATGTCCTGAACTCCCGCCACGCATTCTGTGCGCTGGAAATAGGTGCTCGCAGAGTCTCCACCCTTCTGACGCTTACGCGCGTTGTAGACAAGGAACTTGGTGACTTCGCCAAGAGAGCGGCCTTCCTTGCGGTAGTAGACCACAAAACCAACTCCACCCTCTTGAGCTGTGCGAATAGACTCTTCGATGCCATGGGTGAGATAGGGACGGCAGGTGCAAATATCAGAACCAAAAACATCAGACCCGTTGCATTCATCATGAACACGGCAGGTGTGCACTTTGTCGGCGCGACCAATGTCGCCGGGCTCACCAAAAATATAAATCGTTGTGCTTCCGATAGGCGGAAGCATGACTTTGAGATCGGGCCGAGTGATGAGCTCGGGGAACATGCCGCCCGTCTGCTCGTACATCGTCTTGCGCAGCTCTTGCTCGGTCACGCCAAAACGTTTTGCAATTCCAGGCAAGTACCATACAGGGTCAAGCGCCGCCTTGGTCACGACAACATCCCTGTTGGGTTTGATGATCTTACCATCGATCTTGAGGCGTCCCGCACTGATCGCCTGATTGATCTCGGGCATCTGCAAATGCGCTTTGGTGATCGCAATGCTTGGACGGATATCGAGGCCCTGTTTGAGCTCTTTCTTGAAAACGTCGACGATGTCCGCCCCCCAAGGATCCAAGGAAACAATCTTCTCAGGGTCCGTCCATGAGGGATGCGGACCGATGCGCACCACAGGAGACGTGTTGGTGAGGTCAGGACGGTGTTCGGTTTTGAGATTTCCGGCTGCCATGGCAAGAGCTCGGTAAACGGCGTAGCCGCCGCTGTGCGAGCCAATAGCGTTGCGAAGATCAGGATCCGTGAACGTCGCAATGATGGGACCGCGCTCAGACGCTTTCTTAGCTCCCCAGTGAATCGGAGGGCTCTTGTAAATATGATGAGGATGGGACGTCAGAATGATGTGAGTTTTGCGTTCCTGGTGGGTTTTGGGGGACATCCAAATGTTGTAGGCCGGCTTCACGCCTCCGTCCAGACTCCCGCCGAACTTGTTAGGACCCCAAGCGCCAGCTAGACTTAGGCCAATGAAGACCCTAGGAGCCATCCTGGTACTCGGAGCACATCCAGAGCCCTCGAGATTCGCACATCGCGCCATGAAACTTCTTGCCACGTATGGCTTTGATGCGACGCCAATCAATCCTCGATTTTCCGAGCTTCTGGGACAACCCTGCTATGCAAGTCCCTCCGCTTGGCAGCAAAAGAATCCGGATAAAACTGTCGATACCGTCAGCTTTTACCTCAACCCCGCTCACTCCACGAAGCTCATCGAGGAACTTGTGGATCTGCGCCCTCGTCGCGCGATCTTTAACCCGGGATCGGAAAACCCAGAATTGGCGCGCCGACTCCGTGAGGTGGGCACTGAAGTTCTCGAAGATTGCACGCTCGTCATGCTGGAAGCGGGACGATTCTAGAGATGCCACATCTGCCGACCTTGATTCAAGATCTTGCCCTGATCCTCGCTGCGGCCGCCGTTGTCACTCTTGTTTGCAAGTGGCTCAAACAGCCCGTTGTTCTGGGCTATATTCTAGCGGGCTTTCTTGTCGGACCCCATTCGTCCTTTTTTCCCACCGTTCAAGAAAGCAGCAACATTAGCATCTGGGCCGAGATTGGAGTCATCTTCTTGCTTTTCGGACTCGGCCTCGAGTTCAGCTTTCGAAAGCTAGCAAAAGTCGGACCTTCGGCGTCAATCACTGCGCTTGTAGAGGTGATCTCGATGCTCGGACTCGGCTACCTGACCGGACAATTCCTCGGATGGTCCGACCTCGACTCACTTTTCCTAGGCGGCATCCTCTCGATTTCTTCGACCACCATTATCATTCGAGCCTTTGACGAACTGGGCCTCAAAAGTCGCAAGTTCGTGAGTCTCGTGTTTGGCGCCCTCATCATCGAAGATTTTGTCGCCATCTTGCTCCTTGTTCTCCTTTCAACGCTCGCCGTCACTCTGCGCTTCCAGGGTTCGGCGCTGATCGCCGAAACTGCAAAGCTCGGATTCTTTCTGGTGCTCTGGTTTGTAACTGGCATCTTCGTACTCCCAAGCTTCCTCAAAAAAGCACGGCGCTTTCTGAACGATGAAATTCTCACGATCGTTTCACTCGCACTCTGCTTGGTGATGGTGATTTTAGCGAGCAAAGCAGGTTTCTCACCTGCTCTAGGTGCTTTCATTATGGGATCGCTACTCGCCGAAACAACTGAAGCGGAGAAGATCGAACACCTTACTCGCCCGATCAAAGTGTTTTTTGCAGCTCTATTCTTTGTCTCCGTTGGGATGTTGATTGATCCCGCCGTGCTCGTGGCACAAGCTGGCCCTGTAGTCTTTATCACTTTCATTACGATCTGCGGCAAGTCCCTTAGCTCAGCCATTGGAGCCTTGATATCCGGCCAAACGCTGAGGCATTCTGTTCAGTCGGGACTGAGTCTTTCTCAGATCGGAGAATTTTCGTTTATTATTGCATCGCTTGGGCTCACACTCAAAGTAACCAGTGATTTTCTCTACCCCATCGCCGTTGCGGTTTCTGCGATCACCACCCTTACGACTCCCTACCTTATTAGGGCTGCCGACCCTATCGCTGACACGCTCGAACGCAAGCTACCGCGTAGCTGCCTGGATGCAATACGGCGCTACAGCAGCACCATGCAAAGCATCACGCCCAGCAACACGTCGCGGACTTTTGTTAGAACGCGACTCCTTCGAGTGCTTGTGAATTCAACTGTCGTGATTGCCATCTATGGACTTTCGGAGACCTGGCTTCGTCCTTTTGTGCACCACCAACTCGAAGCAGCCCACGCTGCCAACACTGTTTATGCTGTTATCACGCTGCTGCTAGCAGGCCCTTTCCTCTGGGCTGTAGCACTCGGAGGCACTCAGGCTTCGTCCCTGCGTGAACTGATTCTTAGTACCCGCACTTTAGGGCCACTCGTGTTTATCGAAGTTGCGCGCTTTCTATTCGCCCTTGGACTCGCTCTGTATTTGATTATTCACCTTAAGCTTATTGATTCGTCACTCGGATTCACCGCAGTTGGGATCATCATGACCGCAATCTTTCTCTTCTGGTTGCGACTCGGTAGCGTCTACCGATGGTTTGAAAGTCGCTTTCTTACAAACCTCTCGGCCAGGGAACATAGCCAATCACCCGATGACGCTGAACCCGTTCCAGCACTCACTCCCTGGGATGCGCACATCGCCTATTTCCTCGTACCCCAGGAGGCATCTTTTGTTGGTCAATCACTCGCCGAGCTAGGTATCCGCGAACGTTTTGGAGTGAGTGTCGCGGTCATTCAGAGAGGTCGCAAAAAATTCATGGTCCCAAGCCGCAACGAGAGGATATTTCCTGGCGACAATATTGGCGTCATTGGCACCGATTCTCAATTGGCGCAATTCAAAGTCTTTCTCGAAGAGAGCCTGAGCAATCCGCTCGATTTCGACAACAAGGACTACGTCCTGAGATCTTTCCGGATCGGATCGGAGTCACCTTGGGTCGGTTCCAAAATTCGAGAAATGGGTCTCGGCGAACGTGCCCAGGGAATGATCGTGGGCCTTGAGCGCGGACCGGAACGTATTCTCAATCCAGACGCCAACACCCAGCTCTTCGAAGGTGATCTCATATGGGTTGTTGGCGATGAGGCGGGGCTAAGGCAAATTTAGCCGCCTTACCCGCCCTACCCAATCGCCTTGTCTTCGCGAGCCTGCTAGGGTTTCCTGGTTATGGCCAACCTGCTCCAGCTCCAACGTGCTTCGAAGGCCTACGGTCTCAAAGTACTTTTTGACGAAGCCGACTTCAGCGTCGACGAAGGCGAGCATATTGGAGTCATTGGAGCCAACGGCGCTGGCAAGTCTACGCTCTTTCGAATTCTTGTGGGGCAAGAACAGCTCGACTCCGGCATCTACGCCAAGTCTCGTGATCTGCGGTTAGGCTATCTCGCTCAAGAAGACGACTGGCGGCTCGACTCGAGCCTCGAGTCCGAGCTCGCTGAACACTCCTCCAAACCTCTTTGGAAAATGAAAGAACTCGCCGTGGGACTGGGCATGCACGAGTCGCAGTTTTCGCGTCCGCTCAAAGAACTCAGTGGTGGTTTTCGCATGCGCGCTCAACTCGTGACGCTTCTTGCGGCCGAGCCAAATCTCATGCTCCTCGACGAACCCACGAACTATCTGGATCTCGAGTCTTTGTTGTTTCTTGAGCACTTTCTGATCGACTATCCTGGCGCATTCCTCCTCATCTCTCACGACCGCCGATTCCTCAAACACGTCGCGGATCACATTTTAGAAGTTGAAGCGCCCGAGCTCACGAAATTCCCTGGCGACATCGACGACTACTTCGATGAGAAGCGCGTGCTCAGAGAGCAACTCGAAAAGGAGGCGATGAAACAAGAGGCCAAGCGTAAACACATCATGGACTTCGTGAATCGCTTCCGCGCCAAAGCCTCAAAGGCTCGCCAAGCGCAGTCGCGCATGAAGTTCCTCGAAAAGATGCCGAGCATTGAAATCCGTTCTCTGCCGATCGGCGCCCGCATCCAAATTCCTGCGCCCGTGAGCACCTCGAAGCTCATCGTCCGACTCTCCGACGCGGCGCTCGGCTACGGCGATCGTCCTATTCTGAGTGATGTTCGTTTTGAAATTACCCGCGGCGACCACATCGGCGTCGTCGGTCCCAACGGTGCCGGAAAATCCACACTCCTCAAGGCACTGTCTGGAGTTTTGCCACCGATTGCGGGCTCTCTCGAATGGGGACAAAACATGCGAATCGGCTATTTCGCGCAGCACCTCACCGAGTCGCTCGACTTGAATGCCACCGTTGAACAAGAAATGCAGCGCAAGGCGCATCCTGACGTGCTGCCTCAAGAGGTTCGAAATCTGGCCGGCTCACTCTTATTTCGTGATGAAGCAGACCTCGCCAAACGAGTGGGAGTACTTTCGGGCGGAGAGAAATCTCGCGTGGCGCTTGGGCAAATTCTTCTCGAAAAGAACCCCGTTCTTGTCCTCGACGAGCCCACAAACCACCTCGACTTCGACACCGTCGAATCACTCTCGCAAGCACTCACGGGCTATCCCGGCACCTTGATCGTCGTGTCACATGACCGCGATTTTATTTCGCGCGTCTCCAATAAAATTCTCCAAATTGATCATGGCAAGGTGCTCGCATTTCCGGGAACCTACGAAGAATACGCGTGGAGTCTTGAGCGCGGTTCCTATGGGGGACCCAAGCCGGCAGCAGTTCTCAAGAATGATACCGCCATCCCAGCCTCCAAGGCAGTCGATCCACTCGCCCATGCCAAAGAGCGCCGCAAGGAGTGGAGTCGCGACCTGCGTCAGTCTCAGGAAGAGGCTCGCCTCTTCGAGCGCGAGCATCGCAGTCTTGAGACCCGACTCACCGAGCTCACTGACAATCTCAACAAAGGCGGCGCTGCTCCCGCAGTGCTTACTCAACTCTCACTCGACATCCACGAAGCTCAGACAAAACTCGAAGTGACGGAAGAAAAGTGGATGGCCCTCCTCGAGAAGATCGAGACTCTAGAAAAGAATTTGAAAACTTAAAGCCCCGATTCGGCTTCCAGTGGAAACCAAATCGGGGCCGACATGCAGATCAACTATTGACGTGTCTTAGAATCCGTAGCCAGGGGGAACCGCGATGATTCCGCTGCGGTAGGAACCGCGAGGAGCACCACCGCTCTTGATGGGATTGAATTCCGCGCTCTCGATGGTGTTGGGGTCAGTGATAGGCTTCATGCTGTGACCTTCGATCACAACGCCGCTGATTCCGGGGAAGACGTGGTATCCCGCGTGAGCCGTACCGACGAAGAACGGAACGTTTCCGAACTGGCGAGGCTGACGCGTTCCGAATCCCACGAGGGTTTCAGCATCGTCAACTTTGACGCCGTAGTAAGAACTGCGGCTCACAACTTGGCTGTAGAAGTAGCTGTGATTGCCGCGCGCCTTGGTTCCGCGTTCTGCCGCGTCCCATGAAGAATTCGCAGAAGGATCGGGATTCCAGTAGAGGACTTTCCAGCCAAGTTGCTGGAGAGCGTGTTGGAGTTTTGTGCCGTCATAGTCGTTGAGCGCCACGAAACTTTTGACTCGAGCCCAGATGTCTCCTTGGCCAGCAGCATTGAAACCGCGCTCAAGACACTTGGTCGTCATCCCGACGCAGCTAGTGATCTTGATTTGATCTACGAGCTCAACAGGTTTGCCGAGGCGGCGAAGCACGTCCATGCGTCCCGTGCGGCTCATGCGCGCGTAAGGGGTGTTCGAGCCGTAGAAAGCCGAAACACCGTAGCGCTTGTAGAAGCTCTGATGAAGCGCGAAGTCTTTCTCGATGCAATCGCTAGCCACATCCATGATAGTGTTGAGCGTCTGGTAGTGACGCGCTTGGGTCGCTCCATCAAAGGAGATCGATCCCTTGAAGGCCTGCGCCTCCACGGAAAATACAGAAGCGACCAACGTGACAAGAGAAAGGGATTTTTGAATCATATTCATGGGTCGGGGTGTACATTATGTCGCGCCGCGTCACAAGCCTAAAATAGAGACCCCCATGAAAAATCAAAAAAAATCATTAACTTAAGTCATAGGATTTTTAGTACGACCGCTTAGGGAGCCGCAATTGGCTTGGCCCCGTTGGAGAATTTCCACTGCAAACGAACACCCGAATCGAGGGATCCGGAGAGCTCCTCGATCGTGATCTTGGAAATGTTGTAGGCCGTATCGAAATTCACCAATCGGTTGTTCACCTCGAAAGCCCTTTTGGAAACTTCGGTGCTCGTTGAATCGCCAAGAAGCAGATCCATCGTGCCACTCACGGCAGCCTCGAGCGTCTTGCGATCGGAGCCTTTAGGAAGCTTCCTAAGCAGAACGTGCAGCAGACCTGCGCGGGGGTTAACGTGGAGCCGTAGTCCCCTTTACCCTCGGCCCTAGGCGCGCTAGAAACAGGCCCATGCTGACGAGTCAACACTCGATACTCTTTGCGTGGATCGTCGCAGCAAGCTCCACACTAGGGAGTCTTTTTTTTAGCGAAGTCATGAGACTTCCACCGTGCGTGCTCTGTTGGTATCAGCGTATCGCCATGTACCCACTTGTACTTATCCTCGGAGTGGCTTGGCTGAAAGACGACACGCGAGTGAAACTCTACGCTCTGCCACTTGCCGTCACAGGGCTCGTCATCGCGATCTATCACAATCTTCTCTATTACAAGATTATTCCCGAAAGCATTTCGCCCTGTGTGCAAGGAATTTCGTGCACTACCCGACAGATCCAATGGTTTGGCCTCATCACCATCCCCCTGCTCTCGCTCGCGAGCTTCGCACTTTTGACATTATTATTTACTCTCCCCTCACGCCCAAGGAGCCTAGCATCATGAAAAAAAATATCTACATCCTCATCGGAGTAGCCGCGTCGCTCGTGAGCCTCTTCCTACTTGCGACCATGATTTACAAACAATCTTCAACGAATACACCCTCACCCGAGGGCACTCAGCTCATCGAAATGCGAGCCAAAGTCATGGGAGATGCAGATCGCTCGCTTGGCCCCAGCACAGCACGCGTTGTCGTGGTAGAGTTTCTCGATCCCGAGTGCGAGTCGTGCCGACTCATGCATCCGATCACCAAGAAAATGCTCGCCGAGTTTCCCGGCCAGATACACTTCGTACTCCGCTACATGCCCTTCCATGGAAATTCGGTTTACGCCTCCTCGGCACTTGAAGCCACTGCACGCCAAGGAAAATTCTGGGAAGCCCTTGATGTCGTCTTCGAGAAACAGCCCGAATGGGGCTCGCATCAGAATCCACAGCCCAAGCTTCTCATGGGCTACCTCAAAGAACTTGGACTCGATATGGCCCGCCTCGAAGAGGACATGAAGGATCCAGCAATTGCCGCGCGAATTGAAAAGGACAAAACCGAAGGACTGGCTCTGGGCGTGCGAGGCACTCCTACCTTTTTTATCAACGGCCAGATGATGCAGGACCTTGGCGAAGGTCCCTTGCGCTCTTCGATCCAGCAAGCGCTCGCCACACCCTGAACTAAAGGACATTATGACGACTCATTCTACTTCTTCGAAAAAGTCTGTTTCTGCTGTCTTCGATTCGCTCGAACACTGGGCCGAAAAGCAAGAGGAGCTCCCCCTTGGAGAACTCGTCACGCGTCTGGGAGAACAGGGTCTTGGCCTCATTGTGATTGTTCTCTCGATTCCTTTTTTGCAGCCTATTC
>CAMCVE010000016.1 GCA_945881775.1 Bacteriovorax stolpii
ATCGAGGGGCCTCGCGGCTCTGACGTTCGCACTGTTTTAGGTGAAGTTCTGACCCCAAAATACTCTTTTGAGTCTTTTGTCGTCGGAAAAAGCAACCAATTCGCTCACGCCTCGGCTTTGGCTGTGGCCAACAAGCCCGGCGTCTACAACCCTCTCTTTATTTCGGGTAAAACCGGCCTCGGCAAAACCCATCTCCTCAAGGCAATCGCGTATCGACTCGCGCAGACGAGCCCCAGCGTTAAAATCTGCTACTGCTCGACTCAAAGGTTTATCGAGGAAGTCATTCAGTCGATTCGTACCGACCAGCGGCATCAGCTTCGCGAGCTCTACAAGAATCAGTGCGATATTTTGCTCATGGATGACATTCAGTTCCTGTCGCGAGCCAACTCTACTCAGGACGAGTTTTTCCATATTTTCAACAGCTTGTACGATGCCGGCAAGCAGATTGTGGTGGCCTCAGACCGCCTTCCAAAAGAGATTCAAGATGTCCATGAGCGCATTATTTCGCGCTTCGAATGGGGCATGGTTTCTGAGGTTGATGTTCCGGAACTCGAAACCCGCGTCGCTATCCTAAGAACTCGGGCTGAAGCCGAAAAAATTCGTCTCGGTGACGAGGTGGCTTATCTCATCGCTAGCTACGTGAAGTCCAACGTTCGAGAACTCGAGGGTTCTCTAATCAAAATCGCGGCCCACGCAGCCATGTACAACCAAGAAATCGGCATGGACCTGGTCCGCAAGGTCCTCAAAAACTACATCGCCGAAAAGCAAAAAATCATAACGATCGAGGACATCATTGCCACGGTTTCTCAGTTCTTCGGCATGAAATCGATCGACATCCGTGGTCCCTCAAGAAAGGGTCCAGTGGCAAAGGCACGTCAGGTTGTGATGTTCCTGGCCCGCGAACTCGGTCAACTCAGCGCTAGCGCCGTCGGTCAAGAGCTAGGCAACAGGCACCACACCACGGTTCTGCATGGTCATTCCTTCATCAAAGAGTCCATGAACGAAGACCCCGTTCTAAAGAACCAAGTACGACAGATTGAAAACTCTCTTCAAAATAAGGAGTGAGTGGAGCGCGCGAGCATGGACTTAGCTTGTGCGCTTAGGTAATGAAGAAGCTGTGGATAATTCCATGACGAAGTTGTGGATAACTCGTGAAATGATCGTGATACCTCACCTAAGACCCTACATTTCACGAAGCCGTCCTCAAAGTTATCCACAGGGAAAGTTGTTTGATACCAGTACGTTAAGTAGTTTCATTCACGCTATTCAACGATACAATAATATTTAACAACAACTAATGAATTATTAAATACAGGGAGCATGAGAGCATGGATTTCAAAATCCAAAAGAAAGATTTCCTAAAAGGTCTCGAGAAGACCCTTACAGTAGTTGAGCGGAGAAATACGATGCCTTCGCTGAATCATGCTCTTATTGAAGTAAAGGACAATTTTCTTCAGATCTCTGCAACAGACTTAGAGATCTTCACTAGCAGTGAAGTGAAATGTCAGACTTTGGAGACAGGTCGCCTCGCGATCCCAGCTAAGCAAGTCTATGAGATCGTGAAAGAGTGCGGAGATTCGGACGCTATTCGTCTCAAGGCCACGGACGCAAATAAGATTGAAATCACTGCAGGGAAATCCAAGTTCAAAATTCTAGGACTGAGCTCAGACTCGTTCCCTCACTTTAAGACCTCTCCTAAAGGACAACTCTCCAGCGCCAAACTCAAGTGCCGCGATTTTATTCGTCTCCTGCAGAAAACCGAACACGCCATTTGTCTCGAGGAGATTCGTTACTTCCTCACGGGCATTTATCTTGAAACAACAGAAGTAAGTGGCGAAATGTTCCTTCGCGCCGTAGCCACCGATGGCCACCGTTTGGCCTTGATGGATATTCCACAAAACGAAGTCGGTGAACTTAAACTACAAAAGGGACTTATTATCCCTCGCAAAGGTGCGCTCGAGCTTCGTCGCTTGCTGGAAAGTACAACGGAAGAATACTTCGAACTCACGGCTGATGAAAATCTTATCAAGGTGCAAGTGGCCGAGAACAATCTCTGGATCCGTCCTATCGACGGAGAATTCCCAGATTATCGCCGCGTTCTTCCTTCGAACTTGTCTTCGAAGTTAGAAGTTTCGCGTCGCGAGTTGGCCACGAGCCTACGTCGCATGGCTCTGCTCGTATCAGATCGCTCACGAGTGGTGTCTTTTGATTTCCAAAAGAACAAAATTGTTTTCACAACAGTGAACCCCGACATCGGCGAAGCCAATGACGAAGTTGAAACGGTTTACGACGGTTCTGAGTTTAAGACGGGCTTCAATGTAAAGTTTTTCACGGATGCCATCGCCAACCTCGATGGTGATGAGCTCACGATCAGCCTCGGTGAAAAACTTCAGCCAGCTCTGATCACGTGCGCGACAAATCCTGGTTATCAGATCGTCGTCATGCCGATGAGGATCTAAGTCCTTTTGAAGATCGAACGCGTTCGAATCACGGGATTCAAAAATCTCAAGCAGCTTCAACTGGAGCTGGGAAACGGCGTGAACGGTTTCTGGGGCGAGAACGGTCAAGGCAAAAGCAATCTTTTAGAAGCGCTGTATGTGAGCGTTAAAGGCGAAAGTTTTCGCCCTTACAGTCATCGCTCGGACTGGTTACCCGATGATGGTTCTGCGTTGTCGGTGCATCTTGAGTGTAGAGATGATGTCGGGATTCCCTACCACTGTGAAATGTTTCACGACGCAGCTTCAAAGAGCTGGGTTTGGCGACTCAACGACAAGAAGGCTCGCGTTTTGAACCTCGCCGAAAAGATTCCCATCGTAGTTTTTTCACCTGATGATCATGCCCTGATTCGTGAAGGGCCCGATCATCGCCGCTCTTTTTTGGATTCTGTCCTTGTCGACGTTTGCCCGGGATATGCTGAAGTTCTCGGTCGTTTCGAGAAGACCTTGAAAAGCCGAAATCGCCTTTTAAAGCAGTATCAACGTGAAGAAATTTCCGACTTCACCGCTGAGATGGACTCCTGGAGCCGCACGTTGGCCGTAGAGGCCGAGGGAGTGGCTCTTTTGAGGACTGAGGTCTGGCCGCGTTTTGAAGGCTATTTTAGGGACGTGGCGGGCCCCCTTTTTGAGGCCTTATCTGGGTCTGTAGGCCTGGTCTTTGAGCAGGATTCGGTCGAAAAAGGGCAGGTTTTTAATAAATTTAAGTATTATCAAACACTTAAAGAGGAATTTCGGAAGGATTTGGTAACGGGCTGGACCCATAGGGGTCCACAACGCGACGACTTTCGAACAGAGCTCGGGGGAATCGACGCACGGAGCAAAGCTTCGCAGGGCCAGGCACGGCTTTTGGCCCTCTCCTTGAAGTGGACCCATGCGTTATGGGTGAGCTTGGAACGGCGCGAAATTCCCCTCTTTTTGATTGACGATTTCTCTAATGAATTAGATATTTTAAGGCGCAAAAAACTGTTGGAAATGTTGGGCCAAATTTCCGGTCAAATTCTGATAACGGGAACGGATTCCAATACGATTCTCTCCGCGAATTTCGCACAGTCGCGGCACTTCAATGTGCAGCGAGGAGAGATCAGTCCAGCGTAGTTTTTTCGTTTTAGAGGGATTCTCGATTCATGACTGAAGAAAATAAAAGCTCGCAAGTCGGTACTGCCGATGACTACGGCGCCTCAAAGATCAAAGTTCTCGAGGGTCTCGACGCTGTTCGCAAACGTCCGGGCATGTACATTGGTGACACCGGTGTGCGAGGACTCCATCACCTCGTCCAAGAAATCGTGGACAACTCCATCGACGAGGCGCTTGCCGGTTTTGCGCGCAACATCTCGATCATCGTGCATGTCGATAACTCCATCACGGTTGAAGATGACGGCCGCGGCGTTCCAGTAGATTTTCATGAGGAGATGGGGATTTCAGCCGCAGAAGTTGTTTACACAAAACTTCATGCGGGCGGTAAGTTTGAAGGCTCTGCCTATAAGGTTTCCGGCGGTCTTCACGGCGTTGGTGCGAGCTGCGTGAACGCGCTTTCCGAATGGATGCGCGTAAAAATCAAAAAAAACGGCAAGCTCCATGAAATCATGTTTGCGCGTGGTGTAACAACTCAGCCTCTACACGTAATCGGTGAGTCTGATGGTCGCGGCACGGTGGTTTCTTTCAAGCCCGATCCAGAAATTTTTGAAACAACAGAGTACAGCTACGAAACTCTCTCGAAGCGCCTTCGTGAGCTCGCCTTCCTCAACAAGCAGATTCGCATCACGATTCGCGATGAGCGCGACGACAAGAACCAAGAGTTCTACTACCCACGCGGCATCGCGTCTTTTGTTGAACACTTGAACGCTTCACGGGTGAAGATTCATGACAACGTGATCTACTACCACTCCGACCGCGAGAATTACGAAATCGAACTCGCGATGCAGTGGAACGATGGGTACAAAGAAAACGTCTACACGTTTGCAAACAACATCAACACGCACGAGGGTGGTACTCACCTTCAAGGTTTTAAGACCGCGCTCACGAGAGCCGTGAACAAATATATTCTGCACTACAAGGTTGTAAAAGATCCCAAGGAGGCAGAGCTCGAAGGTGAAGATTGCCGCGAAGGACTTTCTGCAGTTATTTCGGTAAAGCTTCGCGAGCCGCAATTCGAGGGTCAGACCAAGACCAAGCTAGGAAACTCTGAGATCAAGGGCATTGTCGACAACATCACCTCAGAATGTCTAACGACCTTCTTCGAAACGCAGCCCGGAGAAGCCAAGAAAGTTTTGAATAAGTCCTTGGACGGTGCCCGAGCTCGACTGGCCGCCAAACGCGCGCGGGACCTTACTCGCCGCAAGAGTGCCCTGGAGTTTTCGGGACTCCCCGGCAAAATGGCCGATTGTCAGGAAAAAGATCCGGCACTCTGCGAACTCTTTATTGTCGAGGGAGACTCCGCAGGTGGTTCCGCAAAGCAAGGTCGCGATCGCAAAACACAGGCGATCTTGCCAATTAAGGGCAAAATCCTGAACGTCGAGAAGGCGCGTCTCGACAAGATGCTCCATCATGACGAAATCCGAGCGCTGATCACCGCGATTGGCACGGGCCTTGGCAGCGGCGAAGACGCCATGAACATGGAAAAACTCCGCTATCATAAGATTGTGATTATGACGGACGCGGACGTCGACGGTGCCCATATCCGCACGCTTCTACTGACGTTCTTCTTCCGCAAGATGCCCGAGCTCATCGAGCGTGGCCATCTCTTCATTGCGCAGCCCCCTCTCTACAAAGTGAAAAAGGGCAAAAATGAGTTTTACGTGAAAGACGAGAAAGCGCTTCAGAACTATCTCATTGAGGAAGTCTTGGAGAAAAGCTTCCTGATGGATGCGCGGGGCAATACGCTCTCGTCTGCTGACACCAAGCGCCTGATTCTTCAGATGCAGAAGTTCAACCGCGTTTTCGATGCGCTTGCACGCAAGGGAGATCCCCGCGTTTATACCGAGCTGCTCTTGAATGATTGGGATCACGAGAAAGTCGTCTCCAACGAAAGCTCCCTTCGTGATGCTCTCGAGAAAATTCAAGTGTCGTTTAAGTCCAAACTCATTGCGAACGCTGACTTTACTTTCGAGGTCACTCCCGACAGTGAACACTCGGGACTCTTCAAGGCTGTAATCCGCACCTCCATGCAAGGAGCACGTTTTGCGACGGACTATTCGAAAGAAGTCCTCGAGACTCCCGACACGATTGAGGCGCTGAAGCTAGCGACGTTTGTGAAGGAACTCTCGGGCCGGCCCTTCCGCATGAAAACCGGTGAATCAATCGTAGAGTATGACGACACCAAAACCCTTGTGGACTTTATTATGTCACAAGGCAAAGAAGGGCTTACCATTCAGCGCTACAAAGGCCTCGGAGAGATGAATCCCGAGCAGCTTTGGGAGACAACGATGGAGCCTAAGGCGCGCACTCTTTTGCAGGTCACCGTGGAAGACGCCGCTGCTGCAGACACGATTTTCTCCATTCTCATGGGCGATTCTGTGGAACCCCGTCGTGATTTTATCGAAAAGAACGCACTTCGCGTAAGAAACTTGGATATCTAAGGACTCTATGGCTGACGAAATCGAAAAAATTAAACATCCGTCGATCAATATCGAAGAAGAAATGCAGGGCGCCTACCTCGAGTATTCGATGTCGGTTATTTCGGGTCGCGCGCTTCCTGACGTGCGTGACGGACTCAAGCCCGTTCACCGCCGCATCCTCTATGCCATGCACAACCTCGGCGCCACGCACGACAAGAAGTATTTCAAGTCGGCTCGTATCGTTGGTGACGTCATCGGTAAGTACCATCCGCACGGCGACTCAGCTGTTTACGGAGCGATGGTTCGTATGGCGCAGGATTTCTCTCTTCGTTATCCGATCGTCGATGGCCAAGGGAACTTTGGCTCCATCGACGGCGACAATGCGGCGGCCATGCGTTACACAGAATCGCGCATGTCCAAGCTCGGGGGACTGCTGCTCTCCGACATCGAGAAAGAAACGGTGGCCTTCCAGCCCAACTACGACGGCTCGATGGACGAACCCCGCGTCTTGCCGACACGTATTCCTAACTTGCTCATCAACGGCTCGAACGGCATCGCTGTTGGAATGTCCACAAACATCCCTCCCCACAACCTATCGGAAGTCGTCCAAGCAACCATCGCCTACATCGACGATCATGAAATAACCATTGAAAAGCTAATGGACTATGTGAAGGGGCCCGACCTTCCTACGGCAGGCATCATCACCAATGTTGCTGGTATCAAGCGCGCGTATCAAACCGGACGGGGATCGTTCACGATCAAGGGTCGCGCAGAAATCGAACAAATCGGAAAAGACAAGGAAGCAATTATTGTTACCGAGCTTCCGTATCAGGTGAACAAGTCTGACTGGATCACCAACATTGCGCGTCTTGTTCGTGAAAAAGAAATTGATGGCATCACCGATCTGCGCGACGAAACGGCGCGCGAAGGGATTCGTGTTGTGATCGAGCTGCGCAAAGGTGAGAACGCACAAGTTATCTTGAATCATCTCTACGCCAAGACCCAGCTCCAGGTGAACTTCGGGATTATTAACCTCGCCATTGAGAATGGACGTCCGCGTCTTTTCAACCTCAAAGACTTTATCCATGCCTTCGTCGACCATCGTCGCGATGTCGTGACTCGCAGAACGGTTTTCGAACTCGCCAAGGCACTCGCTCGGGCCCACATCTTAGAAGGCCTTACGATTGCGCTTCAGAACATCGACGAAGTGGTCGAGATCATCAAGAAAGCACCCACGGCAAATGATGCCAAGCTGAGCCTCGGAGCGAAGTTCGGACTCACGGACATTCAGTCTCAGGCGATTCTCGATATGAGGCTTTCGCGCCTTACGGCCCTTGAAACCAAAAAACTTTACGACGAGCTGGAAGCTTTGCGCGGCGAGATCGCGGGCTACCGACTCATCCTGTCTGACGACACAGAACTCTTCCGAGTTATTAAGGACGAGCTCCAAGAGATTCTTGAAAAGTTTGGAGACAAACGCCGTTCTGAGATTTCGCTGGCCGAAGAAAAGGACATGGCCCTCGAAGATTTCGTGCAATCTGAAGACGTGGTCGTGACAGTCTCGAGCATGGGCTACGCGAAGCGGACCACGGTCGATGTTTACCGCGCTCAAGGGCGCGGAGGTAAAGGAATTAGGGGCGCAAGCACGGGCTCTGAAGAGGCCGCAGACTACGTGGCCAACATTTTCGTGGGCAACACCCACGACATGCTTCTGTGCTTCTCCAATCTTGGCCGCCTCTTCTGGCTGAAGGTTTACCAGATACCTGAGATGGCCCGGACAGCACGGGGTCGACCACTTGTGCAGCTTCTTACCATGCAAACGGGCGAATTTATACAATCGATTCTCCCCATCAAGGAGTTCACCGAAGACAAGTTTGTCGTTATGGCCACCAAGCAGGGCGTGGTGAAAAAGACCGAGCTGATGGCGTTCTCGAATATTCGCTCGGCGGGAATTATCGCAATCAACTTCGATGAAGGCGATCAACTCATTAGCGCGCGCATCTCGACAGGCAAGGACGATATCTTTATGGCCACCAAAGACGGCCAATCGATTCGCTACGCCGAAGACGATGTTCGCTCGATGGGCCGCACCGCTCGAGGTGTGAAGGGTATCAGCCTCAGCGAGAACGACGAAGTTGTCGCAATGGAAGTCTTGCCCGCGGACCCAGCAGAGGCGGATAGAATCCGACTTCTGAGCGTTTCTTCAAAGGGCTATGGCAAGAGGACTCCGCTGGATGAATATCGTCAGCAGGGTCGAGGTGGAAGCGGGATCATCAATCTCAAAACGGGAGACAAGATCGGCTCACTTGTGAGCGTGAGAGTTGTTCGTGCTGATGATGACGTAATCGTTATCAGCAACCAAGGACAACTCATTCGCACTCCAACGAGCACCATCTCTGAGATGGGTCGGGCAACCCAAGGCGTTCGTGTGATCCGCTTGGACGACAACGAGTCCGTGCAAGCGATTGCGGTTGTCAAAGAGCTCGATGACAAGGAGACGGTGCACTAACGCGTGACCAAAGATCGGATTGCACCGCCACTTGGACGACAGGCCCTGAAGGGGCTTGTTTTAGTTTTGTTAACAGCGTGTAGTCTCGGTGTTAGCGACCAGCAGTGGAAGCTTGCCGATAGCTATCTTCAGCAAGGACAGCATCTTCGCGCCGTCGAAGAATATTCGCGAATCGTCAATCTCGAGCAAAAGGGTCCCATGGCCGTGAAGGCTCAGGAGCAGATCGCGCTTATTTATGAGCAGCAGCTCAAGGATTATCCTCGAGCCATACGCGCTCTACGCGATGTTTACCGGCGTGCCGACGATGCTCCCGCCAAGCTGAAGGCTCGTATTCAGATTGCCAAACTTTATTCGGATCGCATGGGCGATTACATGGCGGCGACCGAAGAATACGAAGTGATCTTTAAAGAATTCGGCGACCAAATGACAGATGGGCCCGATCTCTATATCGCATGGGCAGAGGCCCTGATGGAGGCCTCCCGCTTTGACGACGCCGCTACTCGCTTGTCACAGTTTCAAACTAAATTTCCGGGTCACAAAGAGGGACCAAAAGCGTTATTTCTTCTCGCACAAGCCAATCTCGCGGGACGAAACTACGACGTGGCGATCGAAACTTTCCGTGAGATCATTCGCAAGTTCACTGGAATAGAAGGGTATGACTCCATGGTCGCTGAGAGTTATTATGGACTCGGAATGGCCTTTGAATCGATAGATGATCTCGCGCAAGCACTTGAAGCATTTCGCGCGAGTCTCGTGACTTACCCGAACCCTAAAGTGGTCGAGTTAAAGATTGATCGATTGCTCAAACGAAAAAAGGAGCGACGCCTCTGATGACCAAGCACTATCCCTTATCGATGGCCCTTCACGCTAGAGCGCAGAAAACTTTGGTCGGGGGCGTAAATTCTCCGGTGAGAAGTTTCCGCAGAGTAGGGGGGCAGCCCCTCATGGCGGTTCGTGGCGAAGGTCCTTATCTTTGGGATGCCGATGGAAATCGCTACATCGACACCGTGATGTCCTACGGGCCGCATCTTTTTGGTCATGCACACCCCAAGGTTTGCGAGGCTGTGACGAAGGCAATGCGGAATTCCTCCTGTCTTGGGATGAGTTCGGAGGCGGAAATCGAATGGGCCGAACTTCTGCTTAAACGCCTGCCAAAAGCCGAAAAGGTACGAGCGATGAGCACCGGGACAGAGGCCTGTGCAACGGCGATTCGTCTGGCGCGCGGCTATACCAAACGAGACAAGATCCTCAAATTTTCGGGACACTACCACGGGCATGTTGATTCGCTGATGGTTGCCGCAGGAAGCGGGCTCGCCACACTCGCCGACGCGAGCCGCCCCGTGCCCGATAGCGCAGGAATTCCGAAAGCTCTGACGGATCTAGCGGTGGTCTCGGAGTTTAATAACCTGACTCTTTTGGAGGAAGTGTTTCAGCGCCACGGCAACGAGTTCGCTGCCGCAATTCTTGAACCCGTGATGGGCAACATGGGAGTGATTCCTCCGGATCCAGTGTTTTTGCGCGAACTCAGGGAACTCACGCGGACCTACGGAGCTGTGCTGATTTTTGATGAGGTCATGACGGGTCTTCGAGTCGGAAGGAATTCAGCGCAGGGGCTCTTTGGTGTCGAGCCCGACCTCACGTGTCTTGGGAAAATCATCGGAGGAGGCCTCCCACTTTCAGCGCTCGCGGGCCGAGCTGAGATCATGGACCATTTGGCACCTCTCGGTCCTGTCTACCAGGCAGGTACACTTTCAGGAAACCCAGTTAGCATTGCAGCCGGAATCGCGATGATGAAATTGATCGACTCCGAGAACCCCTATGAGCGGCTCGAAACGTTTGGTGCGAAACTACAAGGATGGATATCCGACGAGGCAGCGCGCTGCAGGCTTCCGGTGCGCGTGGAGCGAGTGGCTTCGATGATCAGTGTATTTTTCCGTCAGGACAAACTGCGAAATGATCGCGACGCCCTCGCCACGGACGGAAATCTTTTCAACCAATATTTTTGGAACATGCTGGAAGAAGGATTCATGTTGCCGCCTTCTCCGTATGAGGCATGTTTTCTTGCGACGTCTCACCTGGAGCTGGGAGATGATGTTTGGGCAGCGGGGCTAAGACGTGTCTTCGAACGAATCCGAACCTAAGAAGAAACCCCCCAAGCGCTCCGATCAGAACCTCATGATGGCGTTCCTGGGCGTTGGCCTTTCCATATCCGTGGAGATTGCTGTTTCAACCACGGTGGGTTGGTGGATTGGCAACTGGGTGGATCAAAAAATGGGCTGGGCCCCCTACGGGATGTTCTGTGGAGTCGTGCTGTTTTTGACCGTATCAATAGTGCATGCGATTATTGTTTTGAATCATCTCAACAAACGCATGAACGGATCGGAATGACGAAATATCTATTTTTAGTTTTAGGCGCCCTGAGTTTTGCGCCTTTATCGAGGGCGACCTCGCTTACGGGACATGTGGGTCTCGATGCGGGTCTGCATTTGTTGAAAACGGATGTTTCCGGTGAAGTTTCTAAAAATGGGTTTGGCGGCGTCGGAAAAGTCGGACTCATGCTCGAGACCCAAGATTGGGATCTGGAGCTTGACGGAGGGATGAGATACAGCGCGCTCAACGGAACCCAGAATGGAGAGAAGGTCTACATTCGTATCTTATCATTTTGGTCTGAGCTGAGTCCCCGTTACCACATCTCACAGAATCTGAGCCTTGGTCCCTGGGCGGGCTACGCGTTTGGATCAGACGACACTCACCAAGAGATTCTGGACGCGAGCCGAAAGACCGACGTTTTGATGGTCGGTGCTTCGTCTCGATATCTTTTAGGGGCGTCACGATTCAGCTTGGTGACACGGTTGGGATCCTCGCTCAATCTTGAAAAACGCCAGGCCACTTTTTTGGAGCTAGGGCTCATGTTCCATTTTGGATCGACGAATGCCGATAGGTTGAAAAAACAAGTCGAAGTCTCTATCGAGCGTGAAACAGAAATAGGCGGGCTTCCTACTGTAAATCTGCGCATTCCCTCCAACACGCTTCTTTATAAGAGATGGGAGACTGAGCTCGACGCCGATAAAAGTCGCGTAGTGAAACACTTAGCGGCGCTACTTTTTGAAAACTCAAAGCAATGGAAAAAAATATCCATTGTTGGACATTCCGACTTAAGGGGCCCCGAAAGAACCAATGTTTTGTTGTCTGAAGCTAGGGCGCGTGCGGTTCGAGCCGAACTGGTTTCATTGCAGATTGATCCGGAACGTATTGTTTGGGAGGGGCGCGGTTCCAAGGAACCACTAGAACCCGGAGAGAGTGTCGACACAATCATGAAGAAACGACGAGTCGATCTGGTGGTTGAGGGACTGGTGATTGGAAGCGATCTAGAGGCGCAGCTAAAGTCCTTCAATCCTCGAAAACTCGAAGGCTATTAGTTCGCGCTGATTCCGCGGCGGGACATCGGGCCTCGAGGAGATGAGGTTCCCGCAAACCCCACCGAAAATTGGGTCAAGCTCCCCCAATCTTTGGCCTCGCAAATGTGGCGGCTTCTCACTAGAGACGAGGTATGTGGTTGTCATTTTTCGTTGGTATTTTGGTGGGGCTTATTTGTGTGGGCGGGCTCACGCTCGGTGTTCGCTGGCTTTTTCGGTCCCGCGATGAAACTCTCCCCGAGGGACAGCGCAATAAGCTGGCCTTTATGGGAGGAAGCATTCTGCTGGGGCAATTCGTGGTGGCGGGACTCGTGCTTTTCTATGTCCCGAATATCGACAAGCATCCCCTGGCCCTCGCCCTGGGCCTTTTATCGATGAACCTGCTTCTGCCCCTCTGCGTGGGCAAACTCTGGAACAGGTAGCGCTCCGCGTTATTTTAAAAATGGGAACTAATCATTTGGAAAAGCCCCAATCTCTCGCTATAGAGTTTCTGGCGTATGGCTGAAGGATTTAAGTGGTGGGATCTTCTCCACAATGAGTTTTTGACCCACAACGGTCACATCAGCGCCGGCCTTGTTGGCGCTTCGGTGCTCGTGGCGGGCGGAGCGGCTTACGCCATCTCCGCACCTCGTGTGAACCTTAAGACAGCTCAAGACGAAGCGTTTATCCCGTCGTCTCGGTTTGGGCTTCGCAACACGTGGGAGCTCATCGGTGAGTTTGTGCAGGGGACGGCGCGCGACATTGTCGGTAGCCATTATCACAAGTACTACCCACTTCTTTTGTTCATCTTCACGTGGACCCTTCTCAACAATCTTTTGGGAAGTGTCCCGGGTCTCGGCTCCTCAACTGACAACATCAACACGACTCTAGCGATGGGTCTGTCGGTCTTCTTCTATTACAATTTCATGGGATTCAAGGAGCACGGTTTCCGCTATCTCGAGCAGTTCACGGGGCACCTCCACGGACTCCTCTTGCTGCTTCTCGGTCCTGTCATGTTTGTGATCGAGACCATTTCGCACATGATTCGTCCTCTCACTCTGAGCATTCGTCTTCGCACGAATATCTTCGCCGACCACCAAGTTCATGGAACGATCATGGGCATGCTTGGTGAGCTCGCACACGGACTGTCCGAGAAATTCGGCACCGTGGGGCATGTTCTAGGCTTCACCATCGAAGCCATCGCCCCGGTACCCATCTTGTTGTTGGGTCTTTTAGTTTGTGTCATCCAAGCGTTTGTATTTACGCTTTTGACAATGATATACATCGGGCTCGCAACCGCTCATGAAGAACATTGAGCGATGACCCAAGCAGGAGGAGATACTATGAAAAAAATTAACCTTGCACTTTTGGCTACGACTCTGACCCCCGCTCTGGCATTCGCTCAAGATGGCGCCTCAATGGGCGATGGCATCGGTTCGAAGTTCATGGCAGCTGGTCTTTGCATGGGCGGCGCCGCAGCCGTGATCGGTTATTCGCAAAGCCGCGCTGCTGTTGCTGCTCTCGAAGGCATCGGCCGTAACCCCGCTTCGTCGAAGAACTCCTTCGTGCCCCTCATCTTGAGCTTGGCACTTATGGAGGCGCTTGCCCTCTTCGCGTTCCTCGTCGCCAACAAAATCGTCGGCTAATTTTCTTAGTCAGCACAAAAAATCGCGGCCGCTCTCTCTTTCCCGAGAGAGCGGTCGTTTTTTTTTGGACAAGGGCTGAGTCAACATTTCCCAAATGGGGGTGGTCCTACCCCCACATTTGCTGCTTAGTCCCGCATTTGCCCCAGAACTGCCCCTTCCTGCGCCCAAGGCCTTGGCACCTATCGTGCTTTACCCCTCGAAACACGGAGGGGGCGAATGGCACCAAGGGAACAAGGCACCTTCTACGATGACGTTCTCAATTTGTTGAGGATTGCCCCAGACGGGGTAGGGTGGGAGCCGCTCAAAGATGAAATTTACAGCATTGAGAGGCTCGAGCAACACGCCAGACTTTTCGCGAGTGAACTCTGCTTCGCCAAGGGCAAGCGGGGCCGGCCTCTGTCCCCGACCCTAAAGAGGACGCATCAAGATCTTTTGGAGTCCTACCAAGCGCTGACACACGCGCTTCGCGACAAGCAGCCCATGTCTCCAGCGGCCGAATGGTACGTGGACAACTTTCATGTTGTGGAAGACCAGCTGCGCGACATCCGCATGCACCTTCCTCCTCGCTACTATCAGGGGCTTCCGAAGCTGGTCTCGGGTCCCCTGAAGGGATACCCGCGGGTCTATGCTGTGGCACTCAGCCTTTTGGCGCACACGGACTGCCGCCTTGATGCCACGACCCTTCGACGTTTTGTACGCGCATTTCAGGAGGTCTCTCCTCTCTCGATCGGAGAAATATGGGCGATCTCGATGTCATTGCGGCTCGCACTGATCGAGTACCTCACCCCACTTACGGTGCGCATTGTTTTGTCACGCACCAATCGCTTCAATGCGGATGAGCTAGCCGATCGGCTGATCAAAATTGCATCGAGACCCGAGCTCCACTCCGGAGATCGAGCAATAAACCTTATTGCTGAACTCAAAAAACACCTCGGCCGTCCGGAAACTTTTGATCGTGCGTATATTGTGCAACTCATTCAGCGCCTGCGAGACCAAGACTCAGATGTTTGGCCAGCCTACGAGTGGATCGAAGATCAGTTAAAGACGCAGAGTACGGACACTTTTCTTTTGACCCAGCTTGAGCACCAACGCCAAGCGGCGGCTCAGGTGACTGTGGGCAATATCATTTCGAGCATGCGACTCTTGTCGGATCTGGACTGGAAAGATTTTTTTGAAAGCGTCAGTCTTGTGGATGAAGCCCTGTCGCGTGATCCCTCTCAAATCTTCTTAAAAATGGACTTTCTAACTCGTGATACTTACCGGCACGTTGTTGAGCGTCTCGCGAGGCGCTCGCTGTTGAGTGAAATCCAGATTGCCCAAGCCTGTGTCGAACTGAGCCTTGAAGCGCCCGAGGACCCCAGGAAAAAACATGTCGGATACTTCCTTGTAGGGGAAGGGATGGAGAAACTTGAAGCCAAGGTGATCTATAGGCCTTCGCTAAGAGAAAGAGCCAGGAGGCTTCCTCGGCGCTACCCAAGCACCTTCTACCTGGGACTCCTTTCGGGCCTGACTCTGATGATTGTTGCGGCTCTAGTATTAAAGGTTGTGGACGAAGGCGCTGGCGTGCTGGTGCCAGTGGGGTGGGCGCTGCTCCTGCTGATTCCCGTGTGCGAAATGGTTCAGGCGCTTCTGAACAAGCTGTTTCTTCGAACTCTGACTCCGACACAACTGCCTAAGATGGATCTTCGTGCAGGCGTTCCAGATTCAGCACGAACGATGGTCGTTGTGCCGAACCTGCTCTCGAGCGGGTATGTCGTGAAGAGCTTAGTGGAAGATCTCCATGTGCGGTATCTGGGAAATTGCGACGAAAACATTTTTTACGGACTTCTTTGTGACTTTGTCGACGCAGATTCGGAGTTTGAAGAGCACGATGTAGCAATCCTGGAGGCCGTAAGGTCCGAGATCGCGAAACTTAACCAGCAGCACTCGCGAATTGGAAGCTGTGTTTTTCACCTCTTTGTCCGTCGCAGAAAATGGTCACCCTCGGAGGGAAAATGGATCGGCTGGGAACGAAAGCGGGGCAAGATCGAAGAGTTTAATCGCCTTCTGCGCGGAGCAACGGACACCAGCTTCGACGTGGTTTCTGCGGACAAGGCCCTTCTCTCATCAATCAAATATGTCATAACTCTGGATTCAGACACCCAGCTTCCTCGTGACACCGCCCGAAGAATGATTGGAACCATAATTCACCCCCTCAACACTCCGGAGTACGACGAGGGGTGCGGGCGAGTGATGAAGGGCTACGCAATATTGCAGCCTCGAATCAGCGTCGGCCTATCGGGATCTTTTCGCACGCGCTTCTCAAAAATATTCTCGGGACACACTGGGATCGATCCCTACACGACGGCGGTTTCGGACGTTTATCAGGATTTGTTCGGCGAAGGTAGTTTTACAGGCAAGGGCCTCTACGACGTCGATGTTTTCCAGCGCTCGCTCGAAGGGAGGGTTCCGGAAGAAGCCCTCCTGAGCCATGACCTCTTCGAAGGATGTTTTGCGCGTTGTGCCCTCGTGACGGACATTGAGCTTTTCGACGACTACCCGGCAGATTTTGGAACCTTTGTTCGGAGGCTTCATCGCTGGACACGGGGTGATTGGCAAATTAGCCCATGGGTGCTCGGGAAGGTTTCAAATGCTTCGCGCAAATACGTTTCTAATGCGTTCAGCCTTATTTCACGCTGGAAAATAGCCGATAACCTTCGCCGAAGTCTTTATGCGCCTTCGCTGCTACTGGCCCTGCTAACGGCGTGGGCTGTTATGCCCACTTCTGCGCTGTTTTGGACCAGCGTTTTGCTTTTGGTGGCAGCCCTCCCCCTCCTTGTTTCCGTTCTGCAGCGGGCACTAGTATTTCGGAAAGACATTCCCTTTTCGGGCTACTTAAGAAACCTCTTCGCAACGGCGAAAGATGTGTCGATTCAATTTGTTTCTACTATCATCTTCTTGCCCGATCTCGCCTGCACTCAATGTGATGCCATTGTTCGTGTGGCCTATCGAATGAATGTCTCTCGGAAAAACATTCTCGAATGGATGAGTTTCTCTCTTGATCAGAGCAAGAGTCGCAGTGCGGAGTCCCTCTGGAGACGTACGGGACATGGTCCCATTGTAGGGCTTATGGCATTGGTCGAGCTCGTTTTTATTCAACCCGACGGATGGACAGTGATTCTGCCCCTTCCGATGCTGTGGGTTCTGAGTGCGTCTCTCAAGCAGTGGCTTGCGGAGCCTCCCTGTCCAAAACATCAAGAACTGGATCCCCTAGAAATCGAAAGCTTTCGTAACTACGCACGCACAACCTGGAATTACTTTGAAACATTTGTAACGGCTGACGAGAACTGGCTTGCTCCAGACAACTTTCAGGAAGACCCCAAACCCGTCATCGCACACCGAACCTCTCCCACCAATATCGGGCTCCAGCTTCTGTCCACGTGCTCAGCGTTTGATATGGGCTATCTCACGGCAATGGAACTTGCTGAGCGTCTTGAAAAGACCTTTGCAACACTAGCGCGTATGGAAAGACTCCATGGACATTTTTACAATTGGTACAACACGCTTGATCTAGAGCCACTCCAACCTCGCTACCTCTCCACTGTAGACAGCGGAAACTTAGCCGCGCATCTCATAGCGGTGAAGCAGTACTGCTTGAAGTTGGCATGTCAAAGCACGCCGTTCATTAAGAAAAGAGAAGGAACGATCGACGCGTTAAGAATATTGCATCGCGAGAGCGGACGGGAAAGGACGGCGGCCGGAGTGACGGTTGACGCTAGGCTTGAGGCCGTGCTCGAAAAGACCGCGCTCGCTCTATCAGAGCTGCAAGAAAAGAGGGAAGAAAATTTCGAAATTTGGAGTCACGGTCTCAGGGAATCGGAGGCTTTGCTCGAAGAAACACGGGAGATTCTTCTGAGTCAAGAAGCCATAGCCGGTAGCAACCCAATGCCAAATACAAAGAGGTGGCTAGATTTAGCGATGCAATCGCTTCAGTCCACCGATTGTGAAAATTCATCGGTAGCGTCTCTAAAGAAGAAATTTTCTTCTTTAGCGCTCGTTGCGGAGCGATTCTTCCAGGAAATGGATTTTGCGTTTCTCTTTGACCGAGAGAGGAAGATCTTTGTGATTGGTTACAGCGTCGCAGAAGATCGGAGAGACAATTCGTTTTATGATCTTCTGGCTTCGGAGTCGAGGCTTGCGAGCTTTGTCGCAATTGCAAAGGGCGACGTTCCGCAGGAACATTGGTTCCGTCTGGGGAGGCAGCTAACCCGAGTGAAGGGGGGGCGGGCACTCGTGTCGTGGAGCGCCACGATGTTCGAGTATTTGATGCCGTCTCTGGTAACACGCGCTTATGAGGGCACGCTTCTTGAGGAAACGTATCACTCCATTGTTGCCAGACAGAGAGAGTATGGAAAGCAAATGCGGGTTCCGTGGGGAATCTCAGAAGCAGGCTTCAACGCTCGCGATCTCAATATGAACTATCAGTATGGGCCCTTTGGAATTCCTGGGCTCGGCCTGAAGCGAGGACTCAGTGATGAACTCGTGGTGTCTCCCTACTCAACGATGCTAGCGGCTCTGGTCAGCCCCAGGGAGGCTCTTAGCAACTTGCATCAGCTTGAAGAGCTTGGCATTTTAGGTCGGTTTGGATTTTATGAGGCGATAGATTACACGCCTGACAGGATTCCCGCAAAGCAACAGCAATTCGTTCTCAAGTCTTTCATGGCCCACCATCAGGGAATGAGCTTGGTTGCCATCAACAATGTGGTGAACAACTTCGTTGTTCAAAATCGTTTTCATGCCGATCCCTTGGTTCAAGCAACAGAGCTTCTACTGCAAGAAAGGGTCCCCGATGAGGTGACTCTGTCTAAGCCTCGAGCGGAAGAGCTTCTTTCCGACCTGCCAACTAGTTTTGCTCTACCCATGACCCCACGCACGTTTGGAGCAGGAGACCTGAGTTTCACACGCACACAAATTCTTTCGAACGGCTCCTACTCGGTATGCGTTTCAGCGTCAGGGGCCGGCTATTCGCGCTGCGGGACCATTGCCATCAACCGGTGGAGAGAAGACGCAACCTGCGACCAGTGGGGACAATTTATCTACATCCGCGATCCAGCTGCTGGGCGCGCTTGGACGACAGGGCACCACGCCTTATCGTCTTTTGCGAGTCGCTACGAGGCAACCTTCACTGAAGATAAGGCTGATTTCTGGCGAGAAGACCAAGGCATCGTGACGCACACTGAGATCGTCGTCTCCCCCGAGGACAACGCAGAACTTCGTCGCGTTTCTTTAAGCAACACAAGCCCTCACGCGGTCGAGCTCGAGGTCACGAGCTTCATCGAATTGGCAATCTCCAAGCAGGAGGGAGATCTTGCCCATCCGGCATTTAGCAATCTTTTTGTTCAGACGGAATGTGTGCCTGGCTCGAACGCACTGCTGGCGATCCGCAGGCCGCGCTCAATAGAGGCAGAGGAGCTCTGCGCATTTCATGTTCTCTGTGTCTCGGGTGGCATTTCTGGGCCACTTGAATATGAAACGGATCGCTCTCAATTTTTGGGTCGAGGGAATTCGGCGTTTTCGCCAGCCGCAATAAGAAGCGGGGAGCGTCTTTCTGGGAGCGTGGGTTCGGTGCTTGACCCGTCTTTCTCGCTAAGGACAAAGGTTAAGATCAAGGCGGGTGAAACAATTCGCCTGTGTTTTGTGACGGGTTTTGCGCGGTCACGTGACGAGGCACTAAAACTAGCTGACAAGTATCATGACGAAGCAATTTTTGAGCGCGAAGCTGGACTCGCGTGGACCAATGCTCAGGTTCAGTTGAGACATCTCAATCTGTCTGCTGCAAGAGCTCACGTCTTTCAGGCTCTCGCCGGGCGCGTCATCTATTCAGACGCCGCTCTCAGACCCATCTCTCGTGTTCTCTCTCAAAACACGCAGCCCCAATCCCGCTTGTGGGCTCAGGGAATCGGTGGGGACTTGCCGATCGTTCTAAGCTCGGTGAGCGATGAAAAAGATATGGCACTCATTCGTGAACTTTTGCACGCTCATGAATATTTACGACTCAAGGGAGTGGTCTTTGATTTGGTGATCTTAAACGAGAGGCCGCCGAGCTATTTTCAGACGCTGCAGGATGAAATTCAAAGGCAGATTCGAATCAGTGGTTCAAAGGCGCTTACGGACAAACCGGGTGGAATCTTTGTTCGCCGCAAGGAGCTGCTGATGGCCGAGGATGTGCAGCTCCTAAAAAGCATTGCGCGTGTCTTTCTGCGGGCCGATCAGGGTCGACTCGACGAACAGCTCAAACGCCGCCCTTTCGATCAAATTCGAAAGTCGATTTTGAATGGGGCGCCAAAAACGATGAGGCGCCTCGAAGGCAGCGTTCGCATTCCTGAGCTACAGTATTTCAACGGAACCGGCGGCTTTAGTTCGGATGGGCAGGAGTATGTGATCGTACTCAAGGAAGGCATTTGGACTCCCGCCCCTTGGATCAACGTTGTTGCCAATCGGCGAGAATTTGGATTCTCCGTTTCCGAGTCGGGGTCAACATGCACCTGGTCCATTAACAGTCGCGAGAATCGACTTTCTCCTTGGTCTAACGATGCCGTTTCCGATCCGCCGGGTGAAGCCTTGTTTCTAAGGGACGAATCTACGGGCGAATACTGGACCGCGACCCCGCTTCCCATCCGTGGTAGCGAGACCTATCTTGTTCGTCACGGTCGCGGATATACACGCTTCGAATGTGTAGGACACGGACTCAGTCACGAACTGGAGTTGTTTGTTCCGCTTGATGACAGTTTGAAAATTTCTCGTCTCAAAATTAAGAACCTCGGTCGAGCCCCTCGGAAGCTTTCTCTGAGCGCCTATGTGGAGTGGGTGCTCGGGACGGATCGTTCGGTGTCGGCCCCGTTTGTCACCACAGAGGTAGACCCTGTGACCGGAGCGATTTTTGCGCGAAACGCCTTCAACAATGAATTCAACGGACGCGTGGCCTTCATGGACCTCGTCGATGGATTTGGTGAATTTACCTGCGATCGACATGAGTTTCTAGGGCCCCACGGGAGCCTGACAAGGCCAGCTGGCATGAGGGCGGAATCTCTGTCGCAGTCTGTGGGTGCGGGGCTCGACCCCTGCACTGTTCTGAGGCATCACTTTGAACTCCAGGGCGGCGAAGAGCGCGAGTTAGTCGTTTTGCACGGTCAAGCAGAGTCGGCAGAAGTGGCTCGCGCGCTTGTCACAAAATATCGAGATGCCGATGAGCCCAATGTTGCGTTTAGAAAAGTGAAGACCTTTTGGGAAGAGACTCTTGGAGCCGTGACGGTACGCACGCCAGACGTGGCAATGAACATCTTGATGAATGGGTGGCTTCTCTATCAAACACTCGCGTGTCGACTCTGGGCTCGTTCAGCCTTTTATCAATCGGGCGGAGCCTATGGATTTCGAGATCAGCTTCAGGACGTAATGGCCTTGGTCTATTCTCATCCTGGGCTAGCGCGGGAGCAAATTCTAAAGGCGTCCGGTCGACAGTTTGTCGAGGGAGACGTGCAGCATTGGTGGCATCCCCCCACGGGACGAGGCGTTCGAACGCGGTTCTCGGATGACCTTCTCTGGCTCCCGTATGTCACAATTTTTTATGTGAAAACAACGGGCGACACGAGTGTCTGGGACGAGCAGATACCATTTATTACAGCGCCTCTACTTACTGAAGGACAAGATGATTCCTATACGCAGCCGGACACACTCGATGAAGTGGCGAGTGTGTGGGAACACTGCGCGCGTGCACTGGACCGAAGCCTCAAGACCGGAGAGCACGGGCTTCCTCTTATGGGCTCTGGGGACTGGAACGACGGAATGAATCAGGTCGGCCCAAAGGGGCGTGGCGAAAGTGTTTGGGTGGCGTGGTTTTTGTCAGCGATTCTCCGGGACTTTGCTGGGGTCCTTGAAGGCCGAGGACAAGAGCTGCGCCGCGGGGAGTACATCAAACATAGTGCCCTTCTCAAAGAAGCGATTGAGAAAAATGCTTGGGACGGTGATTGGTACCGGCGCGCCTACTTCGATGACGGGACCACGATGGGTTCTCACGACAACGATGAATGTCGAATCGACTCGATTGCTCAATCGTGGTCCGTTTTGTCGGGCGTCGGTGAACTTGAGCGCAGTCGAAGGGCCATGGCTGCCGTGGATGAATTCTTGGTATCGCGTCGAGAGAGATTGGTAAAACTTTTTACGCCGCCCTTTGATAGGGGCACGGCTTCACCGGGCTACATCAAGGGCTACGTACCAGGCGTTCGTGAGAACGGGGGGCAGTACACTCACGCCGCGATTTGGGCACTGATGGCTTTCGCTGAGTTGGGGGAAGCAGACAAGGCGAGCGAGATCTATTCACTTCTCAATCCTATCAATCACACCTCGACCCCCGATGGCGTAAAAAAATACAAAGTTGAGCCCTACGTCGTTGCGGCCGATGTTTATGCGCTCTCTCCTCACGTCGGGCGTGGAGGGTGGACCTGGTACACGGGATCTGCGAGCTGGATGTACCGTGCGGGTTTGGAGTCTATCCTTGGTCTCAAAGTTTTTGGAGATCACTTGGTCATTAAGCCCAGCGTGCCTGCGGGATGGGCGACTTTCGAAGTGTTTTACAGATGGAAAACGAGCAGATATCGAATCACCGCCAAGCGCGCCAAAGAATCTCAGAGTCCGATCGCTGTCAACGTGCCCCTCACCGATGACGGCAAAGAGCACTTGGTATCTGTTTTGTTCTAAAAATCGAAGAAGTCTAGTGGCCGGACTTGCCACTGGGCTTTTTGGACTCATTCCAGATTTCTTGTCTGGCGGCCATGCGTTCTTTGTATTCGTCAGAGGCTTCGTATTTCCGACGGGCCGATTCGGCCTGGAGCTCTTTCACAATTTTTTCTAGAGCGGTGGGATCGTTCTTCTTAACTTCGATGACCTGTACGCCGTTGTCGACGTAGAGGAGATAGGATTTCATAGAATTCTTGGAATCCTTATTGGCCGCCTTAGCCTTCAGGATCATTTCACGAAGCCCTCTGTCCGCATTGTCGCGCGAGGCTTTGGATTCATTTTCGCTGGTCCCCTCGGGCGCAAACGAAGCAATCTTTTTATTGAGATCATAGAGAGCAACTCCGTAATAGGAGCCGACAGAGTTCTCCTGGTCAGGACCGACATCTGCAAACTCGGGATCAATGAGAACGGGCTGAGAAGAGTCGCCTCGGGCAAGAAACCCCTCGAGGATATTGTCGGCGCGAGCCGCTTGGACCAGACCGGCTCCGATCAAAACCATAAGAAAAGTTTTTGAAAATAGACCCATCTATCCCCCAGTTCTCCCGAGGATATAGGATCAAGCAACAGACGCACAAGTTAAGATCGAGTTAAGCTGGGCCGGACTTAGAGCCAGCCTCTCCTGCCGAAGAAGTCCTTCAGGAAAGAGCCTGTATTAGATGATTCGGGCTTCTTAATGAGGTCTTCGGGGGTTCCCTCGAAAGTCACGTAGCCGCCGGTTTTTCCGGCTTCAGGGCCGAGCTCAACGATCCAGTCGGATGCCGCAATCACGTCGAGGTTGTGTTCAATAATGACAACGGTGTTGCCGAGGTCACAAAGACGATGGCAAATATCGAGGAGTTTTTTGATGTCTTCGAAGTGGAGGCCTGTCGTGGGCTCGTCGAGGAGATAGAGGGTTTTGCCGGTGCTCTTTTTTGAGAGTTCTTTGGCAAGCTTAATGCGCTGAGCTTCGCCGCCGGAAAGAGTGGTCGCGGCCTGGCCGAGTTTGAGGTATCCCAGGCCTACCTCGGTGAGGGTGCGTAGCTTGGGTTCGACGAGATACTGATTCTCGAACAGCGCGAGCGCTTCTTCAATCGACATCTCAAGTACGTCAGAAATCGATTTCCCCTTGAATCGAACTTCGAGAACTTCTCTGCGATAGCGGGCCCCGTTACAGACCTCACAAGGAACATAAACGTCTGGGAGGAAGTGCATCTCGACCTTAATGCGCCCGCCGCCTTCGCAGTTGTCGCAGCGCCCGCCTTTGACGTTGAAGGAGAAGGTGCCAGGGGTGTAACCCCGGATCTGAGCATCGGGGCTTTGGGCAAAGATCGATCGAATCGGAGAAAACAGTCCCGTGTAGGTGGCGGGGTTAGAGCGCGGGGAGCGGCCGATCGGCTTTTGGTCAACGCGCACAAGTTTGTCGATGTGGTCGAGGCCTTCGATCTTCTTGTGAGGAAGGGGTTCGGCGAGAGAGCGATAAAACTTTTTAGCGATAGCGGCTTCAAGAGTGTGGCGAACGAGCGAAGATTTTCCGGATCCACTGACTCCCGTAAAGAGAACGAGGCGACCGAGAGGCAAATCAACATCGACGTTCTTCAGGTTGTGTCCCGTTGCACCGCTCAAGGAAATGCATTGACCGCTTCCCTTGCGGCGCGGTCTTTTCTCGGAGACAAGACGCTTGCCAGACAAATATTCGGCAGATGCGCAGAGATTTCCTTTGATGAGCTTCTCGGGACTTCCTTCTGCGATGATGTTGCCGCCGTGGACGCCTGCGCCGGGACCCACCTCGATGAGGTAGTCTGCAGCAAGCATGGTTTCTTCATCGTGCTCGACAACGATGACCGAATTGCCAAGATCTCGGAGGCCCTTGAGGCTTGTGAGAAGTTTTTGATGATCTTTTGGGTGCAGCCCAATGCTAGGCTCATCAAGAACATAGAGCACGCCGGAAAGTTGTGTTCCAAGCTGAGTCGCGAGACGAATGCGTTGAGCTTCTCCGCCCGAAAGGGTGGAGGAACGGCGACTCAGAGAAAGATAGCCCACGCCCACATTGTCCAGGAAGCGCAGCCGCTCGGAAATTTCGTCAACAAGACGAAGGGCAACAGGGTTTTCGAGCTTCGACTTTTGCATATCGAGCCAAGAGAGCACTTCACTTGCGCTGTCGGAGCAGAATTCGTGGATGTTGCGGCCCGCAAAACTTACGCTGAGTGCGTCGGGGTTGAGGCGGGCGCCTTTGCAGTCGGCGCATTCAACAAAGATCTCTTCATCTCCGAAGTCTTCGGCGTCTTCTTCTTCGGAGCTACGGGATTTTTTGACTTTGCTGGCGGCAGGTTTGGCGCCTTCAACGAGCCCGAGTCCTTTGCATTTTTTGCACATGCCATAAGGCGAGTTGAACGAAAAGAGGCGAGGTTCGAGGTCGGGGAAGCTGCGTCCGCTCGCGGGAAGGGCAATCTTTTTGCCGAAGAGATGCTCTTCGCCAGAGTCTTTATGAACAACCTTGAGCCACCCTTCGGCAACCTTGTCGCAGATTTTCAGGGCGTCGAGAATACGTTGTTCACAGTCTTTTTTCCCCAGCTGGATCGAATCGAGCTGAATGTCGATGTCGTGGTGCTGGTTCCTGTTGATAAGAATGGGGTCGAAAAGATCGTGGAGTTTTTTGTCGATTCGAACTTTCGAGAAACCCATGCGACGCCATTGTTCGAACTCGCGCAGGTATTCGCCTTTTTTGCCGCGAACGACAGAAGCAAAAAGATGAAGGCGATCGTCAACCTTGCCGAGCTTATCGACCTTGCGCACGATTTCTTCTTCGTCGAGAGCTCGAAGCGACTCCCCCGAATCCGGATCGTGGACTTGGCCAACCCGAGCATAAAGTAAGCGAACAAAGTCGTAGATGGACGTCACAGTCCCCACTGTCGACCGGGGGTGAGACGAAATTGTTTTTTGCTCGATCGAAATGGCTGGAGAAAGCCCGTCGATCCAGTCGACATCGGGCTTAGCGAGTTGTTCCATGAACTGTCTCGCGTACGCCGAAAGGCTCTCCATGTAGCGGCGCTGTCCTTCAGCAAAAAGGGTGTCAAAAGCGAGCGAAGATTTGCCGGAACCGGAAGGGCCCGTAATAACGACGAGCTTCTGCGTTGGAATATCAACGTTAATATTCTTGAGATTGTGCTCGCGAGCGCCGCGAATAACAATCGGATCCAGTTCAGACATTGGCCTTAAAGCCTAGTCGAATAAGGGCAACTCCGCCAGGTGTGAGAGTTCACGCCTGAATCAGGCTTCTGGTACTTCAACCGAGGCGTCGATGGACTTCAAAACCGTCGCGAATTCATCTCTGATCTGCTGTAGGGCAGCTTTGTTGGGCGCCTCGAAGCGTAGCACGAGGACGGGCTGTGTGTTTGACGCACGCAGCAGGCCCCAACCCCCAAACATCTTGACCCGCGCACCGTCGATATCGAGGACATCGCTCCCGTACTTCGCCTTTGCTTGAGCGATGAAACGTTCCACGATGCCAAATTTCCTCTCGTCGGGACAATCGACACGAATTTCGGGAGTGTTGATCGCGGGAGGGAGGCTCGCAAGAAACTCGTCGAGAGACTCAGTCCTGAGGCTGAGGCCTTCCATGAGCCGCGCCCCCGCATAAAGGGCGTCATCGTAACCATAGTAGCGATGCGCAAAGAACATGTGCCCCGACATCTCGCCAGCGAGAGCCGCGTGGGTTTCTTTGAGTTTCGCTTTGATAAGACTGTGTCCCGTTTTCCAGATCACGGGTTTGGCGCCCCATTTGGCGAGTGTGTCATAGAGGATCTGACTGCTTTTGACCTCGGAGATGATGGTCGATCCGGGCAGGTCCTTGAGGATGTCGCGCGCGAAATAGAGGACCAAGTGATCGCCGAAGAGAATCTGTCCACTGGCGCTCACGGCACCGATGCGGTCTGCGTCACCATCGAAGGCAATGCCGAGATCGGCCTTTTCGGAGAGCACCTTCTTCTGGAGGTCAACGAGGTTCTTGGGAACCGTGGGGTCGGGATGGTGATTGGGGAAGCGGCCATCGGGATCGCAGAAGAGAGGAATAACTTCACAACCCAGCGCTTTGTAGAACTCGAGACCGAGAGGACCTCCAGCGCCGTTGCCCCCGTCGAGGACCACGCGCAGTTTGCGACCGAGCTTGAGTGTGGGTGCAATTGTTCCGACGTAGCGAGAATACACATGATGAAGCTCTGGTTCGGGAGAGCTGAGGCCTTGGAACTGCATTCGGTACTGGGCCACGGGAGCGGCGAGGGACTGAATCGTGTCGCCGTGAAGCGTGCTGCCGGCAATAACCATCTTGAACCCGTTGTACTCAGCGGGATTGTGACTGCCTGTGATCATGATCCCGGAACGTGTTTCGAAGTCGGACTCTGGCTTATAGGCCATGAAGTAAAGCAACGGAGTGGGTCCGGGACTCAAGACTCGGGTTTCGATTCCCGATGCTTGGAGTCCTTCGGAAAGAGCGCGAGCTAAACGAGGGCTTGATAGACGCACGTCCTGACCCACGTAAGTGCGAGTGTTTCCTTTTGAGCGAATCAGATCGCCGAGAGCGCGTCCCAGAGCCCAAACAAAATCGTCGCTGAGGTCACGGTCTGCGATGCCGCGGATGTCGTATTCGCGAAAGGCGCTGCTCATTTGTTCACCACGATATGCATTTCTTTTTTCTTGGCTTCGAGCCAGGAAGCAAAACGGCTTCCGAAATTCTGCGCTTGAAGTTCGCCGGAGAGCTGATCTTTTACTTTTTCAAATTCTTCATCCGACCCGACACGCTCGGCCGCGACGTAGATCAGCGCAGAGACCTTGCCCACCTGGTGGGGCCCGATAAGCTGGCCGCCTTTTGCAGACACGACGGCTTTGGCGAGCGAAGCCTTTAGGCTTGAAGGCTGGACCCAGCCAAGTTCAGTTGTGGGGAATTTTTTGCTGAGCTCAGACCAACTGCTTGTTCCGGCCTTGAAGGACTTCAGTGTGGACGCTTGCTGAGCCTTGGGGGCTTCGAGCAAAATGAGTTCAAATTCGCGCGTGGCGCGCTTTTGGTAGAGGTTGCGAAGCTCGTTCTCACCAACACCTCCCGCAGCACGGAGTTCTCTATCGAAAATCGTGCGCTTTTGAAGCTGCATGCGAATGTTATTTGCGTAGGCCTCGAAGGGGATTCCCTCACTCTTGAGAGAGGCTTCGAGTTGCTTGCGCGTGATGTTGTTGGATTTGGCGATCGAGTCGACCTGCTTCTGCACGTCGATATCGGCGACAGTGGCTTTCATTTCTTCGGTCACGGCAGCAAGAATCTTTTCTTCGATCATCATCTCCAGCACGGAGCCTTGATCGACGCTCTTGGGGTTGAGGCCAAGAATGTTGGAATAAACGGGACTGCGTTGGATGAGCGAAAGGCGATCTTCCACCTCACTTTGCAGAATGGGCTCGGTGCCTACAACCGCCATCACGCGGTCAAGGGTTTTGGCTTGAGCTTGAAAAGCGAGGAAGACCAAGAAAAAAGAAAAACGAAGGGGGAGTGAATGTGCTTTCACCCCCCCGAAAGTAGAACTCTGGAGCCGAATGCTCAAGCGCTATTTGATGAGATCTTCGTTCACGGTAACTTTGGCTTTTTTACGAAGTCCGTCGAAGTACGCGTTGAAGAGGTCTTGGCCCTTGCTTTCGCGCAGAGTGCGAACGGCGAAGTCTTTGTAGACGGCATCCATCTCTGCGTAGGGACGGCGGCCCGTGAGCTTAATGATGTGAATACCGTAGGGGGTTTCCACGAGATCACTCACGTCGCCGATGTTTTTTAGCTTGAGTGCCGCTTCGTAGAATTCGGGCAACAACTTGTGACGCGCCCCCCAGTCCACGTCTCCGCCCGTCTTAGCGGAAGGACCTTCCGAGTACTGTTGGGCGTAATCTTCGAAAGATTTTTTGTTTGAGCGCACGATTCCGAGGATGTCTTGGGCGCGCTTGCGAAGATCTTTGAGCTCGGTTTCGCTCATTCCAGGCTTGCTCAGGAGAATAATGTGGCTTGTGCGCAAGAGAGGATTGGAGTCGTAGTACTTGCGGACCTCGGACTCAGAAATTTCGAGTGAGTCGACCTTGGGTTGGACGAAGCGACGAATGATCGCTTGATAAAGAAGAATGTCGAACTGATCCTTGAGGGCCTGCTCTTGGTGAATTCGGAGGCGTCGGGCTTCTTGTGTGGCGAGCTCAAAGTAGATGATGTTTTTGAGGACATCTTGCTTCGAGGGAGTCGCTCCAGGGACGAGCTTTGAGTTTTGCTCGTAGCGGCGGTTGAATTCATCCAGCGAGATGCTGACCTCGTTGACGCGAACGAGAACCTTGCCGTTGTTGGCGGGAGCGGCTGCTTGCTGAGCCGACGCAACTTGGACGCCGCTAGCGAGGAGCAGGGTCGCGAGAATGGACCGGTGCAATGGGGATGAAATCATTTGTCGAGCCTCCAAAACTTCTTTTGCTTTCTAGATGTTAACAGAGGGCCCTGCCAGGCGCTAGGCTCAGGAGCACCACGATTCGAGTTGGGCTAGAGCACCTTCAACGCCGCGCACAACATCCAAGGCTTGGGTGGCGTTCGCGGGTCGCTTGATCAGCAGTTTTCCGTCGGGGCTGAGCTGGTAGTGCGCAGGATAACGCTTAATGCTCTCGACCATCTTCTGCGGATCAACAGGAGTTTGATCGTCGAATGTCAAAGAAACTCCTGAGCGCGAGGCCACGGCGGCGCGGATTCCCAAGCGGCGAAGCTGACACTTGATTCGCATCAGCAGATAGAGGTTTTGTACGCTGCTTGGTGGCGAACCAAAACGATCCTCAATCTCCTCGGCAATTTGCTCAATTTCATCTTCCGTTGTCGAAGCTGCGAGGCGTCGGTAAGCCATCAGGCGCAGTCCAATTTCGGGGATGTAGGAGTCGGGAATCGAAGAATCGATTGGAATCTGGATGTCGGGGTCTAGATGCTTCTCGAGATGCTCTCCTTTGAGTTCTGCGATGCATTCTTCGAGCAATTGTGCGTAGGTGTCGAATCCTAGAGCAGAGATATTGCCCGATTGGCTGCGTCCCAAAAGATCACCCGCTCCTCGCATTTCGAGGTCGTGGCTGGCGATATGGAAACCAGAGCCCAGGTGCTGGTAGGCGTCGAGAATGGAGAGGCGCTCTTCTCCATCACCGCTGACCTGTCCCTTTTCGGGAATCATGAAGTATGCGAAACCACGCTCCGACGAGCGCCCCACGCGTCCGCGAAGCTGGTAGAGCTGCGAAAGGCCAAAGGCATCGGCGCGATCCACAATAAGGGTATTGGCTGAGGGAATGTCGAGGCCCGATTCGATGATCGAGGTTGTAAGAAGCAGTTGGATCTGTCCCTCGTAAAACCCAATAACGCGTTTCTCGAGATCTCTTTCTTCCATTTGTCCGTGGGCGTATTCGATTTTAACCTGAGGGAGAAGCTCTTTTAAAAAATCGAGTTCCTGAAGAATCGTTTGGACGCGGTTGTGGACGTAGAACACCTGTCCACCGCGCGCGAGTTCCTTTTCGACCGCGTCGCGAATGAGGTCCTTATTTTTGCGGGCGATGTAGGTCTTGATGCTCACGCGGTCGGCGGGCGGAGTCGAGATGAGGGAGAGCTCCTTGAGTCCCGACATCGCCATGTTCAAGGTGCGCGGAATGGGCGTCGCTGACATTGAGAGGACGTGGACGTTGTTCCTCAAGCGTTTGATTTTCTCTTTGTGGACGACGCCAAACTTCTGTTCTTCGTCGATGACGAGAAGTCCGAGCTTGTGAATTTTCACGTCAGTGCTCAGCAGAGAGTGCGTGCCGACAATCACATCAACGACCCCCTCCTGCAGACCTTTGAGAGAGTCGGCCCGCTCTTTCGTTGTTTTGAATCGAGAGAGCCCCGCCACTCGAAATCCAAAGGGCGTGAGACGTTTTCTGAATGTTGCCTCGTGCTGGACCGCGAGAAGCGTCGTGGGCACAAGCACAGCGACTTGATAACCGCTTGCGATCGCAGCGTGAGCGACTCGAAGGGCGACCTCGGTTTTTCCGTAGCCCACGTCGCCACAAACAAGACGGTCCATCGGCTGGGGACCCTCAATGTTGCGAAGACAGTCTTGGATGGCTTTCATCTGATCTTCGGTCTCAGAGTAAGGGAAGCTTGCGGCAAACGCTTCGAGAGTCTCCTTGGGGGGTTTGATCTCGGGGCCTCGAGCTAGAGAACGAATCGAGTAAAGATGAAGCAACTCGCCCGCGATCGACTGGAGTTCTTTTTTGACTTTGGCGCGTTTTGTCTGCCAGGTTTGTCCGCCCATGCGATCGAGGGCGACTCCCTCGTTGGCGGTGGAGTGTTTTTGGATGAGGCTCAGGCGCGTGACTGGAACAAAGAGCTTGTTGCCGTCTTTGTATTCGATCTCGACAAGCTCCGTTGGGATGCCGGCGAAATCCATGATCTTGAGGCCCATATAGCGACCCACGCCGTGTTCGATGTGGACGACGTGGTCGCCCGCGTTCAAGTCAAAGAGGGCGAACTCACCGCTTAAGACTGAGCGGGTGCTCTTGCGCGGGGTTTTTGGACTGGAACGCTTCTTCTTGGTCCCAAAAATTGTGTCGCCGGTGATGAAGTTCCAGCGCCTTTCGGGATCGCGGAACCCTGTGGTCTGACCGCTGATGAGGCCAACAGCTCGAGGGGCTTCACTTGAGGACTCCGTCCAGTTCAACGCGGGCGAAGGCGGGGCGAGTAGGATTCCATGTTGTTCTAGAAGAAAACTCAGGCGCTCTAGTTGAGCGTCGTTTCGCGTGACGAGCACCACGGATTCTCCATTTTCGAAACTTTTACGAAGCTCTTGAAGCAGGGGGCCCAGTGGAGTTTGTGAGTGATCTTTTCGAGACTGAGAAAGCTCGGAGTCGAGGAGGTCATGTCCCGTCAACGAAGATTCGGTGTGGTCGGTGGGTTGATAATTGAGGCCAGAGGTCTTTTTGTAGCTGAGCCAAAGCGGCGAGGTGGCCATCGCGCGTCGGAGTTTTTCCATCTGGGTTTCGAGATCGACAAGAAATTTTGAAGATTCCGGAACCCACTCGCCCTCTTCGAGCGCAAGCGCGAGCTCGCGCTCCATCTCTTTGAGAGAAGCGACGAGAATTCCTTCAAGTGCATGAGCCTCGATGACGACGTCGATTCGCGGCAGAAAATCCAAAAGCCCGCCGAGCTCGCAGCCCTGAAGTGCGGACAAAAACGGTCCCCAATAGTCGATTTCTTGGAAGAGGCTCTGCTGTGCAAAGCGCGTGAGAAGGGCCTCGCGGTCCTCGAGGCTGCGTTTTTGAGAGCGGATTTCGGATTTGAGCGCCTGAAGGACGGGAGGAATTTCTTTACCCGAAGGAAACACGAACTCGCGGGCCGGGCCGACCACGAGCTCTTTGAGGTCGCCGAGCTTTCTTTGGGATTCGGGATGAAAGCTTCTGAGTGAGGCGACCGCATCGTCGAGAATTTCGACCCGAACCGGGGAGAGGTGCGTCGAAGGGAAAAGATCCATGACAGCGCCACGAAGCGCAAACTGTCCGGGATTCTCAACAAGTTCGGAGGGAAGATAACCCCGCGCTGCAAGGCTTTCGCGAAGGGCCTCGCGGTCGATCGGAGCCCCGACCTTTAAGGGGAAAGAATGTTGCGAAAAGAAATCAAAGTCGGGAGTCTTTTGGGCAAGTGCTGCGGATGGGATGAGAATGAGGTGGCGGGTTTTTGGGTTCTCTAGGGAAAATGTGAGAGCCTTGAGTCGCTCCCACCGGGTGGTCGACGCCGGTCCGCGGTTTCGGAGAAGGTCCGTTTCAAAAGGAGGCAATATTGAAACGGCAAGATGAGCGTCCCAGGACAAGATATCGTCTCGCAGGCTCTCGGCCCAATCAAGGTCCGGAACGAGAACCCAGTGGCTCCGGGGTGCACGTGTGCCGTGCCAAAGCTCCCACGCAACAGCGCTGAGGTTGGGCAATTTTCCCAGATAGCGCGATGTCAAAGTCCGGAGCCCTCCTCGCGTGAGCCCTCCACTTTCAAGGTAATTGATTGGAACTTCAAGCGCTTAAGAGTCTCCAGAGAAATTAGCCGCCCTGCGGCATGGAGCCGTGGCCTGCGGGGCTTAGTCCCTGTCTGCGTGAAGGTTTGAGGCGGAATAAATGTTGGGTTTTGGAGGCCTCAAGCTGCGCTCTAGGTGCTTGTTAGGATTCAATTTTTTCCAGCGACATAGAGTTGTCACTTTGGAAACCTATGGTAGAAATTCAGGGATGCTTCAAGAGTTTGGCAACGCCCTGTCATTTGTCCTTCTCGCGGCAATTCTTCCTCCGCTGATTTTATTCATCGGAAAGTTTTTCCGTCCAAGTTTTCCGCATGAAGGAAAATTGACGACCTACGAATGTGGCGAGCTCCCCGAGGGCTCTGCCTATGTCATGTTCAACAACCGCTTTTACCTTGTGGCGATTGTCTTCCTCGTCTTCGACGTCGAAGTCGCCCTGCTTTTTCCGGTCCTTCTTTTGTTTCGTGAGGCGATCGACATCGGGGGCAATACGGCGGCTCAGGTTTTTGCCCTCGCGTTTGCCTTCCTCGGCGTTCTTTTTATTGGCCTGGTGTACGAGTGGAAAACGGGCGATATCGACTGGGTTCGTGACGCCGAAGATCGTCGTAAACATCTTGAAACCCTAGAAAAGGCGCCTCAATGAGTCTTGCGGAATTTCTCAGCGGCATAAACCAGCTTTTGGGCACGGGCATTCCCATGGCCCTCTTTTCAATTCTTTCGGCGGTTATCGTCCTTCTTTTGTTTGCGATGCCGGTGGGTGGATTCTGCACCTATCTCGAGCGTAAGGTTGCTGCGGACTTCCAGGAGCGCATTGGCCCCAACCGGGTTGGCCCCATTGGCTTGCTCCAGTTCTTTGCGGACGGAATTAAGATGTTCCTCAAAGAGGACTCAATTTCGAAGAACGCGGATCGTTGGATTTACAACTTCGCACCCTCTCTCGTCATGGCGGGTTCTTTCGGGGCCTTTGCGGCCGTTCCGTTCTCCGCTTACATCATCGGTGCTGACCTGGATATCGGTGTCTTCTACGCGATGGCTCTCGGTTCGCTGGTCTCGCTGGGAGTTCTTCTCGGAGCCTGGTCTTCGGACAACAAGTGGTCTCTGATTGGCGGCATGCGCGGCGCTGCGCAGATCGTGTCTTACGAAATTCCCTTGGGCCTATCGGTTCTGAGCATCATCACCGTCTGTGGTTCCATGAGCCTGCATCAACTCGTTGCTCAGCAGGCCTGGCCGACTCCCGGTGGCGAAGGACATTTTTGGAACGTCTTCCATAATCCCTTTCTCTTCGTGAACTTCTTCATCTATTTCACAGCGGCACTCGCGGAATGCAATCGCACTCCTTTCGACCTTCCCGAGGCGGAATCAGAGCTTGTGAGCGGCTTCAATACAGAGTTTAGCGGGATGCGTTTCGGGCTCTATGCTCTTTCGGAATTTGCAGACGTGATTCTCTTTGCCTGCATAGCGACCGCGATTTTCCTTGGTGGCTGGCATGTGCCGTTCTTCAATCTACAGTCTCTTGATATCGGGCTCAGTGTGGGCGAGCTGGATCTCAATCCTCTCGTTCAGTCGGTGCTCATGATTGGCGTCTTCTTGTTTAAGGTTTCGGTGCTGGTCTTCGTGGTGATGTGGCTTCGCTGGACGCTACCTCGTCTCCGCGTAGACCAGCTCATGAATCTTTGTTGGAAATATCTGATTCCGATTTCGTTCTTTAACCTTATCGGAGCGGCGGTTTGGACTTGGGCCTTTGGTGGCCGCAGTCTGCTCCAGTTGCTCGGACAGGTTCTTGGGGTGTCCTAATGGCAGTTTCAGACCTTTTTGTTGCGTTTTGTTTTTTGCTGGGCGGAGCGGCCGCTTTTTTTACAGCCTTTCATCCCAACATTCTCTATGCGGCGATTTCGTTGATCGGGTCACTTGTGGCGGTTGCGGGTCTTTATGGAGCGCTAGGGGCTGACTTCCTGGCCGCCGCGCAGCTCATCATTTATGTCGGCGGCATTCTGATCGTCATCCTCTTCGCGGTCATGATGTCGGAAGACATCTATAAGAGACGGTTTTTTGAAGGAGCCAAGAAATATTTCCTCCCGGCTCTGGCCGCGGCGATTACATTCGCGGGTCTCGTGAAGATTACGCTGAGCGCGGATTGGTCGGGCGCAACCAAGCCCGACTTCGAGCCCACATCGCGAGCGATGGGTTGGGCCCTCGTGGGACCCTACGCCCTGGTGTTTCAATATGTGGTTGTTGTGCTGCTTTCGGGACTGATTGGTGCCGTGATCATCGCGCGCCCGGCCCTCAAAATGAAAAAAATCGACGAAGATCTCGAAAGACTGGGAGAAGACTGAAAATGGCTGGCCTTGCGACATATCTTCCGGCGTATCTCATTTTCGCTCTTCTGCTCTTTTCCTTTGGCCTGATTGCAGCGCTTGCACGCCGGAGCGCTATCGGAATTTTTATGGGCGTGGAGCTCATGCTCAACGGCGCAGCCCTGAACTTCGTGGCTTTTCAGGCTCTGCGCAAGGGCGTGATCGCCAACGACAGCTGGCTCCATGGACACATCTTCAGTCTATTTATCATTGTTCTAGCTGCTATTGAGGCCGCCGTGGCGCTGGCGATTGTCTTGCGAGTCTTCGGATCGCGCCAAACAATCGATGCCGATCGCGCGGACCAACTGAGGGGATGAGCGGGGTTATATAAGAGATGAACGACATGTTGGTGAATCTAGCTTTAGCGATCGTCCTGCTCCCGCTCTCAGCCTATTTCATTCTAACGGTGGTTGGAGACCGCCTTCCCCGCCAGGGAGATTGGCTCAGCACCGGCGCAATTTTTGGATCCTTCTTGTGCGCACTTCGCATTTTTGGGGAGATGTGGTCGAGTTTCGATCCTGCTTGGGTTGTTCAGAAAACCTGGGCCTGGATGGATCTTTCGACTCTGAATGTGCCCTGGAAGCTCGAGATGGGTGTTCGCCTGGACAACATTTCTGCGACGATGCTTCTTATGGTCACTCTTTGCGCGACCCTGATTCATCTCTTCTCCACGGGCTACATGCGCGATCACCACGGAAAGCCCGAAGATGGCTACCGTTACACGAGCTTCTTTTCTTATCTTTCGCTGTTTACCGCTGCGATGCTTGGGCTCGTGATCTCGGATAACTTTTTCTCGCTCTTTATGTGCTGGGAAGTGATGGGGCTTTGCTCTTATCTTCTTATTGGCTTCTATCGTCACAAGCCTTCGGCCGCGAACGCGTCCCTCAAGGCTTTCATGACCACTCGGGTCGGCGACCTCGGTCTCTTCCTCGGTCTTCTCGCAATGTTTGCGATTTTGAAGTCCTTCCGCTTCGACGATGTTTACGCCGGAATCAACTCCGGGGCTTTCTCTACTGAGACGATCGTGGGTGTCTCGGCGGCCTTCTTTATTGGTCTCGGTATTTTTATCGGGACTGTCGGAAAATCCGCACAGTTTCCGCTTCAGATTTGGCTCCCTGACGCGATGGAAGGTCCTACTCCTGTCTCTGCGCTCATCCATGCGGCGACGATGGTTTCTGCGGGCATCTATCTTATTATCCGCATTTTCCCGATGCTCGAGTACGGCGGCGTTCTTCCGATCGTGGCTTATGTCGGCGGCTTTACTTGCTTCTTCGCGGCCATTCTTGCCATCAAACAAAACGACATCAAGAAGGTGCTCGCGTACTCGACACTCTCACAGCTTGGCTACATGGTTCTTGCTCTTGGGGTCGGGGCCTACTCGGTGGGATTCTTCCACTTGATCACGCACGCTGTTTTCAAGGCGTGCCTTTTCATGGCGTCGGGCGCGGTGATCTATGCCATGCACCATGAGCAAGATATGCGACACATGGGTGGCCTCAAGAAAAAGCTGCCGATCACGTTCGCCTGTATGCTCATCACAACTCTAGCCATTTCGGGAGTGCCGGGTTTTAGCGGGTTTGCTTCGAAGGACCTCATCCTGGGGAACGTCATGGGCTACGCTCATCTGCACCCGCAGCATTATTTGCTCGTGTTCTTCGGTTTTGCGACGGCTGCCATGACCGCCTTCTATATGTTCCGTCTCATCTTCATGACGTTCTGGGGAGAGCCCCACGATCATCACCACTATGATGAAGCTCATGAAGTTTCTTGGAACATGTGGCTGCCGCTCGCAATCCTAGCTAGCCTCTCGTTCTGTGTCGTTTATACGGGATCCATTACGGGACTGGGTTTCGATAAGATTTTTGGAAGCGCCAACGAGTGGATCTTAAAACTCAATCCAGCGCCCATGGTGGAAGGCGCTGAAGGGTCGCGCCTTGCACTTGAAGAAGCCGCTCACCACGCTCACGTGCCCACAATGATTCTCTCTATTATTCTGGCAGGTGCTGGAATCCTCTTTAGCTATTTGGTCTACGGTTCCAAAAAGATCAGCGCAGCTAAGCTCGAGAGCCTCTGGCCTCGCTTTGTTCAAAGGGCGATCGACAATCTGTATTACTTCGACGCTTTCTACATCAAGGTTCTGATCAAAAAGATCTTCCTTCCGTTCTCAGACAAGAACGCCAAATTTGATGACGCTGTCATCGACCGCGTGATGGTCGATGGCTGGAAAGACGCCACGATGGTCGGTCAAAAAGCCTCCGGCATCTTCGATGACATGGTTATCGACGGAGTCATGGTTGACGGGGCGGGCGGAGCTTTCCCGACGGCAATCGGCTCAAGTTTGCGTCATTTACAAAACGGTAAGGTTCAGCGCTACCTGATGGTCGCTGTCGTCGCTCTCATGTTGCTATTTCTATTCAGAGGGGTTGTTTGATCTATGGGCCATATTCTTTCTTGGATGACGTTTTTCCCAATTCTCGGAGTGATTGCAATTGCCCTCACCCCCAAGACAAAAGAAACCCTCATCAAGGGCATTGCCGCCATTTCGACGGCAGTTCCTTTTTTGCTGAGCTTCAATATCATTGCGGCGTTTGACCGGACCTCTTCGGGAATTCAGTTCGAAGAGAAATTCTCTTGGATCACTTCGCTCAACGTGAACTACCACATGGGTATCGACGGAATCAGTGTCTTGATGGTGATTCTTACCGCTTTGATCAGCTTCCTTGCAGTCTTCGCGAGTTTGAACGTGAAGAAAATGGTGAAGGGGTACTTCACCATGTACTTGCTGCTCCACGTGGGCATGATGGGTGTGTTCTGTGCTCTCGACTTCTTCCTCTTCTACGTGTTTTGGGAAGTGATGCTCCTACCGATGTACTTCCTCGTGGGGATATGGGGCGGCGAGCGCAAAGAGTACGCGGCGATTAAGTTCTTCCTCTACACACTCTTTGGCGGCGCACTGATGCTTCTTGGAATCATCGCTCTTTATATGTACAGCAAGGGCCCCGAAGGCGCCGGTATCCCTACTTTCAACATCTTGGAATTGGCGGGCCGCGATTGGACTCAGTACACGATCAATATCTTTGGCTTCCAGCTGCCCTTCGACAAGACGGTTTGGTGGCTGCTCTTCGTGGGTTTTGCAATCAAAGTGCCGATCTTCCCTTTCCACACCTGGTTACCCTGGGCTCACGTTCAGGCTCCGACTGCAGTTTCTGTTATCCTTGCAGGCGTTCTTCTTAAGATGGGTGTCTACGGGCTCCTTCGCGTAAACTTTGCAATCCTGCCTGAGGCCACGAAGTACTTCTCCTATGTGATGGTTATTCTCGGTCTGATCAACATCATTTACGGAGCGCTCTGCGCGATGGCCCAAACGGATTTGAAGAAGCTCGTTGCCTACAGCTCCGTGAGTCACATGGGATACTGCATCCTTGGCATTGCGGTCTTCAAGCCCGATGCGATGGCAGGGGCCATCCTTCAGATGTTTAACCATGGTCTTTCTGCTGCAATGATGTTCATGCTCGTAGGAATTCTCTACGACCGTCTTCACCATCGCTATATCGTGACTCCTCAAGGCAAGCCCGGTTTCGGTGGCATCGCTCAGAAAGCTCCCTGGATCACGGCAGCGTGGACTGTAGCAATTTTCGCGAGCTTGGGTCTCCCGGGTCTGAATGGATTCATCTCGGAGGCGCTCGTCTTTATCGGAGCTTTCCAAGCCTACAAGACAGAAACAATGATTGCGTCGATCGGCGTTGTTTTGGGCGCTGCTTATCTTCTTTGGATGGCACAGCGGGTGTTCCTCGGCCCCTACACTACTCTTGAAAAAGACCATCACTCCGGAGTCTTGGTTCCGGCCGAACACATCGCAGAGCCTACACTGCGCGAATGGATTGTCGTCGCGCCGCTTGGTTTCCTTTGTCTAGCGATTGGTCTTTACCCACAGCCTATGCTGAATTTCGTACGCGAAACTATTGGCAAGCTGCTCGAGGTCTACAACTGATATGAGATCCCTTTTAGGCGTCAGTCCCGTACTCGTCCTCACCTTTGGAAGTTTGTTTATCCTTGTCGCGGGTCTTTGGGTTCGCAACAAGGCCTTCCAGTTCTGGACTTCGATGCTGAGTCTCTTGGTGGCGTTTGGGCTTTTCTTGGGTCTCGCCGAGAAGCCCGCGCAGGATTTGTTCTCGGGCATGATCGCGCACGACGGACTGGCCACTTTCTTCGGGGCTTTCTCGGTATTTGCAACCGCAATTGTCCTGGTGATGAGCCACACGTCCAAAGAGATCAAGGCAGATCGCCGTCCCGAGTACTATTCGATCGTTTTGGCGCTCGCGACGGGTCTTTGCTTTATGGCTTCGGCCAACCACTTCCTCATGATCTATCTCGCGATCGAAACCGTTTCGATTCTTAGTTACACGCTGGCGGGCTTCAAACGCGAAGACGGAAAGTCTGTTGAGGCTTCTCTGAAGTATGTGGTTTACGGCTCGATGGCTTCGGCGATCATGATCTTCGGCATGAGCCTGGTTTTTGGAGTTACCGGACAGTTCACGCTCACGGGACTTCGTGAGTTTTTTGCAACGCCCGACGGAGCCTCCGCTCCGCTGCTTCTATGGGTGGGAGTGCTCATGACGTTCGCCGGGCTCGGATACAAGATTTCCGCGGCCCCGATGCATATGTGGACTCCCGACGTTTACGAAGGCGCTCCCACTCCCGTTTCGGCGCTTCTCTCCGTGGCCCCAAAGGCTGCGGGCCTCGGACTCCTTATTCGCTTTTTCGTGGTGGGCTTTGGCCAAAACCTGGATGGCTCTGAGCTGGCGGTTTCTAATTTGACCGATCCAACTGCGCTTGGCTTCCATGTGACAAGCGCCTTTAACTGGACACAGTTCCTCATTATCTCAAGCGCCTTCACAATGTTCATGGGAAACTTGGCGGCTCTTGGGCAGACCTCCGTAAAACGGATTCTTGCGTACTCATCGATCGCGCACGCCGGGTATATGCTGATGGGCCTCACCACTCAGACAGCCGCAGGCATAGAAGCAATCATGTTCTACATGGTGATCTACTGTCTCATGAACGTCGGAGCCTTCTGGGTCGCAGGCAAAGTGGAAGACACTCTTGGTGGAGACGATCTCCAGCACTTCAAGGGACTGGTTCAGCGGCGTCCCCTCTACGCGATTTGTATGGCGGTGTTCTTGTTCTCGCTCACGGGACTTCCCCCACTTGCAGGATTCATCGGCAAGTTCTATCTGTTCAACGCTGTTTTGGGTCGTGAGATGTACGGGCTCGCACTTATCGCCGGACTCAACTCCGTCATCTCGCTCTACTATTACGTAAAGATCGCGAAGGCCATGATCCTCGAGGCCCCTCAGTTGCCTTTCCCACAAGGAAAAACTCCGTTTGAATCGCGCTCCAGCCAGGTGTTTATCGTTCTCTTGGCCGTTCCCAATTTGATCCTCGGACTCTATTGGGAGCCCTTGATGAACCTTGTCCGTGACATGTTGAGCGTGTTCGCGGGCTAGTCCTGCGGCCGCGATCAACCTCGAAAGTTGAGGCTGTAAGAATGAACGGATCCGAAACAATTGCACCGATCCTCGTGATGCTGGTGTTTGCGAGCGTGGTTGCTGGAGCGATGCTGTTTATCGCGTATTTCATGGGGCCGAGCCGCCTTTACGGACCCAAAATCGAAACCTATGAATGCGGCATGCCCCCTGCGGGCAATGCGCGCGACCGGGTGAGTATCAAGTACTACTTGGTTGCGATTCTCTTCTTGCTCTTTGATCTCGAGGCCGCGTTTCTGATGCCGGTGGCGATAGCCTGGAAGCAGTTGGTTGTTGTGGGTCCGATTGTTCTGGGACTTTTGGGATTTTTCATGTTCTTCTTCGTGCTGGGGCTCTGGTACGAACTCAAAGTTAAAGCCATTGAATGGGAGCGATAATGGAAATGCCCGCTTGGTACCAGCAAATCAAAACGCAGTTTACCGATAAGATTCTTAGTGAACGCGAATCCGCTCCGGGAGAGATCGAAATTTCTATTGGACGTGATGACGTGAAGGATCTTCTGAAAGCACTCAAGTCGCTTCCCGTGGGCGCCTTCGATCACCTTGCGGACTTGACGGCTTATGACAACGCTCCAAGCACCCCGCGTTTTCACATCGTGTATGAACTCATTTCCATGGAAGCGCGCATTCGCTGCTCAGTGATCGTGCCGCTAGAAGAAGTCATTCAACCCAAAGTGCAAAGCATTTGTGATCTTTGGCTCGGCGCCAATTGGCTCGAGCGCGAAGTTTTCGATATGTACGGAATTGAGTTCGAAGGTCACCCCGACCAGCGACGGATTTTGTTGCCCGAAGTTTTTGTTGGGTATCCCCTTCGCAAAGATTTCGTTGCGGATTACCGCCAAGAGTACACCGGCGCTTCGGAGTCCGATCAGGTTTTTGATCCCTTTGGTAACACTGTCATGAAGAGTGTGGAGGACTAAAGTGTCGTACGCGTTTTCCCCTGAAGTCGAAGAAAGATTCCAGTGGCTTTGCACGCGCTATCCGCGTCGCGACGCCATACTTCTCCCGCTGCTACACCACGTTCAAGACGAGAATGGCTGGCTTTCGCCCGACGCAATTGATTACGTCGCTTCGCGCATGGAGCTCTCGCCTGCGCGGATTCGCGAAGTCGCCTCGTTCTACTCCATGTTCAAACTCAACAAGAAGGGGCAGTACGTTCTCCAGGTCTGCCACAACTTGAGCTGCTACTTGGCGGGTTCCGATGAGCTCATCAAAACACTCGAAGACAAGCTTGGCATCAAATGCGGAGAGACAACGCCTGATGGAAAGTTCACGCTTGAGCGGGTGGAGTGCCTCGCTTCATGCTCGACGGCTCCGATGCTTCAGGTGAATGTCTGGGACTACCACGAGTGCCTTACGTCCGAGAAGGTCAAGAGGCTTGTCGACGACCTCAAACAAGATCGCCTTGCCCTTCCTTCCTATGATGATCGAATTGCCCAAGGAGGTGACATGTGACCCAAAAAATCACACCCGCGCATCCTCTCGAAAAGCGCGTCATGCTGGCGGGTTTCGAAGAGCCGAATTCGTGGACCCTGGACGTCTTCGAGAAAAAACTCGGTGGTTACGTTTCGGCTCGCAAGGCTGTCACGATGAACCCCGATGACATTATTGCTCTCGTGAAGGACTCTGGTCTTCGCGGTCTCGGGGGCGCCGGCTTTCCTGCGGGCATGAAGTGGAGCTTCATCCCTAAGAACTCGGCGAAGCCCGTTTACCTCGTGGTGAACGCAGACGAGGGAGAGCCCGGCACTTTCAAAGATCGCCAGCTCATGGAGCATCTCCCTCATCGACTGATCGAGGGAATGATCGCAGCGGCTTCGGCCGTAAATGCTAAGATCGGTTACATCTACGTGCGCGGAGAACTTCGTCTGGCCATCAAGCGCCTCGAAGCGGCCGTCGAAGAAGCTTACAAGGCGGGATATCTCGGCAAGAATATTTTCGGATCAGGTCGGGATTTGGACATCACGGTTCATCCTGGGGCCGGCGCCTACATTTGTGGCGAGGAAACGGGACTCATTGAATCTCTCGAAGGCGACCGCGGACAGCCGCGCCTCAAGCCACCTTTCCCTGCGGTGAGCGGCGTTTTTGGTGGCCCCACTGTTGTGAACAACGTCGAAACTCTTTCGAGTGTTCCTGGCATCATCAATAACGGTGCTCAGTGGTACATGGCCCTGGGTGGCGGAACCGTGCGCAATGGCGGAACGAAACTTTTGTGTGTTTCGGGCGACGTTCAGCGTCCGGGTTTTTATGAGATTCCCGTTGGAACGAAACTTTCTGTTCTTCTCAACGACATCTGCGGCGGGCCTCTTCCCGGTCGCAAGTTCAAAGCGTGTTATCCCGGCGGTTCGTCTTCACCGCTCCTAAAAGCCGAAGAGTTCGAAGTTGGTCTCGATTTTGATTCGCTCGCAGCAGCGAAGTCCATGGCGGGCTCGGGTGCGGTGATTGTGATGGATGACCGCAGGTCAATTCCCGAAATGGCCATGCGCACGGCGCGCTTTTATGCCCACGAATCGTGTGGACAGTGCGTGCCTTGTCGCGAAGGAACTCGTTGGGTCTATTCCATGACCAAACGACTTTGCAAAGGGCAGGGCGCCTTAAGCGACATCGATAAACTTATCGATGCTTGCGCAAACATGCAGGGGCGCACGATCTGCGTTCTGGCGGATGCTTGTGCGATGCCGCTCGAGTCGATGCTCAAAAAGTTTCGTCCCGAATTTGAGGCGATTGCTCGTCCCGACAGCGAAGTCGAGGCCATCGTCCCGAAAGTTTCCGGACAAATGGCCGCGTTGATGGAAACGATCCGCGCTCGTCAGGCAAATCGTTAAGGAAGGTCTTTGATGTCGCAGTTGCTCTGGTCTTCACTTCTTGTTCCCGTTCTTTGTGCGTTTTTGCTGACGTGGATTCCAGTCATGCTGATCGTGGAGCGAAGGGCCGCGGCTTGGATGCAGCGACGCTCTGGCCCTAACCGCGTGGGACCCTGGGGCCTGATGCAGCCCATGTCCGACGCGATCAAGATGATCTTTAAAGAAGCCAATATTCCAAGGAAGGCACACAGGATTCTTTTTGTGCTGGCTCCGGCATTAGCCGTTCTCCCTCCGTTTCTTGCGATGATTGTGATCCCTCTGGGCGGATCCGTGAACATCAACGGACAAGAGTACGCACTGCAGGCTTTCAACGTGAACGTGGGATTACTTTTTTATCTCGCCATCACAAGTTTGCACGTTTACTCGGTCCTCACCGCAGGGTGGGCATCAAACAACAAGTTTTCTCTCATGGGCGGGCTGCGCGCGAGCTCCCAGATGATCAGCTACGAAATCGCTATCGGCATTTGCATTGTCTCGCTTGTGATGACCTATGGCACGCTCGACTTGCGCGAGATTGTGAAGCTTCAAGAGGCCGGCGCAGGCCTGCCCGCTTGGGGTTTTGCGCTTCAGCCCATCGTTTTTATTGTCCTGTGGGTTTGCACTTTTGCTGAAACAAATCGGCTCCCCTTCGATTTGCCCGAGGGCGAATCCGAGCTTGTGGCCGGTTATCACACCGAATATTCGGGCATGACTTTTGGTATGTTCATGCTGGGCGAGTACGCGGCGATGGTCGCGGCGTCTGCGTTCCTGGCGACGCTTTTCCTCGGCGGGTACAACATTCCCTTCGTGTCGGAAGAAGCTCTCAGGCAAGTCTTCCTTGACCAGGGACTCCATCTCACGCTTGCAAGTGCCGCGACGGCTCTTCTTCAGTTTGCTTGTTTGATTCTAAAGATCTGCTTCTTTATGTGGGTTTTTGTGTGGGTGCGCTGGACGCTCCCTCGTTTCCGCTACGACCAGCTGATGGACCTTGGCTGGAAGATTTTGCTCCCTATCGGCGTTGCAAACGTGATCGGCACGATGATCGTGACTTACTTCTTGAAACGAGGCGGATGATTATGACCGTTAGTCCAACATTTCTTCAATGGCTTCTCGGCGCCGTCACACTGGCGCTAGCGTTGCTTGTGATCCTAGGCCGGAACCCCGTTGTGAGCGCGATTTCGCTGATGGGAACTCTTTTCTCGACGGGGCTAATTTTCTTCTCGGTCGGCGCTCAGTTTGTGGGAGCGGTTCAAATTCTTATCTATGCGGGCGCCATTTCGGTTCTGTTTATCTTCGTTGTGATGCTTCTGGACCTGCGCCCTACACGCGTGCGCATTCCTGGGAGAGCGCCGGTCTACGTCTTCTCGTTTGTGGTCTGCGCTCTGTTTTTTGTGGCAGCCATTTTGAGCGTGCTTCCGGTTCTTAGAAACCTTGGGGCCATCGAGATTCTTGGCCTTAGTGAGGCGGGGCTCGACCAAGGACCCGTGGCCATTTCGATGCAGCTTCTCTCGAAATATATGATTCCCTTTCAAGCCACAGCCCTCTTGCTTCTGGCTGCTGTGATGGGTGTTGTGGTGCTCGGCAAAAAGAACATGCTGAGTGAGCGAAAGCAAAGTGAGCAAAAATGATTAGCGAATTGCAATTTCTTGTGGGACTCGGGCTCGCGATTTTCTCTGTGGGAGTCGTTGGATTTCTCACTCGCAGAAACGGACTCATTGCACTCATGTGCCTCGAACTGATGCTCAATGGGGTGAACCTTTGCCTCGTGAGCTTCTCCAGACATCATGGCAACGCCGAAGGATCGGCTCTCGTGCTCCTGATTGTCCTCGTGGCCGCAGCTGAAGCCGCCTTGGCACTGTCGCTATTTGTTTCTCTGTACCGTCAGTCGGGATCTGTTGAGCTCGACGACTTCCGGCTACTCAAAGGGTGATACATGGACGAAGCATTTACCGGCGCTAGCACCACACTACTCAGATGGATCATTTTGTTCCCGTTATTGGGTGCAATCCTCAATGGACTCGTCATTCGCTCGAAGAGCCTAAAGGTTTCCGGAATTGTTGCAACGATGGCTTCTCTTGGGGCGTTTGTCGTGAGTCTCCTTGTGGTTTCTCGTTACGGCCTCTTGTCTGAAGACATTGGTTATATCACCGATCAGTGGTTTGTCTGGTTCAACGTGGGCCGTATCAACGTTCCCTTCTGGCTCGAATACACGCCGCTGACGGGGCTCATGTTGCTTGTGGTGACCGGTATCGGCGCGCTTATTCACGTCTTCGCGATGGGGTATATGGAAGAAGAGGAGGCGCCTTTCCGCTTCTTCTCGTATCTCAATCTTTTCTTGTCTGCGATGCTCGTGCTTGTTCTCTCATCGAACCTGGTCGGCGTCTTTATGGGCTGGGAAGGAGTGGGCCTCTGCTCTTACTTGTTGATCGGCTATTGGTACAAAAAAGACGAGAACACAGCGGCAGGGATGAAAGCCTTCGTCACCAACAGGATTGGTGATCTCGGCTTTTTTGTAGCTCTTTTCATGCTCGCGCTTTATGCGAACACTCTTCAGATCCGCGAACTTTTGACCTTCTTTGCGGGTGAAAGTTCGCAGCTCTCGCCCGGCGTTGTTTTGTGCGTGCTCGGCGCCTTGTTCTGGGCCTCGACAGGTAAGAGCGCTCAATTCCCGCTCTATGTCTGGCTTCCAGACGCCATGGCGGGCCCTACGCCCGTGTCGGCACTCATTCATGCGGCAACAATGGTCACCTCAGGCATTTTCGTTAGCGTTCGTCTCTGGCCCTTGTTTGCGACTCAACCTCTCGTGCTCGACTGGATGTTGTGGGTGGGGATGGGCACGGCTTGGCTTGCGGCACTTATTGCGCTCACACAACGAGACATCAAAAAGGTTCTTGCCTACTCGACCGTCTCACAGCTCGGCTTCATGTTCGTCGCTCTAGGAGTGGGTTCGCCGGTAGCAGCGTTCTTCCATGTCATCACTCATGCTTTCTTTAAGGCACTGCTCTTCCTTGGTGCTGGGTCTGTGATTCATGGCATGCACCATGACCAAGATCTTTTTGAGATGGGCGGCCTTCGCAAGAAGATGCCTTTCACGCACGCGACCTTCCTTATTGGAACCTTGGCGATCATTGGATTTCCGCTGACTGCCGGATTTTTCTCGAAGGATATGATTCTCGCTAAGGCCTTCGAGCACGGTCCGCTCGCTTGGGGGCTTTTGCTAGGCGCCGCCGTTCTCACGGCCTTCTATATGCTACGCGCTTACACGCTCGCCTTCTGGGGCGAGCCGCGCAGCAAGCATGCCTCCCACGCACATGAAAGCTCGTGGCTCATGACAGTGCCCCTTATGGCTCTGGCCCTAGGAGCTCTTTTGATCGGGTTTATCGAAACCCCGGTGGTTCTCCTTGATATCCACGCTCTCGAGGCAGCCGTCAAAGCGAGCTGGTATGGGTCGAGCGGCGAAGTTATCGGCCACCATGCTGGACACCTGAGTCACGCGACGGAATGGATTTTAATGCTCGTCACGAGCGTGTGCTCCTTGTCGGTGGCGTACTTCTCCTACAAAAAATTTCGCGATCACAAGACCAAAGAGTCGGCGACGGGACTTCTTGCGGATCTTTCGCAAAACAAATTTTATGTCGACGAAATCTATGAGACGCTTCTGCTGAAGCCTCTGAGCTTTGTGGCCGCTTGGTCGTGGAAGATCATCGACACCTACCTGATCAATGGCACCCTTCATTTTGTGCGCAACACCCTGGGGTTCTCAGGGCAGTTTTTGAGTTTTGCCCACACGGGTAATGTTCAAACCTACGCTTGGTATATGGCGGCCGCCTCGGCCGTGAGTCTCTTGATCTCTTGGTGGGTGCTCAAATGACAACGTTGATGCTGATGCTCTGGCCGCTTCTCTCGGGGCTCTTTCTTTTCTGTCTCATCAAAGTCCCAACGCGGACTGTTCAATGGGTGAACATCGCACTGCACCTGGTGTGGGGCGTCTTCATGTGGCAATCGTGGGCGGGCTTTGCTCCCGATCAGCTCGGCACCGTCAGCTGGAGCTGGGAGTGGTTCCCCTCCTTGGGCTCTTCTCTGGCACTTGGGGTGGATGGGCTGAATCTTCCGTTGATTGTTCTGAACTTTATCTTGAGCCTGCTTCTTGCGTTCTACAGTCTTGGCAAAGAAAAGCTTGGAGCAAGTTACCTCGCGCTTTTCTCGATCCTCAACGCCGGAAGCGTGGGGTCCTTGCTCGCTCTGGATGCGCTGGCTTTTTACGTGTTCTGGGAGTTCATGCTCATTCCGATGTATTTCCTTATCGGCAAATGGGGATCTAAGAACCGGGTCTATGCCGCTTTGAAGTTTTTTGCCTTTACCATGGCCGGATCTCTTCTGATGCTCCTGGCGATCATTGCCCTTGGGACGGAGTACAACACTCTGTCTTGGAACGCGCTTCGTGACGCACAAATTCCTTACAATGGGCTCGGTGGTTTCCAGGGCCTTGTGTTCCTGGGCTTCCTTGTGGCCTTCGCCGTAAAAATTCCAGTGTGGCCCCTCCACACTTGGTTGCCCGACGCTCACACTGAAGCTCCAACGGGAGCTTCGGTAATTCTGGCGGGTGTTCTTTTGAAGCTTGGAGTCTATGGAATCGCGCGCTGGTGTTTGGCGCTTTTTCCTATGGCATCCCAAGATGTCGCGATTCCTATGATGGTCTTGGGAGCTATTGGAGTTGTTGTTGGGTCTTTTGCGGCGTGGAAGCAAACCGATATCAAACGTATGATTGCGTATTCCTCAGTCGCGCACTTGGCGTTCATGGTTCTGGGTCTCTTCGCCTTCCAGGAGGAAGCGCTCCAAGGAGCGATGTTCCAGAACCTCGCGCATGGTCTTAGCACCGGCGCGCTCTTCCTCATTTTCGGCATCATCTACGACCGCACGCACACACGCGAGATTTCACAGTACGGTGGACTCGCCTCTCGCAACGGACTTCTGGCATCTGCCTTTGTGTTTTCGGCGATGGCCAGTATCGGTTTGCCTGGCCTTCCCGGATTTGTTGGAGAGTTCCTGATTCTCTCGGGCACCTTCTTTAGCAACAAGACGATTGCTTTGGTGAGCCTGAGCGGAGTTCTCCTGGGTTCGATCTACATGCTTTCGATGCTGCGCAAGGTTGTCTTCGGTCCCGTAGGACCCACGCTCGAAGCTCACGAGATTCGTCTTCAATGGAACGAATGGGTGGCGATTGTTCCACTTCTTGTATTGATGCTCGTTCTTGGTTTGCAGCCACAGTTTATTTTCGAGAAATCCAAGTTCGCGGTTGAGTGGATCCTGGCGCTCATGACCTCGGGTTGGGGAGTTTAAATTCAGATGAATCAATTTTTTGAATCGGGTCTCTTTCAAGTGTCCGCAGCCCACTGGGCAGCGTTGGCTCCTTACCTCGCGCTTTGCGTGGGAATTGCGCTGACCACGGTCGCTGCGGGATTTAAGGCAAGCGCGCACATTCATAAAATTTTGCTTGCTGTGAGCCTTGGTGCTGCTGCAGCGCTGGCGTGTTGGGGCATGGGCTCTGGCGACATCAGCTTCTTTGGCACTTCGCTCGCGCTGGGTGACACCATGAGATGGACGCTTCTTGCGGTGACGAGCCTAGCTTTGCTGTCGTCGCTTTTTGTGGATGAGGAAGAACACGGCGAATGGTCGACCCTGCTACTCATTTCGACGCTTGGTCTTGTCCTGCTGCCAGGCGCGCGCGACTGGGTGGCCTTTTTTGTTTACCTCGAAACACTCGCAATTCCTGGTTACGTGATTGCGGGTCTTCGCCTGAGGCGCGACGGCGGCTTTGAAGCCGCGCTGAAGTATCTTCTGATGGGAGCCTTTGCCTCGAGCCTGCTCCTGATGGGAATGGCTCTTGTCTACGGTTCAGCAGGATCGTTGGACTATGCCACGATTCAAGAAGTCGCTGTGCGAGGTCTTCCTTCGACGCTCCTTATCGGCGGCGCGTTCCTGATCGCAGTCAGCCTTGCTTTCAAGGTGGCGCTTGTCCCTGTGCACATGTGGGCCGCGGACATTTACCAAGCGGCGCCCACGGGTCTCGCAGCCTTCTTGGCGGGCGCGGGTAAGGTGGCTGTTTTCATGGCAATGCTCGCGGCTTTTGTGGGCTGTGGATTTCTGCAGGTGGAAACATTTGCGAAGCTCTTCACGTTTCTGGGTGCGGCGAGTGTGATTGTTGGAAACTTGATGGCGCTCACTCAAAAGAACTTGCGCCGCATGCTGGCTTATTCTTCGGTGGCCAGTGCGGGGTATGTCGCTCTCACGCTTCCTGTTGGAGCCGCCGCCACGATGGCAATCCTGCTTTATCTTGTGACTTACGCGCTAGGTTTGCTCGTGTGTTTTGCTTGTCTCGAGGCGCTTGTGCGCATTACGGGAAAATCAAGCAGCTCGACGCTCGAGATCTCCGACCTGAAACAAGTTGATTCCAAAAAGGCCGGACTTGTCATCGCCCTCTTTTCGCTAGGAATTTTCTCGATGGCGGGGATTCCTCCTCTTCCCGGCTTCCTCGGCAAGTACCTCATGATCTCTGCTCTCTGGTCGAGCGGGCAGTTGCTCGCAGCGGGCTGGATTGTGGTCGGTTCAATGCTGGGTCTTGCTTACTACCTCAAGATTATGGTTCCCCTTTATCTCGATGCTCCGAGTGCTAACAAAATGGTGTCGCTCAGACCTTCTGTTAGGGGGCCTCTTGCGGGCGCCTTCCTGGGGCTTGTGTTGATGTTTGCGTGGGTTTGGGCTTATTCGCAGATGGTCGCAGTCGGCTAGGCTAAGGAACAATGAGCGGCTCAGATAAGGACGACAAGACCGGGGTTTTTAAAAACTTGGAAACGCGAGTTTCCGAAAAACTGGTCCAGGTCCAGATGAGCTCCGGTAAGATTTACGGACCCTATGCTCGCGATGAAATTTTAAATTTTATCGAATCCAAGAAGATTCGCGGCGAAGAGAAAATTCTTTTTGAAGGCGAGACGCTCTGGAGACCGATCGCCACCGAACCTGAATTTTTCGATGCGATTCACGCCATCCTTTCTGGAAAACCCATCAAGCGAAAACCAAAACTCCCGAGCGGGAGTTTTTCTGCGATCGATGATCGAGACAAGACACGCGCATCGGGTTCTCCGAAAGGGACTCAGACCGAATTCTTGGTGCAGGGCACTCATCAGGAGAAAACAAGGTTTACAGATTCTGGGGGCGAGTCGGCGCCCCCGATCTGGACTCCGCCCATTGTCCAAACTCCGACCCCAGAAACGCCGGGTACGTTGCCGACCACTCAAACCAAAGGTGCAGAGCCTAAGAATGGCCCGCGCCAGACTCCCAAAAAGTCAGCAGGGGGTCTCGTTCTTGTAGTGCTTGCGGTCGTCGGGGTGGGAATTTATCTTACTCAGAACTCCAAGAACGCAAAAGACGCCACGCCTGAAGCATCGGGTTACAGTTTCGAAGCTATGACCGCACGAATCTACGCGCGACCTCTGTCCCTGGCGCTCAAAGAGTTGCGCGTTCCTCTGAGCGAAGTGATGCCGGCAGATCTTCAGAAAACAAGTCTGCTGCCGGGCTTTGTCTATTCTCTTAACGCCCGCAAGACTGTGGCTAGGCTCAATGCCTCTTTCGACAATCGCGCGCAGCCAGAAGCGAAAACGAGTTCGTATTGGGCCCAACGCGCGATCGATCTTCAGCTCTTGGGACTCGGTGTTCAGGTCGTAAACTTAAGGGCCGGTGAAGCGCTCGTGCGCCAGGGGCAAGCGCTCTGGAAGGAGCTCGAAGCTCGCAAATTTATCAGTGAGGACGACAAGAATCTTTGGGAGCTTCTTAGCGCCCACGCTCTTGGAGATTGGGAGTCCGTGAATAAGCTCGCCGCCCTGGTCACGAGCACTCATGGTGCGTGGATCGACTCAGATGCTGTGTGGTGGGCTTCGTGGCAAAAGGGCGTCAAGCGCAGCCCCCCGGCGCTCTCCGGAAACGGAGATCTCGCGGGTGACCTGGAAGTTATTCAAAAAATTCGACTCGCCTACTTCTCAGACGACCCGCAGATGTCAACCTGGCTTCTGCAACTGGCTTCGATCGAGCCTGAGTCTCCGTATCTTTGGTTTTCCTCAGCGCAGATCAACTGGCGCAAGAGTCAAAACGTGCAGGTCCAAAACGCCTACCGGGATTTTATTATTGGACTTGGCGCACTCTCTCTTTATCCGCCCTCGCTTCAGATCGCCTATTGGACGCAGTTCGCGGATTTTTTGCGCTCCTACGCCAGAGCAGAAACCCACAAGCATTCGGTGGACAATCTAGGACTGCTTCGTAATGGAGACATCGGATTCAAAGACGGCAAAACTCCTTTGTGGTGGGATCTGGGCGATGAAGGCCTCATCGCTAAGGACATTGCCGACGAAATCCTTGCGCGCTCTTCGAAAGGGATGCTCAACGCCCGTGACCGCGCGGCGCTTGAGGTCCTGGGGTCGAATCTCAACGAAGGTTCGCGCTATCTTTTTGTTGTAGGAACCCATTTGGCTTTTGAAGGTCAGTGGACCGAGGCCTTGCACGTGTTCAATGAGACTCTTCTTCGCGACCCGCGCAACGTGGATGGTCTCTTTGGAAAGGTATGGGCGCTTGCGAAACTTTTCCGCTTCTCTGAGGCGCAGGACACTTACAAAGAGCTCGTGCGCGCTTCTCTTGGATCGACGGGGCACCTTCGCTCTAAAGCCCTCATTCACTTTCTCGGACGTGAGTACATCGAGGCACATCGTATTTTTAACGACTATCTCAAGCAGGATCCTACGGATGGATGGGCTCACTACTTTCAGGCTGAGACTTTCCTTGCGCAGGACAGTTTCCTTGCCTGTATCAAGTCCGCAAACCTCGGCAAGCTTCACAGCAAGGGTGAACTCCAATTCCGAGCAGAGCAGCTCTTCTACCGGTGTCGCGTGAAGGGTGGGGTGGGGATTCGTGATTCCCTCGATAGCATCGCACGTCTTATCAAAGAGAACCCCGACAATCTTCCTCTACGCATCAGTTACATTGACCTTCTCAATGAAAGTCATCTCTATGTCGATGCCGTGCGTGTTCTTGATGACTCGCTCAGACTATTTCCATTCTCTGCCAAACTAAAAATTGCAGGCGGAAATCTTTATGACAGTCAGGGAAATCCTGGCCGCGCGATCGACAGCTACACCCAGGCGGCCCGACTTGACCCAAGTCTTGCAGATCCCTGGGTGAGGGTTGGGAAGTCTCTTCAGAAACAGGACAAGTTCATCGAGGCCGCAAAAAACTTCGAGACAGCCGCGAGAATACAACCGTCTTATCCTGAAATTTACCTCTTCGCTGCGCGCGCCTATGATCAGGCGGGACGTATCGAAGAGGCGGCCTACAACTACAACAAAGAGATCGAACTCAGGCCTGCGGCGGTAGGAACCTTTGTGGAGGCTGCGGAGTTTTTACTCAAGAACAACGCTCCCCAGAAGATCCCCGAACTCTATCGGCAGTTCCAGAGCGGCGGTTTCGAAGAAGACCCTCGGGCTCTTACGCGTCTTGCGATTGCCTACAACGTGATGGGGAACATCGAGAACGCCAAGAGTTTTGCTTCGCGAGCGGTGGCGGGCAATCCCGACAACCCCTACGCCAACTTGATTTTGGCCGATATCCTAGACCGCGCGGGCGACTACAATCTTGCCAAGCGCTATTACGAGTCTTACCTTAAGCTCATGCCGCTCGCAGAAGAGGCCTCTTCCTTGAGGGAACGTCTTAGCAAGCCGCCCTACACAAACTGATCCCGATAAGTGCAGAAGGAGTTTTCATCATGTTGGACTGGAGAAGAATCGTTAAGGACGAAGAGACTTTTGTGAAGGCTCTCGAGTCTCGCGGCATCGACTCCACCAAAGCGAAGGAAACTTCACAGAAGATCGTAGAGGTTTCGAAAAAACGCTCCGAAGCTCTCGCCAAGGCCGATCAGCTCAAGGCCGAGCGCAACCAAAGCTCACAGAGCGTGTCTCAGATGATGAAGTCCGGCCAAAAAGCCGAAGCCCAAGCCCTCATCCAAAAAGGCAAAGAGCTCGGCACGGAGATCGAGCGCCTGGAAGTCGCCGTGACGGTGGTCGAGTCTGAATTCACACAAATTTTAGAGCTGATCCCGAACATTCCCGATGTTTCGGTTCCCCTTGGTAAGAGCGAAAAAGACAATCCCGTGGTCCGCACTTGGGGTGAGCCGCGCAAGTTTGCGTTTGTTCCGCGCTCGCACGATGTGGTGGGGGAGAATTTAGGGCTGCTGGATTTTGACCGGGCCGCGAAAATTTCTGGAGCACGTTTTGCTTTCCTGCGTGGCGGACTCGCGCAACTCGAGCGTGCGCTCGCGAGCTTCATGCTCGATTTGCATCGCCCGAAGGGCTACCAGGAGATCAATCCTCCGTACCTTGTGAGCGCCGAGACGATGTACGGCATGGGGCAGTTTCCCAAATTCAAAGAAGACGTCTTCGCTGTCGCGGGCCAGGACAAGTACCTCATCCCTACAGCCGAAGTCCCGGTGACGAGCCTTTTCCGCGACGAGATTCTCCCCGAGGAAGATCTGCCCCTGAAGTTCATGGCGTTCTCGCCGTGTTTCAGGTCCGAGGCGGGCTCCTACGGGCGCGACACCAAGGGCCTCATTCGCCAGCATCAATTCCATAAAGTTGAGCTCGTGAAGTTCACGTCCCCGGAGACAAGTCTTGCAGAGCTCGAATCGATGGTCGCCGACGCGGAGCTTGTTCTAAAGAAACTCGAAATTCCCTTCCGCACGATTCATCTTTGCACGGGAGACATGGGATTTAACTCCCGCAAGACCTATGACATCGAAGTCTGGTTGCCAGGCTCCGTGGTCGATGCCGATGCGAAGACTCCAGGGTGTTACCGCGAGATCTCTTCGTGCTCGGACTGTGGAGACTTCCAGGCCCGTCGCGCGCAAATTCGCTTTAAGGGCAAGGCTTCGAAGTCGACCCAATACGTGCATACCTTAAATGGCTCGGGGCTTGCTGTCGGTCGCACTCTTGTCGCGGTCCTGGAGAATTACCAACAAGAAGACGGCTCTGTTGTTGTTCCAGAAGTTTTACGCCCCTACATGGGGGGCTTGGACGTCATTCGATGAAGCTTAAAACCTCTCCCGATCGTGATTGGACGCCCTACATGAAAAGGGCCCTGGAGCTCGCCAAAGAAGGCGAGCGCTTGGGTGACATTCCTATTGGTGCGGTCGTCGTGGACGCCACGGGTAAGATCATCGCAGAGGCTTACAACGAGCGTGAGATCAATCGCGACCCTACGGCTCATGCCGAGGTTCTCGCTCTCAAGAGGGCGTCCGAAGTCCGGGGTGAGTGGCGCATGGTGGGATGCACCCTCGTGGTGACCCTTGAGCCGTGCGTGATGTGCTCGGGCGCCCTTTCGCTGTCGCGGGTGGACCGGGTTGTTTACGGCGCGAGCGACCCTAAGGCCGGGGCGATGGGCTCGATTTATGAGATCCACGGGGACCGCCGGCTCAATCACGTTATCGACGTGATTCCAGGCGTTTGTCTTGAGGAATGCCGCACGACGCTGCTCACCTTCTTCCGCTCTAAGCGCGATAAAACTAAGGCTTGATATCGGTCCTGGAATGCTTTAACAACGAGGCCCAGAGTGCACCCATAGCTCAACTGGATAGAGTACCAGACTACGAATCTGGGGGTTGTTGGTTCGATCCCAGCTGGGTGCACCATTTTTTCTTCCCCTTCCACTTTTCCGCCCATCACCGCATCAATTTCGTGCTCGCTCGTTACGGCCGTGGTGACGGACGAAAAATTGAAAGGGGGCCCTTGGGTGGGGGGCGATCCCTGGGGCGTATAGCATTGCTATGCGGCTGGCCCCTTTTCTCGAGTTGGGGTCAGGTTTTTAGGAGCTTTGTTAGAGCCTTTAGTTCCTGGTTTGAAACTCGGTCGCTGTCGACGTGCAGGGTCAGTTGTTTGAGGGTTTTGCTTTTGAGGCCCGGCTCTACGGCGATGCGCGTAGCGGGTGTTTTCGACGCGAGATGTGGTGAGGCGGTGCTTGGAGCCGCCGACAAGCTTGATCTCCTCGAGCGACGTTGCCCGGAAGTCAAGAAACGAGAAAGCCCCCTGGGAGCCGCAGCATCCCAAGGGGCTCGTCAAGAGTTAGCTAGCTATCTTGCTTAGCGAAGTCCGCGTACAACGAAGTGGCCGGCATCACCGAAGCGACGTCCGCCCATGTCCATGGACTGAGCCGTCACGCGAATGCGCGAAACGACTCTCTCCTGTCCGTGGAGGTCGATGCGAAGATCCGTTCCTTCGTTCACAAAGCCACCGTAGAAGACCTCGGAGCGACCGTTGCCGAAGGTGACTTCGATCGAGTCGATGCGGATGTTTGCGCCGCGTGCCTTGAACTGAAGACCTGCAAAGCGACCATCAACACGGCCAACTTCGATGTATTCGGTGGTGGGCATGCGCGATCCGAAGGGGTTCGTGCGACCGAGCACGTCGCGTTGATCGTGGTCACCGTCTCCGCGATCATCTCGGTAGGTGCGGGACTGCATCACAAGAGTTCGCACGAGCTCGGAGCTGCGGCTAATCTCGTCTTGGACAAAGCGTGGGTTGAGGTAGCGATCGGCGAGCATGCGTTGCATACGATCGAGCTCACCCAGGGCGCCTTGGATGTCGAGGTCTCGCTGGAAGCGAGCGAGAGATATTTGGATCGTCCGAACTTCGCTTGAGGCGTAGTCAAAACGCAAGATGCGGGTGTGTCTGATAACAGTATCTAAGCGCATGAGTGATTGGTCGAGTTCTCGGCGGGCTCCAGTGTCAGTTTCGCGTGAAAGCTGGTCGATGGCGCTGAGGGCTTCGTATCCGCTACGGACCACAACATCTTTCTTCTGATAATCAGGCAGGCGGTAGTCTCTTAGGGCTCGTAGCGCATCATCTAAAGCGCGCTCGAGGCGTTGTTTGTCGAAGCTGGGACGAAGATCAAAAATGTCTCGTTGAACGATGGAAAGCTTGTCTTCGGCCCGGCGTAGTTCGCCGTCGCCAGGGTAGCGGAGGTTCTGGGCGTGAGTGATCGACTCTTCCACCAAGATCCGGTCTTGTCGAAGATTGGCGGCGTGGGCGCTGAGTGTGGCCACCACGGCAAAGATAGTTGCGATTGCGAAGTTATTTTTCGTCATAAGCTCTCCTCCTTGAGATCTAGAGCTAGGACTGCCAAATTGAAGACGAAAGACCAACTTAAATAATCTGTATTCTCTAAAAAAATCGTTTTGTTAGTCTGCTGACGAGAAATTATTTCATTTATAATTAGATTTTTGCGCTTTTGGGGCATTTGGGGCCCTTTGGAGCTACTCAATTCGCGTCATGAATAAGTTAAGAAAGTGTGAAGTCGGGAGTCGAGCAAAATTACTTCGAAGGAGGGCGGCCCTCGGAAGCAGGAGAGCGCACATTCGCACGGTCGCCGCCGTAGGGAATAATGTAAATATCGATGCGCCTATTCTCGGCGCGACCCTCGGGCGTGCTGTTGTCTGCGACGGGCCTAAACTGACCAGCGCCCATCGCCGTGAGACGACTCGGATCAAAGTAATGCGCTTCCACAAAGTAGCGAACCACGGTCGCGGCGCGCGCCGTGGAAAGTTCCCAGTTTGTCTCATAGTCAGGACTGTCGAGTTTCAAGTCGTCGGTGTGCGCCTCGATCATGTAATACGCGTCGACACCTTTGAGGACTTGCGCCACGCGGTTGAGCATCGGTTCGGCATCGCGCCTCAGCAGCGCGCTCCCTGCGGAGAATACAGATTGCGCGGAGATCGCGAATTGAATTTTATCTGGGAAGACTTTGAGGTTTAGCACCTCGTCTTTGATGGGCTTAAATCCCGCTTCGACCTCTTGTGCAAGGAGGTGCATGCGTGTGAGTCCGCCAGCTTTGGCAGAATCGTTCACGCCCCCTGTTTTGCTCGCGTTCACGGCCTGCGCACCTTCTTGCGATGTGAAGAACCCCATGTTGAGAGATTCGCTACCATCCATAAACTTCAAAGGATCGTTGAAATAGCGCTGAAT
>CAMCVE010000017.1 GCA_945881775.1 Bacteriovorax stolpii
GCCCTCGTCTCTAAGCCGCATTCCGATAGCGTCGTCTTTGACTGGCGAAGCACTCCTCGCGATTCTGTTTTGATGGTCGGCGACAGCTGGACGGACATGCACGGAGCAAAGAACATCGGTGCCATCGCGGCCGCAGCGCTTTGGAACACAGAGGTCTGCCCTGAGCATCTCTCCGAAGAAGGCGCAGAACTTTATTTTAGGAGTCCTAAGGATCTTGCCGAATACCTCAACGCCCGGGCGCCAAAAGTTTCCCAGGATTCATAAGCCCCAGCGGATCAAAAACCGTCTTAAGCGATCGCATGAGACGAATCTCGCCCGGCGATTTCGAGTAGTGCAAGAATTCGCGCTTTAAGAGCCCGATGCCGTGCTCAGCGGCGATGCTACCCTTATGGGTCTGGACGAGGGCAAAGAGTTCATGATTGTGTTTTTCGCACAGAGCGCGGAACTCGCCTAGCTCCATCGAATCGGGCTTTGCGAGATTCACGTGCAGACTCCCGTCGCCGAGGTGCCCAAAAAGAAAGAGACGGTCCTCGCCAAACCAAGCGCCTGCCTGTTTCTCGAGCTTCGCAGCAAAGTCCGCAATTTCTCTAAGTGGAACCGCGAGATCGTTCTTGTAGACTTTTGCGGTTTGGCTCAGGCTTTCGGTGATATTCTCGCGCCAGGCCCAGAAGCTGCGCGCGTCCGCGGGACTCGAGGCCATGAAAGCCTCTTCAACCACGCCTCGCTCAAAGCAGCTCTCCATCCATTTTTCTAAAGTCTCAGAGACGTCGGCCGCACCGAAGGTGTCGACTTCGAAAACCAAATAGTAAGGCGCCGCTTTTGAAAAAGGCTTAGCGAAGCCTTGGCACTTGTGCACGAGCTCAAAGCAATTGTTCGATAAGACCTCGTAGGAGTGGATCATAAGCGAGCGAGAGCGCAGCTCACCTAGAACATCGATTCCTGTTTTGAGCGAAGGAAGCGCCCACAGGAAAGTCTTAAGTTCTCGCGGTGCTTCGCAGAGTTTGAGCGTGGCCGCTGTGACCATTCCGAGAGTTCCCTCGGAGCCAATAAAGATATTTCGCAGATCGTAGCCGGTGTTGTTCTTGTCGAGGTCGCCGTTGAGTTCGAGTTTTTCGCCGCTCATGAGAACGACTTCGAGGGACTGAATCCAGCGGCGCACGTGTCCGTAGCGAATCACGTGCAAGCCCCCGGCATTGGTGGCGATGTTGCCGCCTATCTGACTGGAACCTGCAGATGCCAAATCGATAGGCCAGTAAAGGCCGGCCTCGCGGGCGCTGTCTTGAATTTTTTTGGTGATCGCGCCCGCGCCCACGCGGACCGTGCCCGCCGCGCGGTCCACTGGCTCAATACGTGAGAGCTTCGAGAGATTCACGACGAGCTCGCCGCCTGTTGCGACGGCTCCGCCGCCAAGGCCCGTGAGACCACCCGAGGGGACGACAGCCTGTCCTTTTTCGGAACAGAATTTCAGAATCTGTGAGACTTCATCACTTGTGCGCGGAAAGACTGCCGCGCAGGGTGCTGGAGTGTGAAAGCGCGTCCAGTCGCGGCCCCAATGTTCACGATCAGCCGCAGAATCGAGGCATTCGAGTGAAGGAAAATGGTTCTTAAGTTCCGCTACAAATTCCATGCGCTTCTTCAGGATAGACGACACCCCCGACATTCGCTACGACCGAGGCATCATGTTCATACCAGCCCTTGCACTGCTCAGCAGCGTCACCCTTCAAGTCGATCTCCAACCCTGGACCCGCTCTTGTAAAGAATCAGCGCCCGACGCGCCCCTCTCGTGTGGCCTGCCGGCAGCGGCGGGCGAACGCCTCAGACTTAGCCAAACGGTGGAACTTGCCTCAAATCCTTCCGAAGCCCGCGTCAGTAAATTGTCATTTGTAGGCGAAGAGCTCCGCGGGGAAATTCGCTTCTACTCGGCCTATCCCGCAGTGGATTCGGGACTGCCGCCCTACATTCAAATTCAGATTGAAACATTCCGCCCTCTCAGGAGCCTATGTTTGCAGTCGGTGCGTCTTCGCAGTCCCTTTGAAGCTTCACCACTGAGTTGCACGACGCTTGATAGCGCAAGTGGCCGTCAGCTGGGGCTTAACGTAAAGGTTTCCGAGGTTTCGGATTCGGCTTTAGTTTCGACTTCGGCTTTGCAGCCCTGAGCGAAGCGCAGATCATACAGGTTTTTCCGTCGCAACCACGCGCTGAGCAATGCTCGCGGCCGTAATAAATGATCTGCAAATGCAGTTTTGCCCAAGACTCTTCCGGGAAAAGTTTTTTAAGGTCCCGCTCTGTTTGCTCCACACTTTTTCCACTCGAGAGACCCCAGCGCTTAGCGAGACGATGAATATGCGTATCGACCGGAAAGGCCGGCACGCCAAAGGCCTGAATCATCACGACACTGGCCGTTTTGTGACCCACTCCGGGGAGTTCCTCGAGCGCTTCCATTGAACTCGGGACCTGGCCCTTATGCTTGTCGATGAGAATTTTTGAAAGACCCCAAATTGCCTTCGATTTGGCGGGCGACAGTCCACACGGGCGAATGATCTCGCGAATCTCATCGGGACTGAGCCCCAGCATGTCGTTGGGATTGTCAGCGCGTGCAAAAAGAGCGGGCGTGATCTCGTTGACCTTCTTGTCGGTGCATTGGGCACTCAAGAGAACCGCGACAAGTAGTGTATAGGTGTCTTTGTGCAGAAGAGGTACGGTTGGGTTGGGGTAAAGGTGCGTGAGGGTCTCGAGGACAAAATGAGCTTTCTCGAGCTTGGTCATGGGTCTCTGGCCTAGAGCAGCTTGGTTCCCGTGTCCACGTCACGATTGCCGATGTCCTGGCGGCTCATTTTGGTCCTTAAGAGTTCAGCAGGAACGGGGTCTTCGAGATCACGAAGCCATCTGATCGATTTGGTCTTTTGAATGACTCGCGTGTCGAGTTTGTGGGCCACAGAAATCACACCGAAGCTACTCCACACGGCTACGAGCCACCACAAACTGTTTTTCATCTCACACCCCCGTCTGATGGATCTCAACCTATGCCCTCGCAAGGGTGCCTTCGTGGACCGTCCGTGAAGAGTTCATCATTTTAATGCCACGCGCCATCACGAGGGAGCCGGGCTGGTTTCATAGACGAGGGGGCGATTTGGGGATAGGTTCCATCGCGTCATGACAGAAATTCGCAAAAAGTTTTACCTCAAAGATTACAAGGCTCCTTCATTTTGGCAGGACAAGGTGGACCTCTGTTTCCGTCTTCACGATGAGCACACCGAAGTCGAAGCGACGAGCCATCTGAAATTCAATTCCGAGTCTTGGCAGTGGCCGCAGCCTGTCGAGCTTGACGGCGAAAATCTCGAGCTGCTTTCGATCCACATTGATGGCAAAGAATGGACGGACTACGTCACCGACAAACACAAACTCACGATTCACAATGTGCCACGGGATTTTGAACTCAAGGTTGTGACAAAAATCTTTCCATCGCAGAACAAATCCATGGAAGGCCTCTACTCAACCAAGGGCCTTTACTGCACCCAGTGCGAATCCCACGGATTCCGCAAGATCACCTACTTCACTGACCGGCCCGACAACATGGCGATCTACTCGACGCGCATCGAAGCGCGCAAAGATCTCTATCCCTACCTTCTCTCGAACGGAAATCTTGTGGAGCAAGGAGACTTGGGCGCTGGTCGCCACTTTGCGCTTTGGAAAGATCCCTTCCGTAAGCCCTGCTACCTCTTCGCGCTTGTGGCGGGCGATCTCGACATGATCGAGGACAGCTTCGTCACCCGTTCTGGTAAGAAAACCACCTTGCGCGTCTTCGCCAATCGCGGTCGCAAAGATCGCTGCTACCACGCGATGAACTCTCTGAAGTGGTCCATGAAATGGGATGAAGACCGTTTTGGCCTTGAGTACGATCTCGATCTTTTTATGATCGTGGCCGTTGATGACTTCAATTTTGGCGCCATGGAAAACAAAGGCCTCAACATCTACAACTCCATCGCCGCCTTGGCCGACTCAAAGACGGCAGACGATTCGATGTTCTTCCGTATCACGTCGATCGTAGGACACGAATACTTCCACAACTGGAGCGGCAACCGCGTGACCTGCCGCGACTGGTTCCAACTGAGCCTCAAAGAAGGCCTCACGGTCTACCGCGACCAAGAGTTCACGGCTGATCTGTTCTCGCGCCCCGTACAGCGCCTCGACGACGTCACCAGCCTGCGCGAGCGCCAGTTCGCGGAAGATGCGGGCCCCAATGCGCATCCCGTGCGCCCGGAGTCGGCGTACTCCACAGAAAATTTCTACACCGCTACGATTTACGAAAAAGGATCCGAACTCATTCACATGATCGAGACGATCATCGGCCGCGAGAATTTCTCAAAAGGCATCACCAAATACTTCGAGCTCTTCGACGGCCAAGCCGTCACCACTGAAGATTTTGTGCGCGCGATGGAGCTCGCCTCGGGCGCTGACCTCTCACAGTTCCGACTTTGGTATTCGCAAGCGGGCACTCCATTTGTTCAGGTGAGCGACTCCTACGACGCCTCGACAAAAACTTATAAGCTCCACCTGAAACAAAGTATTCCCGACACCCCGGGACAGACCCACAAACACCCCATGCACATTCCCGTGCGCATGGGGCTTCTCTCCAAACAAGGGACAGAGCTCATTCCCGAAACCGTGCTGTCGCTGACCAAGGCGGAGCAGAGCTTCGAGTTCAAGAACATTTCCGAGAAACCCCTTCCGTCGCTCTTCCGCGACTTCTCGGCCCCAGTGAAGTTTCACTACGAGTACTCGGACGCCGATGGTCTCTTCATGCTCGAGAAAGATCCGAACCTCTTTAATCGCTGGCAGGCAGCTCAGCGCCTCTTCACTAAATCTCTGCTCGGGATCTACGAAGCGCTGCAAAAAGGCCAGGAGCCAGAGGCTCCCAAAGGACTCATCCTTGGTCTCGAAAAGAACATCCTGGAAGCAGACCGAGACCCACTCTTTGTGTCTCGACTTGTTCAAATTCCGTCGTTCCGTATTTTGGAGCAAGAGCTCAAAGACGTGAATCCACAGATGCTCGACCTCGCCCGCAACAAAATGAAATTCTTCATCGCGCAGGAACTCGAGATCACACTCAAAGCGACCATCGCGAAATACATGCCTCAAGGGCACTTCGAGATCACGCCGCGCGCGATGGGAGAGCGCACTCTTATGGGCGCTGCACTCTCGTATCTCTGCGCGTTGGAGAAAACCGAACATTTCGACCTTGCATTGAAGATCTTTGGTGGCCCGACGATGACTGAAAAAGCTCACGCAGCTCACGCACTCGTAAGCTACGACGTGCCCCAGACACGCGAACTTCTTAAGCAGTTCTACGAAGCGTTTGCCTCGGATGGCGTGCTCGTAAATCGCTGGATCGCTTACTCCGCCATTCAGCCCACAGGCAAGGTCGAAGAGCGCCTTGCGCGCATCATGAAGGATCCTCGTTTTGACGCAAAAAACCCCAACAACAATGCCGCTCTCTGGCGTGGACTTGCCGATGGATCGCCGAGCGCCTTCCACCAAAAAGACGGCGCGGCCTACAAACTTCTCGCCGATCGCGTTTTGGAGATCGACTCTTTCAATCCCAGTGTTGCTGCACGGCTCGTGCATCAGCTCGAGAATTGGCGCAAGTACTCGGCTCCCTTCGGGCCACTCATGAAGACACAGCTCGAACGCATTGTCGCAGAACCCAAATTGTCTCCCAACACTTTTGAGCTTGCTGCGAATGCCCTTAAGGAGCCCCAAGCATGAGCAACGTAAAGGTTCTCGCCATCAGCGCTAGCCTGCATCCTTCGTCCGTGAGCCGCGCCGCCCTGGTGGCCCTGAGATCCGAGATCACCAAGCTCGACGCGAACTATGAGCTCGTCGACCTGGCTAGCGAAGAATGGAGCCTTCCACTTTTTGACCCACGCCGAAAATCAAGCCCTGCGGCCTACGAGAAAATCAAAGCCCTCATGCTTTCGAGTCACGCTGTCGTGCTCGCGAGCCCCGACTACCACGGAGGAGCCTCGGGCGTGATGAAAAATTGCCTCGATTACTTCTGGGGAGAATTTGCCGGGCGCCTCTTTGGTTACGTCTGTGCTTCACATGAAAAAGGTCTCACCGTAATGGAGCAAATGCGCACAAGCGTGAGGCAATGCTACGGATGGAGCCTGCCCTATGGTCTGAGTCTGTCAGAGTCCGACCTCAATGCCGAGCGCACCGAAATAACAAACGCAAAAGTCAGCTCACGCGTGCAGCTCATGGCTCACGACCTGTGCACTTATGGCCCGCTGCTCTGCGATCGCTTTGCTATGGACAAATCCAAGCCCGGCCAAGGATTCGCCGCCATTTACAAATAGACGCCCAAAAAGATTCACGCGTTTGAGCTTCGTCCCTCACACGAACGCGATGGGGTCACTGACTCTGCCCGTTCATCAGTTTTTGATTAATTCTTGAGCCGTGGTGTGAGGTCCCGCACCTTTCAGAAAGGGTGTTTGCCATTAGCTGCGCGTCAGCGCGCGCTGAATTTTCTGAGGTTTTTCGCGCGCAAAATTAATCAAAAACTGATGAACGGTCAGAGCGTGTTGCCTGGACTCGGGTGTCTACCCAGCTAATTTAGCGGATGACAAAGCCCTGAGCTGGGCCTCGCGGCTTCGGTGTCGAACTCGTGGGCAGTTTTCTTGGCACGTAGGCATGACGTAGCTCCGGGACTTGGTTAGAAGCAACGCGTGTCGAATCACCCCCCTGCTCAGAAATCATGGTGGAAAGAAGTTGTTGTTTATCAGGTCTACCTGAGAAGCTTCCTTGATTCGAATGGAGACGGAATAGGTGACATTCCGGGACTCATCAGCAAGCTCGATTATCTGAAGGATCTCGGTATCGACGTGATCTGGATCTCGCCCATGTACAAGTCGCCGCAAGACGACAATGGATACGACATCAGCGATTATCAGGACGTTCACTCCCAGTTTGGCTCGATGAGGGACTTCGATCAGCTCCTCATAGAAATCCATGCCCGTGGGATGAAGCTCATTATTGACCTTGTGATCAATCACACGAGCGACGAACACGCCTGGTTTGTGGAGTCACGTCAGTCCAAAGAGTCCCCTAAGCGCGACTGGTATATTTGGCGTGACCCCAAAGACAATCGTGAACCCAACAACTGGGAAAGCATTTTTGGCGGCTCGGCTTGGCGCTTCGACGAACACACCAAGCAATACTTTATGCATGTGTTTTCCGCGCGTCAGCCCGATCTCAACTGGGAAAACCTCGACATGCGTGAGGCCGTTTACAAAATGATTCACTGGTGGATGGACAAGGGCATCGACGGCTTCCGTCTGGACGCCATCAGCCACATGCGCAAGGAACCTGGGCTCGGCGACATGCCCAACCCCGACAAGCTCCCCTATGTTTCTTCCTTCGACAAGCACATGAACGTGCCGGGTATTCTCGATTACGTTTACGACCTCTGCGATAAGACCTTCAACAAGCGCGACGTTTTTACGGTGGGTGAGGCCAATGGAGTCTCATCAGCGGATGTGGGGCAATGGGTGGGCGACGGGCGCCTCAATATGGTGATTCAGTTTGAGTATCTCTCCCTTTGGAGCTCGGATCCCCAAAACCGCATCGACCTTGCGAAGCTCAAAGATGTTTTCACGCGCTGGCAAGCCGCTCTGGAACATCAAGGATGGAACGCTCTCTTTGTCGAAAATCACGATATCACCCGCGTCGTGTCGAAGTGGGGAGACACAGAAAAGTTTTGGCGGGAAAGCGCCACGGCCATCGCTGCGATGTACTTTCTCATGCAAGGCGCGCCCTTTATATATCAGGGCCAAGAGATCGGCATGACGAACACTGTCTTTAACGGCTTTGAGGACTTCGATGATGTCTCCGCCAAGAACTATTTCAAAAAACGCCGCACTGAAAATGCCAGCGACGCCGTCATCATAAAAGAACTTGCCCCCATCTCACGCGACAACGCCCGCACACCGATGCAGTGGTCGACGGCTAGCCAAGCCGGATTCACCACGGGCAAGCCGTGGCTGAAAGTGAACCCCAACTATCTGCAGATCAACGTCGAAGCACAAGACGAGGATCCAGACTCGGTCCTAAATTTCTACCGACGCCTCACGCGCCTGCGCCGCGAGAATCCGGTTTTTGTGTATGGACATTTTGAATTGCAGCTTCGCGAACACGCGCAGGTCCTAGCTTACACGCGCGACAACAGCACAAGCCGCGCGCTCGTCATCTCAAACCTCACGGGTCGCAGCGCAAGTTGTGATATCGGTGAGGCCCTCATGAGTGGAGCGAACTTAGTCTTGGGCAACATGAAGAGCCTTGAGCAGACAAAGGCAGAGACCAAGCTTGAACTTGCGCCCTATGAAACCCGCGTGTATCTCCGATAAGAAATTTGCGATCTCGCTTAGATGTTGCGGAGATGCTTGCGACGGGGGTCTTCGGGGATCGCGAGGAGTTGGTCCTTTTGGTAGACCATCGCTTCGCGGCTCTCTGAAACAATCTCGTAGGTCTGACTCATTTCGATCGCTTCTACGGGACAAGCCTCTTCGCAGAATCCACAGTTGATGCAACGGCCGAAATCGATCTGGAAAACCTTTGGCACCCGCTCTTTTACATTCGGGTCGACGTCTTCGCCTGCTTCAATATAGATCGCAAGCGGGGGGCAGACCACTTCACAGAGTTTGCAGGCCACACAGCGTTCTTTGCCGTCTTGAGTCGCGACAAGACGAGGCACACCCCGATATCCGACGGGCAGTGTGTGCTTTTCTTCGGGATACTGGAGAGTTGATTTTTTGCGGAAAAGGAAACGGAAGGTGAGCAGAAGTCCGCGAATCACTTCGGGAAGATAGAGACGTTGGTAGAAAGTCATCTTCGAGCGTGCGGCCACAAACGAATGCTACGGACGTGGCCCCGCAGCGTCAATGACATTGTTTTAGGACTTGCGGTCTCGACGCATCGCCTTATCAAGCCCACGCTTCTCGTCTTTGTCTTTGAGGGACTGACGTTTGTCGCCCTTGTTCTTACCCTTGGCCAGGCCCAACTCCACCTTGGCGAGGCCCTTCGAAAAATAGATCCTGAGAGGGACCAAGGTGTAGCCCTCTTGGTCAAGCGCTGTGCGCAGCTGATGAATCTCTCGGCGATGAACAAGAAGCTTTCTCTTTCGCGTGGGTTCGTGATTGAAAAAGGGGCCGCCCTGCTTGTACTCGGCAATATGGGCTTTCATGAGATAGAGCTCACCACGTTCAATGGTCGCATAGGAATCGACCAGCTGAACCTTGCCCTCACGGCAGGATTTGACCTCGGAACCTTGGAGCACGATGCCAGCCTCGAACTTTTTTTCGACGTGAAAATCAAAGCGCGCACGACGATTATCCGCGATGCGTCCGCCCCCACCCTTTTTGGGGTCTGACTTAGACTTTGGGGAGCTCATTGGATTTACCTTGCCCGAGCGCACCGCAGGAGATGATCAGCTGGAGGGCTGCGTCGATTGTAATCGTGGTGTCTTCGAGTTGACTGCGATGATAGCGAAGCACGTAGCCGCTTGTGGGGTTGGGTGCCGTCGGAACAAATACGAGAACATGATCGTCGCCAACCTGGCTAGCGACAAAGGCGAGACTTCGCGACTCCGAGCTTGGGAAAGGCACGTAGACGACCTTCTTAAAGGCCGAGGTGGGCGACTGCGAGAAGAAGACGGAACTGATCTGTTTGGTGACGCCATATAGTCCGCTCAGCACCGGCAAACGGCCAATGAGTGAATCTGAGAAATTGTTGAACATGCGGCCGGCAAAAGTTTTCGCGATCAGGCCCGTGGCGAGCAGCACCACGAATGTGGCAATGATACCGATGCCAGGGAGTCCGAATCCGAAATAGAGCGGGATCTCGCCGAGTCCTGGAATCAAGCGGTACATGAGATCGTCGAGAAAGCGCACCACCGACGCCAGCACCCAGATCGTAACTCCAAGGGGGGCAAGCGTGAGCAGTCCTAAGACGAGAGAGTCTTTCAAACCCAGGCGCCAAGACTGAGACACTTTCATAGTCGGTATCCTAGCCCAAGCCCGGCCCAGGTGTAGAGAACTCCTTGATCTAAAACATGAAACCTGAGCGTCGTCGAAACAGCCCAAAGTTCCGAAAACTCCGCTGTCCAACCTGCACCAAGGATGTAATGATCTGCGTCATGAAACGATTCAATCTTCTTAAAGGGAGACTGCCGCCATCCGAGTGAGAAGGCTAAGGCTTGTCCGGGTGCGAGCCATCTCTCTGCGCCCGCAGCAAGATCCCAAGTGCTCGTCGCCTGACCCATGGGAGTTGTGTCCTCAATCTCAAGAGACGACTGTGTCACGCGCACAAACGGAAGAGAGTACTGGGACCACTGTGAGAAACGGGCACGAAAACCAAAAGACCAAAGCGCAGCGCGCTTAATGGCGTTCAAAGAAAGACGCCTCGGATCATATCCGTAGGCCGATTCTCCGCGGAAAGCCAAGTCCAGCGCAAAGAGAGGGATGTTGCCTTCGATCTCGGCTTGGACCTCGGACTCCGAGGCTTCTTTGTAGAGAAGACTAAAGGTGTGACCGTACAAGGTAGGCGGCGACCAGTTTGCTCCTACCGCCCAACTCAGGCGAGGCGTCAGAGAAACGCTCGCGCGAGAACGCACGTCGGCAGCTTCGAGACGCGCGCGAGCCACGGCGTTGGCGTCGAAACTCAAAGGCACAAGAACTCCCACGCGCCACGTCTCATCGGCGAAAGAGCGAGAAACGTTCATCGCATAGAGGAGCTGACGATTCATGTTCATCCAAGGCGAGCTGCGCTCGAGGGGATCACCTGTGTCGAGAATCGCTTGGGAACCCGTCGGCAAAATCGCAAAAAATCCGTAAGACCAGCGATCTTTACGTTCTTGAAGTGCCAGAGCCAGCACATGTGTCGCTGCCTCGTCGGCCGCGCGGTCGTTCATCGAGGCCAGTCCACTCGTTTGCAAAAGCGCGACGCGCGACACTTCAGGCACCCAAGCCGGGTTGGCGACGCTCTGAAAAGGATCATCGCCCACATAGCCCGGGAGAGCGTCTTGAAGCGCAGCGCGCTCAAGTCCCAAAAATGAGTCTGAGAGTAGAGTCGCACGAGCTTCGAAACCGAACACAGCAAGAGCTGCGAGAATCACAAAATTTTTGAGTCTCATTCGAGATCTCCTTTTTTCCAGAGCATGAGCCATGTCTCGGGGTCGAGATCTTCTGGACGCTTGGTGCCCCACTCCTCTGAAAGTTTTGGAAACGCTTTGCGAAGCATTTTACGACGAGCCTGAAAAGCGCGACGGAGCTTGGCTGAAAATGCCTCAAAACCTTCCGGAGCATTCAGAGGGTCAACACGTGCGTCGACGTCTTGTCGGCGCACGTAAGTCATCACGCCGCTGTCGACTTTTGGTGGAGGGTTGAAGCTCCCCGGGTTCACCCAGAACTTATCGAGGACATGACAGCTCAGCGCCAAGAGAATACTTGGCACTCCGTAGTCTTTTGAACCGGAGTCTGAGCACAGTCGCTGCACAACTTCTTTTTGAAGCATGAAACAAAACGCGGGTGTTTCGCGAGCATTCTGAAGGGCGGCAAACAAGATCGCCGTGCCCACGTTGTAGGGAAGATTGCCGCAGATCACACGTGCGGCGTTGCCCTGCTTTTCCCAAGCGGCCCAATCAAAAGTCGTGGCATCGGCTTCGAGAACTTGAAGTTGGCCTTGAGAAATTTCCTTAGCAAAGACCAGCGCTAAGTGTTCACGCATCCGAGCATCAATTTCAAGCGCCGTCACCTTGAGGCCACGGGCGAGAAGTGGGCCCGTGAGAGCACCCGGACCGGGACCGATCTCCACCACGTGCGCAGGGGCTGAGCCCGCGTGACGAGCCACGGCATCAACGATTTTCTGGACCACGCCTGCGTTTACAAGAAAATGCTGGCCAAAAGTTTTGTCGGCCTTTGGAGAAGATTTCATAGGGGAATGCGCGCCTCACACGACGCGAGTGCAAACTGAGGCGCCTGAACCCACGCGGCAGCACCGATCATTGCGGCATTGTCAGTGCAATACTTGAGCGGGGGCACTCGCAGTACGACCCGCTCTCGCGCGGCCCACATCTCAAGCCGCGCGCGAAGGGTCTTGTTAGCCGCAACACCTCCGCAGAAAAGCCAGGTTTTGGACGGAAAGCTCGGTGCGTGCTTTTTGTAGGCGCGTTTCATGCCCGCTACGAGGCTCTCACAAATCGCATCTTGAACAGCCCACGCGAATGCCGGATCTTCTAGGCGCTCGGGATGTTTCTGCAACTTCAGACGAATAGCAGTCTTGAGGCCGGAGAAAGAAAATCCTTCCTCGCTACGAGGGCGCGGGAGCTCTAGGGAGAAGAGGCGTGCGCGCTCGAGGTCCGGAGGCGAGGTCACGAGCATTGCGAGGCGTTCGATCTCTGGTCCTCCGGGATAAGGCAGCCCCATCAGCTTAGCGCTCTTATCGAAGCATTCTCCGGCGGCATCATCGGCTGTTTCAGCAAGGAGTCGGCAGCTGAGATCTTTTTCGACAGCCATCACCTGCGTGTGTCCGCCCGAAGCGAGCACAACCCAAGCCGGAAAAAGCTCTTCGGCGCGCTCTTTGAGAGTCGCACCCGCCAAGGACTCGTCGAGCAAAACGGAGGCGAGATGACCGCGCAAATGATGAACGCCCGCAAAGCTCACAGCCTTCGAAAGCGAGAGCCCTTCGGCGCAGGCGCTGCCAACGATCAGGGGACCGATGAGGCCCGGACCCTTCGTTGCGGCCACGCCCACAAGTCGCCCGTCCCACCGAGCGAGGTCCGCCAGTGACCGAGAGAGAAGGTCATCGAGAACTGCAAAGTGCGCGCGGCTTGCGACTTCTGGCACAACGCCGCCATATTTGCGGTGAATTTCGATCTGGGAGGAGAGATGTTGAAAAACCACGCGACCGCCCTCTTCGACGAGAGCGATGGCCGTCTCGTCACAGCTGCTTTCAAAAGCCAAAATGGCCGAGGGTCGCTGGTCTTTCACTCTGAAAGGGATAGCTTATGGGCCGACGAAATCCAACCAATTTGGGATATCGGCGAAAAGATCGTTGGGGGCTTTTGCCTTTCCGGCAAGAATCTTGCGGGCCTTGGCGTTGACGGAAGTCTTCGTAAAACGACGGTCCAGTTCTCCAAAGAAGAGCGAGGCGTCCTCTTTCTTGTTCATTTTATAGAATGAGAGTCCCTGGAAATACCAGGATAGCGAAGGGCCAACACTGCGCTTGGCGCTCAAATCGATGGCCTGGTTGAAGTAAATCGCAGCCACTTTGTAGTTCTTCATCCGGTACTCAAGCATACCTGCGGTGAGCGTGGCTCCCCAGACATGTTTGGATTTTGGATAGTTCGAAAGCAGGGATTTGAGTGAGACAAGGGCTTCGGCGTCGTTCTTCTTTTGAGCGGATTCGAGACCCTGCCTCCAAAGAGCCTCAACGGTGTTCTTGTCGCCCTCTGACGAGCTCACTACGGGAGCTGCCTGAGCGGGACGTGATACGAGAGCCTCCTCGAGTTTTTTCTTTTCGGCCTCGATCTCGGTCTGCCTGAGCTGCCATTCCTGGCGCTCTCTCTCGAGCTGATGGCGAAGATTCTCGAGCTCGCCTTGGGACACCTCGAGTTCGCGCTCTAGAACTTCGGCGGACTTCTGAGCAGCGGGTGGAGTTTCTGAGTGCGTCGATGTCTCTCCAGGAGTCGGAGGCGCATCCAGAGTGCGAACGCCCGAAGGATCATCGCTCACCCGAGGGTCTTTGCCGGTTTTGATGTCTCCGGAAGTTTTGCATGAGGCAAGTGCCACGAGGAGCAAGGCGATAAGACGTTGATTGGATCCAAACATCAGTAGAGATCTCCCTGTGAGGCAGCAGCGCCTCGTGTTTCGGCTTCGACCTCGGCCATCTCGGCAAAGCGCCGCGCTTCGATCGCAGCCCGTGCGGCTTCATCGTATTGGCGAAGTTGATACTGCGTCTTAGCTTTCCAGTACGCGCTCTCCGCCTTGCGGTAAGCGTCCGGCGCTTTTCTCTCGCCACCGGCTCGGTCTGCGGATCGCAAAGCTGCGCTCGCATAAATCAGGAGACGGGTCGGACGTTCTTTGGAAGACGAACAAGACACAAAGCCCAGTCCCACCACAAAGGTGAGGACCAGGCTTTTTAAGAATGAATTGATCGGAGACGTCATGCTCCGATTGATTGTATTCGCTACAGCTTAGTTCGCAAGGACGAACTCGCCGCGGCGATTGCGCGACCAAGTGGCTTCGTTCGAAGCGCCTGACACAGAAGGACGTTCTTCACCGTAGCTGATGGTGGAGAGACGACCGGCTTCGATGCCTTGGGAGATCAGGTAATCACGGATCGAAGCAGCACGACGCTCGCCAAGGGCGAGGTTGTATTCTGTGGTTCCACGCTCGTCGGTGTGGCCTTCCACTTGGACGTTGACGCCGGGCTTGCTACGCAGCCATGCAGCATGGCCGCCGAGAGAGGACTTTGCGACGCTGTCGAGATTGAAGGAGTCGTAAGCGAAGTAGATGGGAGGAAGTTCGGGGATGGTGGAACCTGAACCGAGATCGGTCACGTTCATGCTGGCGTCGCCGGCAGCGGTGTCACCGTCGTCTTTGGTGTTCTTTTTAGAGCAGGCGCCAAGAACCATGGCCATTGCCAGAGCAGCACCGATTCCGAAACGATTGAAAGTCTTGATCATAAAATTTTGCCTCCTTGCAGCATTAAGATAAGCCTTAGTCTGGCTATTTCTTCGAAGTTCGTTGAAGTGTAGATCTAACAAAAATGCGTCAGATCGTCTTAAATCTCTTCGTAATCTTATGCTTGTGTGTGACGCCACGCATAAGCGCCCAAACTTACGAAACTCAGTTTACGCACCGCCAGCATATTGTTCGCGTGGTTGTGCCGAGCGAACTTTCAAAGTCCATGGGCGCCCTGAAGGCTTGGAGCGAGGCGGCCTTAGTCCATGCGGAACGCAAGCTCTCGCTGTCGCTTCACGAAGATGTCGAGATCTACTTCGACACCGAGCCCCTCTCCCACAACGGCCTCACAACAGCGATTCCAAGGAATCGAATTTTTGTGAACACTGAAGCCCCCGACCTTACCTCAAGCATCGGAATTACTAGGTTTTACATTATGGAAACCCTGGTGCATGAGTGGGCCCACATGCTGAGTCTTCAGCAACATCGGGGCGTGTTTCGTGGACTGGGCTGGGTGCTTGGTAACACCTCTCGCCCCAACGGAGCTTGGCCGCGCTGGATCCACGAAGGACTCGCTGTCTGGACCGAAGAAAGTGTGGGCGGGCGACCTCTTTCAGGATCCATTGATTTTGATCTTCGCCGCTATGCTGAATTTAGTCGTCGAAGTGGGCGGCCCGCACTCAACAACAGCCTCCTCGATGGTCAGTGGGAGCTCGCGAGCTTCCGACCAGGACAAGTTCCGTACAGCTTCGGTTTTCTTATTTTTAAAGAACTGAGCGACAAACACGATTTTTCAATAGCGCGCTTTGCCGAGGCTTCGTCGAAGAGTCTTGGAATCAGTTTTCGCAAGACCTTCAAAGAACTCGGCGTCGATCTGGACAAGACTTTCTTAGATCTCCAAACAAAGTGGGCGGCCACTCCACTGGAGCACAGCACCACTCCAGCAAAACTCGTCGCCGAGGGATCCGAAATCCGCGGTCTCAAGACCTCCACGACACACGTCTCTTGGATCGAAGCCCTTGAAGACGACAGTCTTCAATTTGTATCAACGGACGGCTCTCAGACACTTCGTCGTGACTGGCCCTTCAAACTCCTCACCCCCCTCTGGGCGATTCGACTCGACAGCCCAGAAACCAAGGAGAACTGGGCCGTTTTGGTGGAGGCCGTTCCGTCGTGGACCACAAATAACATCCATTCTCCGACGGCGCCCTACCGGAGGCGCCTTGTACTCTTTGAAGCCGGGAAAACAGGTCTTCGGTGTGGCTTTGATCTGGGCGATCGTTTGAGAGATGCCACCCTCTCTTCGACTGAAATCGCTTGGACCTCGAGCACCGATGACGCTCGCCAAGAACTTCGTCGAGCGAGATGGGATGCCTCGTGTGGAATCACGGAGGCGAAGACCTTGCTCGAAATTCCTGCTTTCGGTCGACTGAGCTCTCCCGAGATCTCAGGAAACCTTACGCTCGTCACACGCAATGTTCCTTCCGAGAAGACTTTCGATGAGCGCATCATAACGAGTGATGGACGCGAACTCGTGCCCACGACTGCGGGCGGTCTCCTCACACAATTTGCGCCCTCGCGGGGTGACTTCGGACTCATCTTCGAGCGCAGTCCGAGCTACTGGGGTCCTCTCCTCACTCGTGAAACATCCGGAGGTCTCGAGATCTTCAAAATTCCGCTTCGCACAGGAGCCTTTGAGTCCACCCTATCACCCGATGCTTCGAAAATTTATTACATCGAAAAGCTTTGGGACCGCGATGAACTCCGCGTGCTCTCGACGGATGATGTGTCGCTCAAAGCTGACCGAAAGCTCAAATGGGAGAAGCTCGCTCCCGTTACAAATCTCCCTAAACCGAACACGACGCCCACAGAAAAACATTCGTCGATCGACTCCATCTGGCCACATTTTTGGATCCCTTCGCTCATTGGCTCCGAAGGAACTTGGATCGTTGCGGGCCAAACATTCTATTCCGATCTCACAAAAACATGGAGCGGGACTTCGCTCGCAGGCTACAACACAGGCACGGGGCGCCCTTTTGCTTCGAGCTCACTCAGCTGGGTCCCGAGTTCTCAGCGAGCCTTGCCCCAAGTTGATCTGCATCTCGAATACAGCCCGCGCGACGTGAGTTACTTTGGAATTGTGGGACAAGAAGTTCAAGACCGCGCCTCACTCGATCTCGCGGCGACGATCCCCTACGCTCTTGAGAGTCGATGGAGAGGACAGATCTCCTTAGGCTATTCACTGCGCCATTATGGTCGACTCGGGAACTTCTCCGGTGAAAACAAATCAAACCCTTTCTTACGATTCAGCCTGAAGAGTCTGTATGGGCGACAGCCCTACACCACGCTCGCACGACTTTCGGAAAGTCCCTCCTTTTTCTATTTTGAACAGCGAGCTCGCTGGCTGGAGGGACCAGAGCTTCAAAGCGATCTCTACGGTCTCATTCGCACAAGCTCTCGCACACGCATGCTACTGGTTCTGCAGGGTGCCCACACTGAACTTGCCAGCTTTCCGCGCAGTTATTTTGTTTGGGGCGGGACTCCGCTGCTCAGTGCCGGCTTTGACGGCAACTACCTCAACCGTGGTTTTCCGCTGCAGGGCTTTGTTGCTGAAAGACTTCTGCGAACGAGCGGAGAATGGATCTGGGGCGTGTGGAATCCCCGGAGCTCTCTCAGCTGGAACCGCTTCCGCATTCAAGGCATCGATCTGAGAGTCGTAGGCGAAAGCGTGACCTGGGATTCTTTCTTCAACAAAAGTTATCGACTGGGCTCGAGCTTCTCGAGCTCTGCGGGCGCCGAGGTGGACATCTTGGGATCGGGACTGCATTATATTTCTTATAAGCTCAGCGTGGGAGCGTTCCGAGGTTTCGGAGACTTCGCGGACACGCACTACACGGCTCAGCTGAGAGTGGGACTCGATTTATGAAATTCGCACTAGCGCTCGTGCTCGGCACTTTTGTTTTTGGTCTTCGCGCTGCCACGGTGGAACACTTGGACGGTCCGGGCTTTCTGCAAGATGCCGGGGCCTCGACTCCGCTCGCAAGAGGTCTCGAAGTCCCCGCCGAGGCGCACGTGATCCTCGAGAAAGGCAGCCAAGCTCTGATTCGCATTTCTCCGGGCACCACCCTAGAAATCCATGGCCCCGCTCGGGCTACGCTGTCGTCGGGAGTCTTTTGGAATCTCGAATTCGGCAGGTATTTGGTTTTCACAAAAGGTCTTTCTCCTCACCGCTTCCGTATTCTTGGTGAGATGCTCCGGCCCGATGAAACGGCTTTTGAAATTGAAATTCCTCTTTCGCGTGCCTTTGCTCAGCTGCTTGTCGCCTGGAGTTCAGTGCGGCTAGCTGGCGAAACACTTGAGCCCGGCCGAGTCTACGTGATTGAAAAGGGCCGCATCCAGAGCGGGACGATCACCGCCGAGGAAGCTCTCAAACGTCGTCAGACCTATCAGTTTTCTGAATCCTTTTTCCGTCGCATGGACGACGAAGAGCACGCCCTTTCTTTGCGTAATCAACTCGTCTTCACTCAGGTCAGCGCGCTGAACGCATTCACCCGAGAGGGATCAACCGACAAGTCGATCAATTCGACCGCTTTTGGTCTGCGCGCCGAATGGATTCACAAGCGCTATCTTGATTTCCCCAAACGCCCCCAGCGAATTCATTTTCTCAGGTCCCTCGCAGTGCGCCTCGGAGGAGGGGCCACTTATTTGAGCTCCGCCGCAAGCGATGTTCAAGGAGCGAGTCAGATCCTCAGTAGCCACATCGTAGCGGGGGGATCGTGGCGAGGGCTCTCAGTTGACGCCCTGGTCAACTATTACAAGCCCTCGAATTCGGGAGTTTCGGCAGAATCTCCGTTCGCGTACGGGGTGCGAGGGCTCTACGAGTGGGACCTTAAAGAATTCACCGCGAACGATATGATGTTTGGTCTTGGTTACAGTTACACCGTGTCAAAGGTTGAGAGTTTCGCAGTCTTCAGAACCGTAACGCAGGCGCTGAACCTAGCCTTTATCTTCAACTTCTAATTTGAGGCTCCAACCCGTATACTGGGGACATGGAGCTGACCTGCCCTTCATGCTCGTCGAAACACCGGACAGAAGACTATCCCGGCGCTTTTGAAATTCAATGTGCTTGCGGCTATTCGATCCTCGTTCCTGACGAAGCTTCGCTCATGGCACCCGCACCTGATCAAGAAGAAGATTTGGGACCTCTGCACGATTTTGACGGCGCGCCTATGGCCCAGGAACATTACAACGACAACGCTAAAGTTTCCCTAGCGTCTGACAACGACCATGCTCTCAACGTCGAACTCATGGCCGCGCAGTCTCAAGACGCGGGCCAGGCGTTTTCTTCGCTCGATCTGACGGCTCCCGAGAATCTTCCCGATGGCATGCCCTACGACCCCTTCGAACTCCAGAACCAGTGGAAGCCCGAGGCGGGACCTGCGACGATTGTGCCCGAAGTCACCCTGCTGAAAGCCGCCCAAAAGGCGCCGGTAGCTCCGGCTACAGGAGCAACGCCCACCCCGCCCAAAGTCGTGGAAGCTCAGGACATCGTGAATCGCATTCAGATGGCTTCGATCGGGTCCATGCACGGAGCTCTTTTTGATCTCGACCTGGGAGAATTGCCCGAGGCACAACTCAAGAAACTTTCTGTCCACTGCACTCAAGTGCTCGATGCGCGGCCATGGCTGCGTGCTTTTGTGGACAAGGGTTTTGAAAAACCCGAATCACTTCTTCGACACAAACAACTCTTGGCTGTGCCGGAATTGCTCGCGGTCGAGATCTATCTTCACTGCGCCCAGAACGAGATCCGTTGCGATCTACGGGCGCACCGAACCTAGTCGGGGCCTATGCCAAAACTGATCGACAATCACCAATCGCGTCTTTTCAATCGCGAGCTGAGCTGGCTGAGTTTCAACGAGCGCGTGCTCGAAGAGGCCGCCGACACAAGCACGCCCCTGCTAGAGCGCGTGAAATTTCTCGCAATTTTTTCATCGAATCTTGAGGAATTTTTTCGAGTCCGTGTGGCGGCTCTCTTTCGAAAACGCGAAGAACTGATCGGAGATGGTAAAAAAGTTTCAAGCTACCGCAGGGATGGCATGGAGCTTGATCGTCTGCTCGAGACGATTCGTCGTCGCGTGACGGAACAAAAACATCGCCAAGCTCTGGCCTACGACCAAGTTGTCATGGAGCTTGCCAAATCAGGACTCCTTATTGAGCAAACGACTTCAGACGTCGCGCTGGAGATTTTCGAAGAGAAAGTCCTGCCGCACCTGATTCCGATTCGGATCGATACCAATTCTCGCATGCCGCTCATCGTGGGCAGCAAGATCTATATTCTTGCGGCTCACCCCAATTCTTTCTCCATCATTCCGCTGCCTGACACACTCCCTCGTTTTATCGTGAGCAAGTCTAAGCACGTACTTCTTACCGATCAGCTCATTTTCTTGTACAAAGATCTCATCTTCAAGAATCAGGAAGTCCGCGAGATTTTCTCATTCAAAGTCTCGCGCGATGCCGACATTGACCTGAGCGAAGAATCGTTGGACTACCTGGACGAGGTCGAAGAGGGGATCAAATCTCGTAGCAGCGGAGAGATTGTTCGTCTTGAAGTGGACAGCGTGAGTGTTAGTCCCGCCGTAGACTGGCTTCAGCACCAACTTGGCGTACCCGCGGATCGGCTCTATCAAATTTCTCTCCCACTCGATCTCAAGAGCCTCATGCCGCTCGCAGAACTCAAACGCAAACTCAAGCTGCGCTATCAGTATCCCGCACCCAGGCGGCCCGCCGTATTGCCTGAGACATTGCCACGTCAGAGATTTTTTCGAGTGCTCGAACAACAAGACCAGCTTCTGCACCACCCCTACTCATCTTTTGACCCCGTTGTGGACTTGCTTCGGCACGCTGCCGAGGACCCCAAGGTTGTGCGCATCTGCCAAACTCTCTACAGAACTTCGGGCAGGAGCGCTCTCCTAGAATCGCTCATGGCGGCAGCTCGTGCCGGCAAGAAGGTGCTGGCGCTCATCGAGATCAAAGCGCGTTTTGATGAGGCCAACAACCTCAAGTGGGCGCGCGCCTTGGAGAAGTCTGGTGTGCGCGTGATCTACGGCACGCCCGATCTCAAGATCCACGCTAAACTGACTTACATCGAGCGCAAGAGCCAGCGCGCGGGTGATCCTCAACGCGCTTATGTTCACATCGGCACGGGCAATTACCATCCGCGCACGGCCCGCCATTATACAGACCTGGCGATCCTCTCGGCGAGATCCGAATACTGCTCTGAGGCCGCAACACTCTTTGATCTTTTTGAAAAAATGGACAACGAGGATGATTATTCTCTCCTTACGAGGCCTGAGGAATTTTCGAATCACTTCAAACTTTGGGCGGTAGCACCAGCAAAACTTCATGAGCGTATTGTAGGCTGGATCGATGCTGAAACCGAGCACGCCAAAGCGGGACGGCCCGCCTCGATCCGTGCGAAGATGAACGGCCTTGTCGAAGAAAGTGTTATCGAAGCTCTCTACAGAGCGAGTCAGGCGGGAGTGAAGATCGATCTTCTGGTGCGAGGCATGTGCTGCGTAAGACCTGGAGTTCCCGGACTTTCAGAAAACATTCGTGTGCGCTCCCTGATCGACAAGTACCTGGAGCACAGTCGCGTTTTTATTTTCTCGAACGGTGGCAATGAGCAAGTCTGGATCTCATCGGCAGACTGGATGCCACGCAATCTGTTTCGCCGCATCGAGCTTGCCGTGCCCGTTCTCGATCCAAAGCTTGCGAGCTATTTGAGCGAGATCTACTGGCCAGTCTACGCCAAAGACAACATCAAAGCTCGAGAGTGCCTCAGCGACGGTCGCTATGTTCGCAATTACCAATTGGGCAGCGAGATCGTGCGCGCTCAATTCGAATTCGAAAAACTTGAGGTTCCCAATTTTCCGCCGCAGCGTTTGGGCCTCGGCACCTCAAAGAAGATCTAGGAGCGTCTCGAGCTTCATGCCCCTCGATCCTTTGAACATCAGCACACCTTTAAGTGAACGCAGATCCATTCCGAGCTTCGCGACGGCTTCATCTGAGGACGGGTAGCACTCGGCATCCTGCACCCCCAAGTCACGTGCTGCCTGAGTAAATTGAGGGCCTACAAGAATCAAACGACGCGCTCCCAGTGCGAGCACGTCGGCCATCAGTTCCTTGTGATATTCGAGCGAGCGTGTGCCCAGCTCGAGCATGTCCCCCAGTATGAGACTGACGCCTTCGCCCCGATCGGCAAATGTTTTGGCGTAGACAAGACCTGCGCGGAGAGATGCGGGATTGGAGTTGTAGTGGTCGGCGATTATCGTTTGACCGCGCGAGTTCACCCAGGAACGGCCTCGACCCTCGGGAAGCTCAAGGTCGAGGAGCCTTTTTGCGATATCGGCTTCTGGGACTCCCAGCTGAAGCGCAATACTTGCTGCAAGCGCAGCATTGCGAAGCGCATAGGGATGTGCAAGCTCGGTGCGGAAACTCGCGCGGACGTCTTCGGGACGCTCGGGTGTGAGGTGATACTTTGCGTGACCCCCGAGGGAGCTGAGGTGCAAATCCGCGGCGGGAGCGAAACATTCGCCTCCACGCGCCCAGCAAACTTCAAACAATTTTCTCTCTTCCACAAAAACCGTGGCGACATCTCTCAAGTGTAATAGATGCTCTTCGCCGATTGACGTGAGCACAGCGATGTCGGGTTGCACGAGCGCAGCATGGCGTTGCATGTCGCCTGGCTGATCGATTCCCACCTCGATGAGCGCCAGCTTTGTGGTGGAGCGTAGAGACTCGAATGTTTTGGGAATGCCTTGCTCCCCATTCTGAGATTTGTGAGTCGCAAACATTTCGAAGTGTGATTCGAGAAGAACCTTGAGGAACTCTTTGGTGCTCGTTTTACCGGAGCTACCCCCGACAGCGATCACGAGAGGTTTCCATTTTTCTCTGAAGAGCCTGGCGACTTCGCGATGCGCAGCATGCGTGTCCTCGACCGGAGTCACCTGGGCATTCTTGGACCACTGAGGTTTCAAAGCTGCCTTGTCGACAATCACAGCAGCGCGAGGTGCGCGGGCGAGAATCTCATCGACAAAATCGTGGCCGTCATGGGTTTCGCCCTTGAGGGCGACAAAAACTGAAGTATCGCTGGCCAGGCGGCTGTCGGAAGTAAAAAATTCGTGGGAGCTCACCACTTTCATCAAACTCATCGAGATTCTCCTGCAGACCACAACTGGCGTGCCCACTCTGAGAACTTGCGGCCGCGGTCCTCAAAGTTTTTGAATTCATCGAGACTCGTCCCGCCGGGACTTAGCAGAACCCAGTCCTCGGCCTTGGCACGAGAACGCACGTTTTCCATTGCAAGGCGAAGCGTACTCAACGAGCGACCAACAAGTCCCGAGCGCTCGGCCGCAGTTTCGGCACATTCCCCAAAGAAAATCACGTCTAAATGGCTTGCCTTAGAGCTAAGTTCGGAGAGTTTTTCCCACGGGTGTTTTTTGTCGCGGCCTCCAAAGAGGCAGACGAGCTTGCGCGTGGGCTCTTTGAGAAACACTGGATCAGCGAGCACCGAATTCACCGCCGTAAGCACGCTCTCCAAAGCCGTAGCTTTGCTGTCATTGATAAACAGAGGTGCCTTAGGACCCACTTCAACACGCTCCATCCGATGCGCAAGACCGGGGAATTTGAGAAGAGCCTCCTTCACAGGAGCAGCCCACAAACCGCATTCTTCTAGAACAGCCGCCGCGATTGCGATGTTTTCGCAGTTGTGTTCTCCCACGAGAGCTTTACGGTCAAAATCGGCCCGGCTTAGAAGCGTCTGGGTTGCGAGCGAAATCTCTTGGAGCTTCGGCGATCCGAGCAGTCCATGCCGCTTGAGGTAGTCGTGGAGCTCAGAGCTTGCCGCATTGGCAAAACAGCGCGTCTGGGCGCGGTCAAACACGATGCGCTTCACTTCGTAGTAGTGCTCGAGGTCGCGGTAGCGCTCGAGATGATTCGAACAAAGAAAGGTCAGCACCGAGACATGCATGGGGAGGTGATCTGAGCATTCAAGCTGGAAGCTTGAGAGCTCAAGCGCCAGAAAGTCCGCTCGAGGACGCTCACCCTTGAGGGTTGCCAAAACGTAGTCAGCGAGGGGAAAACCAAGATTTCCTCCAAAAAAGTAGGGGCGCCCGGAAACCTTGAGCCCCTCACCGATGAGGCTTGTCGTGGTGCTTTTTCCAAGGGAGCCGGTGATTGCAATCACCCGCTCGTCCTTGAGAAACCTTGCCGCGTAGTCGATCTCACTTGTCACTATGACGCCTTGTGAGCGTTGGCGCCCGATCCACTCTTTTGCGAGCGGATAACCGGGCGACACTACCAGCGTGCGCACCCCTCGGCGTATGAGTTCGTCGGGGTCCGAGATCGCTCCATCACTCCCTTTGTCATCGAAGTTGAGAATCTTATTCGAGGGTACTCCCTGGTGTTCGAGCAAGCGACGAACTGAGATGTTGCTGATACCTAGACCCACGAGTGCTACAGGGCTTTCGAGAACGGGAAATGACATAGAGTTCGGAGTCTACTTCGAAGGGACAGTGTTTGGAAACGCCTCGCCCTCGAGTCTGCGGAATCGAGTCATGGAGTAGTAGAGATCACGCATCGGAGCCATGTGATCCTCAGCATCGCGCAAGCGAGCGCGCTCGATATGCGTGAGCAGCACGGCGCGTTGGTCATCACTAAGCCCTCCCCAGAGCGTGAGAAACTTCAGCAGGCGGAGATGAGGAGAGGTCACATACTCGGGTCCCCCCTCGGCGTTCCTTGAATGAATTTTAAGGCGAAAGGGAAGCTCTTCAGAGTGTTTGCGCGCGTACGCCACCGTCCTGTGATGCTGGTCCATGATCATCACACGGCCATCGGGAAAGAACTCTCCTTCGAAAACCATCTTTTTGAGATTGGGGTCTGCAACATATTCAGCCACGATGCTCGAGTTTAGGTAGTCCTGAGTGCGGACGATATTTTTAAAAGGCACGCCGACAATGAGGTCGCCACTGGCTTCCGCGCGTAGAACCCGGTAGACCGCGCCGTCAGGAAATCGAATCTTGCCGTTGTCGACAGCAGCGCTGAAGAACTTGGGGTCTTCAAAAAATTCATCGATTCGCACCATCGAGCGGCGGCGTTCGAGCTCTGTCTCGGTCTTCTGCCTTTTGGCAGGCGTCCAGGTTTTCACATCTTGGTATTTGCCGAGCAGGCGATCAAAAGAGGCTTGGAGTTCCTTTTCGCTTGGCCGACGCCCCAGAATCCGGCGGGAGTACTCTCCAGACAAGAGATCCTCAAAGCTGTACATGCTAGAAGAGGCCCCGAGCGCCCGCAACCTTTCTGCAAGTTCTTCGGGCGTGATCCAACGATCCCCATAGCGAAAAACCTCTCGAAATTCTTTCTCCGTGAAACGCTCCGCAACCGTCATCCACAAGAGATCATCAACAAGCGCAACTCCGTGCAGCTCCAGACGGTTCTTGTCGACAACCTGCTGCAAATGAAGCCGAAAGGCTTGGCTGCCTTGAAAAAGAGGGTCCTTCTCATGAGCACTGCGCGAGAGACCCAGCATCGAGGAGATCGCCGTCTGACAGGCTTCAAATACTCCCGCCTGAGGCGTACGTAGAGGGACAAGAAAAAGTAGAGCGAGCACAAGCCCGCGGTCGAGCCGAAGCATGATCCTTTATCGGCCTATCGGAGCTAAAAACTTACTCTTCAGAAGGGGCGGCGGCGTCCTGGGACTTGCCGCGGCCGCGCTGAATGGCTTTTTGAATGCGAAGCTTTTGCCCGATGCGGTACAAGAGCACTTGCTCTTCGACCTCGTCCGTGGGGATTCTTGTCCAGTCGGTGACCAGATTGCCGTATTTCTCGAGGCGTTTGACGACCTGCACTCGCACGGCACTGCGACCTGTTTGGGAGACGAGGCCTTTCGAAAGACGAATTTCAATTTTGTAGCGAACTTCGTCCAGAAGCTCAGCTTTCTCGGGATCTTCATAGACCGCAGAATTGAACCAAGCCTGCGTGTATTCGGTTTTGAGTTCTCCCGACTCGCGGCTTGCGGAAATAATGGAGTAGTTGTCGAGGACTGCGACGGTCGCATTCCAAACTTCATCGTAGGTGGCGACAAAAATCCGAGAAAAAGGCAAATCCACCGGACGGGGTGGACCCTTCGCAGACACGCAAGCACCGAGACCAAGTGCGGTCACGAGGAGCACGGCCAGAAGCTGCGAAGATCCCAAAATTCTTTTGATCATGGCGTGATGTCTTGCACCTGGAGCTCGGTGGCGCCCGCAAGCGAGGGTCCATTATCGAGATCATCGCCCCCGAGGAGGACAAAAATGAGCTGGCTCTTAACAAGCATTGAGGCATCGACTTCGAGACGTCCGTCTTCGACACGCACCCACTTCGAGCTCACGCGAGAGCGCGCAAAGTCGATGAGATGAGAGAGATTCGGGAAAAAGACGAGAGTGGGATCAAGTTCAGGTTCGCTTGCGGACGACACGGGGTCCTGACGGAAGACCGTGACCCAGCCAGACTTTGCAGCCGGGTTCCAGGTGATCACGTTGTCCGACTCCCACTTGAGTCCTGAGATCAGCGCGGGCACACCCGACGCCGAGATACGCGAAGCGCGGTTGTAGCTTGGAAACCAAGCGCGGACGCTCTTGATGTCTTTATTATTGTCCTGGAAAAGAGCCCGCGCGAGCATGAGCTTCGAGAGCCCCGTGAAGCTCGTTGATTTCATGACAAACGATGCCTCGGGAAGCGTGTCTAGATCAGAGACGAGCCAGCGACCCGTCGGGGTTTCTTCAAGATTCACCGCGAGGTCCATTTCCTTTGCCGCAGGAGCGGCTCGAGACCATGAGACGTTGGAGCTGCGCGGACGATCGCGATTGAGCCCCAGATCGATCGTGCGTTCGCGCGTCCAGTCGCGAGCCCCGTGATATCCCAGCTGACCAAACTTGATGAGTTTCAGGATCTCAGACGTGGGCGCCTTCTTGCGAGCCTTGTCGGCGAGATCCGAGAACGGTCCACGCATCGACAAGACAAAAAGTTCTTTGGGCTCGCCGGGCTCCATCAGCAGCGTGAAGCTGTCTTTGCGGAGCGTGACGGGAATGATGCCGTAGCGTTCTTTTTGCTCGGGAACATGCAGATTGCCGGGAACTTCGGTTTCGATGGGTCCGGCTTTCATGTTCTCATTGGGAGCAAAGAGCGAAGTGAAATCAAAACTGAGAATTTGCTCTTCGGTGAGGGTGGGCATAACGACCGAAACGTCGGCCCAGCCGTCGCGTTCCAGCGTCGCGTAACCCGAAACCTTGCCTTGGACCTTCTGAGCGGCCTCAGGAGCCGATTCGGACTGCACTGGGGCGACAATCGCCCCCAGAAGCACGGGCACCGAAAAACGGCGCAAAGAATTGAAAATGTTCATGAAGACCCCTCCCCAAATCACTATAATACAGCTCTGGCCACTTGCCCAATGCGGGCACGTTTGTTAGCACAGCGTGGTAAATCCAAATGCCTGGGTAGCTCAGATGGTTAGAGCGTGGGATTCATAACCCCAAGGTCGGCGGTTCGATCCCGCCTTCAGGCACCATTTTACTTTGTCCTTCTTGTACTCCGTTCAACAAACACCCAATACTCCAAACCTTTTTTAACCGGAGCTGGCGTAACTCAGATCTGAAATCATTTCGCGAAATGTCGTGAAATTTCGTCAGATCGCTACCGATTGCTACGTGATCGCTACGTCGTTGAGGCCAGGTTTTCAGAGATATTGCGAGGTGCTTTTTGTTTTTCCGCGTTCCAGTTTGTTCAACCATGGTTTTGGGTAGGAAGTCCGTTTCTTCAGATTTGTTTCCCCCATTTCACATCGTAGCTTTTAATTCTAGAGTGGAGAGATATGTCATCACCGTCACTAAGCCATCCACCCATTATTCAAACGGTGTTCGGAATTAAGTGGGTCAAGACGCTATCCCCCGCTCAGCTATTACAGCTCTCAGAAAGATATAAGCCCAGCTTCCCTGGGCAAAAGAAGAAGTTTGAATACAAACAATCGATTAATCCAGATGCTTCAGCAAAACTGCCGCCACCGTTGATTCGTGATATGGGATTCGTTCTTTCATCGACCGATTCTAAGAGAAGCTTGTTGTTGCTTGAGGACTCGTTGGCTTTTTCAATAGGCGGCCCCTATTCCGACTGGGATGTCGCAATCGACCAATTTTATAAAACTATCTCTGTTGCAAGCGACATTCTTAACGACTTGCAGGTTCAGGGTTTTTTTACCCGTTTCGTGAACCTAATCACGTGTGAACAGCCATTTTCGGTCGAAACCTACTTTAAATTCAATCCTTTTGTCCCATTAGGAGAAAGGAAAGTGCGCATTCGTGGGCTCAGCACCGCTTATTCCCTACAGTCGGTAACTATTCCAAGCCTAGGAGCTACTGTTCGTCTTTTCGAAAAATCTATTTCACCTATTTCGGTCGATTTCGTATGCGACATAGAAATTAACAAGACCCTTACCATGTTGTGCGCTACTCTAATTAGTGACAAGCCACGTTTTGAAGAGATCAGAAGTTTTAAAAATGACATTTTCTTCGGAAGCTTCACCGATACCCTCTTAGACCAATTTGGGATAAAGAGATAAATAATGGAATATGCACCGAACCAGAGAGCACCGTTCGAATTCAGGTTAACCAAGGACCCGCTCGAACAACTTTTAGACTATCGGCCCGAAAGTTATCAATTTTTAAATGAACGTGGTGACTCGCGGCCTTTAGGTATGATCGCAGAGCTTGTCGCCAATGAAATTGAATCTGACAGCCACTCTCTAGATTCCCCAGATATCCAAAAAATTGTCGCACAAATTGACGTGTTCTTTGAGTCTTTGCCGATCGCTTTAACTCTAAATCAGGTTAGTTACGATGACCCTTTGGATGGGATCTCTTGCGAATTCCGCGATTCAGGTAAAGAGACGATTCTAACCTTTAAAGGCGACGAAAAAATAATTTACTCTTCTTTAGACGGGAGCGGCATTCAATATGGTGTGGCGATTGACGCGAGCAAAAAGATTTCTCAAGCTCTGCTATCCATTCTCGCGGCTCATAACGAAACTGGCAAACGCCTCATTTCTCAAAACTAGATACCTTGCCGCTGACTCAACTCTTGCCAGATTTTGCGATAATTCGAAATTTCTTCGCGCAACCGGCGCTCACTGGCGAGTCTTTTCGTGGAACAAGAAGTTCCCATTTGAACTCTCATTTTATTCCATCGCCGGATTAACTCTTGGTGAGATACGACAACTTTCCTGCAGATTCATCGAATTCTACACACAAAAGAAATCAATTGGGCATGCGCATAATTCCATGGTCAACTACGAAATCGCATTGGACAAATTCGGTATGGCTGAAAAACGAATGTCCAATGTAATATTTGAATCTTTTCCGATACCCCACCATCGCCACGTGAATCTTCGCTGCATGGGAGAAGCCTTTGACCAGGCCAGGTGCCAAGTACTTGCGAGTCATTCAGAGGTAACTCTATACACCGACCGCGTTACCGACCCTCAAAATACCTAGCCACTGATCTATTCCTAGGGTCACTCTAGACACCTGGAAACGTCCAAGCCTTCGTCATCTGCGTTCTTCACGTGCATCGCTTGCCGCTTCTGCCGTAGATCGAGCACCACCCATCGAACCCGACTGAAAATTCAATCTCCACATCTAACGACAATTACTCGGTGGGAGGGTTTCTTCGGATCCGTCCGAACGATATTCAACCTAAGCTCGGTCTCGTTGTTCGTATTCTTCCCGCATGTAATTCCAGTCGAAGCTTCTGGAATGAAATTCTTGGACTCCACTTTTACTGAATTTATCGAGCAACTCAAATTGACCCTAGAGGTGCCTTTACCCGTGGGAGTAGCTTCCAAATCACAAATCCAAGGCGCAGTTTCGGTGGCGGGGTCAACTGGAATAGTTTCGAAGTACTCAAATTCACTATTCCACTTTCCAACGCAACCCGGGAAGGTTTTTTGGATCTTGGTATCTTTGTCCATGTACACGGTGAGACTGAAAGGGGGACAACCTTTTTGCGTTTTTTCCGCAGCAATCAAGGGAAGTGAAAGGAAGAGGCCGATAAGAAAAATCACGAAAAACTCCAACTTGAAAATCATAGGATTGAACAATAACTCCTACAGCGTCGACTGTCTCTAGACGCCCAGCGAGCTGCTTACCCAACACTTATGGACCGCCAAGTCTGCCGGATCCGACTAAACCGGAGGATACACGAGCCCGTTGCTTCGGGATTCGGACAACAATGGCGTCTCAGATGATTCAGACTAACCAAATGTCCTGCATCACAACTTCATTGTGTTGGTCGATAAATCTAAAGCCAGCGACTATTTTCAATCTCGTTCCTACATTTCAAGGTCACAACGGTGATCAAGAGCTTTTACAGATTAAAAATTTCTTCAGAGCAAAAACGCGAGACATTGGAACCACAGGACACTGAATGGTGTCTGCTTAATCAACGTTTAGCAATAAACGTGTGGACCCATATCTACTGCTTTGGAAGGTGATCCAGGTGGCTGATCGCATCCTTAGCATTGAAGCCGTGCATCAGCCTCAAGTACTCAAATATGTCCCCGCCCCTCTGACATCCGTAACAATAGAAGAGCTTTGATTCTTTGTTCACGTTAAGTGAATCTACGTTGTTATCCGGATCTGAAAGGGGGCGATCATCTTTGAAGCGATCACGTCGATCTTGCTCAGAAGAATGGTCTGGGAACGGACACTTCCCCCTAAAACCCTCTGACACTGGGTGCATAACCGTATCCTTCGAAATGCAGGTAGCTAGGTCATACTGGGTGCGAATTCTCTCCAGTTCAAATGGATCTATGTTTGATGTCATCTTATGATTTACCTTTCGAGTTTGGGCGGGCCTGGGTTTCGAAATTCAGATTCACATGATCACGGGTTCACATTTAAGAATGATGCGAGCAAATTGGGATTCTCCAACCGTGATTGAAGTATTCTCAAATCGACCAGCCTCTTTGCTGCGGGCACCAACGCCGCCCCATGAACTCACAATATGATTTGGCGCGTTATAAGTCAAGTACTTTTAGCACTTATAGATGTTAAATTGTGACCATTAGACTGTTTTTTCAATTAAAAGCTTATTTTTCTGGACACTTATACCGATCAGCCCCCATGGAGACAACGGCGTGAAGAAGACGAAAGCCAGCGAAAAGGAATTCTCTATTGCCGATAGAGTTAAGTACCTGCGGAACTTAAGACAACTCTCGCAAGCAGAACTCGCGCGCATAAGTGGCGCATCGCAAGCCACCGTGGCGCAAATTGAATCCGGTCGCAAGGATCCTTCGGTAACCACGCTCAAGAAGCTCGCCAGTGCGCTGGATGTGACGGTTGGAGTCTTCTTCTCGACCGACAATGTTCATGTTTTTGACATGGTCCGCTTGCGCCGGAAGTACAAGAAGCCCGAAGAATTAAATCCCACAGTGTATCGAGCGCTAGACCAAGTGATTCGGTACGCGAAGGATATTGGGTTTTTGTGAGATTTGAGAGATAAGTCGCCAAGGCCCGTTTCGAACAGTGCCCAGGGTTGAAAGAATTATGACCCTTGGCACTTTTCCATGCGAGCTTTAAGGGGTCAGCACGGCCTACTTGTTACTTTTGAACCAGGGTTTGCAATTTCTGCACCACCTACCGTCCCAGACCTTGTCGATCCGAAGTTTGAAAGGCTCATGATCCGCCACTTTGCATTTAAACTGCATGCGTGTCCGCGCAGAGAGATGCTCACTCAAAACCTTTCCTTTCCATTTGCGCTTAACAAATTCAGACAAGTCCATAAGTGCGGAAGCCGCCTTGAACTCCTCCCAGGTAATGAATGGCCTTCGAAGTCCCAACTCCTTTGCTGCCCTTTTTGCCACGACCTTAGTGGCGCTGCTACGCCGATCGGGAACTTGAAACGCATCTATTATCGCCTGCCAACTACAGCCAAAGAGTTCCTGTGAACCTGCTGTCGCAGGACAAACTCCGGCGTTCAGCACGGAATATGATGCGTAGTCGAGACGAAGACTCTGCCGCTCTTCCAGAAGCTGCGCAGATGAATACTCCCACGGAAACTGAAGCATTCTAAGAACCAGCTCAACTTGAGATGGAGAAAAGCTTCTCCCTAAAATCCTAATCTTTCGAAGGTCCTCAATGAATAAGTAATGAATGTTCGGATACAGTTTTTTAGGGCTGATATCTTTCCTGTATGCGGCGCAAACAAAATAGACCTGATATCCAGTTTCAAGATATGCCTTGGCTTGTCTCTCGCGCCTCCCGCTCTCCTTAAAGTTATCGAAGGCATTCGATCCAAACTTCGCATCTACAATCACTCTATCTTGGTGGAACACACAATCTGGCCGAACCGTGCCAATGCTTGCTGACTTTCCACGGTAAACGGCTCGGACAAGGCTTTCAAATGCCCGCCATGCCCCGCCGTTGCACAGGCACCCTCGGTTGAGTCCACGCTTCACCTTATCAAGACATGTGGGAAATTCCTGATCGCATTTTTTACAAGCCACAACCAAGCGCGACTTAGCGTGAAATTTTTTTCCCGATATCAATCGAAGCTGTACATCGCCCAGAAGCTTTTTGGCCTCTGACTTATTCAAGGACTGATTCTTCGCGATGTGCTTTGGACACGAGACCTTTTTGTTTATGATAGACCAAACTGTATGCTGCCATGGCCTTCGATGCCGGCTCAGGCGATTGCCGCAAACCTTGCAATGAATCTGAATTTTATCCCTAGCGTGTGGCAGCCGCGGCAGCTTACCGATGGCAGCCAAATCGTTTTCTTTAAGAGCCTCTTCTAAGTCAGCCAGGGTGTGTGCTCTGGTAAAGGGCATAACTGTCAATCTAGTTTAACTACGTCCTTTGCGATAGTCTGTGCTTCCCGAGAACGCAGAACAACGCAGCCGAAGCAAATGCATAAACACAAATTAAAAACCGAAGAAAAATGAAGCGATGTTCAGAAGAAAATTTGCCTGTTTGAACAACTCGTCGATTTTTAACTGGTATCGTATCATCAGGCTGTAGATCGTTTTCAGATTGGGGCTGTACGACCCACTTTCTAGCTTTTGATAAAATCTGTAGTTGAAGGATCCCAGGTCGGCCATCTCTTCCAGATAAGAGCCGCGCTCACTCCGCAGCTTCCGAAGATTAGTTCCAAGCCGTTCGACGAACTGCTCGTATGATTCCTTGCGACCCATGACAACCAGTGTCGTAGGGACTAACTAAACACACCACACCAATATAGTTCGTGATAATTATCACCGATATTAAAACATGCGGAAAACATCTTCGCTCATCATCGTAGCTCTCAGCCTAGCTTCCTGCGCAACGCGCGTTAAAAACGACGTCCCATGGGCAAAAAAACTCATCGGGAAGGAGGGATACTTTACGGTTAGACCATCGAGCATGGACTTCCTCAAGGCGGGAACCTATTCACCCTGTGAAAAGATCAAAATTCTTGGATTTCAGTCGATTGGGGGCGGATGGATTATTGCCAACCTGGAGCAACAAGGAAACCTTTTCAATGTGAGTACGAAGCTCGATGATACAAATCAGTCAGTTCCGCTTTTTGAAGAGCAATTCGTAAACAAACTGAATCTGAGCAACAAAAAGGAAAAGTTCTCAAGCGGAACCTTCTCTCGCAAAGAGCTAATTTGCAAGGGAAGTGTTTTTGTTAGCATGACAAAAGAAGAATTTTTGGTTGGGCATTCGCTCCCAGAAAAAAACAACCGAACAACTGGAAATTTTGGCGTGCATGAACAGTGGGTCTACGGATCACTGTCCGACGCTCAATATTACTATTTTGAAGATGGGATTCTAAAATCTTGGCAAGATTAAGCTACGCCTTCATCGATCTCGTCGACGAAGTTAAGCTCAACAAGCTCATCCAGACTAACGGCCTCTTCTACCGACTTGCGCTTCGGATACAGGTACGCAAAAAGCGAGAGGAGCACAATCGCTTTTCGCTCCCTACAGAATTCAGGAAATAATTTTATAAGTTCGGAGAGGGGATCGAACCCTAACTCTTCAAGCCTCGTCGCAAAATGCGTTGATCGCTTGTTCGGAGTACCCTTGACCCTACCACCCGTTTTCGGCAATCCCGTTGGTCTACCCATACGTTCATTCTACTTTAGAAACTCAAAAGTGCCCTAAAAAACGAACATCGTAGAAAGCAGAAAATTAGTTCTGAACTAGTCCTCCCGCTCAACGCGTCGAATTTCCTCCAGCTCTACTTCGAGCTTTTCCCAATACCCCGCAAGCGTATCTTCAAGGTACTCATTATTGCCAACCGCAGCTAAAAAAAGCAGTGTTAGATTGATTCGGTTCAACTTCCATCCGCGCGAATTGGATGTACCAGTTTTGAAGGAAACCAGCGGCGCGATACCTTTAATAAGTGAAGGTTTACATAGTTCAATCCAATTCTCTGCTGCGATGATCAAACCGATCATCTTGTTCGCTTGAACGTCTAGCGGTTTTCGTCCAACTCTTTTTGGCGAAGAATTGGGTTTGAGTGGGAGGGTTTGGACAACCTTGAGTTGGGAGAAACCCACGTTCCGAGCCTGGGAGAGCACGTCGTAAAAATTCGTTGCAGCTGCCCTCACCACCCCATCGTCGTCAGCCAAAAAAAAGGGGGATTCGCTGAGGCATTTTTCTAACTCGTCTGAGAGAGCGCCAGTCACGCTCAACCATTGCCGCAAGACTGGTTCAAGAGACTTTATAGAGTTCTGTATCGGGCGGTTGCTCAAATAGGCATCATTCTCGAAGTACTCGCTTAGTGCGTCACCAATCCACTTAACCGCTGGACGCCATTTCAGCGACTTTGGAGTTCCCGGTCGCCCAAAACTTTCTTCGAGCACCTGTATCAGCAACGCATAGACCTCCTTATCGACTTTATTTTGCGCCTCACCGGTCAAACCCTCCCAGAGTACGCAAGACATTTCACTACTTAGAACCGGATTGCAGGGTTTTTCTCCTACTTTTTTCACTGCCTTCTTCCCGCCTTTCGAACGACCTAGTCGGTACTCTGCGCGTCGTCCAAAAAAAACGGAGGAAAAAACATGACCAAAGAACCCGGAATAATAACATTTGAACAGTTACTCAAACATGCAGGCGTTCCCCCCAAAAAACGCCGCGCTTTTCACACGGGCAAGCGAAAGCCCACGAAGCTGGAAGTGGAGCGGATCCTCAAAACGTATCGCATCTTAGTTGGCACGGCTCCGAGAGCAGGGCAAAAAAAATGAGCTCCGAAATCTTGTATCTCGAAAGCTTCTTTAACGCCGCATTCGGCTCGCACGAAACCGACCAACTTTTTTGTGTCCAAAAAACCGGTGGACCCATGATCTCCCTCCGTGGGACTCCTGGAGGGCTGTACCCCACGCTCAAAAGCTACAATGACCAGGGATACAACATCTACTTCACGGTGAACCGAGTTGATGGATTAAGGCGGACGGCAAAGGACGTTATTGACGTGCGGGCTCTTTTCACGGACGCAGACGGAGTGATTCCAGATCTCGAGTGTCTTGGAATTCAGCCCAACCTTGAGGTCATATCAAAGAACGGTCCCCACCACTATTGGATCCCTAGGACGCCGATTCCGAAGGAGAGCTTCAGTACGCTTCAGAAGAGACTCGCCAAGAGACTTGGAACCGACCGTACAATCAACGACCTGTCGCGAATAATGAGATGCCCCGGTTTCTTTCATGTGAAAGATCCAAATAATCCGTTTTACGTGGAATATAAAATTCTTCAAGATCGACGCTATTCCTTCGAAGAAATCCTCTCTGAGCTTCCAGCGGAATCCGATCCGGAGGCTCCTCCATCGCGCAAGAAAAAGAAGATGGCCACGAAGTCTTTCGAGGATTTCAAGACTTCTCTTCCGACAGATGAAGGCGGGCGCAACGCGGCTCTATACTGTCTTTGCGCAGAGGCATTGGCCTCAGGCGTTGCCATCGACGACGTAAAGAAGGAAGTGAACGAATATTGTGCGCGTTCAGGCCTACCTACTTCGGAGGGGCTTCTCGTCCTTCAAAGTTCTATCAAACGGCACACGGAGAGCCCCTTCCAAAGTTTTCTCGAGAGTGAGGAAGAGTTTAGCCTCGAAGATATTGCGAAGAAGTTTCTCCATGTGTACTTCAATAACGAATCCGGAAGTAACCTCGTGGTCTATAGAGGTGGGCACTACGAGTACGCCGGCGACTGCTACAAGGCGATTCCTCGGCATTTTTTCGACAACCGCGTCCAGAGATTTCTTCAGATCTACGGACTTTGCCAAACGACCCGCTTCCGCAACGACATTGTTGCGAATATAAACGCACTGGTTCAAGCTGTTCACGAAGTAGAGATCCCCTTCTTTCTTGATCATAGAGAGTGCAACGACACCTACGTTGCCCTGAAGGATGGACTGCTTAGTATTCGAAAGCTCGAGAAGGGCGAGATACACCTCGAACCTCATACAATGAATTACTTCAACCTCGCCACTGTCCCTCATAGCCTTAAAGACGCAAAACCCTGCCCAACGTTCTCA
>CAMCVE010000018.1 GCA_945881775.1 Bacteriovorax stolpii
GATGGTTTTCAGGGTTCGTTGTAGTTACAAGTTTAAGCATGCGGCGTAGCCTCTTTTTCTCGCGGATTTTCCGCGGGTTGGTTTAGTCACCAACGAGACTATGCCGCTATGCGCTCTTCCTCAAATCCACAACTTTCTGCGATTTCTCCACTTAGTTTCAGAGACGATCCAGAGGACTCTCTGATTGGATTCAGGCCAAGACAGTTTGGGATTACTTCTTTTGAAGGGATGACAAACCTGATTTCACTTCGAAGTCTCTATGCCCAAACTAGTAATCATTCTCCGATCGACCTGCCTTCGACGCTACAAGAACTTAGATTAGATGGCCTTGGACTAACTAGTTTCAACTGGCAACTTCCACCGTTTTTAAATGTCCTTAGTTTAAGTAGCAACCTGCTAAGTTCCTTCAGTACTGAACTTCCTAGCACGCTTCGGGTGTTGCAACTCAGCAACAACAGTCTGACGAGCTTTTCAGCAGTCATTCCCTCATCCTTGACCACGTTAGATCTTGGAAACAATCAGATCACTTTTTTTAGCCAACCCGCTCCGACCTCGCTCACCTATCTCAACGTTTCTTTCAATCAATTGTCGTCGAGTAGCATCAACTTTATCCTTGAGGATCTTGTCGAAAAGAAGGACGCCATTTGGAATCATTTCCTAAGTACGGGCCGACCTGAGCTCGACATCTTTCTTCACTCTCAAACTCCGAGCTCTCCCCCTTCGAGCCAAGGTCTGGCAGACAAGCAAGCTCTATCGGATCTGGGCTTTCGGGTCTCCACAGATTGAACCATTCACCGAGGATCGAGTGGTTTGGCTGCAATTATACTCACTCCAGTGTTAACCATCCTCTGGAGCAGGCGAATCCTCTGAGACCTTTAAAATTGGGAATGCCGCCGCGCTTTGATGCTCGCCCGCCGCACTGCTACGTTTCGGAAGATGCTTGAGTCAAAGCATGGACGAATCTCCTTAGAGGATTATCTTCGCATCGACGAACGGGCCGCCCAATAATTGTTCGTGTTTACAAACCTAAACAGCTACCCGTTACTAACATATGGTTTGAATTCGAATTAGCGCATTCAAATACCCGAGCATTTGAGCGCGTAAAATTGAGAATCCCACAGAAACGAAAAAAGCCCCTCGTTTTCACGAGAGGCTTCTAGAAAGGTCTTTGGTTGCGGGGAGCGGATTTGAACCACTGACCTTCGGGTTATGAGCCCGACGAGCTACCAGGCTGCTCCACCCCGCAACGAGTTCATAACCCCCTTCAAGTGATCACGTCAAGCTCTCATGCTGCCCTCGGATACGAAAAATTCAAGGCCTAGAGGGTCTTCCGCTCAGCCTCGGCCCAGACAAAGATAAGGTGCTGCGAAACCCCTCGAAAGGAAGTGCCCCTATGAGCCCCACTCCAGCCTCCCAAATCCTCGAACAACTCAACTGGCGCTACGCCGTTAAGGCTTTTGACCCCGCCCGCAAACTCAGCCCTGACGAGTGGCATGTTCTCAGTGAGAGCCTTCGTCTGTCGCCCTCTTCTTATGGCCTGCAGCCGTGGAAGTTTCTGGTCGTCCAGAACCCCGCACTCCGCAAACAGCTTCGGACTGCGAGCTGGAATCAGTCCCAAATCGAGGACTGCTCTCACCTCGTTGTGTTCACAACTCTTAAAAAAATGACTCCAGCCTACATTCAAGATTTTATTCGCGCGACCGCCTCCACGCGCGGTCAGAAACCAGAAGATCTCTTGGGCTACGAGAAAATGATGATCACAAATCTCACCGACAACGGTCGCGGCGATACTTTGCAGCCCTGGACGCAGCGACAAGCCTATATCGCCATGGGATTTCTGATGGAGACGGCTGCACTTCTAGGGGTGGACACCTGTCCCATCGAAGGCCTCGATCCCGCCAAATACGATGAGATCCTCAAACTCACGGGAACTGACTACGCGACCGTCGCGACCGTAGCTTTGGGACACCGTTCGGCAGAGGACGGCTACCAGAGACTTAAAAAAGTTCGTTTCTCGACTTCTCAAGTGATCGAGATCCGCTAATCCATGTTTCTTCTTGCGCTCACGACGGGCACTTTGCTTTTTGTGACAGTGATTTTCACAAATGTTGTGCAAACGCTGAGTCTCGTCGTCGTACCGTTTTCACGGGCTGCATTTCGCCGTGCGAATCGCGAAGCGGCCAACTCGTGAGACCCGTAATCGCGGGCGACGCTATGGGATTGCGTCGTTGCCGACGGAGTCCGATCAGATCTTAGCGTGGGTTGTGGAGCATTTTCGGGAGAAGGATGCGCTCATGGAAAATTTCTGAAAGCACGGATCCTTCGTCACTCGCCAATAACCTTTACGACCACGCGTTTACGACGTTGTCCGTCCCACTCACCGTAAAAAAGTTGCTCCCAGGGGCCGAGATCGAGACTTCCTTGAGTTACCGGGATGGTCACTTGGTGCCCACAAAGCAATCGCTTCAAGTGCGCATCGCCGTTGTCCTCGCCGGTTTCGTGGTGCTTGTAGTCGGGAAGCACGGGAGCGAGTTTCTCGACCCAACTGAGAATATCCTCGTGAAGGCCCGACTCATGATCGTTCACAAAGATCGAAGACGTGATGTGCATGGCAGAAACGAGACAAAGTCCTTCCGTGATTCCCGAGCGGTGCACGAGGTCTTGCACGAGAGGAGTGACGTGGACAATTTCTTTGCGCTTTTTGGTCTCGAACCACAGGTAGTCTGTGAAGGATTTCATGTTGAAGAGACTAGTCCGGATTGTCAGCGGAATCAAAAGTCGAGGGACATCGACACGCCTGCACCGAGATACGAGTACGGAGGACTGATCGCCTTGTCTGCCCCAGCAAAGTTCCCCTCGCCGCTCGAGAGCGGGACATCGAGAAGATAACTCATGTAGAAGCCCACTTTGAGCAAACGACTCAAGGGCAAAATGTAGCGAGGCGTGATGCGAAACCCGAGAGAAGACTCGTGGCCCGAACCAGAAACGAGGGAGCCGTCGGCCGCAGTGCTGACTAGATTGCCCGCGGCATCCTCGGTGCGAATTGAGCTTCGATCAAGCGCATAGCCCATACCAAGATCGACTCGGAAATCAGAGTAGCGGAAACGAAAGAGTGCGTGCGGAAAAATGCGATGACTCGTGCGAGAGGTACTGTAGCCACCGCTCGAAGCTGATTTTGAAAATCTGTCCCAAGACAGCGCGCCTCCGGCAGACCAATTGTTGGTGAGACGGTGTAGCGCCGAAACATCGAGACCAAAGCCAGAAGTTTTTTCGCGCGTGAGCTGATTCATATACTCAACACCAAATAGAGCTTCCCAACTTTTGGAGGAGTCAGCCATCGAGGTGGGGGCCTGAAGCTCCACCGATGCTGGCGCGCGCGTTCCACTTGCGTCGCTAGCTTGGTCACCAAGCTGAGCATTCACAGGAAATGTACGACGACCGCCCTGAGTGGTGAAACGTGTGGGAATCCATCCGATGCGGCCGCTCCCAGTTTTGACGCGGATCCAGTCTTTTGCGCTGGAATACTCGAGAACCTCGAGTTCAACTCCGGTGCGAAGCAGCGCTTTCGGCTCGCCAAAACGCGTGGGCTCGGTCCAGAGTTTTGTTTCTGTTGCGACGAAAGCGTAGGACGCTTCAGGTGCAGGACGCGAAGCATGCCCCGAAGCAGCCAGAGCGCACGCCACTAAAATCAGTCCACGACGCAGATGTGTCTGAAGAGTAAAACCCACTTCCCATGATTCTGCCTGAGGCGCGCGCGCTTGGCTTGTCACAAAATTTTGACACTGCGAGACCCCCTGACACTCTGTCAGGCGCAATGCGGCACACTCTCAGCGGAGAGCGAAACGACTGCCAAACGCGTGTGCGACAACAAAGATTCTCGCACACTTAGACATTGGCACTGACCTTGCTAAATTAAGAAGCAGGAATGGGTTGGAAAGAAAAATTCTCGAAAGAAAAGCTCCGGTCTTGGGCCGAGGTGGCGCGCGCCAAAGTTTCGGCACAAACCCAAGTCCTTGGGCCCAAGATCCGCGATCGCTTCGAGCGGGTCCCTCCGCTTTTTGGGCTCCTTGCGCGCCTGCCGAAATATCAGCTCGCACTTGTTTGTGTCGCAGCCCTGCTGCTTGCCGACATCGCGATGCTGGGACTTGGCTCTTATCTTATTCCAAAAGATCCACCCCGTCGCTTGCCTCGTCGCATTGTCGTGATGGAGCCCCGACTCCAATCCAAGTCTTCCTACAGCACCACACTCCGAAAGAACATCTTCTGTCCGGGATGTCCGATTCCGGATCTCGAGATCAAGAAGATCGAGCGCCCTAAAGATTGTAACCAGGCCACTCCTTCGGGAAGCGGCATGAAACTCATCGGCACCATTGTCCTCTCCGATCCTCAGTACTCTGTCGCAACCATCTCACCGAATGGAGGTGAGTCGCTCGCCGTCCAAAAAGGCGATGAAATTCCCGGAGCAGGAACTGTTTTCGAAGTGCGCCAGAGCCGCGTTTGCATCATCGACCCTACGGACACCCTTGTTTTCATCGAGCTCCCCGAGGAACAAATCAAATTTGGTCAGCCGATCGCAAGTGCTCCCAGCGCTTCGAGCCGTGTCACATCCAAAACGCCCGGGATCGACCAAGCGAGCGAAACCGAATTCAACATCTCGCGCAACACACTGCTCGAGAAACTCAGCGACCCGAACCTGCTCTTCCAGGCTCACGCCGTTCCGCATCGCGGAGCGAACGGAGAGATCGAGGGTTTCAAAATCCTCAGCCTCCAACCCGGTTCGGTGTACGAAAGCCTCGGCGTAAAAGTCGGGGACATGATCCAAAGTGTCGATGGCGAGGCGATGAACTCAATCGCCAAAGCACAAGAATTCTATATGTCAGCGAGGACCGCATCCGACCTGACTCTAACCGTGACGCGTGAAGGTCGTAAGGTCGACCTGAAGTATTCGATCAAATGAGTGCTTTTGTGGGGGAAGCTATGAAGAACATCAATTTGAAACTGATTCTGGGAGTGGTGAGTGGTTTGGGACTCTGCCAAGTGGCGCTAGCCCAAAGCTCGCGGCCGATGCCTGGCGCAAACCTGGGTGCAGGATCAAACAGCGGCGGCGCTCCCGACGGTGAAGAGCAGTACAAAGAAGCTTCAAAACTTGGGGACTATGTCGAACTCGACGCCTCCATCAAGAACGAGATGTACGGCACCATCGACTTCCCGAACGCCGAACTCAAAGACATCATCAAAGCGATCTCCAAACTCGCCCGCAAGAATTTCATCCTAGACCGTAAAATTGAGAACCGTCGCATCACGATCCTCTCTCCCGAACCCGTCACCAAGCAAGAAGCCTACAACGCTTTTCTTTCATCTCTGTACATGAACGATCTGACGATTGTGGCTGAGGGAAAGTTTCTAAAAGTCATCGATACGAAGTCGGCACTTCAGGCCAACATCCGCGTCTTCATGGGCGACTACGCCCCCAATACAGCCGAAGTGATCACCGTCCTCTATCCGCTAAAATTTCTGAACGCCGAAGACATTCAGCGCTACCTCACGGACCTTGTGCCCAGAAGCGGTCGTATTGCGGCCTACCCCAACACAAACACGCTCGTCATGACCGACACCGGCTTCAATCTTCGCCGCGTGATTCAAATCATTAAGACGATCGACGTCCCTGGCCACGAGGACCAGCTCGAGAACATTCCGATTCGCTACGCCTCTGCTAAAGACATTGGAAAACTCATCGACGAAATTCTTTCCGCTCAAAACGGCGGAGCTTCGCGCGTGGCGCGCACTCGCACGCAGCAGAAAACTCGAGGTGGCGGCACGATCACGAAGATCGTAACCGACGAGCGCACCAACTCCTTGGTGGTGCTCGCAAACGGTCGCGGCATCAAGGAGATTAAAGATCTCGTACGCCAGCTCGACACCACAAATGCTGCCGGCGGCGGAAATATTCACCTCTACTACTGCAAGAACGCTGTCGCCGAAGAGCTAGCCAATACAATCAACGGCCTGACCTCGAGTGCATCGAACAAAAACCAACCACAAGGCAACAACACTGGAATCAACAACCCGATTATCCCCAACCCCAGACTCGTGGGCCCTGGACAAGGGGGCGGAGGCGGTGACGGATCCGTGCGCTTTGAGGGTAATCTTCGCGTGACGGCCGACAAACCGACAAACTCCCTCGTCGTGGTCGGCTCTGCCTCTGACTTCGCGGCACTCAAGAAAATTCTTGATAAGCTGGATATCCCTCGTCGCCAGGTCTACGTCGAAGCGACGATCATGGAGATCAGTCTCGACAAGGCGTCGCAGTTTACGATCGGCGTGAACCTTGCTGCGGACGGGATTCCAAGCGCGGGTGGCTTTGTTCCAACGTCGCCTTCAATGAATCTTGCGAGCCTCCTCACCAGTCCCGGAGCTTTGACCGGACTCGTCGCTGGCCTCACCTCCAAGAGTCAGGCAACGTTCACGGATGCCTCGGGGACCGCTCGTAGCATTCCGAGCGCCGTTGGATTTATCAAGGCTCTCGTTGATTCGACCCAGGCGCAGATTCTGCACCAACCGCAGATTCTCACATCAGACAACCAAGAAGCTGAGATCAAGGTCACCTCGAAGATCTCAACATTCACCGAAACCACAACCACGACGACTTCGGGCCCTGTCACCAGTCGCCAAGTCAACAAGGAACCTGTTGAGCTTTCTCTTAAGATCACTCCTCAGCTCGGCGAGGGATCTGATCTGATTCGCCTGAAGGTGGACCAAGTGATCGACGACTTCAAGTATTCGGGCACAGCGGCGGGACAGATTGACACCACTCAGCGCAAGGCAACAACCAACGTTGTGGTGCGCGACGGAGACATGATCGTCATTGGTGGGTTGCAAAAAAATACTGTGAGCGATCTCAAGAGCCGCATTCCCATTCTCGGTGATCTACCTATCATCGGAAAGCTCTTCGGTGGCACAGACAACTCGAGTAAACGGAGTGTTCTGGTTCTCTTCCTGACGCCCTACGTGATCAACGAATACAGTGATCTGATGAAGATCACGGAGCGAAAGATCGATGAGCGATTGAATGTCGGCCGCCTTGCAAAAGACCCGGAGGACCGTCTTCGCAAGGATGCACAAGCCATCAAAGCCTCTGTCCAAGAGAACGCGAAGAAGCCACCTCCCCGCTCGTGGAAACACTCAGGCAGAGTACCACCCAAGGACGCCTATCTTAGCGAAGACGGCGTCGAGGGACTCACGAACGACAATCCCTCGATGGAGATCCCCAACACGAGCGCACAAGACTTCTTGCCCGAGTACAATCCCGTTCCCCAGCAAGGCTCAGCCCCTGCGCAGCCTGCTCCGGTTGTGATTCCACCCAGCCCACCACCGTCTCTCGAAGCTTCTCCTAATCCCGAGAGCCTCGAGACAACTCCACCCCCACCAGCTCTCGACGGAGGTCAAGGCGCCTAATATGCCCTATCAATCGCTTGAACAACGTCTCGGAGAACTTCTCATCCAGAACCTGGGCCTGAAAGAAGAAGATCTCCAAGAGGCCCTAAAGATCCATCAACAGACGCGTCGGCGTCTGGGAGACGTGCTCGTCGAAAAACGCTACGCACGTCCGGAGGATGTTGCCAAAGCGATCTCTCTACAGATGGGTATCCCTTATGTCGAGGACCTGAAGCCCGACGACATCGATCCGAAAATGGTCCTGGGACTTTCGATCCACTATTGCCGCGAACACCATGTGCTGCCCGTATCCATGAACGAAAATCGTGTCCGAGTGGCGATCATTGATCCACTCAACTACGAGGCACTCGACTCTCTGCGCATCCACTTTAAAATGAGTGTCGAGCCCGTGCTCACGATCGCCGCCAAACTCGACGACGCGATCAACAAGGTTTTTGAGCGCTCCGAGAACATGATCAAGGGCCTCGAAGATGAGCCCGAAGATTTGGACATCTCGCTCTCAGAGACCATCGACCTCCTCGAATCATCAGACGACGAAGCCCCCGTCATTCGCTTCGTGAACTCGCTCCTGTTTCGCGCCGTAAAAGAAAAGGCCTCAGACATTCACATCGAACCCTACGAGAAAAACGTCATCGTGCGCTTCCGCATCGACGGCATGCTCTACGATGTCTACACCGCACCCAAACGCCTTCATGCCGCCATCGCATCGCGCATCAAGGTCATGGCGGAACTCAACATCGCCGAGAAGCGCACCCCCCAAGACGGTCGCGTGCGCGTGAAGCTCGCCAACCGCGAGATCGACATTCGTCTCAACATCGTGCCTGTGGTTTACGGTGAGCGACTCGTGATGCGTCTCTTGGACAAATCGAGCGTGATTCTGGATCTCGAAACTTTGGGTTTCGAGGAGGGAATCCGCCAAACAATCGGGGAACTCACCAACCGCAAGTACGGTATTTTTCTTGTCACAGGACCTACAGGTTCCGGTAAATCGACGACACTTTCAGCGTGTCTCAAAAACATTCTTTCTCCAGACAAAAACATCATCACCGTCGAAGACCCGGTCGAGTACCAGCTCCCCGGCGTTGGGCAGATTGCTGTGAACCCCAAAGTGGGTCTCACTTTTGCGACAGGACTTCGTGCCATCTTGCGCCAAGACCCGGATGTCGTCATGGTCGGAGAAATTCGAGACCGCGAGACCGCAGAAATTGCTATTCAGGCCTCGCTCACGGGTCACTTGGTTTTGTCCACACTCCACACCAACGACGCGCCCGGGGCGATCACTCGACTTGCGGACATGGGCATTGAACCTTTCCTCGTGGCTTCGTCAGTCGTCGGTGTGCTCGCTCAGCGACTGCTGCGTGTGGTTTGCCACAACTGCTCCGAAGACATCGAAGGCACCGACGACATGCTCGCTACTGCCGGCGTCACGGTCGACTATTTGAAACAAACTTTCGGCATCGACAAAATTATCTTGAAGCGTGCACACGGGTGCCATGAATGTCGCCAAACGGGTTACGCAGGCCGAACTGCAATTCATGAGCTCATGGTTGTCACCGACGGCGTGCGCGCCAACATTCTCGCAGGTGACGATGCGGCCTCGATTCGCAATACTGCAACCAAAGAGGGTCTCAAGACACTGCGGATGTCAGCGCTCGAAAAACTAGTAACCGGCCAGACCACACTTGAAGAGATCGTCCGCACGACGCAGTTGGAGTCCTAAGCGATGCCGCAGTACGAGGTCACAGGAACCAATATCCAAGGCAAGACGGTCCGCGTGCTTGTCGACGCGGACAACGTGCGCGGCGCGCGCATGAAGGCCAAGGGCCAGGGGCTCGTCCCACTCAGCGTGGTGTCGAGCGAAGGCGGAAGCCTCTCGGCCGCCGACCCCTCGGGAGACTCCCTCAAGAACGTCTCGATCTTCGGAGGCGTGAGCACAGTCGAGATCTCTGAAATGACCCGTCAGCTCGCCGTACTCCTGAAGGCTCACGTGCCCATCGTTGAATCGCTTTCGGCGATGATCGACCAAATCACGAAGACCAAAATGAAAAAGATTCTCATGGCCATCCGCCAGGCTGTTAAAGAAGGCCGCGGGCTCGCCGAGGGCTTTGCTCAGTTCCCGAACCAGTTCAACCGCGTTTATATCAACATGGTCAAGGCCGGCGAAAGCTCGGGGCGACTCGATGTAGTCCTCATGCGTCTTGCGGACTTCTATGAAAACCAAGTCAAACAAAAGAACAAAGTTATGGGAGCGCTCGCCTACCCGATCATTATTATGATCGTGGCACTCGGGGCGCTGGTGCTGATTTTTGTGAAAGTTATTCCGACGATTACAGAAATCTTCACAGACATGAAAGGCACTCTCCCACTCTCAACGAGGATGCTGATCGCAACGTCGGCTTATCTGCAAGACTACATCTGGCACCTTCTCATCGGAGGCCTAGCCGTTGCGATGCTCTTTGAGCGCTACCTCAAAACCAAAGCGGGTCGCGAATGGAAAGACCGTTTGCTCATGAAAGTCCCGGTGGTGGGCCCCCTCGTCAAAGCTCTCGCCGTCTCGAGTTTCGCACGTACGCTCGCCACTCTTCTTCAGAGCGGCGTTCCGATGCTCACCGCTCTGGAGATCGCCAAGAACGTCGTCAACCAATCCGTCTACGAAGAGGCCATCGAGCACGCCTCGACTCAGGTCTCAGAAGGACGCGGACTAGCTGTCGCGCTGTTCCAAACAAAAGTCTTTCCCCCCATTATGATTCACATGATTGGTGTGGGAGAAAAGACCGGCGAGCTCGAGCCGATGCTCCTTAACGTCTCGGAAAACTACGAGCTGCAAGTCGATACTACGGTGAACGCCCTCACGAGTCTGTTGTCTCCGATCATGATCGTTGGCATGGTGATCTTTGTGGGGTTTATCATGATGGCAATTTTGGGACCTATTTTCGAAATGAACCAGTTCGCTGGTTGAACAATGAAGGAGAAATGCACAAATGAATCAGAACAAACTTAAATCAGGCTTTACAATCATCGAGATCCTGCTCGTGATGGTGCTTCTAGGACTTGTGGCGTCCTTCCTGGGCCGCAATATTTTCTCGAGTTTCTCGAAGGGCAAAGTCCAGTCCGCAAAACTCCTCATCAAGCGTGTCGAAGGTGACCTCGACCGTTTCCGCCTGGATTGCAACTTCTATCCCTACACCGACCAAGGTCTCGCTGCTCTCGGGACTCCGCCCAGCGCAGGACGCCAATGCCCTAGCTACGATCCCAATGGATACCTTGGCGGAAAGAAAGTTGCCCCCAAAGATCCCTGGGGCAACGACTTCATCTACACCAACGAAGACGGCCTGAACTACGAGATCAAGAGCCTAGGCGCCGACGGCGTTGAGGGTGGCGAAGGCGAGAACAAGGATATTTCTTCGAAGGACGAATAAGTCCTTCTAAAAGGTGAGCATGAGAAGTCCAAGGAAAGGATTCACGACGATCGAAGTCCTGCTCGTGATCGTCCTCCTTGGGCTGATCGCCACCACGGTGATTCCCAACATCAGCGGCATTTTTCGCGTCGGCGTGAAATCAAGCGTTCGGCGCTTTGCCGCGCTTGTGAAATATTCCTACGACCAATCCATTCTCACGGGTCGCATTCACCGAATCGTTCTCAATTTGGACGAGCAGTCCTGGAAGGTTGAAGCGGCCGAACCCGGACAACTCCCCATCGACTCACAGAAATTCGGTATCCTCCCAGAAGGCATGAGAGAGGGAGACCGGGTCACGGTTGAACCGGCGTTTAAAAAAGCCGGCGAGAACCTTTTCGATAAAATGCCAGGCGGGGTTCGAATTGTCGCAGTGGATTCGTGGCGCCTTGGCAAAGACGTGGCCGCCACCAAAGGCGAAGTTTCCATCTACAGCTATCCTAGTGGCTATATCGACGAGGTCACCGTGACCCTCGCAGAAGACGGCAAAGAAGAGATCCAGCAATTCCTCATCACCACCCGAAGCCTCACGGGTCGAATCAAAGTGGCCACCGAAAGCAAGGCCCAAAGATGAAGCCGTCAAATCGCTCAGGATTTACGCTCTTAGAAGTTCTTGCGGCGACGATGATTTTTGCGCTTTGTGTGTTTGCGATCATCGATTCTCAGCGCACCAGCCAGCGCACCATCGTTCAAAGCGAACGTTACTTCCTCGCTACAAACCTCGCTCGACTAAAAGTCACCGAACTTGAGCTCAAGTATCAGCGCGAACTGAACGCCAACGGTGCGAGTTCTGTGATCAAGGAAGAATCTGGCGGCTTTGAGGCGCCTTATCAGGATTTCAAATGGAAGATGTCCCTCAAGGAACCCGAGATCGATTTCTCACCCGAGGCCATGGAGAAGTTCATGACGGGTCTTGGACTCGACAAAGAAGAAGCCTCGAACCAGATCGAGAAGCAAAAACTTGTTCTCACGAACATGAACAAGATGATCAAAGAGAACTTCATTGAGTTGCGTCTCGAGATCATCTGGAAAGACGGGGGACGCGACTCCTCACTACCCATCGTCACGCATCTGATGCCAGACAAACCCAAAATCCAACTCACGTCGACGGTCGAGAACTAACGATGAAAAACTCGAAGAGTGGATTTACGATCATCGAACTGCTGCTGGTGAGCATCCTGCTCTTTCTACTCGCCTACTCCACATTTATGAGCATCCGCTCGACCATGGACGTCAAAAAGAGCATCGACAGTCGCACCGAAATCCTTCAAAGCGGACGCTCGTTACTAGAGCTCATCGATCGAGACCTGCGCATGTCGTTTTTTGTCGACGCAAGTGACCTTGGGTGGAACCCAAAGGAGATCAACAACGAGGCCGGCACAGGTGGCGAAGATACCGGTGGAGATGAAGACGAAGAACCCGAGAATCCCGAAGCCGCAGTTCCCCCACCCCCCAAACCCGTGCCAATCACCATCTTTCAGGCGACACGCAACGAACTTCTCTTCTCGACTCGCTCGCATCAGCGCATGTCAGCCGACTCACCTGAGAACGAGCAGCATTTTGTGCGATACAGGCTGGAATCAGGCAAGCTCATTCGTGAGGAGTCTCTGCGCGCCGTTAGCAAGGACGACATCAGCGACGAGAAGCAGTTTAGAGAAACCGTGTTAATCGAAGACATGAAGTCGATCGAGTTCGCATTTTGGAATCCTCGCGCTCAACGCTGGGACGACCGCTGGGACACCAACTCGTCTGAGAACCTCGACACCCTCCCCGAGGCCGTCAAAGTCAAACTCAAGTATGTTCCCGAAGCGCTTGATGATTCCCAGGATGCCACCAAAGAAGTCGAATACGAAACATCAGTGCGCATGGGTCAAACTCTCTTCAAGAGAGGACCGGTGAAATACCCATGAAACCAAATAAAGATCCCCGCTCCGGCGTCGCCCTCATTCTTGTGATGGTCTCGGTCGCCTTCATGACGATCATCATCGTCGAAGTCATCGCCGCAAGCCGCGTCGACCTGCGGATCGCAATCAACGCTCGCAACCGCCTCCAGGCCCACTATCTCGCTGTGAGCGGTGCGAAGTTGCAGCTCTTAAGACTCTATATGTACAAAGAGGTGAGAAACCTCAAAGACGGCAACCAAAACGTACCGATCACCGACGACATGATCGACAAGATCTGGAACGTCCCCATGCCCTCCTTCCCACTCGACGGGACAAAGAGCACCTGGCCGGGCCAGATGATGGGAAGCATCTCGAGCGAAGGATCCAAGATCCCCATCAATTTGCTCGACGGATCTGAGCATCGTGGGAGTTCAGAGGAAATTGCGGAATCCGTTAGGAAGCAGATCACCTCGCTCATTGAGGGGCTCCTGGAGACCGAGGAGTTCGATGAGAAGTACAGGGGACTTGAGCCCAAGGACCTCCTCAATCCCCTCGTGGACTGGATCGACTCGAACAAGGACCGCGTCGAAGGTGGCGATGAAGACCGCGAGTACGATCGCCTCGATCCGCCCTACCGCTCCCGCAACGACCGTATGCCTTCGCTCAGCGAACTTCACCTGGTGCAAGGTTGGACAGACGACCTGATCCGCCGAATAGCGCCCAATTTTAGCGTCCTGAACATCGACACCAAAGTGAACCCCAATTACGTCTCCCTATCGCGCATTAAGACCTGGGGCCCCGGCCTCACAGACGCCGAACTGGCCGCCATCGATCAGCACCGGCGCCTGACTCCATTTGGAAGCATGACGGACCTGGAAAATTATGTGCGCAACGACCCCGAAATCCGCGGTGGGGACAACTTCACAATCCCCGAGGAGCTCAAGGACTCCAAGAACCAGAGCGCCCGGGAGAGAGTCTTCCATATTGAGGCCTCGGGCGTGGTCGCCAACGTGCGCCGCAACCTCAGGCTGGGCGTCATCCTCCTTGATGAGAAGAAAAAAGGGAAATCCAAGGCTGATCGAGAGAAAGAAAAGGTTAAACTCTTAGAACCGCAGGTGGTCTTCGTGGAGGAATACTTATGACGCGAGCTTTAGGGATCGACTTTGGACACCACTCGGTGAAAATCGCCGAACTAGAATTCACACCCAAAGGTCGGCAGATTGTGGGCCTCTACGAACTCAAGCCCCGCGAGGGCCAGGACCAGGCTGATGCGCTGCGAGAATTTTTTGGACAAAGTCAGATTCGAGCCGAGAAGATCGGCATCGGCCTGAACGACGTCAGCACCCTCGTAAAACGCTTCGATTTCCCGTTCCGAGACAAGAAGCGCGTGAAGATGGCTGTCGAAGGCGAGTGGATGGATATCGTTCCTTTTGAGCTCGAGGAATACACCATCGACACTCGGCCTGCCGAAAAACACGGCCGTATGAATACCTTCGTGAGCGGTCTTTGCCCGAATTCTCGGATCGAGGTTCTCAATCAGCTCTGCGACGCCGCATGGATTCAACCGAGCGCCGTGCTCGTTGATGCTGAAGCTCTGGGGCTCCTTGCGCTCAGTCAGAATTTGCCCGAAACAGCGAACGCTTCGAGCTACGCTGTTTGTGATTTTGGCTTTGCGCTTACAAAATTCGCTATTCTCCGCGGAACAGGCACCCCCGGTGCGCGCCGCGCTCCAGAGGACCATGGCTTTGAGCCCGAAATCCTCGAAGTGCGCCACATCGACAAAGGCTCAAAAGAGTGGATCAACTGGATCGCTGAAAAGCGTCGAGTCACCACAGACGAAGCTCTTCAGTGGCTTGTTCATCGTGCAGAGATCCAAACAGAAACTCAAGGCGAAGACTCGATTCGAGACGATCTGAGCGACGACATCAAGAGCGCGCTGAGACCTGTGGTCGTCGAGCTCTATCAAACCTTGCAGTCCAACCGCCTGCGCACTGGCTACGACCCCGAAATTCTCTACATCACCGGCAGCATGTGCCGCATCCAAGGTCTCAAAGATTTTCTCGAGAACGAACTTCGAATCAAGGTCGAAGTCTGGCCTCTGTTCCAAAGTTTCGATGCCCACGATGCCGTTCTCTCGCCCACAAATCAAAAAAGTTTTGCGACAGCTCTCGCTCTTGCAAGTGCCTTTAGTGCAAAAAACCGCAGCGCCTGGCTCAATTTCCGTCGCACGACGAGTCCAAATAAAAAAATCCTGACTGAAACATTCCTCAAACTCACCGGCCCTGAACTCAAACCTGCGTTTGCGATGCTCGGTGTTTCGCTTCTTTTTGTGTCGCTGTATGGAATCTTCGGAACTTCACTCGCCCGAGTTCAGCAGGAATCCGTCCAGCGCGATCTTGTCGCTGAATTCCGTCGCCTTGACAACGGCATGGGCGCTCGCGCCGAAAAATTTGTCGGCGACCCGACCCGCGCTCGTGAGATATTTGAGGGCCTGCGTACGAAGAAAGCTCCTAAGACCAACCCCGCCCATGCAGATCTCGGCCCTCGGACCCAAGTGTCGATGCTAGAGGACTTTTCACTGGGCGCGCCCTCGCAGGTGCGCTTAAAAGAATTCGAAGCCCAGTACGCTTCGGGGAGCACACTCCTTAAGGCGGTCGTCACGCCAGCCAAGGGTGCACCCGGCACCCAGCTCGCAGCAGACGTCGAACAATTTGTTAAAGGCCTGCAACGCGCGGGCTATTCGGATTTCCAACAAACTCCCGAGGGGTCGGGAGAGAGCTTCCGCCTCTCGGCAAAGCTTTTGCCTAAATCCAAATCAAAAGGAGCCGCTCGATGAACAACCAATTCGCGACGATCCTAGAATATCTCGGTCGCCTCAAGGCGCTCATCCTCGAACATCTCGCTAAGATCGAGAATCACCCGCTCTATGATCGTATGCTCAACCGTTTCGAGAGCCTCGAAACACGCCACCAAAAATGGATCATCTCCGGTGGACGTCTGGCGATGCTCGCAGTGGTGGCTTACTTCACGCTGAGCCCGCTTGGTGGCCTTCTGCAGGAGAAGTCCCGTCTCTCAGGCCAGCGCACGCTTCTCACCGAGATGAAGCTCTTCAATGAAACCGTTGAGACCCAGCCTCGTCCTGCACCCCCTCCAAGCGATTGGCAGCCACTCTCCGCCGCGACCCCCGAAGAGGCCGCCAACAGTCTGAAGTCGTACCTCGCCTCGCTTGGATTCCCTGAAGGCTCCTATCAGTTTCTGACCAGCTCAAACTCCCATCTGCAGCTGGATCTTCCGGAGCTCAATCTTCGTCAGGCCCAAGCCATTCTCTATCAAGTCGATGGGTGGTATCCCCAATTGAGCAGTCAGATCCTCTCCATCAAGGTTCACCCAGATGACGAGCAAAAGCTCACCATGAGTCTCACGCTTGCGCACAGGGGCGGTGGCTTCGACGGCGCAGCTTCGGGCGGAGATTCGCCATCAGGGCGTCGCTCGCGTCCTCGCAACCTCAACAACGGCGACCTCGACGACAGTGGATCCGGCGGTGTGAAGGTTCCTCCCGAGGCCTATTCGGGCTTCGACGATGCCATCCCCTCAGAAAGACCGAAGAACCCTAGCCTCGACGAATATCCCCCCAACACGGGCAGCGACCCTGAAGAAGGCCTTCCAGACTTCGAATCCTTAGAGAACAACGAGGCGCTCGACTCACTACCTCCTCCTCCACCCGTGGAAGATGACTTCGGAGATTCTGAGTGATGCGCTTCTTTGGTCGTGAAATTCCGCTCACCCGCAAACTCAGGGTCGCGCTCGTTCTTGCGAGCTTTAGCTTAGGACTCGTTATATTTTTCCCTATCGAAAGTCTCGAGTCGCGCCTCAACGATTCTCTCTCACGCACCCTGCGCATGGAAGTGCGCATCACCAATCCGCGACTCGGCCTTGGCCTTAGGACCGGACTTATGAAGGGTGGACTCATAGGGCTCAAAGCCGAGCGCCTCGAAATCACCCCGTCTCGATCCGGCCAAAGTTTTCAATGCCTCCAACCCGTTGTGAGTCCAAAACTTCTCGCCTTGCTGATCTTGCGCGCACAGGTCGCGATCCGCTGTGATCTGGGAGAAAGTGTTGCGCCACTCTCGCTTGTTATCCGAGCGCCTCTCTACAACACGAGCGCCGCGAGTGCCGAAGTGATTTTTGACGAAGTGGCTATGAACGACCTAGCGACCTTCGCCTCGATCAAGGGCCTGAGCGGCTTGCTCAGTGGAAGTTTGCACGCCGAAGGATTTTTGAACGACGAAGGCGGCATGAGCGTCTCTTGGGATCTGTCGGGTTCCGAGATTCAAACACCTGCGGTCGTGAGCGATTTTGCCTCGCTCCCTCCCTTGAATTTTGATTCGGTGGAGACCGAAGGGTCTTACCAAACCTCGCGCCTCAAAGTGGATCACCTGGTGCTCGGCAACGACAAGACCGGCCCCTTCTACGCCGATCTCAAAATCGATTTTGGGCTCAGTCCCGAAGGGCTGCCTGTGAGCGGATTCCTCAGTGGCAAACAAAAGAGCGACGCCGCGTTTGAAAAGGCCGAGCTCAGTTCGATCAACCTGGACCTGCTCTTCGGAAAGCTCAAGCCCTCGGGCCTTCGTGAGTTCCGCAAAGAGGTTCAAGGAAGCCCTATGAGCCTGCTGATGCCAGTCGAGGACTAATTCAAGCGGCTACCTTGACAGCGCAGCTGGCCCCCGATAAACCCAGAAAGTCCAAAAAAGTGGGCCTGTAGCTCAGTTGGGAGAGCGCCTGATTTGCATTCAGGAGGTCATCGGTTCGATCCCGTTCAGGTCCACCACTTTTCACTCCATTATTTACAAGGTTTCATCCCTGGAGTACTTTTTTGAGGACCCATCTCTTCAAAATTTCTTAGGTATCGGAGAAGCATGCAAGGCGAGCAAATCATGTGGCCAACGCGGTAAACTCAGCAATCAAAGGCATCGGTAGAAATATCTTTCGCATGTCCGAGTGTAGTGCAGCCCTAAAGCTCTGAAACGAGCTTTATTACTTGAGCCTTGATGGCATCCCGAGTTTTTCTAACGTCCTCGATGCTCTGGCCCTTGGGATCTGGGAATGGTAGGTCTCTGATTTCAAGACCAGGAATATAGGGGCAGTTTTCTTTACAACCCATAGTAAAAAGCAAAGTGGCATCTTTGCATAATTCGACATCGAGTTTTTGGGGCTTAGCACTACTTAGATCAATTCCAATTTCCTTCATCGCATCTAAAACGACCGGATGGACGAACGATGCTGGCTCTGTTCCCGCCGAAACAGCCATCATTTTTTCAGAATCACATAACTGATTAAAGAAAGCAGCAGCCATTTGAGAGCGGCCCGCGTTGTGGACGCAAGCGAAGATAATTTTTTTCATAAGGCCCTCCAGGTGAGTCGATTTTTTAGAGCAAGTGAAACACGGACAAGAACTAATAGAACCGGCACTTCAACCAATGGGCCAATAACCGCAGCAAATGCAGCGCCATGGGATAGGCCAAAAGTTGCAATAGCTACCGCAATAGCTAGTTCAAAATTGTTAGATGCCGCCGTGAACGAAAGCGTCACGGACTCTTCATATTGCGATCCAGCCTTCCGACTCATCCAAAACGAGAGAAAAAACATAACCGCAAAATAAATCACCAAAGGCAGCGCAACTCTTAGTACATCAAAAGGTAGTTCGACGATTTTGTCAGCTTTCATCGAAAACAAAATTGTAATCGTAAAGAGCAAGGCAATCAGTGTGATTGGCGAAATTCTAGGAGGAAAGCGTTTCACAAACCAATCCTCGCCTCTAGATTTTACAAGAAGCTTTCTCGACATGAAGCCAGCAAAAAACGGAATTCCCAAATAGATCAGAACAGATTTTGCGACCTGAACAATTGTAAAAGACACCTGAACACCTTGATAGCCGAAGAGTGGTGGCAACCAGGTTACGAAAAGATAGGCATAAAATGGAAAGAAAATAATCTGAAAAATCGAATTGAAGGCCACAAGACCTGCGCAATAAACAGCGCTTCCACCCGCAAGTTGGTTCCAGACCAGTACCATGGCAATGCAGCGAGCAAGACCAATTAAAATGAGCCCTACCATGTAGTCAGGCTTATCTGGCAAAAAGATGAGGGCCAGTGCAAACATCAACGCTGGCCCAAGAATCCAGTTTTGAACAAGCGAGAGTCCTAAGAGTCGCTTGTTCTTAAATGCAGTGGGTAGCTCTTCATAACGTACCTTAGCCAGTGGCGGGTACATCATAAGAATCAGCCCCGCGGCGACGGGGATCGAAACCGAGTCTATCGTCATAGAATCAAGCCAGGGGCCAAACTGTGTTTATAGCCGCCTCGAAAAAACAACGGATTCGTTCCGCTAGACGGGAGACAGTCCGTCGAAGTCTTTCTGTGAAAGAGGTGCCTTGAGTCCGCAGATATCTAGGCGCCCATCAAGCAATAAGCACGAGAGCCCGTGCGTAAAGCTCCAAACGGCCGCCGCCTTCGAGAGAATTTGCGCGCGACTTAATCTCTGAGATTTGTAATCGTGCTCCACTCCCTTAAGGAGCTCGCTGAAGCTTCGCTCGGCCTCGGCACCAAGCCCCGCATGCTCTCCGATACGCACCCTCGCGTCTAAGAACATCAGCCGGTAGTGATGCGGCTTCTCGTAGGCAAACCGTGTGTAAGCCAGTCCCATCGCTGGAAGCGCGCGGCCCTTGGCCTTGCTGCGCGCCTCGAGGAGCTTATTCGCAAACTCTGAATAACCCGCCTCGGCCAAGCCCGCCAGGAGTTCCCCGAGCGACTTGAAGTGATGATAGGGAGCCTGATGAGAGACTCCAATCTTTCGAGCGAGATCTCGTAGAGAAAAGTTTGGTTCACCTTGTTCAATAAATTTTAGGGCCCCTTCGAGGCACGCCTGGCGCAAGTCGCCATGATGATAATGAGTCGCCTCTTTGTTAACTTTTGAAGAAGCCTTCGGAACCTTCTTGGTCTTGGATCCCATCTAGACAGTGTCTAAATTTGTGCTTGACCTGTCAACAGCTAATCTTTACGTTGTCTAGATATGGCAAATGAGCAGATCGAGCAGAACTCAAAAGCGCTGCAGGCTTACACGGTCTTCGCGGCAGTCGGCACGATCGTGACACTGCTAGCCCTTGCACTCGACACTCGCTCGCTGTCGGGAGAGCCAGTCTGGCTCAAACCACTGAAGTTCTTCTTGTCGACTTTAATTTTTATCCCCACGCTTGAGTTCGGACTCGCGCGCACAAAAGCCGCAACAAAGTATGTGAATCTGATTCGGAGAGTTGTTGCGAGCGGCTTGCTGTTTGAGATGCTCGTGATCTGCGCTCAAGCCTTTAGAGGAGTGAAGAGTCACTTTAACTACACGACGCCTCTCGACGGCGCCTTGTTTGCCGCCATGGGAATTGTGATTTCGATCGTGGTCTTGTTTGTGGGATGGGGAGCAATCTTAATTCTGCGTTCGCCCTTTGCAGGATCAAGCGCGCTCAAGCAAGCTTTTGGATGGGGCCTTCTCGTATTCGTCGTTGCTGCATTTCTAGGCACACAGATGCCCAGACCCACACCGGCGCAGCGACGGCTTCTGGAGTCCGGACAGAGCTCCCCTACAATTGGAAGTCACTTTGTGGGCAGTGTAGAGGGGTCGACAAAACTAGCCCCGCTCACCGCCTGGAGTCTCGAAAGCGGTGATCTGCGCGTGACTCATTTTGTGGGGATGCACGTGCCACAACTGCTACTGGCTCTTGTTTGGCTTCTACGACGCAGGAAATGGAATCTGAACTCACCCCAGGTCATCGGATTCGTTCGCGCCGGCGCAGGACTAGGATTTCTTGCCATGGGAATCACGTTTGCTCAGGCCAAACTTGCTGAGTCGGTGTTCAACTTAGGAACAAATTCAGCTCTTCTTCTGATTCTCACCGGAGCAGCGACCTTCGCTATTTTTGTCCGAGCGGCAATCGGCCCGAAAGGATTTCATAAATGAATTCTGAATTTTTGTTGATCGCATTCAAGCTTGGCAACGCCTTGATACTCCCTCTTTGGGCTCTGTTGTTTTTTGCCCCCAGGAGCAAACTCGCAGATCGGATTTTTAAGAATCGCACCGTGCTGCTTGTCCTAGCCGCTCTCTACAGTGTGGTCGTCGTACCAGTCCTTTACCAAAGCCCCTCCTCTCTTGGCGCCCTCCTCAGTCCGACACTGCCAGGGGTGCAGCTGCTCCTGTCTTCCGATGGAGGCGCCGTTGCGGGATGGATCCACTTCCTATGTTTCGATCTCTTTGTCGCTGCCGAGATCCGAGAACGTGCCCTTCAAAGAGGACATTCCTTCTCGTGGGTGAGTCCCATCTTCTTTGCGGTGCTCATGCTAGGGCCACTGGGTTGGCTAATTTTTGAGTGCCTCTCGTTTGGAATGATCCGCCTCAAGTCCTGTCAGCCGATCAAGACTGATACTTAAATTATTGTAACTATTAATACAATCTCGAGATCCTTGATCATTGGAAAGCAGTTCTCTTCGGATCCACCCAAGACAAGCCCTCAAACGAACACCGCGTCAGTCATTTTCGTTTCATCGTCACAGGGGCCCGACTTTTTTTGTGTTTTGAGCGATAATTTTCACATGACAAAAATCGCGAAACTCACCCTGGATGACGGCCGTACGATCGATCTTCCTGTGATCGAAGGCTCCGAACACGAAAAGGCCATCGACATCACCAAGCTTCGCGCTCAAACCGGCTATGTCACTCTCGACTCCGGATATATGAACACCGGAGCCTGCACTTCTAAAATCACTTTTCTCGATGGTGAGAACGGCATCCTTCGCTACCGCGGCTACGACATCGCTGAACTCTGCGAGAAGTCATCTTTCCTCGAAGTGTCCTATTTGCTGATTTACGGCGAACTCCCTACGGCTGACGAATTCAAAGCTTTCCGAGCAAAGATCCGCAACCACTCGCTCATCCACGAAGACATGAAGAATTTCTTCAACAACTATCCCGGACAGACTCACCCCATGGCGATTTTGTCGTCGATGGTCTGCTCTCTCTCGGCTTACTACCCAGGACTGCTGGAGTCCGACCAAAGCCCTGAGGACCGCGATGCGACCATCACTCGCATCCTCTCAAAAGTTCGCGTGCTCGCAGCTTTTGCCTATAAGCGCTCCATCGGGCAGGCTTTTGTCTACCCTAAGAACTCTCTCAACTACGTCGCAAACTTCCTCAACATGATGTTCGAAGTGCCCGCAGAAGACTACGAGATCGATCCCGTTGCCCAGCGCGCGATGGAACTCCTGCTCATTCTACACGCCGATCACGAACAGAATTGTTCGACATCCACAGTGCGCCTTGTCGGCTCCTCGAAAGCCAATCTCTTTGCTTCGATCTCTTCGGGCATCTGCGCTCTTTGGGGTCCTCTGCATGGCGGAGCCAACCAAGAAGTCCTCGAGATGCTCGAGGACATTCACAAAGATGGCGGCGACTACAAGAAGTTCCTCGACATGGCCAAGGACAAGAACAATCCCTTCAAGCTGATGGGATTTGGGCACCGCGTGTACAAAAACTTCGATCCACGCGCCAAGATCATCAAGAAAGCCTGCGACGATTTGCTCGCGAAATGGGGTATCAACGATCCCCTGCTCGAAATTGCAAAGGGACTCGAAGAAGCCGCCCTGAAGGACCCCTACTTCGTCGAACGCAAACTCTACCCCAACGTCGATTTCTATTCGGGCATTATCTACCGCGCTATGGGAATCCCCACGAACATGTTCACAGTGATGTTTGCCATCGGTCGCTTGCCGGGCTGGATTGCCCAGTGGAAAGAAATGGTCGAAGATCCCGCAATGAAGATCGGACGCCCTCGCCAGATTTATACAGGCGAGACCTCCCGCACTTACTCTCCTATCGAACGTCGCGGATAGATCCCTAACGGCCCTGAGTGAGGGTGCCGCGACAAAGCGAAGAGATACAAAGCGTCCCAACGATACCCGCAAGCGCGAGACGTCGACACTCTTTCATAAAATTTGATCTGCCTTCATGAGATGCCTCAAAAGCTTTAGATTTTCGGAAAGCTGGGGAACCGGATACTGATGTGAGATCTGACTTTCTGTAAGCACTTTGCGTACTAGGGCAACGTAACCTTCGATCCAGCCCATGGCATGATACGGCGGATGTCCCGTCCCAGATTCAGCCCCCTTACGCGTCATAAGGGAGGCATCGCGTCCCCTGCCAACGAGCACCTGATCCGGATTCATAAAATTCCACCGAGCCGTGCCCTCGGTTCCCATGATCACCACCTCAAAATCATTCGCCGATCCATGCACAACTTTTGAAACAGAACCTTGCAAACTCGCACCCGAAAGAAGTTTTCCTTGAATTTGAACGTGCGTGTCGCGGTGAGGTGCCTCACTGAGTGGATAGAGCAAACGTGTCCTCAGAGTTGCGGGTTGAGACGCCGTAACAAAACTCATCATGTCGATCCAATGCGACCCAAGATCGAGGAGTGCGTCACAATTGCCGCAGAGCGCGGGATCGTTCTTCCAAGAACTTCGACTGGGCGCTGCCGCGACAAAACGATGAGCGGCAGAGGGCTGCCAGTAACGACTCTCGAGTGCGAAAACCTCTCCAAGCTTGCCTGTTTCAACGAGCTCCCTAAGAAACTGTGGGCCCCACATTTCGCGGTAGACATGCAGAACCGCCACTCGCGTCGGCAAAGCTTCGAGCGCCTTCAACTCAACTTCGGTCACACAGGCGGGCTTCTCGGCAAAAATCGTCGTAAAGCCAATCCGAGTGCCTTCGAGAATTGCTTGAGCGTGGAGGCCCGAGGGATTGGCGATAAAAAGCAAACTCGATTGAGGATCTGAAAGTTTGAGCTGTCGCAACTCATCGCGACCTAGGAACTTCGGCGTCTCGAATTGCAGTCCCATATTCTGAACAGACAACAGAGAAAGAGCTTCAGAAATTGCCTTGCCTGCCAGTCCACTGCCTAGAATATAGGGCTTGAAGATCTGTATTTTTGATGAGCCTGAGACCATTCAAGAAACCTCAACTTCGTTGCCCGAGCGTTCGCCCCGCGCAAAGGCTGCCACATTCGAAAGCGTTACCTCAGCAATTGCGCTTAGCGCTTCGAGCGTGAGAAAGGCTTGGTGCGAGGTCACAATCACATTTGGAAAGCTCAAAATGCGAGCGAGGACGTCGTCCTTCAGGCCTTTGCCAGACAAATCGTGAAAGAAGATTCCTTCCTCCTCCTCATAAACATCCAGAGCCGCGCCTCCAATCCGACCCGACTTCAGTGTTTCTATCAAGGCGACGCTTTCCACGAGTGCGCCACGGCCAGTGTTCACAAGCAACGCTCCTGGCTTCATCGCTGCAAAGGCTTTTGCATCGATCAAATGCCAGGTTTCAGGTGTGAGCGGGATGTGCAGCGAGAGGACGTCGCTTGCGGCAATGAGATCGCGCAGGGAGCAATAGGTCACACCCATTGCTTCAAGTTCTATAGACACTTGTTGATCGTAAGCAATAACCTTGCACCCAAAGCCCAACATAATCCGCGCAAAAGCGCGTCCAATACGTCCGGTCCCAACAACGCCGACAGTCTGTCCATGAAGGTCGCGTCCGACGAGACCCTCGAGCGAGAAATTCAAATCTTTTACACGCGCCACCGCACGCGGAATTTTCCGATTGAGCGCCATGAGCAGAGACGCTGCGTGCTCTGCGACAGCGTAAGGACTGTACTCTGGCACACGTACAACCCGTAGCCCAAGCTCACGCGCGGCCTTGAGGTCGACATGATTGAAGCCAGCGCTACGCAAAGCGATGAGCCTCACTCCACCCTCTTTAAGAATCTTAAGGGCCTCGGCATCGGCACGATCTTCGACGAAGAGGCACGCCACCTCGAAGCCACGAGCAAGCACAGCACTTTGAGGCGTCAAACGATGCGAACACCACTCGATCGTCAAGCCCTGCTTAGAGTTGGCTGCGTCGAAGGCCTTTCTTTCGAAATCATGGGCGTCGTAAAAAAAAATCTTCATACTTCACTTCCAAACATCGCCATCAAAACCTGATCGCAGGCACCGCTGTATCATGACCTTAGATTACCCCACCCCCGAGCCTTAGAGAGGCCCAAGCGCGGCCAAAAAACAGACACTGCCTCAAAACGTCGCCTGCCAACGGAGCTTGAGACTGGTGATCTTCGCTTCTCCCTCGCTGTCCACAAAGACGTCGTACCAGGAATGAGCAAAGATGTTTGCGCCCAAATCGTATTTGTTTCTTGTAAGCTGCCAGGAGAAAATCATACCCGCCAGAAAACGTACGCTAAAAACGAAGGGCTGAAAATTTAGGTGTGCTGCAGAAAAAAGCAACGAAGACGTGAGTGCTCCCATAAATTTGCTTTGAAAAGTATTTGAGAGTGAGGGATAGAGAAAACCCCTAAACAAAGCTTCTTCACCCAGACCAACAAACGAGTATTCAATTAACTTTCTGGGACTACTCAGTGCGGGATATCCGTTAGCAGCTCCACTCGCGACTCCAACACCAATAAGCGAGACGCCAATGGGGTCAAACAAGTTGCCCGGATTCAAGTTGCTCACCCAATTGCGAACAACGCCTTTATTGTCAGTGGGGGTACCACCCGCATCCCGATAGGCATCGTACATGTTGTACATCCACAAATTCATTCCCACGCTACTCAGCGTTTTGTCCTGGGAAGACATGAGACCGGCGCTAACCGCAAACCAAGACAGTCCCTCAATGAACTGCCCGTTGAACACCTGACCAAGTCCAGGGACTACCGACGCGACTCCGAAAGCCCCGGGGACCGCCCGAGCTGGCATCGTAATGAAGGCGCCAACGAGAAGCACTGACGTAAGAAAAGGTCGTAAAACTCGAGGCATCCAAGCTTTCAGCACTCTCTGTGAAACTAACCCACATGGACCAAAAAACAACTCCCAACGCAGAAGTCCTTATTGCTTCAGCCAGCAAAAAAAAATATCTAATAGCGATGAGTCTCTCTTCTGCGCACCTTGACGCCTTCCTGGAAGTGGCTCGCATCTCGAGCTTTTCTCGCGCCGCCACAACTCTCCTCGTGAATCAGCACGCCCTTTCTCAGAGAATCAAAAATCTGGTGACCGAGCTTGGGAGCGCCCTCTTCATCCGCGAAAGCCCGAAGCTCCGCCTGACGTCAGCGGGCCAAGAACTACCGCAGTACGTCAAGAACCGAAATTTACTTGAGAACGAGTGTCTCCGTCGCAACCTGCGCCAAAGAGCACCATGACCGAAGTTGTTCTTCTCAGTTGCTCTGTCGCTGCTGGCTTTCTGGGCTCTTTACTCGGTCTAGGCGGCGGCATCATCATCGTCCCCACCCTAACTCTAATTTTTGGCGTCGATATTCGTTATGCGATTGCAGCAAGTCTCATTTCGATTATTGCAACTTCATCGGGGGCTGCCGCAGGTTTCCTCGAAGACCGACTCACCAACCTTAGGCTCGCCGTTCTTCTAGAGTTGGGAACAGTCGCAGGTGCGATGGTGGGATTTTTGATCGCAAGTCATATTCAGGCTTCGGTGTTGTTTCTGCTTTTTGGAGCTTTTTTGTTTCTCTCAGCTCTTATGATGCTCAGGCGACGCGAGGCGGGCGTTTCGTCCACGGATCACCCTTGGTCAAGCAAACTAAAGCTTTCTCAGGCAGTCGACTACCGAATTGAGAATGTCCCTTTCGGTCTGGCTGCGATGTTTGGAGCTGGAATTTTGTCCGCACTCCTCGGGATCGGCAGCGGCATTTTTAAAGTACTCGCTATGGATTCGGCCATGAAGCTTCCGATGAAGGTGTCTTCCGCGACCTCCAACTTCATGATCGGCGTGACAGCGACCGCAAGCGCAGGTGCCTTTCTCCTGCGTGGCGATGTTCGTCCCGAGATTGCAGCGCCGGTCTCAGTGGGAATATTGATTGGATCTTGGATCGGGGCGCGGGCCATGGTGAAAATGCCCGCCCCGCTCATCCGACGCATCTTTGTGGTTGTTCTCTCCGTTGTTTCCGTTCAAATGATGCTGAAAGGTTGGCGGGGCTAAGACATGAGCGAAGATCTCCATGTTCTCGAACTCAAAATTGCTAAGTTTCTTCGATTGGGAGTGCTCGTTGCAGGAGCCTTGCTCCTGGTTGGATGGATCGGCATGATCTCTACCCACAGCGACGGACTCTCCGGCTTTCACGCGTACCAGGAGGCGTCACTAAGAGAACTCTGGAACCAAGCCTTGGCCACAAAGCGTTGGCCCGTCCTGACCTCATACGTCGGTCTTGGCTGCCTCATTTCACTCCCTGTAATTCGAGTGCTTTTGACATCCATTCTTTTCTTTCGCCAGCACGAGAAAGTTTTGGGAGGCATCGCACTCCTCGTACTCTTGCTGCTTTTGTTCAGCTTCAGTCAAGGGATTGATCTCTAATTGCCAAAATCTAGCTTACGCAGAAAATGATTGTCGTAACCACCGGGATGCTTTTGCAAATACTGCTGGTGTTCTTTTTCTGCAGGCCAGAATACTTTGGCTTCTGAGATCTCGGTAACAATAGGAGCCTTCCAAACGCCGGACTTCTCTACTTTGCGCTTAAACGCGGTAGCAATTTCAAGCTGACGCTTGTTATGCACAAAAATTGCTGAGCGATACTGCGAACCCACATCGTTACCTTGGCGATTGAGAGTTGTGGGATCATGGAACTTAAAAAACTGATCGAGAAGTTTTTCAAAGCTCACCTTCTTGGGATCAAACACAATCTCCAAACTTTCGGCGTGGCCGCTACGGCCTCCATGGGTTTGTTCATAGCGCGGGTTGGCGAGTGAGCCTCCCGTGTAACCCACACGCGTTTGGAGAACTCCTGGAATTTTTCGAAAGAACTCTTCCGTGCCCCAGAAGCAGCCAGCGGCGAGTGTGGCCACTTCTTTGCCAGTCTGGGCTCCGAGCGAGGTTGACGCAATCAGGAGACTCAAGAGTCCAATTCGAATCTTCGAGAACATAAAACAATCCTAGAGTTCGCTCAGCTAGAAGTCTCCTAATCATCAAAGAATATTTAAGTAATTCCATCTAAATCGAGACTTCGACGATTAGAATGAGTCTTGGCATGATCCTCATTCTTCTGACCTATCTTGCGGGAGCTCTCACCATCCTCAGTCCCTGCATATTGCCGGTACTGCCCTTCGTGTTTTCTCGAGCAGAAAGGTCCTTCGTGCGTCATGGGATTCCACTCCTCGTGGGGATGGCACTGACATTTTCACTCTTTTCAGCTTTGGCGATTGCCGGGGGGGATTGGGTTTCTGCCGCTAGCGGCACGGCTCGCATGGCCGCCTTGGTCTTGCTCTCTCTGTTTGGCCTCTCACTTGTGTTTCCACATCTCGCTGAAAAAGTTTTCGCGCCGCTCGCGGCACTCGGCGGAAAGTTGGGGCGCCGATCAAATCAGGAAAAGTCCAGTACTTCGTTTCTCGTTGGCGTGAGCACGGGTCTTCTTTGGGCGCCCTGTGCTGGGCCCATTCTTGGACTCGTTCTCACGGGAGCCGCGACACAAAAAAACTTTGCGAGTTCAATTTCTCTATTGGCCTCGTACTCGCTCGGCGCGGCCAGTTCTCTCGCGCTCGCACTCTTTGCTGGCGGTCGATTTCTGGGACTTCTCAAGAAGTTTCTCGGCGTCGATCGATTGGTAAAGAGGGTTATGGGAGTGGCTGTCCTAGCGGGCGTTGCCGTTATTTCTCTCGGACTCGACCGCAGTGTTCTGGTCAAATTGTCCCAACTTCAAACAGCGCTCATCGAAACCAAACTCAGCGACTTTCTAGCACCTGAGCTCAGGATGGCTGAAAAATCTGGCGCAGCTCTGGAGATGCCAGACTTCGATGGCGCGACCACCTGGCTCAATTCACCCGCCCTCAAAAAAGCTGACCTTCTGGGGAAGGTTGTCCTTGTCGACTTCTGGACCTATTCCTGCATCAACTGCCTGCGCACGTTGCCGCACGTCACGGGATGGGCAGAAAAATACAAGACGGCTGGACTCGTTGTGATCGGCGTTCACACTCCAGAATTCGCGTTTGAAAAGAAAACTGAGAATGTTCGCGATGCGCTCGAAGAACTTTCCATCAAGTATCCCGTAGCGCTCGACAACAACTATTCCGTTTGGAATGCCTTTAAGAACCGCTACTGGCCTAGTCATCATTTTGTTGACCGAAAAGGTCTCGTGAGACGGGTGCACTACGGCGAAGGTGATTACGAGGCCTCCGAAAACTTTATTCGTGAGCTACTTGCAGAGGGTGATGCCATCTCGCCACTTCCTCCGGCGAACCCCACACCCAGTCGCGGTCAAGGAATCCAGGCCCCCTCGTCGGGGTCTCGACAAAAATCTCCCGAAACCTACCTCGGCTTTGCACGCGCCCTTAACTTTGCGGGCCAACCCGCACTCACTCCCTCGCAAGTTACGAATTACATCACGCCGAGCGCCCTCAAACTTAACCAATGGTCGCTCGAGGGAACTTGGGAGGCCACCCAGCAGCGAGTCATCTCGCGCGCGAAAGGCGGAAAGATTCGTTTCCGCTTCCGAGGTCGAGATCTGCACCTCGTCCTCGGAAGCCCTCATAAGGTGCCCTTCCGCGTCCGGATTGATGGCAGACCTCTGGGCTCTGACCATGGCACAGACACTGGAACTGATGGTTTGGGCGAAGTCAACGAACACCGCCTCTACCAGCTCATCCGTCTGAAAGATCACAACCCTTCAGACGAGCACGAATTCGAAATTGAGTTTTTAGGTCCGCAGGTCGAAGCCTACGCTTTCACTTTTGGATAAGGCTCAGAAGGGTTCTTATGCCCATGACAGCACCTAGCTTCCGGAGCTTCTTCGAGCTATTGTAGGCCGCGCCGTATGTCGCTCACTCAGAAGATTATTTTCAGTCGTCTCCGCTGGAAGCTTCTGATCCTTTTTCTTGCCTTAGGGTCGGCCGCACTGGGACTCACGGGTCCCATCTATCAAAAAGCTTTCATCGACTTGCTCACCGGACACGCGGGCCCAGCCAACGACATTTCTTCAAGTTTTCGCCCACTGATTCTGTTTTTCGTGTGTTTTGCTGGCTCCATCGCTCTTTCTCTTGCTGCCGGCTACCTCGGACAACGCGAAGCCAACATTGTTCAACAAGACCTCAGCCATAAGATCTACACCCAGATGCTTGGCCTTAAGTCCGATCGACTCAAGGGCACTCAAGTCGGCGAAGTCGTGAGCCTCTACACCACAGACACAGCTGGCAGCGGCGGCATCATCGAACTTGCCTTGACCAACGGGGCCCTCACCTTGTTTCCTTTGCTGCTGGCCCCATTCATGCTCCAGAGCCTTCTGAACGTTTCGATTGCACCTCTTCTTGTCACAATGAGCGTGAGCCTTGGTCTCATGATGTTTCTAAGCTGGAGACAGTCGCGGTTCTTCTGGACCTTTAAGAAGCTTGCCGCCGAACGAACGGGGCTCGTAAACGAGTGGATCCAAAACATACGTGCCTTGCGCGCTCTGGGCTGGACGGAATCTTTCGAAAATAAAATTCAGCGCAAACGCATCCAGGAGACCGACAATCGAGTTGCGATGGTCTCCAACGGACAAACCATGGCCTCAATTGGCGCCTCAATAGGATTTTTTCTCAACCTTGCGGGGATCTACGCCCTCATCAAAATGCGACCTGAGAGCGAACTCAGCCCAGGCGAGTTGACTGCGACATTTTGGGCTTTGGGCGTCTATCTCGCCAAACCTCTTCGCGGTATTCCATGGATTCTCACCTTCACCATGGACAGCTACACGAGCATCAAGCGTGTCGAGCGTTTCCTGGGTCTCAAAAGCGAGAACATCCATGCGGCAAACCAATCAGCCGATGTGGCTCTTGGAGAGGGGACTGCCTACCTTGAAATCCGTGATCTGAATCTAACTCTCGAAGGGAAAACTCTTTTGAGTGATATCTCACTCGAGATTCCTGGACCTGAATTTGTCGTTATCGTGGGACCCGTCGGGAGCGGGAAAACTCTCTTCGTCCAGAGTCTTCTTGGCGAAATCCCCGCGCATTTCGGCAGCTACCGCATCCTGGGAAAGAATGTCGCTCACATGAACGACGAGAAGCTTAAGACCTTTTTCTCTCTCGTGCCTCAAGACGGGTTCATCGCAAGCACAACCATTCGCAACAATGTCCTACTTGAGTACGATGTTCCAGTAGACTCGCTCACAACCTCGATCGACCGAGCCCAGACCTCACTCGAACAGGCGCGCCTGTCTCTCGGCGAAGAAGGGTTTTCGGAACTTGAGGAAACTGTTTTGGGTGAACGTGGCGTGAATCTTTCTGGAGGTCAACGCCAGCGACTCGGGCTGGCTCGTGCACTTTATACCGAGCGCCCCCTCCTCATCCTCGACGATTCGCTCAGCGCCATTGATATCAACACAGAGCGTGACATGATTGAGTCGCTATTCCGCGGAAAACTCAAAGACAAGCTCACCTTGCTCATCACGCATCGCCATCTCACGCTACCTCTGAGCGACAGGGTCTTGTTCTTCAAGGATGGCAAACTCAATGCCAACGGATCTTACGAAGACCTCATGGCAACGTCGGCCGAGTTCCGCGATTTTATGCGTCAAGCAGAGACAGAGGAGGCGTCCCATGAGCTCCTTTCTTGAGACCGAAAAAGAATTCAAAGGCGCCTACAGCAAAGACGTTTTCCAAGTGCTTGTCTGGTCTTACAAACCCTACATGAAGCGTGTCCTGTTTTGGATTTTCATCGGCTGGATCGGCCGGATTTTGCTTATGGGCAATACGATGGTGGTCGGCACCTGGATCGATTCCCTTTCGGGCCGAGATATCCCTGCGTTTTTTGAAGGTTGGAGGGCAGACCGCTATTTCGAATTTCTCGTTGCCCTGTGCCTCGTCGGGTTTTTGTTCACGATCTGTTACCGACTCGCTTTTTCGCGCATTTCTGTAGCCGCTATTAGTTCGATTTACGACGAGGTGACTGTGCGCGTCTCGCGCTACCCCATTCGCTTCTTCGACCGCACCCCGGTCGGACGCATCGTCACACGTTTCTCAAGCGACTATGGCAACATGTTCCGCATGTTCGGCGGTCCACTTTCTGAGTTCTTTGGCATCATCTTTGATCTTGCTGCCTGTCTCGTGCTGCTCTTCACTGCTCACTGGCTCGGACTGACTTTCTATTTTCTACTTCTTGGACTCAATCTTGGGGTCTACCTCTTCAACAAACAAAAAATTCGATTTGCCCGACGTGATCAGAGCCATCTGCGCAGCCCCGGTGTCGCGCATTTCGCTGAGACTGTTCAAGGCGCCAGCGTGATTCGTGTTTTTGGCAAGGGACAAACTTTCTTTGATCGTTTCTTGAAGCTTGATGGGTCTTTCATCGAATCAAAGTTCCGTGCGATCCGAGTTAACATTAACTACGCGGCTCAGATGATGACCTCGACCTACGGGACGGCCTTTCTTTCCGGCATCGTGGGTCTCTGGCTCATCTCTCGGGGGCAAATGACCCCAGGAGAACTCGCATCGGTGATGGTACTCCTGAACCTTGCTGGATCGAGTTTCCAGATGTTTTTCGACTGGATGGCACAGCTTGAAGACGCTTTTGTGGGAGTCGAACGCATGAATGAATATTTGCGCCTACCGCTGGAGCCCCAGGGCTGCCTGCCTGCTGCGGCGGTGTTCCCGACAGGACATCTTGTCGCCACTGCTTCGACAGGAGCCTCGACGTCGACAGGCGCGACCTCCATTTCACTTGATGTGAAGGATCTTTGGTTCCGCTACGGACCGGAGCTTCCATGGATCTTGAAAGGCGTCGACTTTCAGGTGCGTCCAGGTGAGAAGATCGGCATCGTGGGCCGAACGGGCGCCGGTAAAACAAGTCTCTTCCAAGTTTTCCAGTCGTATTACCCCTTCGAAAAAGGTGAAGTGCGATTTGACGGTCGCTCTCTTTCGATTGCTGAGGCGCGAGCCTCGATTGCGGTTTTGCCCCAAGAACCGGTGCTCTTCAACACGAGTGTGCGCGAGAATCTAAGCCTTGGATCTCCTCTCGATGACAAACTTTTGATGAGCACTCTCGAAAAAGTTGGTCTCGGCAACTGGATCCACAGATTCAAGAAGCCTCTCGATGTGATCATCGAAGAGAAGGGCAAAAATCTTTCCCAGGGCGAGAAGCAGCTTCTCGTGATGGCGCGTATGAGTCTTGTCACCAAACCCCTTATCCTCATGGATGAGGCCACGAGCTCTATCGATCCTCAGACAGAGGAAAAACTTGTCGCGGCGATGCAACAGATCTTCAAAGGGCGCACACAGCTTATTATTGCCCATCGACTTTCCACTATTGAGTCCTGCGATCGGGTGCTGTGGCTTAAGGATGGCAAGATTGAAATTTTTGACCGTCCCGATGTGGTCCTTCGAATGTTTCAAGAGCCTCTTCACCACGGCGAGATGGGCACCTGATGGATCTCAAACAGTCTTTCTATAATCTCGACCCAAGTCACGTTCTTAATTCGATCGAAGCGGCGATGGATCTCTCCCATCGTCCCGAAAAGCGTTGCACCGGTCGACTTATGGCGCTCAACAGCATCGAGAACCGCGTCTACGCCCTGGATCTCGAAGATGGCACCGAACTCGTAGCGAAGTTCTATCGACCCGGACGCTGGACCCAAAAGCAAATCGCGGAGGAACACGAGTTCCTTGGTGCTCTGCACGAGGCCGATCTCTCCGTGATTCAGCCCCTTGAGCTCAGCAAAGGATTTAGTGATTGTCCGACACTTGCACTGAGCGATCTTGGAATTTTTCTGGCCGTGTTTCCGAGATCTCGAGCTCGCCTCAAGAGCGAGTTGCTACCCGACGAAATTCCCCTACTCGGTCGTCTTATTGCGCGGATGCACAACGTGGGGCGCAACCTCAAACTTCCCCACCGAATGCGCCTCAACGCGGAAACCTACGGACGAGATCCGCTCGCATTCCTCAAAAAAAGTGACTTCACCCAAAGCCCCATGGGCCTGCGCTATATCCAGACAGTTGAAGAACTTCTGCCGCAACTTCGTTTGCGCCTGCAAGGTCTCGCAACCCAACCTGTCCACGGGGACTGTCACGTGGGCAACATCCTCTGGGAGGGCGACCGCCCTTTCCTAACAGACTTCGATGACTGTGTGCACGCTCCCGTGGTCCAAGACTTCTGGCTCATTTGCCAAGGCCGCGACACCGAGAGCCTCAAGCGCCGAGACGCCATGATCGACGCCTATGAAGAGATCGCTTCCTTTGATTGGGACACTCTTGACGTCATCGAAGCCCTACGAGGTCTTCGGATGATTCATTATTCCGCCTGGGTCGCAAGGCGCTGGGAAGATCCGTCCTTCCCTCGTATTTTCCCGACCTTTGCGTCGGATTCGTGGTGGCGCGAAGAAATCGAAGCTCTTTCGGACTGCCAGGAGCACTTGAACTCCTAAGGCAAGCTCGGCTAAGAGAGTCCTATGTCAGTCACAGAGCGGCTCAAAAAACTTCTGGAAGAGCGCCACGAAGGTCCCTTCGTCTATCATTTTAAATTTGTAATGCCTCTAAGTTCGGTCGAAGAATTTTCACGGATGATACCAGGAATTGAGACGAAGACTCGTCTTTCTTCGAACTCCAAGTACATTTCAATTTCATTTGATTTCAATACTGAGAACGCACAGGAAGTCGTCGACATCTATCATCGGGTGCAAGCTATCCCAGGCATTCTCTCGCTATAGAAATCTCAGAGCGCCTTGGCTCGCGCACAGGGAAGCGTCTTAAGACCGACCTTAAACAAAACATCGATTTTATTGTCGCGCTTTGTCTGCACAACGCCTTTGCCGAACGCTGGATGATCCAGCACGTCTTTTTTGTCAAAAAATTTCGAAGGCTCGTAAGATGTAACGATCTTATCTCCCCAGGCCTTCACTCCTGCAAACCAGCTCTCCTCGAGCGCAGCTGACGTCTCGATACTCCTTGAGGCAGCTTTTGTCGCTGCAGCGGCCGAGGCCGGAGCTCCACCCGCACGACGCACGATTGTAGAAGCTGAAGCACGGGGAGCCTCGGGCTTGTTCTGGCGCTTGTACTTGTGGACTTGCCCGGTGACTTTGCACTGCACTCGGTCCACATACCCTTTGGCATCATGATTGATAACGACGTGCCAGGTGAACGCCTTTTCCTTGGGACTAAAACACCAAATGTCCTTGGCAACAGGCGTGCGGTCGATATCGGTGCTCGGTTTGCTAGTCATAAAAAATTCCCCCGGTTCAAATTCTATCAGTATTCCACGCGATCCCGCTTCGACTTCCACAATTCAAAGACGCGCAGATGACCCTCGTAGGAATAGCCCTTCGTGGGAATGGAGCGTTTTTCTACGGGTAGCACGATCTCGCGGTAAATCAGATCATCATCGAATCCAGCGTCTGCCGCATCCTTGCGAGTGCTCGCAAAATAAATCGCTTTGGGGCGAGCCCAATACAGCGCGCCGAGGCACATCGGGCAGGGTTCGCAGCTGGTGTAAATCTCACAGTCTTCGAGCTGAAAACTTGAAAGATTCTTGCAGGCGTCACGAATGGCCTGAACCTCCGCGTGCGCTGTGGGATCGTTGAGCGAGGTGACTTGGTTGAAGCCTCGCCCGACAACCCGTCCGTCCTTCACGACAAGCGCACCAAAAGGTCCACCGAGGCCCTTGAGCATGTTTTCTTCGGCCAACGCTGCGGCCTGACCCAGAAATTTAATGATGGTCGCTGAATCTTGCATAAATCTACCCACCCACTCGAGCGCCTAGGACTTGAGCTGCGACTTCTCAAAAGGTCGAGCTAGCAAATCACCAAAGTGTACGAGTTCTTGGATTCCCTGAAGGTTGGAAAGGTAAATCGGAAAACTCGGCTCGCAAAATTCGGAAAATACCTGCAGACACATCGCACAGGGTGCGACTGCTGGACTTGTATCAGTGACAAGCACCATGAACTCTGGCTCAAAGGGGCCCACCTGAGCGCGCGCAGACATCAGCGCCACACGCTCTGCACAGACGGTGGCTCCGTAGCTCGCATTCTCGACGTTGCACCCCGAGATGAGAGAATCTCGACCTTTGAGTTTGAGTGAGGCGCCCACCAGAAACCGAGAATAGGGAGCGTGCGCGCGCTTGTAGGCGTTGCAGGCTTCCCTCCAAGCAGAAAGGATTTCAGGACTCGGAGCTAGACTCATAAGTGGGGCTATTCTGTCAGAGAAAACCTCACTCAGCAATGCTTGTGAAGCAGGCACCTAGGGCGCCCGGCACTGTCCCGAAGCAATCCAAGTGACGGGCCCCGTCATCTTCAGCCGGTCCCCCGCAAGATTCTCAATCTGGAGATCGCCTCCAGGCATTTTGACGCGGAGCTTAGACTCACCAAGACCTCGCTTAAAACACGCAAAAGCGGCCGCACACGAGCTCGATCCCGAGGCCAAGGTGTAGGAGGACCCTCGCTCCCAGATTTCCATGCGAAGAGTGTCGCGCGAAACAACTTCGACG
>CAMCVE010000019.1 GCA_945881775.1 Bacteriovorax stolpii
AGCAATAAATTTGATTTTCTCATCCACCTGCTTACACTCCTTCCATGGCATAACCCCGACCCTCCAAGGGTCTGAAGTTATTGCTCATTACGAAAATGTGTAAACTATGTGTCCGGTATAAGGTGTTAAGGGTGTCTCAGGTAGGACAAGCAAAACTCCAGGAGCCAATTTCATCCGACTAGGTCAGCATCGCGCTTATTAATCGCAAGCCATTGTTGAACACGCCGGATTGTCTAGGGTGCACTCACAGTGACTAATATTTAGATAGTCTGTCCGACTTTTTAATAATAATATTATGTATTTATGTCTACTTTCCGTGGACTGGACCTTGCATCTCCTAAGCAATGAAGAAAACTTTGCAAGCCTGGGGGAAGCGACTTGTTGCGGGGCTGGTGTTGAGTTTTTCGGTTCATGGCTATTGTGCCTGTCCAAGTCCTCGGAAACCCGATAGGCCTTTCGGGAGTCGAAGTGTTGGTAGATTTTATGATCTCAAACCAAATCCGATCGGAACCAGCGCTCCTGACAAAATCAAGAGAAGTCGAATGTTTGGAATCGCTTATCACAGCCGTGGAATGGAATATTCCTCCGCATGTGAATCGAGCCTCAGAGCAGAAGCTTTAGAAGATTATTTACAGTACAAAAAAGTATACGAAAATGCGAGTGATCAGTCTTTGGCCGAATTTAAGGCCCACTCTGAAGTCGTCGTTTATCAACCACGAGCCATCTCAGATATTGTGGATCGATGTTTTGAAAAAATTCGCCAACAATGGCTTAATTGTGGCGGAAAATATTCCAAAACCGCACGTTACATGTCCGGCATTCGCGAAGAACTCAATGTTCAAATCATGCCCACCGCGTTTATAGTGTTCAATAGTACTGGGGGACCAAAAATTTGGGCTGCAGGAATGGCCTCATTAGATTTGCGAACGATTTTTGCTGCCACATCGACACTCTCACTGAGCCCAAGCGGGACCCATTACATTCGTAGTTTGGAAAGTGTTGTCTGCTGGGAGTTGGGGAACAACTTCGCAATGAACCACGGCAAATATGCTCGGAGCCTTACGCAAGAATTGGGATCTCAAGTGCCTTGTCAATTTTATAAGAAGTAGTACGGGGTCACTTGCCCTTAAGAAAAGGATCCCGTCGGTCACGTAAATCATCGCCTACGACCGTCTCTCACGTAGAAGCAGATATCTCGAGGGCTCGGCACTCGCGAATCCAGGTGTCATCGATGGGATTTCTCCAGCTCTTTCCAGGTGCCGAGTCGGTATTTCTGCAGCTCGAGCTCGCAGCGCTTTCCTGTTTTGGCGTCTTTGATCGGCGAGTAATAAGAGACCTTTTTGCCGTCGAACTCTTTGCGGTAGAGAGCGAGCATCTTCTTACGATCTTCGTACTGGATGGGCACGGCCTCTTCTCCATTCTTCGTCACAACTCGCGCACTGTCTCCGATCTCGACCCAAGCGTGGATGGCTTCATCTGTATTTTTCTTATGAAACATCACCCCAATATCGCCGCGACTGGGGCCCGAGGCGTTCAGCGTGTAACATTTTTTCAAGATGCCCGGGAGCTCGTAGGCGGGGTCGACATATTCAAGTCGTGTCAGTCCGCCCGTGTTAAACAGAGCAACGCCCGCACAGTTGGGGCGCTCACGCTCCTTATTAAGCGGTGGAATGCTCCCCAAGCCCTTTAAGAGGCGCTCTGAGGGAGAAACTCGTTGGGACAACTGAGCGTGCGAAGTCACGTGGATTCCCATTATGGTGAGCACGAGCAAGACTCTCGAGAGCATCGTCTCATTCTACTTGGAAACCATGGTGCGAGTGGGACTAAAGCCCGCCTAAGAAGAGCGCTTAACGCAATCTTAATTCTTGTCGCGAGCTTAAAGAGGCCGCTCAAATTGCGGAACAAAGTTTGGATCGATGGGCTTTTATCGCTACGTATCGATATCTCGAATAAGGCCCGCGAGGCCCCAAAAACAAACGCGGCCCTCGGGGTCACCGAGAGCCGCGTTCGAAGGGTCACTTTAGAGCGAGAAGTCTTTTAGATCTGCCACTCGTAGAAGGCTGCAGGAGCCGTCACAGGGGGGCTCGCTAAGAAGCTGTCGCGGTAGATCGCCTTGTAGCTCATCATTTGCTGCATCAAGAGAACCTGCGCCGCCTGAAGAGCTTCCGTGTGAGCTGTCTTTTGAGCACGGAGAGGATTGAGGATCGCTTCGATTGCTTCAAGACCGCTGCTTTCTCTGGCGAGGCTTGCAATCAAGGTATCAATTTCGATCTGGACCTTGGCCAGAGCCCTGTTCTGAATACCGATCTCGCCGTCCGTCATTTTGATCTGAGTGTCGAGACTCGAAGCACGTTTGCGGATGCTCTCAACATTTTGGTAGGCCGCCGTGTACTCAGCTTTTTTCACTTCGAACTGCGTCCGAGCGATCGCAGTGTTCAGTGCGACCAGGCGATCGGACTGAAGCTGACGAGCGTTCTGGAGCAGGGGCGCGAGCGAGGCCACTTCCGAGCGTCCGTTCGAGATTATATCGCGCTGACGGGGAATCTGGTTGCGTGAGATGTCTTCGATCTCGCGGTCGAGTGAACGGATATCAGACTCGGTGCTAGAGATTCTTGCCGAGAGTTCGGCAACGGCGCGCTGCAAAGCTGCGTAATAGTCGTTCACGCCTCGCTCGATTTCATCGCGACGACGATCCAGTGCATAGCGGTTGTTGGCAAGATTTTGCTGCTCACGACGAATGTTTAATCCAATATTGTCAAGTTGGGCACGCAGTTGTCTCACGCGAGATTCTTGCGAGGAGCAGTTGGGCTTGGGGGGAGTTGTGCCACCGCCGCCACCGCCACCGCCACCGCCGCCGCCGCCACCGCCGCCGCCGTTACCGCCGCCGCGTTCTGCCGAGTTCATCGCTAGCGAAGCATTCGGACGACGGCCACTTTCGCACTGACGCAAATCCTGCTCAGCCGAGCGAAGTTGCGATTCGGTGCTGCGGTAGTCGCGATCCAAAACTTGAAGGTTCGCTTCGTTCCGGCGCAAATCATCGAGGATCCAGCGGAAGCGCGTGTCGTTGTCGATCGCGCGACGGAGTTCCCATTGATAGTTGAAAGAATTGAGATCCGATTGAGCACGAGCACGACGGACTTCAAGATCACGCAGCTCACTCTCGAGACTCGACACTTCGCTGCGATTCCTGCGTTCTTCACGTTCTAGCGCCGCAATACGACTTGTGGCCGTCGAGATGCGGCTTTCTTGGTCTGAGATACGGGCTGCGTAAGAATTCACTTCTGCAGTTGCCGCATTGTAGGCATCAGAGAAAGGTTTCACTTCTTCTGCTGCGGGGCGATAGCGATCTTCTTTGATCTTAAGATCGGCGAGTGCCGCTCCAAGGCTTTGCTCCGTGGCATCGAGTTCTTGAGCAAGTCGTGCGCGCGAGGCGACGTAACCCGCTTTCTTGGTTTCGATGGCAGCTTTTTCTGCATTTTTCGAATCCAGCTGACCGGTCAGTTTTCCCGAGCGCGCCAGGTATGCCTTTTCCTGTTCAAGGTAAGGCTTCATCTGCGCATCAAGATTCTTGATCGCGGAGGCGTGCGTGCCGGTCACAAAGTACGTCGACCAAGCGTCGTTCAGAGCGGTTTTAAGATTGTCGACGCCGCGCAGGCCAGAGCCGGGGGCAACGGCTTGCTTATCAAGCCCATCGAAGAAAGCGAGGAAGACAACTTCCTTCTTGGGATCACACTTTGTTTCGAGGGCTTCAAGAGTTGCCATCGAGCCCGATAGAGAGAAGTAGAGTTTTTGTTCTTTGCCGTCAGCGCCGAGGTAAGCGAGCTTGATGCTGCTGTCGCGACGGAGTTGTTGGTAGAAGGTGCTCAGCTTGTTGGGCGCGAACCAATAGGCCGTGCTAGCAAGCTTAGCATCGTCACTGGGCGAACGAAGGGTTGAGAAGAGGGATCGGCTGCTATCGGTTTGCAGGTCCAGTCTATTGCCAATGTCGCCTGCGCCGCTCGAGACATAGATCGCGGGTGCGCTCACGCGAGTGGGGTCGGCCACCACCGAGAAGGTCCAGAGCGTTTCGCCAACTTTCTTCTGAGTTTCTGCAACACAGAGGATCTCGGTGCCTAAGACTTTCTTAGAAAAGGTCCAGTCTTTGGTGCGGATCGGCTTTTCGTCGGCCGCTTGAGCTTGCACCAAGGGTGCAGAAGCGATGAGGCTCAGGCAGAGCCTCTTGAAAAAGGTTTGCGATAAATTACTTCGCTGACGTAAATTTTTCATACAATCGCATTAACACAGGTGGGGGGTGCCTTCGTAACTAAAAAAGTCTTACTCAACAAAATACCTCTGACTCTTTTCAAGAAGAGTGAATCTGGGTATACCCGAAGGCAGCGCGTGGGTAGCTCAATTGGTAGAGCGTCAGCCTTCCAAGCTGAATGTTGCGGGTTCGAGTCTCGTCCCGCGCTCCATTTTTGAATGGCAAACCCGGGTTGGAATCTCTCCGATCCGGGTTTTTAGTTTGAAAAACCTCCATTAAAATCAATTTATTGAGGTTCGTTCTCCAGCGAAGGATTCTATCAATGAAAGCCAATCTTTCTCGACTCAGCATTCTTCTCTTTTCGACGAGTCTCTTGGCTCTCGAAAATCCTAATGTTCTCTTCGTCGATAGCTCCTTCCCGCCCATCGTGAATGCCCGCCTCAATTTCCGCCCCCCGACCTGTCCTTGGATGACAGAGAACCAGCTCGAAGTGACTTCGCAGGGCCCTTGTTACGACGTCGCCGAATGGTCCGAGCTCACGAGCGAAGACGTAGGTCGTCTCAAAGGACTCATCGATACTCTGTCGGGCACGACAAGCTCCGATGCCAAACTTTGGCAGGGTATCGAGGCTAAGTTTCCTGAAGAGGCCGCGCGAGTGAAAGGTCGATTCCTTCTCGCTGTTCATGGCACGCGCAGTATCGCCGTCGCAGCTCTTTCGTCGCGAGGGCAGCTGCGTCCTTTAGCCCTGCGAAGTCTCACGTCCAAGGTGGGATCAGAGATCCGGCAGTCGAGCTCGTCCCTCGGGTCCACATCGGGCACATCAAAAATGAAACCGTATTCCAATGGATGTCCACTCGCCAATTGGCAGGCCGATGAACTCAAATCTTTCGAGAAAGGAAGGCTACGTCCAGCGCAGGAAAGTCTAGCAGCTCAGCTTGCCCAGTTTCCTTCGCTCCGGATCGTAAATATTTCTCTCGGCTACAAGCGCTCCTGGATCGCCGAAGACAATCCTCAGTGTGACGCCGCACAAGTAGAACAAGAGTACGCACTCCTCACGGCGACATGGCAAAATCTTTTCCGTAAATTTCCGGATCGCCTTTTCGTTGTTGCAGCTGGCAACGAGGCCGAGAACTTCGATCGCCCGGAACTCAGTGACGCCGATCTTTGGTCACGCCTTTCAGGTGAGCCCAATTTGATTCTCGTGGGTGCCATGACGGCTGCAGGCACGAGACTCGCCACTTCAAATCTGGGTCTTCCGATTGAAGTCTTTGCTTTGGGAGAGTTGATTCCGGCGCTGACGCCATTGCCAACAGTCATCGCAGGCCACCCGAGTCGTCTTCAGGGCACCAGTTTTTCTGCTCCTCTTGTCTCGGGTCGAGCTTTGGCTCTTTGGACAAAAGCCCCACGACTTTCAGTATCCGAGATCAAGCAGCAAATCGTCGATACGTTCCGTAAGGAGCAGTTCAAAATACTCTTTGCGGCCTACGAGAAATTGTGTCGAGGCGACAGAACGCTAGATGCCTGTCTTGAGACCATCGCAGAACTCGTGGCGCGGCCTCTTCTTTGGGGTGACACGCATCTGCGCTATCTCAAGGGACGCCTTGACTGGAATTTCAAACCCTTCGTTGTTCAATTTCAAAAAGATCTTCCCGTTCTGGGCCAGACCAAACTCATCGAAGTTAACGGCGAGAAGATCCCATCACTCCTCCTCAAGCCTTCAACCAATCCCTACGAGCTGCTGATTACGATTCATCACGAGATTTTTCACTTTTCCAATATGGCCGAGTCGGCGCGCAGCTACTCAGCAGCCGGGCGCCTGAACGATTGCGTAACTCCCTATCAGCTCGCTTTACTGAAAGATGAGATTCCTGCTTACCAGCAGGAAGCAATCTTTTTTGAGAGTGCACCCGCCTGGTTTAAGAAAAAACTCAGCGGCAAGAAGTACCGCTCCCAGCTACTCCAGAAAAATATTGATGCTCCGAACTTCTATCGTGAGCTGAAGGCAGCCACCACACATGATCCAAAATTCCTGGTGAAGCGTTTGGTTGACCTGGGCTCGTATCCGCCCTGCGTCATCGATCTTTTTTAAACTCTGCAGGTGGCATCTAAGCAAAAAAAGTTTTTTGGCGTTCGCTGTAGAGGCTGACGGGCTTGTCGAGCCGCAGCTTGTTCCTCTGAAGGATGCACTCAGAAAAACGAGCCAGTGTTTCTGCAGCGAACTCCTCGTGAGGCTGATGAATAAAGAAATAGACTCGCTTTGCGCCCAATAATGGGAGCGACTCCAGGCGCTCGGACCACTCGATAAGGCGGGCCTCGTCAGAAACGGAGTCCTCGGTCCCAAGAAAACGCACCAGCGCCTCGTCTCCTATAAAACTTTGGTGCAGGGTGTGGCGCTTGGCGAGAGTGTCCGAAATTACCGGAGAAGTTCCGTAAAACTCTAAGAGTCCCTTCGCTTCTCCAATGAGGGCATGGTCTGCAAACCAGCTTGGATGTCGAAACTCGACGGCAAGACTGCGTGTCTCGGGCTTTTTCTTAAGGAGAGTTTCGAGTGTCCTCAGGTTTCGAGTGTCGAAGGTCTCGGGCAGTTGCAGAAACGACAGTCCCCAACGCGGGCCAAGCACCTCGAATTCTTTCCAGAAACGCTCAAAGACCTCGAGTCGCGTTCTCAGCTCAGAGGAGTGACTCACGCCCCTGGGGACCTTGGGACAGAAACGAAAATTCTCTGGAGTCTGGGAGCTCCATTTCAGAAGGCGCTCGCGGGTGGGGATGCCATAGAAGGTTGCGTTGAGCTCGATCGTGGGCAGGGCCTCGGCGTAGTGTTTTAGGAAATCAGAAGGACGAGCCTTGTCGGGGTAGAGCGTGCCTCTCCAACCCGCGCAGCCCCAGACCGGCGCTCCCAGGAGAAGCTCAATCTTCTCCTGGCCAGGTGCGTCCGCACGAAGCGGATCCCGGTCGAGTGGGGGGAGTTTGTGGGAACCCCCTTGCGAATCTCCCTGTCCAAACTTCATAGGTCTTAGCGGCGGCTAACAGCGTGGGCGAAGAACTTGGCTGGGCTGTTGTATCCGCGTGTTCCTTTGAGGCAAACGGTCTGACCAGCTTGAAGGCTTTCCAGAGCATCCTGAGCTTCCTCATTCAGCGGAATGATCTCTTGAGTGAAGACAACGACGCGTCCACTATCGGTCTCGTGACGACCTGTAACGATTGCGGGACGATCCGCTACTCCTTCAATCTCGACGGGCACACGCGCAAACTCAAAGCAGGTTTCCGCAGCCGCGAAGACCGTCGAAGAGATAAGGGCGCCGAGTAAAAGGGTCATGGACTTAAGTTTCATGTAGAAATCCTCCTTGGATCTTCGGGAGTTAACCTAGTCAGACTTCAATGACTTCTCAAACGGCCGAGCCTTCATTTTCGAACAGCGCCAGTTAAACCCTCATCTCCCTGAAATCGCTCCCATTTCAGAGCAAGCGGTTGACCTAGATTTCGGTATCTGATTGAAGTGTTGCTTCAAGCGCCCAGGTAGCTCAGTGGTAGAGCACTTCCTTGGTAAGGAAGAGGTCCCGAGTTCAATCCTCGGTCTGGGCTCCATCTACTCAGATTCAAGGACCTGAGATTTGCCAAAATTTGCCGCCATGCTACTTTGTCCCAGCGTGAATCAAACAAAACTTTGCGTCGCGACGGCGTTGATCGTTTCATTTTCGACGTCAACCCATGCCCTGTCAGATCTCGAGTTCGAGAAAATTCTCGTCGAGCAGAATAGCGAGTTCAAGAGCCTCCAGATCAACCTCGAGGCACTCAAAAACAATGTCGAAGAAGCCGATTCTCTGTTTGCCTGGCAACTCTACGGAGAACTCGGATTTAGCGAAGATGAGGCCCCTTCGTCGGTTCCAGGTTTTAGCTACGATTCGATGTCCTCGATGAGCGGCGAGTTGGGTTTCCAGCGTCTGAGTCCCTGGGGTTTAGAGACAAAGCTCTCCGTAAACTCTTTAGAGACGAGTATTTCTCAAGGCGATTCGGGACAAGGCCCCTTTGATTCGAAGAGTTGGCAGGGCCAACCTTCGGTTGAACTAAGGCTCCCACTCATTTCAGGCGGCTTTGGAAGAAAGCTACGCGCCGAACACGATGCCTTGAGCCTCCAAAAAAGAACAGAAGCGCTGCTCGCCGAGATCGAGTACGACCAAAAGTTCCAAGAGGCTAAGACCCTTTTTTGGTCGACAGTTCTCCAGCGTGAGACGATCGCGAGCCAGAAAGAATCTCTCGAGCGAATCAAAAAGATTTTCAATATCGCTCAGGCGCAGTCCAGAAGAAACTTGGAAGCATCGTCAAACGTCTTGCAGGCTCGATCGGCTCTAGAGCAGACCGAGCTTGAACTTCAGGTCGCGGAACTCCGCGGGGTTCAGCTTGAGAGATTGCTCGGTCTTGTCTTGAGCCGATATGCAAATTTGAGTCTTCCAACCTATGACTTCAGCAAGTTTTCAAAGATATCGGAGAACGATCTTAGCGGCAGGGTTTCGGCCCAAGACCGATTGAACTCGCTCGGCCAAGTCCTACGGACTCGACTCTCTGGAGTCACTTACGAGGAAAATCGTTCGCAGTTAGATTTTATAGGTAGCTATTCCCAGGACGGCAGAGACTCCTCTTTTGTAAAAGCTCTCGGAGAATCCTTCAAACCCGAATCCCCAACACTCTTCGTGGGCCTTCAGTGGCGAATCCCTCTCGATGGAGGAATCGCCGAGCGATCACGCGCGCGTCAGCTCGCGATCGGCCAGGCAGCGGCACTGCGCCAAGCCTATCTCGAAAAAGAACAGATTCCTGCACTCTCGCGAGATCTCGTCACTCAGTACAACCGGTCCGTTGATCTACTGGCATTGACGCGAAAGCTTGAACTCACGCAAGCCGAGAAGGTCAACAACGAGCGAGCCCTTCTAGGTCAAGGACGTTCTTCGATGTATCAAGTTCTGCAGTTCGAGCTAGATCTCTCTCGCGCAAAGGCCGCAAAGTATTCCCTCGCCCTGGACATCGAGAAACTCAGCCAACAATTGTCTCAAAAGAAGTACACCACTTATGAATAGATTTTTCGCCTTCTTCGTCGACAACTGGAAGTTTTCATTTTTACTCACGGCGTGCGTCGTTCTGATCGGCATCCTGAGCTCTGGTCAACTACAGCGCGAATCTTTCCCGCCTGTGAACTTCGCGACCGTCAGCGTGAGCACCGTTTTCCCTGGAGCCTCACCCGAAGAAGTCCAAGATAAAGTCACCAACATTATTGAAGAAGAACTTCGAGAGATCGAAGGAGTCAAAGACGTGCGGTCTGTCTCGCAGAACAACCTTAGCGAGATCACGATCCGTATCGATATTGACGACGTCAATCCAGACGACGTTGTGTCTGACATCCAAAAGGCCGTCCAGCGAGCTTCGTCTCGGCTCCCATCCGAAGTGACAGAAGAGCCCCGAGTTTTTGAAGTCGATGCAAAAAAGATTCCCGTGCTTGAGCTCGCGATTGTGGGCAAAAGCGAAAACCGCGAGAGAGAACTTCTTGCAGACGCCCTCAAGGAAAGCATCGAAGACGTGCGGGGGGTGTCTTCTGTGCAGCTCAACGGATATCTCAAGCGCGAGCTGCAGGTACTCCTCGACCAGAAGAAACTACGAGCTCAAGCAGTGGGCCTCGCCGAAGTTTATTCGACACTTTCTCAGCAGATCAAAAATATCCCCTCGGGATACGTCGACGACAGGGAGACCCTAAACCTCGTTCGAGTTTTCGGCAAAAAGACGAGCATTTCGGAACTCGAGAACACCATCATTCGAGCCAATGACGCAGGCAATTCCGTGCGCATCCGCAATGTGGGGCGGGTTGTGGACGGCGGAGCGAAGCCAGAGACCCTGGCGAGAATCAACGGAGAAGAGGCCACTCTGCTGGTGGTCACTAAGAAAGCCGATGCAGACGCCCTGCGCGTTCTCGATGCGGTTCAGCTCAAGGTCGATGAGTTTGAGAAGGCGTTGGTGCCTCCCAACAAGCTCGTGGTTTTTAACGACGAGGGTGCGCGGATCCGAAATCGACTCGACATCGTCTCGTTCAACGCAATTGCCGGCATGATTATCGTGCTGATTGTTCTTTTCGCGTTTCTTCCAGGGAAAGTTGGACTGTTCAGCAGTTTTAGCCTCCCGCTATGCGCGCTTGGCACCGTTTCATTTATGGTGTTTCTGGGTGCCAACTTCAATGTGATCACGATGATCGCACTCGTCATCTGTCTCGGTAATCTCGTTGATAACTCGGTCGTCATCTCAGAGAATTATTCGTCCCTTATCGAGAAAGGCGTTGCTCCGCGCGATGCGGCCATCAAGTCGGCGCAACAGTTTTGGATTCCCTTTACGGCATCGACGATCACCATTATTTCCGCATTTTTGCCGATGCTTGTAACAGAGGGAGTGATGGGGCAGTTCATTAAGTGGATCCCCATCGTTGTCACGATCGCGCTGCTTCTGAGCTTGCTCGAGTCCCTGACTCTTTTGCCAGCACGCCTTCAGTTTATTCAACCCAAGAAGAAACACGCCTCCGGAGACGATTGGTTTGCACGTTTCGAAGTTAAGTTCGCGAGGCTGATTCGTTGGACTTTGGATCGAAAATTTCTAACAATCGGCAGTCTGGCAGGCCTTGTCGTTTCTGGGACCTTCGTTACGGCTCTTCTCAATCGCTTCGAGTTGTTCCCTGCAGAGGGTGTCGAGTACTACGTCGCTCGCTTCGAAGCCCCTCGCGAGACGAGCGTCTACCGGACAGACAAATTTGCAGAACAGGTGTCGCAAGAGGTTCTGCGGGTGATGGATCCCGAGGTCATTCAGTCGGTGATCGCGCGCTCGGGTGAATCACGCACTGATGCGGCCGATTCCAAAGCTAAAGTGGGTTCACACGTAGGTATTATTTTGGTCGCCATCAAGCCCGACAAAGCCCCGGATCTTGATGTTGTTGAAACATTAAAGCGCCTTAAGTCCATTCCAACTCCGGAAGGTCTCACGAAGCTCACCTTCGAGCCTATCGAGGCGGGTCCACCCGTTGGCAAGCCCCTCACCGTGACATTGAGATCCACAAATTATGAACAACTTTCCAAGGCTCGCTCGGAGATGCTGGCTGACCTTGGGAATGTCCCAGGTTTGATCAATCTCGAGGACGATGAGCAACAAACTGGAAGCGAGTATCTCTTCGATCTCAACGACGAAGTGAGCTCGTATCTTGGACTGTCGGTCGATCAGATCGGCCTCAATTTGCGCACGGCGCTTGAGGGTTCTGCTTCGGCGAAGCTCACTGAGTTCGGAAAAGACTTTGACCTTGTGGTCCGTTACGACGAAGGGAGCAGAAACAGCCTTGCCGATTTGAAGAAGACTGAGGTCTTCACGCCGCGAGGGAATCTCGTTCCCATCACTTCGCTCGGAACCTTCTCAGAGGTCGATGCTCCTCGAATCAAGAAGCGATTTGATTTTAAAAATTCTATCACTATCACTTCCGAGGTCGACAACATCAAGCAAACCTCAGCGTCTGCTAACGACCGGGCGCGTGAGTCTTTTGCGCGCATCTCTCAGAAGTTTCCTCTGGTGAGTGCAATTTTTGGCGGTGAAGAAGAAAGTACGAACGAGTCGTTACAGTCACTAGGCATCGCTCTTGTTCTGGCTCTTTTCGGAATTTTTGCAACTCTCGTGTTCACCTTCGGAAGTTACACGCAGTCTTTGCTCGTGCTCTCTACAATCCCTCTCGGTTTGGTGGGGGTTTTCTACTCCTTCACAGTCATTCAACGCCCTTTGAGTTTCCTAGCATTCATCGGGGTCGTGGGACTCAGCGGAGTGGTGATCAACTCGGCAATCATTTTGGTAGATTATATTCGCGAACTTCGAGCTGAGCGACCTGATCTGACCGAGAAAGACCTGCTCGTCGAAGCCTCAGTGAAGCGCCTCAGAGCTGTTCTCGCCACCGGTCTGACCACGGTCGTCGGACTTCTGCCAACGGCCTTTGGCCTCGGGGGCTACGATGCGATTTTGGTCGACATCACTTTAGCTCTTTCGTGGGGCATGATCATCGGAACGATACTCACACTTATATGGGTCCCGTCGGGTTTTCTTGTGCTGAGTGAATTCAAATCTTTTGTGATGAGAAAACTTTCGATCAGGTCGACTTGACCTCATACTTGTTGCGAAAGATAAATCCAGGGCGCTCGAAGCAAAATATTTGTTTTCATTTCGAGCGCAACCTTAGAATCGCCTTACTGGCCCCAAGCACCCGGAGGTACAGCGACGACACCCGAACCAAACCCTTCGTCGCCTTTAAGGCCCCAAGTCGCGAAGTCACGAACTTCGATGTTGGTGGGGTCTGTAGGACTACGAGTGCTGTGTGATTCGACAACTTTACCTTGCGAGCCCATATAGACGTGGTAGCCGCCGTTGGCGATCCCCACAAAGAGGGGCGCGTTGTAAAGCTTTTGCAAGTCGTGATAGTTGGCTGAAGTGCTGTAGGGATTGGTGGGACGGAAGTTCTCAACGGTTTTGTTGATCTTGATACCCTCGAAACGAGTGCCCGATTCATTGACGATGCCGGGCATATAGAGCCCTTGGTTTCTCACAGTTGCCGCAGTCCATTTGTGGCTCTCGGGGCGGTGGTTGCGCTGAGCATCGAGATCGGTGCGAATGGCCGATGAAGGATTCTTCGAGTCGGGGTTCCAGTAGACCATCGTCCATCCATCTTTCTCGAGTTCTTTGAGCAAGAAGAGTCCGTCACCGTGGTTTTCCACGACGATCTTCTTAAGTTCGTTGAAACGGTCGAGCTTACCGGCTTTTGCGTAACCTGCGCGCAAGCGAGCGAGTACGAAGTCGATACAGCTGGTGCGGCTCGGTGCGGGTGGCATGGTGCCGGGTCGCTTATTCGCTGCGATGTAGGCTTTTTGTTCTTCGGGAGTCATACTGGCGTAAGCAGACTTGGGTCCGAACATTGACCCGATACCAGTTTTTTCCAGGCCGCCAAAGTGAGCCTCAATCGCTTGGTTCATGGACTCAATGGTGCCATCGACGACGGGGCGCCACTCTTTGTCTGTCGTTTGACTCCAAGGAGCCGAGATCGGATAAGGGCGTCCCCCCGGGTTGTTGTTGAAGGTGGCACCTTGACCATCTTCAACCGGAATCGCGCGCAGAACCTGCGGCTCTTTATTCTTTTTCTTAAAAAGACCAAAAAAACCTGCGCCATGCCCCTCAGCAGCGAAGGCGCTTGAGCTCAATCCCACGCAGAGGGTAAAAGCCCCCCAAATTTTGGGGGCGTTTTTGTTTAAAAGCTTCATCAATACTCCTGTTGTTGCTCTTTAGATTATCGGAACATTGAGCTCCTCTCTGGATTATATCGATTTTCCCTATAGGAATAATCGCTAGAACAAGTCTTAACTCTAAATTAACTCCCAAGCTCCGATAAGGATCGCCGCCCAAGCGTTCACATCGAATACAGTAGCGCCTTCACCTCCTTTAATTTCATGTCGTTGTTGCTTCCGAGGACGCTGTCGAAATTCTAGACACCTCGTCGGCCCCTTTTGTCGCGCGCTTCCAAGCTCGATTGTGGGTGACCTAGGCGGGCTTCAAGGTGATTAAAAAATATCAATAAATACAACAATATATAAGTAGGTTTCCCTGTGTTTCGCCTTGGCACGACCGCTGCAACCTAGGTCTTTAACTAAGAGTTGTGTGGAAAGGGAATTGAAGATCATGTCGCTAGCAAGTCGGGGATACGCACTTAACATCTTGAGCCTTGGAGCCTTTGCTCTGGTCAGCGGAGTTTGTTTCGCTCAGGAAGTCCAAAACCAGTCCTGGGGACACCAAGCCAAGTTCGGAATCGACGCCGTAAAGGCTTGGTCGATTGTTAAGAACAAGTGCCAGGACTCGGGCGTTGTCGTGGCTGTGATCGACACCGGCATCGACATGAACCACCCCGATCTCAAGAATTCTCTTTGGGTAAATCAAAAAGAATTGAACGGCAGAGCTGGTATCGATGACGACGGCAACGGATTCATCGATGACACCAACGGTTGGGACTTTGTGACCCACACCGGCAAGCTCGTCGACACTCACGGACACGGCTCCCATATCGCAGGCATCATCGGTGCTAAAGCGGGAAGCAGTGCAGGTTACAACGGCGTTTGTCCCGGCGTTAAGATCATGTCGCTTCGCTATTACAATGAGAAGGCTTCGGGCCTTGAGAATTTGAAGAACACAGTCCGCGCTATCGAGTTTGCAGTCAAGAACGGCGCAAACATCATCAATTACTCGGGTGGTGGAGCGGAATTCTCCAGCGCTGAAATGATGGCGCTGAAGACTGCCGAAGAAAAAGGAATTCTTGTCGTCGCTGCTGCCGGCAACGAGCGCAGCAATGCCGATGTGAACCTCTACTTCCCCGCTGCTTACGACCTCAACAACATGTTGTCAGTCACCGCGATCAACCAAGTGGGTCAAGTTCTCCCATCATCCAACTGGGGTGTGCGTAAAGTTCAGATCGCAGCTCCTGGAAATTCGATCCTTTCGACTTTGCCTGGAGGTTCGTACGGCTACATGACCGGCACGTCCCAAGCGACGGCCTTCGTATCGGGAATTGCGGCTCTTATGCTCTCGAGCAAACGCGGCCTGAGCGTCGCCGATCTTAAGAGCAAGATCACGGCTTCTGCGACCAAGTACTCGCAGCTGATCGGCAAAACCCAGTTCGGTGCCGCAGCCAACGCTTACGCCGCTGTAGAATCCGTGACCAATGCGCAGAAACAGATCGTTCTTCCTGCCCCCTCTGTACAACCCGCTAGCCGTAGCTTCGCTGCAGCTAGCAAGAACCCCGCAAGCGTCGGCAGCAAGAAGCTGCTGAAAAACAAAAAGAAACACAACGCCAAGAAGGGCGCCCGAAACTAAGCAAGGATGCTGTCTTGGATCTAGGTTACTGAGAGAACTTCATCGTTTCCATTGAAGGAGACGATGAAGTTCTCGTCTTTGAAGCTTGCAAGAGCTGAAACAGGATACAGGCCTAGAGCAAAGCCTCCACGACCCGCTCCCGTGAGCTTGGTCGCAACGGCTCCACCAGCGCGCATCGATTCAAAACATTCCTCAAGCGCCGCGGACACAAGTCCCATCTCGCGATGCTGTCGACTGAGCTCAGTGATCGCCTCGATCAGGGCGGGCACTTGTCCTGCAGCCACAAAGTCCGGGATTTTGGCCGAGAGCTCAGACAACAGCTTTCTGCTCTGATCTGTCGTTTTGAGCTGCTCAATCACGCGGGCTGTGTCCCGAGTTGCCCCCGAATCCCGGAGGGCCCAAAAGTAAGGCACCCCTTGGGGGGCGACAAATTCTTCACGCTGTCCTCCGGCCATTCGGTAGAGAATGGGGCTTTCCGCTGTAACTCCTGCAGGGTCGGCACCCGAAGAGCGTCCGTGAAAAATTCCTTCAGCAAAGAAAGCTGCGGCAAAAATTTCGTCAGGACCTGAATTCGGTCGTGCCATTCGCGCAAGGGCCACGCACAACGCAGCCGATGAGCCGAGTCCAGATCCCAGCGGGATCTCGCTCCGGATAGAAAACTGGGAGCCCTTGAGTTCGGTCTCTGAAAACCCGACCCTCAGGGCAGCTTCGAAAAACTGTCTTTTGCGTTCGGCATTGACATCAATTCCATTTCCTCTGAGGTCGAAGTCACTACTTTTAGTGCGCTCAATTTGGAGCCGGAGTTTGCGGACGGGATAGACAAGGCAAGGAGCGCCGTCGAGCACAGCGTGTTCACCGCTAATGATGAATTTACCGCACGCATCGGACGACAGCTTCGACATGGCGAAAGCCTCAGGCAGAACGTGAAGCCAAGAGAGCTGCAATCAGGCAGATCTCAAGAGTCCAAACAACGCGAGTGAGTGCAGAGCTACGGGTACCCCTCTGGGCGGCGAGGCGGTGCCAAACAAAAATCATTGGCAAGAGCATCACAAAAGGAAGACCACTTTGGAGCCCAACGCCCACTGTGACAGATTCAAGGAAGGCCACACTCCCGCGGCCCCAACTCTCGCTCAGGTAACCACGCAGAAAAAATTCAAGGAAATAGGAGGTCACTAGCAGGAATGAAAACCCCAAGAGACCGCGTGAGATTGTCGACGCCTCCAGGAAATCCCAGGACACCCACGGCGACGCAGGCACTAGAAGCACTCCGATCGTCATGAGGCCGCCCATCAGCAGTGCCCACGCCGAACCCCACTTGAGGGCAAAGAACACTTCATCCTGCGAGGGCTTTGCGGTGAGTTGGGTCCAGGTCGAGGGTGCCATAAAGCGAGCCCAGAGCAGCACCGAGCTTCCTACAAGTAGTGCGAGTACGGGCTGTCGAGCCCAGAACAAAACTGGATCTCCGCCTCCGGAGCTCCAGAGAAAGGCCAGAGTTAGCAGAGCAAAAACGAGCTTGGCTCCGTATTCACGTGCGTTTTCTTGTTTAGAGATATTGAGGGCTGCTTCCACTTTTATCCTCCCAGAGTTCAGCGACGATTCCCAATTTAGAGAGAAGCGCCCTGAGCTCCCCGCTCACATCTCGTTCGGAGATGATGTGCACGTTTGGTCCGGCATCCAGAGTAAAGTAGAAATCCCGATCCGTCATTTCTTGAATCGCTGATAAAACGCGCCGTGTGTCCTCGGTCCAATATTCCACAGACGGTGTCCCGCGACGGGCCACTTCATGCATTTCAAGGGCCTCGGTCTCGAGCAATTGACCAAAGACTTTGAGGTCATGAGTTTCAAGGGCGCGAGTCATTTGAGCCAGGCGAGATTCCACTCCCGCGAGTCGTTTCGCAAGTAAGGGGCTGGACAATGCCGCCTGATGACCGTCGCGACTTGATACGGTCTTCTTGGCTCGCGACAAAATAAGAACCGTATCCCTCAGTTTGAGGGGGAAATTCTGCAGCTCGGCCGCATCGTCTCGCCACAACATGTAGGGTCCGTCCACCGATCGACAGGCTGAGCCCGATCCCCAACGGCAAAATTCACTCACGCGTCGCTTGTTGAGAGCTATCCATTTCTCAGCTTCTTCTTGACCCAACAGGCAACCGAGGGTGGCCCACGTGAGTGCAGCAAATGCAGAGGCCGAAGAGGCGATGCCCGCTGCCATCGGAAAATTATTCTCCGACTGGTACCTGATAGCGACAGGTACAGGGAGTTCCATTGCCCTACAAATTCGTCCCAAGTGCTGTCGAATCTTCTCGCGATCTTTTTCGCTGGCACTGTGTCCCTCGAGAGTCATGGAATCTTGTCCCAGTTCGAGAAATTCTAACTCTGTTGTGGTCTGAGCTTTCGAAAGGGTCAGGCTCAGTGAGGGGTTCAGTGCCCAGTTGACGCGTGCAGGGTCTGAAGAAAGCTCCTTGCCCCAATACTTTATAAAAGCGATATTCGGACTCGCGACCACTCGAATCATATCATCTCCCTACGACAGCCTTCCTGCGACACTTGCGCCGCTTCGAGCTTCCAGTTTCGTGCGGCGACCTCGGATTCGAGAATCTTGCGTTTTTCTTCATCGCACCACAGCACCCAGGTGTCGCCACCGCCAGCGCCGCAGCTCTTCATTCCCTCAACAAGACCATTGGCTAGCCATTGCTCGCGCGCTTCGCGGAGAGCTTGAGGCCAAAGGTCACACTCAGAGAGAATTTGAGAATGTTCACCGAGAGCCCGCTTCCAGTCGCGCGTCTCAAGAAATACTTCGCAACTTTTGCTGAGCTTGCGACGGGCTTCTTGCGGCACGCGATTTTCCTTTAAGAGGCTCGTGGTGTCGGCCTTTTCTCCTCCTCCGCGAAGGAACATAAGTTGCGCAGGAATCTCGAGATTTAGTGGGCGAGGACGATCGCCAATTAGGCTCACGGTGCCGCCTCTCAGCTGAGCCGCCAAATCAAGCCCCGAAGCGGCTCCCCCCTGGGCGCGACGAATGCTTTCGCGGCCGAGGTGCCATTTCTCCACCCGTTCGCGTTCAGGCGCAACGAGTTCGAGCAGAACAGCCATAATGGCGCTACTCGATCCGAGTCCGGCGTCGAGGGGCCACGAACGTTCGATGCGCAATTCGCCGCCCCGCCGGAAAGCCGTCTCTGACAGAGGATCGAGCATCATCATGGACTCAATCAGTTGCAGGGTCTTCACGAGGAATTTGGGGATCTGTGTTTGTTTCTCGAGCGGGACATTGGGATCCCAAAGGGCCATCTGGCCCTCTCCGCGCACGAGCAGTGTGGCGTCCTCGATCGACTCATCGGGGATCTTCCAGTCGACTCTCAAACGGGGAGGGCAAGCCATCGCCACCCCTGGGCCTCCTTCGAGCACGGCCCATTCTCCAAAGAGAATCACCTTACCAGGAGCTGAGCCCGAAATTTTCATGGGACTTGTTCTACAACTCTTTTAGCTTTCAAGGCAAACGAGCGTCGCGCGACACTGAGGCATTCTTCGGAATCGCAGCAATAAGTCGCGAGGCCAGCAAATTTTCGGCCTCGCTAGCAGAGATTTTTTTGGAGCGAACCATCTCGGCCGCCACAATTTCGATCTCGGCGCCGGTTGCTCCCGCTGCAAGAGCGACATTCTTAGCGTGCAATTTCATATGCCCTGCTTGAATGCCCGTAGTTGTCAGTGCTCTTAGTGCAGCAAGATTCGAAGCGAGTCCCGTACTCGCCGCAATGAGCCCGAGTCTGTCCGCGCTCGGGTTTCCGAGGATCTGCAGCGAAAGTTGTGCGAGGGGATGCAGGCGCGTGACGCCGCCTACGGTTCCAAGTTGAAGGGGTAGGGTGAGTTCACCGTTCAGGAACCCCACTGGATCAATCCACCAGCGGCTCAGGCTTTCATAGCGGCCACTCCGCGCCGCAAAGGCATGGACGCCCGCTTCTACGGCCCGCCAGTCGTTTCCGGTGGCGATAACCACCGGATCAACACCGTTCATAATGCCCTTATTGTGGGTGGTGGCACGATAGGGATCATACTTAGCGAAAACATAGGCTTCGACGATACGCTGAGCCACTTGAGCTCCGCTCAACGGAGAATCAGAATCTTTCAGAGTCAACAATTCGGGATCAATTCGGCAGGAGGCTTTGAAGAGGCGCCGATCTGCATAGTTGCTCAAGATTCTAAGGCCCACGCGTCCGCCAATGAGATCCTGAATCTCGGGAGCGAGGCTCTCACAAACCGTGTTCACCAAATTTGCGCCCATGGCTTCGCGTGTATCCATGAGAATGTGAACCACAAGAAACGGGATCTCCGCTTCGGCAAAAGCACGCACTTCAATGTCTCGCACCCCTCCGCCCCTCAGGAGAAGGCGGGGATGAACTTGGTTGGCTTTCAAAAGGAGCTCTTCCTTATGTGCCAAAATTGTAGTCGATGCTGCGGATATGGCCGCCGCATCGAGATCCAGGATCTGAACTTGTCCGATCATCAGCGAACTCAGAACTTCAGCCTTAAATCCACCTGACTGACGCACCCATTTGGCAGCGTTGCTCGCAGCGGCAATTACTGAGCTTTCTTCAACGGCAAAAGGAACAGCGTAGTCGTTCCCATTGATTTGCAGGTTGGTGACGAGACCAAGGGGAAGTGAAAAATGTCCTAGAGAATTTTCGACAAAGAGGTCAGAGAGGTGGTGCGGCAAAGAAGATTCCTTGCGCAGAAGTGAAATCTGATCATCGCTCAGAGCAAACACGCCGCTCAATCTTTCAAGGCGTGCGCTGTGACTGAGTTTGTAGAAACCCGAGAGGGCAGAGGTGTCGCGAGCTTGAGTGGTCATGAGTGATTTCTAAACTCCCTGAGATTGCGATGTCCGGAACAGAACACGGCGATGCGCAAAGCTTCTTCCTGCAAATCGTAAAACTGTGCAAGAGACTTCTCTCCCTGCGATGCGGCTTCGAGAAAAGGCAGGGCCATCCCGCCCAAAGTGGCGCCGAGCCAGACAGCGCGTGCCACGTCGAGCCCGGATCGTAGCCCGCCGGATGCAATCGTGGGCACACGTCCCGCGCTCACGCGGACGCAATTTTTGAGTGATTCCACACTGGGGATCCCCCAATTGCGAAAAATCTCGCCGAGGGGCGCTCTCTCGGAGTGTCTCAGGCCCTCAACAAATCCCCAATGAGTCCCACCGAGACCCGCGCTATCTAAGGCATCCACGCCGGCTTCAATCGCGCGCCGACAACTGGCCTCGTCGAGTCCACAACCGGTCTCTTTGAGAATGACGGGCACCGAAAGGTTTTTCTTTAGAGTTGCAACTTTCGTCCAAAGTCCTCGGAAGTCTCGATCTCCTTCTTTTTGGATCGCTTCCTGGAGGGGGTTGGCATGAAGAATGAGGGCGGAGGCACCCAGCTGATCCACCATCCAGGCACAGTCGTCGGCACTGACTCCGCAGTTAAGTTGGACCGCACCGATGTTGGCCCACAAGACCGCTTTGGGGGCAACTTTTCGCAGCTGAAACAGCTTGGAATTGCGCGATTCAAGGGCGACGCGCTGCGACCCTACTCCCATGGCGATTTGTTTCTCGTCAGCAAGTCTGGCGAGCATCCGATTGAGGTCCTCACCGCGAGGAGATCCACCGGTCATGCTTGAGATGAGGAATGGGGCTCGAAGTTTTTGAGAAAGGAATTCCGTTGAGAGGTCCACTTGGTTGCAATCGGCATCTGGAAGCGCGCAATGAGGCAGTCGAATGGAGTCCCAACCTGCGGAAACACCGCTGCTAACATCATTTTTCAGGCACACGTCGAGGTGCTCGTCTTTTCGATTGCTGGTTTCGTTAGATCCCGACGTCATAGGCATCCTTTAGTGGAGCGTGGTACCTTCACTCAATGTTTTTAAGTGACGACTTTCAGTTTCTGACACCGTTCTGAATTTGCTGCGCATAAAATTGGTAAGGTTTGAGGATAGAGTTCAGGGGAGAGATGTCGATGCGCCCTTCCTTAGAAATGGCATCCATAAGCCCCAGCGCCATCATTGTGATTGAGGTCAAATCCTCGATACGAACTCTCTGGAACTGGCAGGTGCGTTTGCTTTTCAGGTCGGGTCGGGTACGGTTTTCTTGGTCCAGAGCTCCGAGGGCGAGACTGAGCTTCGACTTCACGTTTTCGACCTGGGGACGTTCTCGAAACTCTAAGATCTTGTTGAGCATCTTCCACATGTCATGCTCGGCGGTGTAATAGTCCCGACGCTTTCCCAAAGGAGAGATCTTTTTGACCACCTGCCAACGAGTTAGATCTTGCAGGGTGATTGAGGCAAGGGCAGGAGAAATATTCAGTGCAGTGCAAATATCCTTTGCCGAAGCAGGTTCGGGGCATAGGTACAAGAAGGCCCAGGTCATACCCATAATTTTTTTGAAGCCCCAGGATTCAATAATCTGTCCAATCGCCTCACAGGTGTGACGGATGGCCTCATAGTTTCCTTGCCCAAAATCAAGTTCTTGGGGTACACGGTCACTTTCTTCAACGTTCTCATTTTCAAAGAGATCGTCCTGGTGTTCAATTTTGGGGGACATTTTTGGGGTCTCTTTTTTTGGTGCTTTCATTGTTTTCAAATTATTCACTATTTCATGAAATAAGTAAATTTAAGTCCGTGTTAGGCTTTAAAGCTTTATAAGAATATGATTTTATTGTGTTTCAAGTCAATCCGGGAGCCCCGCGTGAGGCTTCTGCCCATTTTCTTTGCAAGTGCAGTGAAAGAGGGGATGCTGAGCTTACAAAAATAATGCAACGAGTTATTTATCTATGGAAATTCACTCGAAAAATTCGACCCTTCCGTAGTGACAAAGAAAAGCTTCATGGTGTAGTCACGACCCATACGTTTTGCCCAGGGTGTCGCAAATCTGCCTCAACCCAAGCCGAACGATGTGAATTTGGACTGGAAATGCAACTTGCGCCTCAACCCGAAATCTCGATTGAGTCCCATGATTTGCATAAATTTTAAGGAGTGAGAGGACCACAATGGCAAAGGAAAAATTTAACCGCGATAAGCCCCACGTCAACATCGGCACTATCGGTCACGTCGACCACGGCAAGACCACTCTGACTGCCGCTATCACGAAAGTGTTGTCCGAAACCGGCGGCGCTATCTTCAAGGGTTATGATCAAATCGATAACGCGCCTGAAGAAAAAGCCCGCGGTATCACGATCAACACCTCGCACGTCGAGTACGCAACGGCTAACCGCCACTATGCGCACGTCGACTGCCCTGGACACGCCGACTACGTCAAGAACATGATCACCGGCGCTGCACAAATGGACGGCGGTATTCTTGTCGTTTCCGCAGCTGACGGCCCCATGCCTCAAACGCGCGAACACATTCTGCTCGCTCGTCAGGTTGGCGTTCCTGCACTTGTTGTCTTCATGAACAAGTGCGACATGGTCGACGACGCAGAACTCCTCGACCTCGTGGAACTCGAAATCCGCGAACTCCTCTCGAAGTACGAGTTCCCCGGAGATGATATTCCAATCACCCGTGGCTCTGCTTTGAAGGCCCTCGAAGGCGATAAAGGCGAACTCGGTGCTCCTTCAGTTCTCAAACTGATGCAAACCGTCGACGCCTACATCCCCCTTCCTGAGCGTCCCAAAGACAAAGACTTCTTGATGCCCGTTGAAGACGTTTTCTCGATCTCTGGTCGTGGAACTGTCGTCACCGGTCGCGTTGAGCGCGGTATCATCAAAGTCGGTGAAGACATCGAGATCGTCGGACTCAAGCCCACCTTGAAGACGACCGTCACTGGCGTTGAAATGTTCCGTAAACTTCTGGACCAAGGCGAAGCCGGCGACAACATCGGCGCGCTTCTCCGCGGCACGAAGAAAGAAGAAGTCGAGCGCGGCCAAGTTCTTTGTAAGCCCGGATCTGTGAAGCCCCATAAGAAGTTCACTGCCGAAGCCTACATCCTCAAGAAAGAAGAAGGCGGTCGTCACACAGCCTTCTTCAACGGCTACCGTCCTCAGTTCTACTTCCGTACAACCGACGTCACCGGTACGATCGAACTCCCAGCAGGAACCGAAATGGTCATGCCTGGCGATAAGATCTCCGTCGTCGTCGAGCTGATCACCCCGATCGCTATGGAAAAAGAACTCCGCTTCGCTATCCGCGAAGGCGGTCGTACCGTTGGCGCAGGCGTCGTTGCCGGCATCATCGAGTAATCAGATTTAGGTTTTTAGATTGAAGGAAGTCCTCGAAAAGAGGGCTTCCTTTTTTTCCGTTAAAGAAGGTTAAAAGGATCCGGCCTTCAAACCTCGCGAGCAAGGCCGCAAGGAGCGAAGTGTAGAAACCCTACTCGAGCGACTGAGAACGTAGCTCCCGAGGTTTGTAGGCCGGATGTCCGGGTCAGTAGCTCTAATTGGCAGAGCGAGGGATTCCAAATCCCTAGGTTGTAGGTTCGAACCCTACCTGACCCGCCAGTTTTCTAGTAATAAGGTGTATACGATGACGTCGATTCAAAAATACGTGAACGCACTTTTCCTTTTCGCGGCCTCGATTGTCTGGTTGATCGTCAACCACTACACCTCTGTCGTCGTGGGCTATTTTCAGCTTGGGCGCACTCTCGGGTCCGGAGTTGATTTCCTCGAGCATGGCATCCCTCTTTTGCTCGCGTTTCTCACTTTCATCATTTTACGTCGAAACTCGAACACGCATCGTTTCGCAAACGACGCCATTGGCGAGCTTGTTCGCGTTCACTGGCCCACGCAAAAAGACGTGACCTTAGGAACCGTCGTTGTGATTATCACTGTCCTTGCGGCGGGTGTGGTCTTGGGTTTCCTTGATATGGGTCTCGTGGGTCTGGTCCGCACCCTTATTGGTGCTTAAAAAAGTCAAGTTCCCCGCATTTTCAGGTTGAAAGCGGGGCGTCTATTGCTTAGGAAGTCGAGTCTATGTCCGAAGAAAACACGCAAAACTCAGGCCAAGTTGATTCAACTGCGCCCGCAAAGCCTGATCGCACGAACCTTAAATGGTACATCGTGCACGCCCAATCCGGTCTCGAAAACAAGGCTAAGACCTCTCTCCTCGAGCGCGCTAAACGCTTGGGTAAAGAAGAGTTTTTCGGCGAAGTTCTGATTCCCACGGAATCCGTTGTTGAGCTCAAAAAAGGACAGCGCAAGTCCAGCCAGCGTCGTTTTTTGCCCGGCTACATGCTGGTGCAGATGCTCCTCAACGAAGAGACCTGGCACATTGTTAAAGACACTCCCCGCATCAGCGGTTTCATCGGCAATGCCAAGAATCCACCTGCTGTTCCAGAAGCAGAAGTTCTTCGCATTTCCAGTCAGATGGAAGAAGGCGCGGCGAAGCCCGTGGCCAAGTATTCCTTCAAAGATGGCGACACGGTTCGCGTGATCGACGGTCCCTTCTCCAACTTCAACGGCACCGTCGAAGAAGTGAAACCGGAGAAAAATAAACTGCGTGTTCTCGTTTCAATTTTTGGTCGCGCGACACCGGTAGAACTCGACTTCATTCAAGTCGAAAAAATGTAACCCGCACCGAATACCCTCCTTGGGTGTTCGGTGTTTTTACTAGGAGAGCAAAGTTGACCCTTGGGGTTGGCGGAGTTCGTAGGCACTAGGAGATAAAATGGCTAAAAAGGTCACAGGATTTATTAAGCTCCAAATTCCTGCAGGGAAGGCCAATCCGGCTCCTCCTGTAGGTCCTGCCCTTGGTCAGCATGGCGTGAACATCATGCAATTTTGCAAAGAGTTCAACGCTCGCACCCAAGCGCAGCTGAAAGACGACCTGATCATTCCGATCGTGATCACCGTCTTCTCGGACAAGTCCTTCACGTTCATCACGAAGACTCCCCCCGTGGCAGTCCTCCTGAAAAAGGCGGCGAAGATCCAGTCCGGTTCCGGAGTCCCAAACAAGACGAAAGTCGGTAAGGTGTCGGAGTCTCAAGTTAAAGAGATCGCAGAACTTAAAATGAAGGACCTCAATTGTCACACCGTCGAGTCCGCTATGTCGCAAGTTCGCGGCACGGCTCGTTCGATGGGACTTGAAGTCAAGTAAGGAGAAGCCATGAGCAAAAGACATGAAAAAAATCTGGCTCTCTTTAACGCCGAAAAGAAGTATCTGGCTGAAGAAGCTTTCGGGATTCTTGAAAAGTTCGCCGGTACCAAATTCGACGAAACAATCAACGTGGCCTTCCGTCTCGGAGTCGACGTGAAACAAGCCGACCAACAGGTCCGTGGCGCTACCACGCTCCCGAATGGTCTCGGCAAAAAAGTTCGCGTCGTTGTTTTCGCAAAAGGTCCCAAGGTTCAAGAAGCTCAGGACGCTGGTGCTGACTTCGTGGGCGCTGACGACCTCGTGCAGAAAATCACCGAAGGCTGGCTCGACTTTGACAAGGTCATCGCGACCCCGGATATGATGGCTACGATCTCCAAAGTGAGTCGTATCCTCGGTCCCCGCGGTCTGATGCCCAACCCGAAGCTCGGAACGGTGACTCTCGACGTCGCAAAGGCCATCAACGAAGAACGCAAAGGTAAGATTGAGTTCCGCGCTGAGAAGGCCGGTATTGTTCATGCCCCCATCGGTAAGAAGTCTTTCGGAGCCAAAAAGCTCAAAGAAAACTTCGAATCGCTGGTGGAGATGATCCTTAGACTCAAGCCCGCTGCAGCCAAAGGCACCTACCTCAAGTCGGTGACTCTCTCTGGCAGCATGAGCCCTGGCATTCGTCTTGATGTTTCTCAATTCACGTCGACGGTTAAAGAGTGAGGTGACAGATGAATCGCGAAGAAAAAGCTCAGAATATTGAAGTCCTCAAAGGTAACTTCGCCAAGGCGAACGCCGCTTTTGTAACGCACTACCGCGGTATGACCGTTGAGCGCCTCTATGAACTCCGCAAGAAAGTCCGCGCTGGTCAGGGTGAAGTTTGTGTCATCAAGAACCGTCTCGCACGGATCGCTGCCAAAGGTACTTTCCTCGAGGGAATCGCTGATGATTTCAAGGGTCCAGTAGCCCTCATTCTTTCGTATAAAGACCCCGTAGGCGTCGCAAAAGCGATCGTCGAGTCTTTGACCGATGACAGCCCACTTGCCGTGAAAACGGCTTCCTTGGAAGGCAAGAAAATCAACTCAGCCGAAATTACGGCTCTGTCGAAGTTGCCCGACAAGCAAACCTTGCTCGCAATGCTTTGCAGCGCGCTCCAAGGTCCGTCCCGTAACTTCGTTAACGTCCTTGCGGCAATGCCTCGCGGACTGGTTAACGTCATGGTCGCTGTCAAAGATCAAAAAGGTAACGCTTAACTTCAACTTTTAAAGAACACTAAGAAATTAGTAACGATAACCAGGAGGAATACCAAATGTCCGTAACTCAAGACCAACTCATCGACTCTATCGCCAACATGTCCGTTCTCGAGCTTTCCGAGCTCATCAAAAAGATCGAGACCAAGTTCGGCGTGACTGCCGCTGCTCCCGTCGCCATGATGGCTGCTGGCGCTGCTCCCGCTGCTGCTGCTGAAGAGAAGACCGAATTCAACGTCGTTCTCGTCGACGGTGGCGCAAATAAGATCAACGTCATCAAAGAAGTCCGTACCCTTACCGGTCTGGGCCTCAAAGAAGCGAAAGATCTCGTTGAAGGCGCTCCTAAGGTTGTTAAAGAAGCCGTCTCCAAAGATGAGGCTGCTAAAGTTAAAGCAACTCTCGAAGCTGCCGGCGCCAAGGTCGAGATCAAGTAATCTTGAAGCTGCTTAAGCAGTTTTAGTTCCCTAACTCCCCTGGAATCCCGTCTCAGATGGGCTTCCGGGGGAGATTTGCCGTTTTGGGTTCTCCTCTCAAGTGGGGAGGGGGCCTCGATTAAGCGCCCTAGTAGCTGCGCTAAACATTAAAGGAAAGCTTTAGGGTTCCTTTAAGACATGGGTCCACAGCAAAACTATTTTGAGGAAACTCGATGGCCATCACGGAAAATTTCAACACCGTAAAGCGGGTTCGCAAGAGCTTCGCAAAAATCACTTCGCCGATTGAGACGCCAAATCTCGTCGACATCCAAAAGAAGTCATTTGAACAATTCCTTCAAGCCAATGTCACTCCTGAGAATCGCGAGTCCGTTGGTCTTCAAGGCGTCTTCAAATCCATCTTCCCAGTCTCAGACTTCAACAACACCTGTTCTCTCGAGTTTGAGAGCTATTCTGTTGAGAAGCCCAAGTATGATGTGGATGAGTGTCGACTCCGCGGGATGACTTTTGCCGCACCCATCAAGATTACCGTTCGCCTTGTCGTCTGGGAAATGGACGATCAAACCAAGACAAAGAGCATCCGCGACGTGAAGGAACAGGAAGTTTACATGGGCGAAGTTCCGCTCATGACTGATACGGGAGCCTTCATCATCAACGGCACTGAGCGCGTTGTTGTTTCGCAGCTCCACCGCTCACCCGGTGTGTTTTTCGATCACGATTCCGGCACCACTCACGCCAGCGGCAAACTTCTCTTCAACGCCCGCGTGATTCCTTATCGGGGCTCCTGGCTCGATTTCGAGTTTGACCACAAAGACTTCCTCTATTCACGAATCGACCGTCGACGTAAGTTCCCTGCGACGCTCGTCCTAAAAGCTCTCGGTTATTCGACTGAAGAGCTCTTGAACTATTTCTACGACTCTGAAGACGTCGTCGTCGATAAGCAAGGCAACTTCGCCCGTAAGGTGAACCCCCAGTTGCTCATCGGACAACGTGCGACCCAAGACTTTGTTGATCCCAAGACAGGTGATGTGGTCCTCAAGAAGAGCCGCAAGTTCACGCGCGCTATCTTAGCCGAACTCAGCACCCGCAAGATCACTGAGATCCCGATGCCGACTGAGGAAATCATAGGTAAGGTGATCACCGCCGACGTTCTCCATCCGAAGACTCACGAAGTTCTCCTCGAAGTGAACCATCAGCTCGTTGAAAGCAATCTCGAAACCCTTCGTGAATCAGGGGTGAACACGTTCAAGATCGCCTTCATCGACGGTGTTACGGTAGGTCCTTACCTCCGCGACACGCTGCTCGTTGATAAGGTTGATTCTCGCGAAGAGGCCCTCGTCGAAATCTTTAAGCGTATGCGTCCCGGCGATCCACCGACCCTTGAAAGCTCCCAGAACTTCTTCCACGATTTGTTCTTCAATGATGCACGCTACGACCTCTCGAAGGTCGGCCGTCTGAAGATCAACCACAAGTTCAATTTCAATGATGCTCCTCTGGACATGATGGTTCTTCGCAAGGAAGACATCATGGCCACGGTCAAGCGTCTCATTGAGCTGAAGAACGGCAAAGGCGTGGTCGATGACATCGATCACCTCGGCAACCGTCGTGTTCGCTCTGTCGGCGAGCTTCTTGAGAACCAGTACCGTATTGGTCTCGTTCGTATGGAGCGCGCCATCAAAGAGCGCATGAGTCTCCAGGACATCGAAACCCAGATGCCCCACGATCTCATCAACGCCAAGCCTGTCACCGCGATCGTGAAGGAGTTCTTCGGATCTTCTCAGCTTTCGCAGTTCATGGAACAGACCAACCCTCTCGCAGAAATCACGCACAAACGTCGTCTTTCGGCACTTGGGCCAGGCGGTCTTACTCGCGAGCGCGCTGGCTTCGAAGTCCGCGACGTTCACGTCACCCACTACGGACGTATCTGTCCTATTGAAACGCCTGAAGGACCAAACATCGGTCTGATCTCGTCGCTTGCGACTTTTGCCAAGGTCAATGACTACGGTTTCGTGGAAACACCTTATCGTCGCGTCGATGCTGGCAAAGTCTCTAATAAGACTGAGTACTTCTCGGCTCTCGAAGAAGAAGGTCACACGATCGCTCAGGCCAACGTCCCCCTCGACGCCAACGGCAAGATCGGCACCGAATTCACTGAAGCCCGTCGCAACGGCGAGCCCACGCTCGTTCGTTCCGAAGAAGTCGATCTCGCGGACGTTTCGCCAAATCAGCTCGTCTCTGTAGCCGCCTCGCTTGTTCCGTTCCTCGAGAACGACGACGCGAACCGCGCGCTCATGGGATCGAACATGCAACGCCAAGCTGTTCCCCTCATGATCTCCCGCGCTCCGCTCGTCGGAACCGGTGTCGAGCGCGTTGTCGCCAAAGATTCCGGCGTCACTGTCGTCGCTAAAAGCGATGGCATCGTCGAGTCTGTGGACTCTTCACGCATCGTCGTTCGTACCGAAGGCAAAACCTCCGGTGCCGAAGTCGATATCTACAACCTCGTTAAGTACCGCCGTTCTAACCAGAACACCTGCGTGAACCAACGTCCGATCGTTAAAGTCGGCGACCGCGTTCGCAAGGGCGATGTCATTGCAGACGGTCCTTCAACAGAACTCGGGGAACTAGCTCTCGGCCAGAACGTCCTCGTTTCGTTCATGCCTTGGGGTGGTTATAACTTCGAGGACTCGATCCTCATCAACGAGCGCTTGCTCCGCGACGACGTCTACACTTCCATCCACATCGAAGAATTCGAGTGTGTGGCTCGTGACACGAAACTCGGCAAAGAAGAAATCACGCGCGATATCCCCAACTGCGGCGAAGAAGCTCTTCGCAACCTCGACGCAACGGGTATCATCCGCATCGGTGCCGAAGTCGCTCCCGGCGACATCATGGTCGGTAAGATCACACCCAAGGGCGAGTCGCAGCTTTCTCCCGAAGAGAAACTGCTCCGCGCGATCTTCGGTGAAAAGGCTGGGGACGTTCGAGACACCTCGCTCCGCGTTCCTCCCGGTGTCTATGGTACTGTGATCAACGCTCATATCTTCAGCCGCGAAGGCATCGACAAGGACGAGCGCTACCAGCAAATCGTCCGTGACGAGGAAGAGCGTCTCTTGCGTGACCAAGCGATCGAAATCACGATCATCCGCCAAGCGACTCTGAAGAAGGTTGCTGAGCTTCTCAAAGGTCAAAAGACCAACGGCAAACTCCTTTCCGAGGACGGCGAACTCGTTCTCCTCGAAAAAGACCAGAACCTCGACAACGACGCGATCGAGCAAGTTCCCTTCAACCTCATCCGCCACATCCCAGTGGATCCGGAGAGCGAAGAAGAACTCGTTCGCATCATGGACTCCGTCGAAGAACAGATGGACCTTGTTCGCATCACATTCAACGAGCGCATCGGCAAGTTGAAGAAGGGCGATGAGCTTCCTCCTGGTGTTATCAAGATGGTTAAGGTTTCTGTCGCGATCAAGCGTAAGCTGTCGGTCGGTGACAAGATGGCCGGACGCCACGGTAACAAGGGTGTCATCTCACGCATCCTTCCTTCAGAAGACATGCCTTTCATGGCCGACGGAACCCCCGTCGATATCGTACTCAACCCCCTCGGCGTTCCTTCGCGTATGAACGTGGGTCAGATCCTCGAGGTTCACCTCGGTTGGGCTGCCCGCGGTCTTGGCGACCGGGTCAACGAGATGCTCGAGCATTACAAGCCTCAGGCGATGCGCGAATTCCTCAAGAGCGTGCACAGCGGAACAGAGCACTCGAAGTACCTCGACAAGGCTTCAGACGACGAAATCAAACGCGTCGCTGAAACCTACAAACGCGGTATGCCCATGGCCTCTGCGGTCTTCGACCGTGCTTCTGAAGAAGACATCCGTAAGATGCTCGACCTCGCGAAGTTGCCTACAACCGGTCAGACGGTCCTCTTCGATGGTCGCACGGGTGAAGCCTTCGACCACGAAGTCACGGTCGGTATCATGTACGTCCTCAAGCTCCATCACCTTGTCGAAGACAAGATCCACGCCCGCTCCATTGGACCTTACAGTCTCGTCACCCAGCAGCCGCTCGGTGGTAAGGCTCAGTTCGGCGGTCAGCGTCTCGGGGAGATGGAAGTGTGGGCGCTCGAAGCTTACGGTGCCGCTTACGGCCTGCAAGAAATGCTCACAGTTAAGTCCGACGACGTCGCCGGTCGTACACGCATGTACGAAGCGATCGTCAAGGGCGAGAACATCCTCGAACCCGGCATGCCGGAATCCTTCAACGTTCTGATGCAAGAGCTCAAGGCCCTCGCTCTCAACGTCGAACTCATCGAACACAGCCCGGAAGCCTAAGGCAGAGAACACGGAGATTCATAGATGAAAGATCTTTTGAACTTTTTCGACAAACCCATCGATCCGCTTCGCTTCAACGCGATTCGTATCGCCCTCGCTTCGCCCGAGATGATCCGTAACTGGTCTCACGGCGAAGTCAAAAAGCCAGAGACCATCAACTATCGGACTTTCAAGCCCGAGAAAGACGGACTCTTTTGCGCGAAGATCTTCGGACCTATCAAGGATTACGAATGTCTTTGCGGCAAATACAAGCGCATGAAGTATCGCGGAGTGATCTGCGAAAAGTGCGGTGTTGAAGTCACTCAAAGTAAGGTTCGTCGCGAGCGTCTCGGTCATATCGAGCTCGCGTCGCCCGTAGCTCACGTGTGGTTCCTGCGCTCGCTTCCCTCGCGGATCGCAACCACACTCGACATGAGCCTCAAAGAGCTCGAGTCGGTCTTGTACTGCGAAGCTTATGCGGTCACGGATCCCGGAGATTCCGATTTCGCACTTGGTGAGATCGTCGTCGAAGACCGTTACCAAGAAGCTCTGGGCAAAGGCCACAATTTTGAAGCAGGCATGGGTGGCGAAGCGATTCGCAGCCTCCTCAAGCGCATCGACATCATCAAGACTGCAGACGAAATCCGTCAGGGTCTCGAGGACACCAACTCTGAGACTGTTCGCAAGAAGTACACTCGCCGTCTCAAGGTTATCGAGGCCTTCCGCGAGTCTGGAAACCTGCCAGAGCACATGATGCTCGAGGTGATTCCCGTTCTTCCTCCGGACCTTCGTCCTCTCGTTCCCCTGGATGGTGGACGCTTCGCAACTTCGGACCTCAACGATCTCTACCGCCGGGTCATCAACCGTAACAACCGTCTCCGCCGTCTGATGGAACTGAACGCCCCCGACATCATCATCCGCAACGAAAAGCGCATGCTGCAAGAGTCGGTTGACGCGCTCTTCGACAACGGCCGTCGTGGCAAGACCTTCACCGGTCCCAACAAACGTCCTCTGCGTTCGCTGTCCGATACCCTCAAAGGAAAGTCAGGCCGTTTCCGTCAGAACTTGCTCGGTAAACGTGTCGACTACTCAGGTCGTTCGGTTATCGTTGTTGGTCCTGAACTCCGCCTTCACCAGTGCGGACTACCGAAGAAGATGGCACTCGAGCTCTTCAAACCCTTCATCTACAACAAGCTCGAAGAAAAGGGATTCGTTACGACCATCAAGTCTGCCAAAAAGATGGTCGAAAAAGAAAAAGAAGAAGTTTGGGACATCCTCGAAGAAGTCGTTCGTGAGCATCCCGTTCTCCTTAACCGCGCTCCGACACTTCACCGTCTCGGTATCCAAGCGTTTGAACCCGTCCTCGTAGAAGGTAAGGCGATTCAGCTTCACCCACTCGTCTGTACGGCTTTCAACGCCGACTTCGACGGTGACCAAATGGCCGTTCACGTGCCCCTCTCTCTCGAGGCTCAGATCGAAGCACGCGTTCTGATCATGTCCACCAACAACATTCTGAAGCCTGCTGACGGAAAGCCGATCATCATGCCTTCTCAGGATATCGTTCTTGGTATCTACTATCTCACGCGCATGCGTCCTGGATCCAAAGGCGAAGGCCGCTTCTTCAAAGACCGCGCCGAAATCGCCATGGCCTACGACCTCCAAGAAGTCGACATCCAAGCTAAGGTTTACTGCCGCTACAACGGCAAGCGCGAAGAGACGACCGTCGGTCGTATTCTCTTCTCTGAGATCGTGCCCAAGGAGATCCCTTTTGAGGCGTTCAACAAAACGCTCGCGAAGAAGGATTTGGCCGAACTTTTGGACATGTGCTACCGGATCCTCGGACCTAAGCGCACTGTCCTCATGGCCGACGCACTTCGCTCGCTCGGATACAAGTTCGGCACCAAGGCCGCTGTCTCCATCGCGATGAAGGACATGGTCATTCCCGCGACGAAGCAGAAGTTCATCGACAACGCATACGTCGAAGTCCAAGCGATCGAGAACCAGTACACCGAAGGTCTCATCACAGACGGTGAACGTTACAACAAGGTCATCGACATCTGGGCACAAGTCACAGAAGCGATCACTGCAGAAATGATGAAGGGTCTCGGCAAAGAGACCATCACCCTCTCTGACGGTAAGACCATTGAATCGCAATCCTTCAACCCAATCTACGTCATGGCAGACTCCGGAGCCCGGGGTTCGGCAGCGCAGATCAAGCAGCTCGCGGCAATGCGCGGTTTGATGGCTAAGCCCTCGGGCGAGATCATCGAGACGCCCATCATTGCGAACTTCCGCGAGGGACTCACAGTTCTCCAGTACTTCATTTCGACTCACGGTGCTCGTAAGGGTCTCGCGGACACGGCGCTCAAAACCGCCAACTCCGGATACCTCACACGTCGTCTTGTCGACGTCGCTCAAGACGCAGTTGTCACCGAGACAGATTGCGGAACAGTAGACGGCATCGAGACAGCCCCACTCGTCGAAGGTGGCGAAATCATCGAAGGCATCGGCGAACGTATTCTCGGCCGCGTTGCTCTCGAAGAAGTTATCCATCCCACGAGCGGTAAGGTTCTTGTTCCTGTGAATGTCATGATCGACGAAAAACTCGTCCTCACGATCACTGAAGCGGGTATTGAAACTGTGAAGATCCGCTCGGTTCTTACCTGTAAAGCCAAGCGCGGTATCTGCTCACTCTGCTACGGCCGCGACCTCGCGCGTGGTCACCTCGTCAACATCGGCGAAGCTGTCGGCGTTATCGCTGCTCAGTCGATTGGTGAGCCTGGAACTCAGCTCACGATGCGTACGTTCCACATCGGTGGTGCGGCGACTCGTCGTGCAGAACAGAGCTCGATCGAAGTCCGTAGCGACGGTAAGGTGAAGTTCCTTCGTATCCAAACGGTCAAGAACCGCGAAGGCACTCTTACTTCCATGAACCGGAACGGTGAAATCGTCATCGTCGACGATACAGGTCGCGAGCGCGAGAAGTACAGCGTGCTTTACGGTATGAAGCTCCGTGTTCAAGACGGTCAGATGATCAAGAAAGGCGAATCCCTCGGTTCCTGGGACCCGTATTCGATTCCAATCTTGACCGAAAAAGGCGGAAAAGTTCACGCCGAAGACCTCAAAGAGGGCGTGACCTCTACAGAACAGCATGACGAAGTCACGGGGCTTACTCGTAAGACGGTCATCGATTACCGCTCTTCGACCCTCAAGCCCCGTTTGACGATCACCGAAGGTGGCACCGTGGTTTCAAGTTACCAGCTCCCCGTGGGCGCGGTGCTTGGTGTTCTGGACGGCGATGAAGTTCATCCTGGAGATGTTCTCGCCAAGGTTCCTCGTGAGTCTTCCAAGACCAAGGACATCACCGGTGGTCTTCCACGTGTCGCCGAACTCTTCGAAGCGCGTAAGCCCAAAGAGTGCGCAATCATTGCAGAAGTCGATGGTACGATCAGCTACGGCAAGGATACCAAAGGCAAGCGTAAGGTTCTCGTCACTCCTGAGAGTGGCGAACCTCGCGAGTACCTCATCCCCCGCGGCAAGCACATCATCGTTCAAGAAGGAGACTTCATCCGTCTCGGTGAGCGCATCATCGATGGAGCTGCCAACCCGCATGACATTCTTGCCGTTCTCGGCGAGAAGGCTCTCGCGAAGTACCTGGTCGACGAAGTGCAAGAGGTTTACCGTCTGCAAGGCGTTAAGATCAACGACAAGCACATCGAAACGATTGTTCGTCAGATGCTCCGTCGCGTTCGTGTTGCTCAGTCGGGTGACACAGCTCTTCTCGAAGGTGAATCCGTCGAGAAGCAAACGTTGATGGAAATCAACGCCAAGGTCGAATCCATGGGTGGCAAGCCCGCGGTCCAGGAGCCTCTGCTCCTCGGTATCACGCGCGCCTCGCTGTCTACAGATTCGTGGGTCTCGGCGGCCTCCTTCCAGGAGACCACCAAGGTTCTCACCGAAGCAGCGATTCACGGCAAGCGCGACGATCTCCGCGGCCTCAAAGAGAACGTTTCCATGGGCCGCCTGATCCCTGCCGGAACAGGTATCCCGCACTACCGTTCGATTGTTCCCGATATGGATATCGAAGAAGAAGCACTCCCCGTGGGCCGCGTCTTCCAAGCTCCCCGTATCGAAGACACTGACGATATGATGATCTGAGTAAGAAAAAAAATAGGGTCCTAGCCGCGGGGAAATTCCCCATTGTCATTGACAGCGACTAGGACCCCAAGTTAATAAACCGAGGTCCTTGTACTAGTTCTATTTTAGGAGAGATATGCCAACGATCAATCAGCTGGTCCGTAGTGGACGTAAGAAGTTGAAAACTAAGTCCAAATCCCCTGCGCTGCAGAACTGCCCTCAGCGTCGTGGAGTTTGTACTCGCGTCTTCACTGCAACCCCCAAAAAGCCGAACTCGGCGCTTCGCAAAGTTTGTCGCGTGAAGCTCACCAACCACATGGAAGTGAACTCCTACATTCCAGGTGTCGGGCACAACCTTCAAGAGCACTCTGTGGTTCTGA
>CAMCVE010000020.1 GCA_945881775.1 Bacteriovorax stolpii
CCACAACTAAGTTTCCATTTTCAAAAAAGTGAAAAGCCCTAAGCGCCTCTCAGACAGAGAGCGCTTAGGGCTTTGTGCTTTCGGATTTAAAAAAAGGGGTGCCGTGCTCCTTGGGGGGAAGGAGCACGGCGGGGGGAGGGGGGAGGGACAAAACGCAGTGGGGGGACACTGCGAAGGGACACATCTAGGGGCTGCCTCACCTCGGGTGGAGGGGGAAGGGAGGGGGGGAGGGTTACACCCGGGGTGAGACAGTTTCTCGCTTCAACTCAACTTCAACTTCAATTTATCCAGCTTCAATTTCAGCTCAGCTTCTGATTGGGGTAGTTGCAGGGGCTGTGCCAGGCTTCTTGGGGCTCAGCAGCGCTCAAAAGCAGCGTTTGAGGCTTCAAGATGACTGCGGACCAAAGAGGCGAAACGCTGTCAAAAGTATTGACGCTAGCGGGTAAGTACCCGGCTTAGAAGACTTCTTCGAGGATAAAGGGGCGTGGGTTCACGGGCTTGCCGTTGAGGACCACCTCGTAGTGGCAATGAGGCGCCGTAGAGCGGCCCGTGTTGCCAATCTCGGAGATCTTATCTCCACGCCGCACGCGTTTGCCGACATTCACCATGAGTTTCGAATTGTGCCCGTAGCGGGTCACGATTCCAAAACCGTGGTCGATCTGAACGACATTTCCGTATCCCCCGCGAGGGCCCGCATAACTCACGACGCCATCGGCTGTCGCATAGACCGGGGTGCCCGTGAAGTTGGCGATGTCGATCCCTGCGTGAAAAGTTTTAGCTCCGGAGAACGGATTCACCCGGTAACCGAATTCTGAACTGAACCATCCCCGAGCTGGCAAGATGCTCGGAGTGGCCCGGAGGCGAACGACGTTGTCTTGCATGTGCTCCTGAAGATCGGCGAAGCCTTGTTCCTCGATGAGGGTGCTTTGGATCAGGTCCTCGGTGTTGCGAGAAATCAATTCAAGCGAGCCCAAAATGTTATCTGCAAAAACTTGTGCCGCTTGGGCGTCGGTCTGCGGACTTGTGAGCGAGCGCTGGTACTCGAGTTGGTCGTGCTTGTTGTCAGCTTGAAGAATGCGTTCCTCTTCAGCCTGCGGTATTGGGGCTGAGGAATTGGGGTCGTCGATGCCGCCAGATTCTTCTTCTTGGATGTTGGTGGGCGTTACGGCCGGTGCTCCTGCGGGAGCCTCGAGAAGTTTTGAAGTGCCAGGCTGATCGAGGTTCGAAATCACGCGCAGTTTTTGGGCGAAGGATTTCAGGCGCGACACGCTCTGGTCGAGGGTGTCGAGTTTGGTCTTCGCCTCCTCCACATCGATGCGAAGTACGTGGTTTTCGAGTTTGAGTTTTTTGTTCTCGGCGACCTGGCTGAGCAGGTGGATGTAGTCGAAGAAAACAAAAAACCCGAGCACAATAAGCACCACGGAAAGCACCGACAAAAGCCTGAGATAGGCCGTCGGAATGCTGATCTTGCGGACACGGTCACTCTTCTCGGGAATCACCATGAAGGTGAAAAAGCGGTCTGACATTCAGATCATTGTAGACGAGGCTTGGGGGGAAAGGAATTTTGCTGCGCGTTGAAATGCGAGGCTGGCTCGCCTTGTCGGCACGCCCGGAATCCGCTTGTTTGGTGGGATGCGCCTGATGAAAAATTTCCCGACATTTTTGCTCGTTCTTGCGACCTGCGGCGCCTCCTTGAGCCAGGCTTCACTGCCGGAGATCGCTTCACGCTCCATTATGGACTCTTGTGAGTTCCTGTACCGCGTTGAGAGCGATGTGCGCCTCCAGCTTCCCTCAGGCCTGATGGAGATCTACGATCCTGAGAGTCTTGTTTGGGATGTTTACTTCACGAACGCTTGGAAGCGCGAGCCTGCGCGCTCAGAGCTTCTGGAGTGGATCCCCGACGCCCAAGGTCTTGTTGAGACGAGCTTCGAGTCCATGAGCAATGCCAAGGGCTATCTCTATCGGCAGATCTTCTTTCGCGTCTTGGTGAAAGGCGTCGACGGCGCTAAGGTTCCGCTGACTCCCCTCTTCGAAGCCGACATTGGTCGCCGTTTTGGCGAAGCCTGTTACAGTGGCCGCGCCGGTAGAGCGCCTTTTGTGAATCGCGAAGTCAGTGTCCTGCCCGACGAGGCTTCGTCGAACGCCAGTGCGTATTAACGCAAAGCTTCACGCGCCCAAGTCCCGTTTGCATCACGAGGGGGGCGTGCTAGTTTCCTGGGCCTAGATGAAGATTCACGAATACCAAGCGAAAGAACTTTTCCGCAACGCCGGTGTGGCTGTCCCTCGGGGCATCCCCTGTTTCTCCGTCAAAGAGGCCGTCGAGGCGGCAGGCACTTTGGCTGCGCAAGGCGTAAAGGCCTTCGTTGTGAAGGCGCAGATTCATGCGGGTGGACGCGGCAAAGGCGGCGGCGTAAAAATCGCCAAAACTCGCGAAGATGTGGAGCCCCTCGCCAAGCAAATTTTTGGAATGACTCTCGTCACGCATCAAACGGGTCCCGAGGGCAAACTTGTCAAGCGCCTCTTTATCGAAGAAGCGACGCCCCCTAAGCGCGAAATGTATCTCTCTCTGATTCTCGACCGTGATCGCGGTTGCGTCTCAGTGCTTGCGTCGAGCGAAGGCGGCATGGAAATCGAAGAGCTCGCTCACACGAACCCTGAGAAAATTCTCACTTTGCCGGTCGATCCCTCCACCGGATGGCAGGCTTACCACTCGCGCAAGCTCACGAGTTTCCTGGGTCTCTCTCTGGATCCCAAGTCGCCCGGTAATCTCGCCGGTCAGCTGCACACCTTCATGGACAAGCTCTACGCCATGTTCGTTGCCAAGGACTGCTCAATTCTCGAGATCAATCCACTGGCGATCATCGGCGAAGGCGAATCCTCGAAGATCATCGCTCTCGACGGCAAGATCAACTTCGACGACAACGCCCTCAAGCGCCATCCCGATGTGGCCTCGATGCTCGATCCCGACGAAGAAGACGCGGCCGAGCTCGAAGCTGCCAAGTGGGATCTCAATTTCATTTCTCTCTACGGAAATATCGGCTGCATGGTCAACGGAGCGGGCCTTGCGATGGCGACCATGGACATCATCAAACACTACGGCGGCGACCCCGCAAACTTCCTCGACGTCGGCGGCGGTGCCACGGCCGAGAAAGTGCGCGAAGCTTTTAAGATCATCACCAAAGACAAAAAGGTGAAGGCGATTTTCGTGAACATCTTCGGTGGCATTATGAAGTGCGACACGATCGCAGAAGGCGTCATCGCTGCAACCAAAGAAGTGGGACTCAAGGTTCCTCTTGTCGTGCGTCTCGAAGGGACGAATGTCGCCAAAGGCCGCGAAATGCTCGAGAAGAGCGGACTCGCGATTATTTCAGCAAGCTCGATGTCTGACGGTGCACAAAAAGCCGTCAAAGCCATGAAAGAAGGACTTTAAGTCATGTCGGTTCTGCTCAACAAAGACTCTCGTATCATTGTTCAAGGCATTACAGGCAAGACCGGTCTCTTCCATGCCATGGGATGTCGTGACTACGGCTCCAAGGTCGTGGGCGGCGTCACTCCTGGACGCGGTGGCCAAACAGTCGAAGGCTTTCCCGTTTGGGATTCGGTGACTGATGCCGTTAAGAAAGAGAACGCCAATGTCTCGATGATTTTTGTGCCGCCGTTCGGAGCCGCTGATTCGATTCTCGAATCGATCGACGCGGGCGTTGAGCTGATTGTCTGTATCACCGAAGGCATTCCAGTGCTGGACATGCTCAAGGTCAAAGAGTTCCTCAACAAGACCAACCATCGCCGTAAGACTGCGGGCCAAAACATGATTCGACTTATTGGACCCAACTGTCCGGGTATCATCACTCCTGGCCAGGCCAAAGTCGGCATCATGCCCGGCTACATCCACAAAGTGGGCTCGGTAGGTATCGTTTCTCGCTCGGGCACTCTCACTTACGAAGCGGTCCACCAAACTTCCGAGCTCGGCATGGGACAAAGTACTTGCATCGGTATCGGTGGAGACCCTGTGAAGGGCATGGAGTTTATCGACTGTCTCGAACTTTTCAACAACGACGCCGGCACCGAATCGATCGTCATGATCGGAGAGATCGGCGGCACCGCAGAAGAAGACGCAGCTGCCTGGGTCAAGAAGAACTGCAAAAAACCCGTCGTCGGCTTTATCGCCGGACGCACGGCTCCTCCGGGACGTCGCATGGGCCACGCCGGTGCGATCATCAGCGGCGGTAGCGGCACAGCCGATTCCAAGATGGCGGCCATGACGGCTGCTGGGATTCGCGTCGCTCCCTCTCCTGCCGAAATGGGCTCCACGCTGAAGGCGCTGCTCGCTGAGCGCGGCGGCCGAGCTTAGGACACGAGCTCCCCTGGGGGAGTCTTCATGTCGATCGAAGTTGTTCTCGATGGAAAACCCAGCGATGTGCGTCCGCATCCACACATTGGTCTGAGTACGTTCACGTATCTCTTCGAGGGTGGAGCGTGTCGTTGTCGGTGAATTCTATAAACACGTTTCAAAAGTGCGCGCCTCGTCTCCTGATATATCTGAACTTCGAAAAGAAGATGCTCAGTACTCAATAAACTGAGTTCCAGTCGCTTTTCGTCCCGAAGATGGTGCGGCTGAGCTCGCGGGAGGCGCACGTCGTTCGAGCACTTTCCTCGTTAAGACGAGTGCGGGTGGTCTCCTTCGAGCGGTTGCATGGAACAATCCCGGCGAGAATCCTTACACTGACTGCGCTGTCGTCATGGACAGCGAAGAGCAAGTCGTCGAATACAAGCGCACTCAAGGGTTTGACCGCGCTTCGACCGAGCGTCCTTACTTCGTCTACTAGCGTGCAAGAACTAGTCGTTGAATTCTGCGATCCAGTTGTCGATGCGCTCGATTTCGAGCTTGCGCGTGAGTAGAGCGGCGGCAGAGATACTTCCCGTCGTGGGTTCGTCTTCACCAATGTCCATTTCCGCAGACGCCGCGACATTCACTTTATTGGGTGCTCGCTCGATGAGTTCAATGGCTTCATTCGGGTCGAGACCTTTGAGGTCATCCATTGTGATCGGGGCGGGCTCGGCATTGCGGCCGCGGGCGGCTTGAGCGTTGGGTGCTGCGAGCGTGACAAGTGAGGCGAGGGATAAGATCTGAATAAGACGCATGAATTTCTCCAAATCTGGGAGCCTCTGTAAGGAAAACAACGCAAAGCGTCAATATCAAGGTTTCTGGGCTCGTGGGGTCGCGTCGTCAGAAGGCCGGCGCTGAGGCCCTCTCGCTTGAGCGCCGCGCCCTTTCGGACTAACACTCCCTGTAGAAATCAACAGTTTGTACGAAGGGCGCCCAGGCGTTCTCTCGAGGAGGATCTCAATCATGGCTATCGAAAAAACTTTTTCTATCATCAAACCCGACGCTGTTGAGCGTAACAAGATCGGTGCGATCATCGAGCGCTTCGAAAAAAACGGCCTGCACATCTGCGCCGCAAAACTTGTTCACATGACCAAAGCCAAGGCTGAAGGTTTCTACGCTGAGCACAGCGCGCGTCCCTTCTTCGGAGAGCTTGTCTCCTTCATGACTCGTTCGCCTGTCATGCTTCTTTGTCTCGAAGGTGAAAATGCCGTCGCCAAGAACCGCGAAGTCATGGGCGCCACCAACCCCGCAAACGCAGCTCCCGGAACCATTCGCAAAGATTTCGCCCTCTCCATCGGCGAAAATTCCGTGCACGGCAGCGACTCGCCTGAGTCTGCAGCTCGCGAACTTTCCTACTTCTTCGAGCCCAGCGAGCTCGTGAACTCGAAAAAGAAATAAGGAAAAAATCGAGATGACTCAAAAACGCGTTCGCGTCGCCGTAACGGGCGCAGCTGGTCAAATCGGTTACGCTCTTCTTTTCCGCATCGCCTCGGGTCAGGTTTTTGGTCCCGACACTCTCGTGGACCTGAACCTTCTTGAGCTCGAAGCCGCTCTTCCTGCCCTGGGTGGCGTGAAGCTCGAGCTCGACGATTGCGCTTTCCCTACGCTGGCAAGCGTGACCTGCACGTCCTCTGCTGACGTCGCCTTCAAGGATGTCGACTGGGCTCTCTTGGTGGGATCTGTGCCTCGTAAAGCAGGCATGGAGCGCGCCGATCTCTTGAAGATCAACGGTGGCATCTTCATCGGCCAAGGCCAAGCGCTCGACAAATTTGCCAAGAAGACCTGCAAAGTTCTCGTCGTAGGCAACCCCTGCAACACCAATTGCTGGATCGCCAAGGAAACCGCTAAGAGCCTCGATCCCCGCAACTTCTTTGCGATGACGATGCTCGACCAAAATCGCGCCGTCGCTCAAGTCGCCCAGAAAGCTGGCGTGCCCGTTTCCGAAGTCACCGATCTCGCGATCTGGGGCAACCACTCTCCCACGATGTACCCCCAGTTCTCCCAAGCCAAAATCGGCGGCAAGAAACTCATGGACGTCATCACCGACAAAGAGTGGCTTAAGGGCGCGTTCCTAACGACCGTTCAGCAGCGCGGCGCTGAGATCATCAAGGCGCGAGGCTTGTCTTCTGCGGCCTCTGCAGCGAATGCGGCGATCGACACTGTGAAGCGCATCGAGAACGTCACGGACACCAAGACCATCTATTCGGTCGCGGTTGTCTCCGATGGCTCGTACGGAACCCCAAAAGGTCTCGTCTTCAGCTATCCGATCCGCAACAACGGCAAAACTTGGGAAATCGTTCAGGGCGTTGAGCTTGGCGACTTCTGCAAGGAAAAGATCAAAGCCACGACCGACGAGCTCCTTGGCGAGCGCGAAGCCGTGCAAGGGCTTCTCAGTTAAGGTCCTGTTCAATATTTGTCGAAGAGGGGCGCCCCGGATTTCGAATCCGGGGCGCTCTGTTTATTTAAGGGTTCTTGTCGCTAACTAATTTCAAAAGCGAACCTAGGTAATTTTGCGAAGATTGGACTTGGAGTTCAAGGATGCGTTTTGCTTGTGAATAATCAATTCCTACCCATTTTCGGAAATGTTCTGGAGTCTGATTCTGCAAGGCAGGATTGTAGATTCTGTCTTCAAGGCCTAGGGAATTCAAAAGAGCTCCAACTTTTTCCATCTTGTGCGATCGAGGGACCGCCATAAAAGGCTTTTCAAATTTTGTGGAAAAAATAATTCCATGAAACAGGTCAGAGACGACAAAGGACGCATGGTAAATATACGTGATCCATTCTTGGGGTCCCAGGTTGTTTGCGATCACGTTTGCGAAAGCGTGTTCAGGAGAAACAGAAATGATCTGAAGATTTCTTTCTTTCGCGATTCGAACAATCAATGCCTCGATCTTCTGCGGGAGCACTGAATTCTCAAGAGTCACAAACAAATAATTGCCACAAGGAGAAGCTCCGAGCATATGATCCCAGCTGATCAAGTAGGTTGGATCTAAGGTCAGCTCGGATGAGATCCCACATTCCTCCCCTAAAAGAATCTGAGTATTCTGGTCGCGTACGCCCACATTGGTAAAACTGCTCAAAAATTGTTTGACCTTTGACGCTTGTGCGCCAAAAGTCTTAACGGAGCCCGAACTTGCAGCGTAACTTGCCTTGAACGTGTAGCGAGTATCGACCCAGTCCAAATAGAATGCGGAACTAAATCCTCGAAACGACGTGCTGTAGTCCCAAATCTGATCGCTTCCACAGATGACCATTTTGTATTTGCCCGAGACTTCTTTGAGTTCTGATTCCGAAAAGAATGTTTTGGCCGACGAGGCTCGCTGCTGCGAGATGAAATGAGTCGTCTTGAGGTATCGTGTTACCCAAGCAAGATAGTCGGGACCAAAGTAAGCACCATTTTTCGATAAGAGTTGTTTGAGCTTGTGTCGTATCTTAGCGGTCTTCCGATTGTGTCCTGGAAACCAGGTGTAGTGCGCCATAGCGGGTAGTGGTTTGTAGTCAATTACCTCGGCGGACACACCCCTATCATTCAAGACCTTCCAGAGAGCATACGCTTGGAGGACCGCGCCATTGTTAACGGCAACATGGTAGGTCAAAATGCCTACAGATGGGTCGGTGGCTTCATTCATGAGTTGGATTATAATTTAACACGACTCCCAACAACTTTCATGGGGGTCCGTAGGTTGATTGTTCTAACGATTCCAGGATCTGTTTCGGCCGTAAAGTCTGATGAAGCATTTAAAAAAAACAATCAAAGTTTTAATGGAAAATGACTGGAGCGCGAATGCTTATCTAAAAAATCTGAAAAGCGAGCTGTCAAAAAGGGACGTGCGAATTGCCAAGCGTTCGGCACTGCTTGGGAACCTTGATTTTGATGTCTATCATCTTCATTCCGAACCTACGAGTTGGGTTTCCGAGAGCCTCCTGCTTTCAACGATGAAGCTCACTCGCTTGTTCGCAATTTTGCTCTATTGCCGCATCCTTGGAAAGAAAGTCGTCTCTACTGTTCACGACATCAGGCCCTACGAACGCGGGAGTGATCGAGTGTTCAATCGTATCTTTTTCAATGCAACTCGCGGGTGCATCTTGAGATCCATCGATGCGTTTGTTCTACATAGTCAGAGTTTGCGGAAGTCTCTGCCTCCTAATATTCTCGCCCAAAAGACCACCGTGGTTTGCCCACATCCTATTTATGAGATGCCAGGGTCGCTCCTGGGGTTTGAAGGGGCACGGACGAAACTCGGCTATCCACTGGACAAAAAAATTCTTCTCATTTTTGGTGATTTTCGTAGCCATAAGAACCCAAGCGAGTTTCTAAAGAGCTTGGTCCTTATCATTGATAACAATCCGGCTTATGAAGCCCTAAGTGTGGTCATAGCCGGTAAAGGTGCGGAGGCTTCAACGAAGTCGGTGCCGCGGCACGAAAAAATTGAGATCATTGACGGATATATTCCTGAACTTGAGTTGAACACACTCATTGAGGCATCTTCTTGGATTGTTCTTCCTTATTCCTCTGTCAGTGGTTCGGGTCTGGTGCATTTGGCAGCCGCATTCAAAAAGCCACTGCTGCTGAGCCGACTTGAATACTTTGAAGAAATATGTGGAAACGAAGGAGTGTTGTATTTTTCTTTGAATGACGTCAGTGATTTGAGAACGACGTTATCGAGTGCGATTGCGCTGTCTGATGCTGATCTAGCAACTTTCGGTGCCAGGCTCAACAAGCATCTAGGAGGCTATCACTGGTCTGATTTGGCCGCCGCAAGCGCTACTTTGTATTCGGAGCTACTCCAACGAAGTGTGGATCAAGCCAATCGATCGCCCTGATCTGTGAACTGTACTTCGTCGATGAGTTTTTGTCCCAAGCGCTTCCAATTGAAATGCCTGAGATAATACTGAAATGAACTTCGGCAAAGCTTTTGATATTCCTCCTGGTTTTGAAACGCAGACAGGATCACTTGTGCGTAGTTGTAAGCTTTCGAGCGAGCGTCGAGTATGAAACCATTCTGTCCCGATTGTATTGCATCACTCACTCCGCCAACGTTGGTCGAAATCGCAGGGACACCGTGAATGTTGGCCTCTGGAGTGAAGAGACCAAAAATCTCCGCACGCGATGGCACAAACACAAAGTGAGATTTTCTGTAGAGTTCACTAAGCTTTGCCTCTCCTTCAGCGCTGTCTTTTGAGATGTAGCCCACAATCTCGACCCATTCTGGATACTTCCGTCCAGCCGAAGCTGATCCTAGAATCCGAAGTCTCAGATTTTGTCCGCTCCTTCGCAGAAGTTCGCAGGTCTCGATCACGAGATCTCCACCTTTTCGGTCCCAATCCCCGGCGACGAATAGAATCTCAAGACAGCTTTGAGAACGAGAAATAATCCATTGATTTACGTCTTCCTCAGTCGGAGTGAAACTGAATGAGGGTCCCCGAAAGAGTACTCGGAATTTTTGGCCCAGGTGCGGATACTGTCTCTGTGCGGCAGCAACCGCCCACCTTGAAGTCAAAAAAATCAAAGTAGCATTCTCATAGGCGAGGCGTTCGTTCTCTAGGCTTTTGAACTTTTGATATTCAGAGATTCTGAGCTCGTAGTGTTCGTAGACAGTCGCTATTGCTGCATCTCTCACGATCACAAGAGGAATCTTTACGTCAACATATGCTATGAGACTCGAGTGATCGCAGCACAACAAAAAATCGCGCGACACATTTGACGACTTCAAGGCCTTTCGAAAATGCGCTCCAGCTCTTTTCGCTAGGAACTCGCCGATCGACCAGAGGCGAGGATTATCTCCGCGCCCGACGGCCCGGAATGCTAGTCGCAGCAAGGAAAGCAGCCTTTCTCTACGAAACGTGATGAACTCCATTTCGACACCAAGACTAGCAAGTGATTCAATTAAACTTAGCGAAGCCCCGAAAAACCCACTTCCTTGCATTGTCTTGAAGGATTCCCGGTTCGTGAAGATGTACTCGCTTAAAACCGCAATTTTTAGGAGATTTTCTCGCTTAGTAGTCATTGGTGATGGCTCCTAAACTAAAAAGATCCCGCTGCCGACAAACAAAATTCTGGCGAATCTAGCATCTCGCGTTTTCAGAATCTCGTTCACAAAGTCAGTATAGAAAGAATTCGGTGAGATTTCACGTGTGGTGGACTCGAATTTTGGGACGACTCAAAGGGTAGACATTTTTATGGCGCTCTGAATTCTCATTTGGGGAAGAGGGAAGGTCGATAGCATAGAGTGTATGGACCCAATGCGCGCATCATCTTCGAAAGGAGCTATTTCGGACAGTTCATATGACCTGATCTGGGTTTTGATGCGTCAAAAGCCAATTCTGACGTTCGTTTTCTTTGGGTTAGCCGTGGGGGCGACCCTCTTCGAAGGGCTTGGAATTGCACTACTCATGCCGCTCCTCGAAGCTTCTTCAAACGCACCGGAAACTGTTTCCAATAGCGAAACACTGATTGAGATGTTTTTTGTTAGGACCGATCTGCATCCTTCGACTCGCAATATTCTGTTGGCAATGATAGCGGCTTTCGTGCTCAAGGGAATCATGCAGTTTGGTGCTGTGAAGCTTCGCGTAGAGCACATGGCGCGATTCAGTTTGTTGGTTCGCACGAAATTTTTGGATTGTCTAGAAAATTTGAGTTTAGATTTCTTCGATCGAACAAAAAAGGATTCACTCTCAGCGCTCATCAGTGCAGAGGTCCCAGGGTCCTCCTTGGCAGTTCTGGCATTTCTCAATGTCATGGTTAGAACCCTGACGGCATGCACATTCATCATTCTTTCTCTTCATCTGAATTGGCAGCTTGCTGCTCTCGCACTCACAATTTTTGCTCTTGTCGGATCTGTGATGCGATTTGTTTCTGAGCGTTCTTCAGCAGAGTCTAGAAAACTTTCTCGATTCAACCTCGTCTTCAATCGTCGAGTGATTCAAGCGATATCCGCCTTCAAGTATCTCAAGGGGACTTCGAGCTTTGGATACATCCGGCAAAAGAGTAAAGTGCATCTCGAAGAGATCTCTAATTCCCAGTCAAAGATTGGTCTTTATGCGGCCACTCTCGACGGTGTTCAGCAACCCATTGTAGCCATAATACTAGCGACTCTCGTATATTTTTCAGTTGAAGTCTTGGGGCAAGATATTGCCTCGGTATTTGTGATTCTTGCGCTCACTTACAAAGTCATCTCTCAGCTTATTGGACTTCAAGGCGAGTGGCAGAATTTTTCTTCGAATCGAGGAAACCTTGAGATACTTTCTTCTGCACTCGATCGCATGAAGCAGTTTCGTGAGCCGAATGGCAGTCGTCCTTACGTTGGTTTCCAAGATTCAATCTGTTTTGAAAATGTGTCGCTCTCAATTCAGTCAAATCCAGTTCTAAAAGGTGTCGACCTGAATATTCCGAAGGGCAAGTTTATCGGCATCGTGGGAGTGTCAGGGAGCGGCAAGTCCACGTTGATCGACATGATTCTTGGGCTGCGACGACCCACTTCGGGGCAAGTCCTTGTTGATGGAGTCTCGCTTGCCGAGTTCGACTCTAGAAGTTGGCGCAAAAGCATTGGGCTAGTTAATCAGGAATTCTCAATTTTCAGCGACGGGCTGATTGAGAGTGTCGCTGTTCCCGACGCCATTCTCCAATCCACAGACCTATCGAGGATTGAAAAGGCCCTAAAGACAGCGCATGCGTGGGATTTCTGTGGACGTGCCTTGCAAGGAGATGCCTCACAATCTGATCACTTTCAGGAAAATCTTTCTGTGGGGCAACGACAGCGTATCTCGATTGCGAGAGCCGTTTTCCGCGAGCCGAGTCTGCTGATTCTTGACGAGGCTACGAGTGCTTTGGACCCAGTTTCTGAATCAAATGTTCAGGCAGCGATCGATCAACTTTCTAAACAAAACACGACAGTGCTAATTACCCATCGGCTTTCGAATCTACAAAACTGTGACTTGATCTACGTCATGGAAAGTGGGCGCATCGTCGAGTCAGGGTCGATCGAGGAACTGATGCGGTTGCCGCAAGGGTATCTTCGCGAACTCAGCAATCAGGGACTTCTGACCTGAACAAGGTCTTTGTTTGGGTGTGGGAAGTGTCTTTTAGGCAGAGATCGTTTATGGGTTAGATCGGGCGACCTATCGACTTCGTGTCGTCAATATTCGCGGTCAAACTACTGATGCTCACTTTGAACACCTTTCGCGGGAGTCACTCAAACCAGTCCAATGGGTCGTTGAAAGACGGGTATAGTTCGGAGATCTCGTAAATATTATTGATTTCACGATACAGAGTTTGGATCGCTCTGCCGAAAAATAGACATGAGGGTCTTGTCGTGGTCAAAGTCTCTAGTGGGTCAATTGAAGCGACTCGTTGGCTCTCTCCCGCTATGTTTCATTCTTGGTGGGAGCTTGGGAATTCTTGTTCAGACCTTGCTTCCGGTGCAGTACTCCGCAGTGATCGTGATCCGGGGCCCGTCATTTCCTAATTTTGGAAAGGCGCTCAGCAGATCAAAACAGAGTTTTGGACTTGGTGAAATTTCTACAGATCCAAAGATCGAAGCAATTGAGTTTCTTCGTCTTAAATTCGATACGGGTTCAGCGCGGGCGTTCTTCAGCAATCGTCAGCCTGTGATTCGAAGAATCGACGAGGTTCGCGGCACAAATCTTTTGAAAATTGAAGTCTGGGCTAGGGATCCGTCGTTGGCCAAACAGTACGGAGAAGAAATCTTCGAGGAGCTTCAGAGCTATTTTGATCCCAGAATAAAAACTTTCTCCAAGGTCAAAGAAAAGTTTATGAGCATCTCAAAGCAATCTTTGGAACTAACCGAGCGAGCGATCTCGGCCATCCGAGTTTCAAAAGATTTCAATGCTGAAATGAAGCGATTCGATTTGATGATGCGACAACTTGAAACTCAGAAGAATGTCGAAGAGATCCAAAATATCTTTTCTGAAGAGGGTCTCCACAACGTTCAGATTATTCACTCGACTCATGACGAACAACCCAGGAGACGCTTTCCACCCAATATGTTTGTCCTGCCAATAATGTCTGGCATGATTTTTGTCCTACTCCTGCTGCTTTCTAGGTATCTCGCTGCGGAGAGGGCTAGAATGCCCTTCGAATGAATGCGACAGATTTTATCCATCCTTATTTTGATGATGGTCGCTTCCCGTGCCCATTCAGAGGCAACAAAGGATTCTGTTTCCTCATTCTGGTATTTGAGTCCAAGTGGAAGCGATGCAAACGATGGGCGTACTCAGGCGACCGCTAAGAGAAGTCCTCAAGTCGTTGCGGATCTCGCTATGCCCGGAGATACGATATACTTTCTTGACGGAGTTTTTGAGAACCTGACACGTTCAACAGTGCTTACGATCAAACGATCTGGACAACCCGGAAAGCCGATTAGCTTTCGCGCTTTTCCCGGAACGCATCCCGTCCTCCACAATCGCCAAGGCTGGGATGTCATAAAACTCGTGGGAGTCAGTCATATCGAAGTCAGCGGGCTCACTCTGAAGGGGCATGCCGACATCATCTCTTTTGACGAGGCTGAACGTGAGAAAAATAACCTCCAGAACCGCCGAACGTCTGACAATTGTCTCATGATAACGCGAGACCCAAAGACTCGAACGCCATCCTCTCATATCGAGATTAAGAACAATACGATACTCGATTGTGGTGGAGCGGGATTGGTGGCTAGCTATTCTGACTATCTAAATTTCGAAGGAAACGTGGTTTCTCGATGTGCTTTTTGGTCGCCATACGGAAATAGTGGAATTTCCATTTACCAGCCAACATCGATTGATGATTCTTTAGGTATCAAGATTCGCATAAGAAATAATGTCGTCTTTGGTATTGATAATAAAGTTCCCTTCTTTTTTTCAAAGCCCAATAATCCTGAAGAACGCACTCCAAGCGACGGCAACGGAATTATTATCGACGACAACCTCAACACTCAAACTCGCGCAGGCCCTGCTCAACACGCGTATGTGGGAAGAACTCTCGTTTCAAATAATGTTGTTTTTGGCAACGGCGGATCAGGGATAAGAGTCTTCAAATCGAGGAATGTTTCAGTTCTCTATAACTATGTCGCGAATAACAATCTTCGATTTCAGCAGGGGATGGGCGAAATTTCAGCGATCAAAGCTACAGACTTAAAAATTCTCAACAACGTGATTGTTTCTGCGCAGGTCCCCTATTCTGTGTTTTCCGATGTCCCCGCTCAGATTGAGTTTTCTCACAACATTCTCGAAGGGACACTTTTTGGTAAATCGAAGGACCTTCTTAAAGTCACGGGAAACAAGCAAGTGCTGACTGGCATTCGACTGACAGATTGGACGAATGGTGCGCGTAAGTTTGATGTTGATCCGAAAAGTCCTGCAATTGCTAATGCCCAACCTTCGAAAGAAGAAGTCCTAGATTTTTTTGGCAATCTCCGTTCCCTGAAAAATCCGGACGCTGGAGCATTTAACTTGACGGCTCGTCAGAGGAAATAGTCTTCTGCGAGAGTTGTTCTAGTTCCAAAGTCGCACACTTAAAGAGAGCTTCGGAAGAACGTTGTAGAGGTATTCATCCTTAACCTGATCGGCTCGGATTATCGCGCCGGCACCTAATCGAAAAGTTTTTCCGAGTCGGTAGCTAAAGGTGTGATCAGTCGAGAAATAGGTGGGCGGTTGAAATCCCAGGCCAGATCCAATCGAACGATACTTTAGAGCGCCTAACGTATTTGACATACGGTAGGCGACGGCTTCATTCAAGCGTAGTGAGTAATTCAGTTCGAACCTCGGGGTCAGGTAGTTAAATTGCGGAATCGTATCGAGCCCCAGGGAGGCTTCGAAAGAGTTGGGATTTTTTTTCGATTTTAAATCTTGTGGTTGCGCTGAATTTTTTCGAATCACCAATTGCAGTTCTTCGACTTCAGAGTTTGGTCCCAAAGCGAGTACTTTTAGAAGGCCGTCTTTATAGTCCACTTTGATATCCAGTGAAAAACTTCCGTCCTTTGTCGCGACAATCTTCTTTCCATTCACGACGATTCTCCACTGGTTGCGAATGTATCTTGCCTTGATCAGGACAAATTCTTGCCGTCCTCGTTCGGTCGAACGTTGCGTAAACTGCATGTCGGATTCATCAAGCTGAAGTCCGGTAATTTTTCCACGCTTTTCGAGGGTCAACTTGCCAGATTTCGAGTTGGGTGCGGCGTATCCTGTCCCGGCCAGAACCCATATCCAAAGGCAAAGCGCAATTTTTCGAATCTGTATGCGACTCATGGGAATTTCCAAGATGTTTTAACTTTGAAGGCCCAAACTGTCGGAGTTTCTGCAGTCGGGCAGTAGCTTAGCGCAGGCCCAAACGACAGGTTCGCTTTTTTTGCAAACGCGATGCTCAACATCTGCTCGGTTGCGTACCAGCTGACATCTCCCAAAACGCGATCCGAATCGCTGTCCGAAGCGCCGATGCCTCCGAATCCAGACCATGACGAGTAAGCCAACTTTCCGTAAATGGGTTCGTAGACGTAAAAGCCCAGTTTCGGAAGAAGTCGTTTGTGTCGCCATGAGTATGCGCTGCCTAGAGTCAATTCACCGAAAGCTACGGCTCGTTCTGAGTAAACGGCACTTATTGCCAACGGCAGGAGGAAGTAAAAAAGTTTCATCGTGCCGTCCGCATTCGCATCAGAAGGGTAGATCGACCACGCAACGCCAAGTCCCCCATAGTCCTAAGCTTATCGCCAAATCCGAGAGGTGCAAGCGACTCTAGTGCCGGGACTTCGACGGGCGGGGCTGGGCGAGTTGCTCGTAGATGAGTCTAAGCTTGCGGACCATGGCTTCTGCTGAATACTCATCCCGTATTCTTTTGCGAGCCGTCAGACCTAAACTCAATCTGAGATCCTCTGAATTGACGAGGCGGGTGATGGCGTCGGCAAGCAACCCTGGATTTGAAACAGGGACAATTCTCCCGCTAACACCCTCCCTTACGAGTTCGGGAATTCCACCGACGGGCGTCGCAACAACAGGTAGCGCCCAGGCCATCGCCTCGAGAATTGCCATAGGCATTCCCTCCGCATGTGACGGTAAAACAAGGACATCAGCATTTTGGAGGAGAGTAGGCACTTTCGTAGAACTCACCCAACCAAGCACTTCGACACCTGGCGCGAGAACGGCGTCTGCCGCAATTTCGTTTCGGAGGTTCTCGACGTCTCCGTCCCCCGCCAGAACGAAACGAGTTCCGGGGTTAAGGGCGAGGACCCGTCTTGCCGCTTGAATCAGTTCGGGAACGCCTTTGCGAGCACCCATGCGGCCCAAGAATAGGATGGTGCTAAAAGCGCGCCCCTTTCGGTTGGGGACGATCTCGGGCACTTGAACTCCGTTTGGAAGAACGACGACTTCAGATCCTGGCGAGATCTCGCGAAAAAATCTCGCCCAGCTTTCACTCAGCGCGATCAACAGATGTGCTCTTTTCAGAATCCAGCGGATGAGCAATCGTGTCCATGAAGACGTCGCATAATAGTACGCGTCGAACTCCGCGGAATGCGAATGCAACAATACCGGAATGGAAAAAATGCGTGCGAATAGGACAAAGAATCCTTTGCGCACCATGCTTCCTCGTTCGGACAGGTGAAGGTGCATCACGTCAGGCCGCCTCAATAGACATTCGATCGCGACTTGATAGACAGCCAGGACAAAAATGAACAATTTGACCGCGAGTCCTCTATCTGTTTGCGAGGCCACGTGCCGTAATGACACATCCATGACCTCAGCATGCGTCAATAAGAGTTTCTCGACACTCGCAATGCCTCCCTGCCCATTGAGGGGAGCGCCGATCATCAAGACTTTGAGGCGACTTGAATTGTTGTTTCCCACGAGCACAGGATATCTCGAAACCTTCGACAACGCTGGTTGTTAAATTCTTAGAAAACTCAAAACTCTTGCAGTTTTCCGAGGAACCACAGCTTAAATAATTTCAGCGGCTCTACGAGATAGCGACGACCTAGCCGCCTTGGCTCGGTTACAAGTCGGTAGATGCCCTCTAGGCCCCAGCGCCCCAAAAAACGAGGAGGCGTCGGAACAGAGCCTGCAATGTAGTCCATGTAAGCACCCATTGTAACGATGGCGTGAGAGTCGATGCGTTCGAGGTTGGCCTCGATCCAATGTTCTTGCACGGGCATGCCCATTCCTACAAAGAGAATCTGCGTCTCGTGTTGGCGAATTCGAGTCAAGGCTATCTCGGACATCTCGCTATGGGTTCCCCCCAGATAGCCATGGTGGGTCTCTAGGATAAGGCCAGGATAAAGACGCCGCAAAAAGTTGGCCCCACGTTCGACATTTTCGTGCGTGGATCCCAAATAGAAGATTCGCCATTTGTTCTGAGCGGCCAAAGGCAGCAGGAGCTTCATCCAGTCCAGCGAGGTGTTCCGATGGGCGCACGATATTCCGGGATCTTGGAGGCGACCCAAGATCACCAGCGGCATCCCGTCGATGAAGCAAACACTTGACCTTTGGTAGAATCTTCTCATCACGGGATCGCCTTGACAGAGGAAGATGCTGTGCAAATTGTGGTTGGCGACAATGTGTTTGGCTCGATCTCGGACGGACTCTGAAATCACATTCACGATATCGGAGGCCGTCATCTCATGAACTTGAGCCCCTAGCAGACGAATCATTCGAATATTCATAAGAATTTAACCTGGGCGCTAACACGCTTCGTTAAGAGACTAGCCGATTATACCGAAATGAACGATATGGGCGCGAGGAAATTGCGGTTTGGGGATCTTCGGAGCACGGGTTCCGACTGGGCCACGCGTCTCGAATCCGCGGATTCCTTGAGTGATCTCGAGCTTCAGTTGTTGGGTGTTTTCCAGCTTCAGCGACGAACTCAAAGTCAGATCCGAAAGGCTCCGAACTATGAATTTTTTAAACGTCTTTTTGATGTCTTCTTGTCGGTGGTAGTGCTCAGCGTGGCGCTGCCGTTATTTGGGATCTGCGCTATATTAATAAAACTGGATTCTGAGGGGCCAGTTTTTTTCTTCCAAGACCGCGCGGGAAGAAATTTTTCCGTCTTCAAAGTCATTAAATTTCGAACCATGTACAAGGATGCCGATTCGATGGCGCGAAAACTTCTTCAAAAAGATACACCCGACGAACGAGCCACTCGTGTTGGAAAAATTTTCCGAAAATGGAAAATCGACGAAATCCCTCAGTTCTTCAACGTTCTCAAGGGCGAGATGTCCCTAGTGGGGCCTCGTCCCTTTCCACTTGAAGAATCGATATTCGTTCCCGAGCAAGATCTAACGCGATTTCAGGTTCTCCCCGGAATGACCGGTCTATGGCAAGCGACCCGGCCCAACACAATTTCAGCGATGGAAAAGTTCCGCCTCGATGCTGTCTATGCGCAAGAACGCTCGTTCGCCTTCGATCTCCAGCTCATCTTCAAGACCATTCCACGATTGATGCGAGGTGAGCCTCCACGCGAAGCTAGTTGAGCGATGAGCACACCTAGAAACTTCGAGGTCATGCGAAGATCTCTTATATTCATTTTTCTATTTTGCCTCCTGGGAAGCTTCTTGCCGCGCACTCAGGATGCTTCGTGGCTTCAGGTCCTGGAAACGCTCATTCGATACGTCTTCAATTTCGTAAGTATTGTGCTTATCTCATCGGCCTTTCTAAGGGGTAAGAGCCTCGTGAAGTCGGTCGTGCGGCAGAAGGTGCTGATTGTGTACTTGCTTTGGATCAGCTCGAGCCTGTTTTGGACGACATCCATAAGTAATACTCTTTCGGAGTACATCCGATTTCTAGTGACGACATCCATCGCAGTGTATTTGGCGCAAACTACGCCGCCAGAAACATTCTTCTCTCTCCTAAAGAAAGCACTTTTCGCAAGCTTGTTTTTTTCTATTCTGGTTTGCATTTTTCTTCCGGGTTATGGGATCATGGAACAGCGTTCGTCAGTGGGGCCTCTCTGGCAGGGAATTTTTAATCACAAGAATAGTTTAGGTTATGTCGCAGCCTTGTCGACTTCAGTGTTTTTTGTATCGTTACTTTTCATCGAAAGGCGAAGCGCCTTCTTTGATGTCCTTGGAGTGATCTTGTCAATTTTCATGATTTTCAAGTCGGGTTCTGGAACGGCACTCGTTTCAAGCGCGCTCATCATTTCTGTGGGGGCTGCTCTTCGCGTGTTTCAAAAATTTCCTAAGCATTTTTTTGGATTTTCATTATTCGCTGGTCTCGCTCTCATTTCGGTATTTGTTTTTGACCCGAAAATTTTGTCTATTTTGAGTGTCGTGGGGAAAGACGACACCTTCACAGGACGCACTGCGATCTGGAGCGGTGCTCTCGAAGCGATTCAGTCTCGACCTCTCACGGGCTTTGGTCTGCGGGGCTTCTTTTTGCCTTCGTACAGAGAATCTTCGCTGCCTTATCCAGGGGACGATCTAGTTGCGCGTTTGCAATGGCCCGTGCCCAACGCTCATAACGCTTTTTTGCAGGTCCTGCTGGACCTCGGACTTGTCGGATTGCTGATGTTTTCTGCTCTGCTCATAAAGGCCTTGCGAAAAGCACTCCGCTTAAACTTTTCCCACGATCAATCCCAACGCGCGCAACGGCTTTGGCCGATCGTCGTCCTTTCACTAGCGTTGATCTATTCGGTCACGGAGATTGATCTGTATCTCCCAGCGAGCGGCTGGGTTTGTCTGGTTTTTATTCTCAGTGCGAAGTTTGAACGGCCTCGTGTTCACGCGAAGAATCTTTGACCTCTTTTGGGTGGATCGGGTGTCTTAACGAAGCAGTGAGACTTTGAGCTCAGCTAGAATGTGCACTTCCACCTTTTGTGTGTCGATGACGAGTTGCACCAGAATCTTCGAGCGCAGATCACTGCGGTTAGAAAGGGTCGAGCAGTAAGCTTGCCCGCGTGCATCGAGCAGTTGGCGCGTGGCCTCAAAGCGAACTCTTGATAAGTGGCGCCGTCGGCAGAATCGAGAGAATCGCGGAATTTGCTGCCGTTAGGGAGTTCTAGAACGCGGGTGCTTCCGGCTTGTTGATTCTGAGCCGTGGGGAAGCGGATGCGGTCGAATTCCTCGGGGCTTAGGCCCAGAGCGAAACCTTGCGGTCTCGGCCTTGAGGCCTCGTGTCAAAACCTTAGACACAATTTAGAGACCCAAAGGATTGAGAGATCTTGTGCACGGCTTTGCGTCGCAACAAGAGCGAAACCCATACCAAAATGGCACTGAGGTGAGCAATTTTCAAAGGTGTGAAGCTAAGGTTGTTGTGTTCGATGCGCAAGGCGCTTCCTCGAGCCGATCTGTTTGACGAATTTGGGTACGGTGCCTCGTCAAATTCCTTGCCTTAATTCACCTTACATTCCACTTTCTTGACGTCGAGCTAGTTTCATTTTGGCACTTCACCCTTAATCTATTTGGAGTGTTTGCGGCAGTCGCGAACAGTTTTAGAGGGGGCAAATTAATGAAGGTCTTTAAACATTTCTTGTTGGGAGCAATCGCTCTAAGTGGATTCGCTTCTGTCGAAGCACAGGCTGTGCTTGCGAAGAATCCTATTCTTAAATCCGCTAAGAAGCAGTCTCGTGACATGGCCCCAGAAGCTGTCGCCGGTGAGTTCGTTGTCAAAATGCGCGTGAACGGTCTTGGCACACTCTCCCAAAGCGTCAAAACTTTGGCTCAGTTCGGCCTTCAAATGAAACAGGTTATCAACGCTGGCGAGAATCTCGTCCTTGTTCAAAGCCGCAACGCAGACCTTATGTCGATCGGATCCTCTTCGAGCGTTCGCATGATGAACCAAGTTCGTAACCTCGGCTCTGTTGAGTTCATCGAGCCGAACTTTATTTACCGTGCCTTCGACCTTCCTCAGTCGATGCCCAATGATCCCGACTTCGCTCGCCTCTGGGGCATGAAGAATGATGGTCAAGCCGACAAGAGTGGCCGCGCTGGCGTGGTGGGTGCCGATATCCAAGCTCCCGAAGCTTGGGCGATTGCGACCGGTTCCAAAGATATCGTCGTCGCAGTGATCGACACCGGCGTCGACTACAATCACCCCGATCTCGCTGCGAACAGGTGGTCCAGTCCCACGGATCCCAACGTTCACGGATTCAACGCCATCAACGGAAAACTCGATCCTATGGATGACAATTCCCACGGCACGCACTGCTCCGGAACCATCGCAGGTTCGGGTGATAACGGTGTTGGCGTGGTCGGCGTGAGCTGGAACGCAAGCATCATGGGTGTGAAGTTCCTGAGCGGCGCTGGAAGCGGCACTTTGGCCGACGCCGTCAAGGCGATTGACTGGGCCACCAACAACGGTGCTCAGATCATGTCCAACAGCTGGGGCGGTGGCGGTTACTCGCAAGCTCTCTTCGACGCGATCAAGCGCGCTCAAGACAAAGGAATTCTCTTCATCGCAGCAGCGGGCAACGACGCCGGCAACAACGACACTCGCGCTTCGTACCCCGCAAGCTACGAACTCGACAACGTGATCTCTGTTGCTGCAAGCAACAACGTCGATAACCTCGCCTACTTCTCGAACTACGGCGCGAACAAGGTGCACCTCGCGGCTCCCGGCGAGAACATCTACTCGACGATTCCTACGGCAATGGCGAAGGCTGGCGTCGCATACGACACTTACAGTGGAACCTCGATGGCGACCCCTCACGTGTCTGGCGCAGTGGCGCTCTTGCTCGCGAAAGAGCCAAGTCTCACGTACGCAGAAGTGAAAGCCCGCCTTCTTGATTCGACTGACAAGTCGCGTACCTTCCGCGGCAAACTTCAGTCGATGGGACGCCTCAATATCTACAACCTCCTGGCCAACATCAGCGGTCCCGGTCCTGTGATCCCACCTGAGAGCTCGTGGTCGGCACCGATTGCGAACTCGATCGAATCGGCTCACCCCTACCTTCCAAACGCCAATATCAGCGTGACCCTAGAGCACCCCGGAGCAGCCTTCATCCGCGTGCACTTCACCCGCCTGGATCTCGAATCAGGTTACGACTTCCTGAAGCTCATCGCAGCCAATGGCGAGGTTGCTGAATCGATGACTGGCACGAGGACCGCAGCCTTCTGGTCCAACGAAGTCCAAGGTTCCAAGATGACGCTGCAACTCACCAGTGACGACTCCGTCAACAACTGGGGCTTTGCGATCGATTCTTACGAGTGGACCGACTTCAACGGCAACTCCGGTACTGTCCAAGTTCAAGCGCGCTAAGTCCTAGAAACAAGTGTCCCTCAAGTCACTTGTTAGAGTTATCAATGAAAGGCCCCCCTCTCCCAACAAGGAGAGGGGGGTTTTTCGTATTTTTGAGGACTCAAAAATCTGGCGCCGGGAACCATGCGCTGCGTCTTTGGTCAATTAGAAATCGTGATACTTTCAGGAATAGAGGGAGAGGTTTGGATGGGGATCCGGCCTCGAGTGTTTGGGGGGAATATGGAAAAGAAGGGTGAAGATCTTCTTAATTGGCTCTTAGAACTGAGCGGACTCGACAACGAGGAAATGCGTCAGTGGCTCAACGATTGGATCGTTGAGTTCAATCTCGATCTTGAACAACTCTCTACCGATGATCTGCGGCTGCTCGCAACCTGCCTGCTGGAACGCGTCAGCGCCGATATCGTGAACCCTGAACCCGAAGAGTCCCTCATGCTGCCCCAGGCATAGTTTTCTCATCGAAGCGCAAGCAGAATAGAGACATATGACTTATCGCAAGCTTCTCGGTGGACTTCTAGGCGTGGCGTTACTTTGTTCTTGTGCGAGTTTGCGCAAATCGAATGCCGATGATTCTGAAGGCGATGACGGCGCTGAAATTGCGCTCGGTGACGGCGGTGCTCCCGAAGAAGATGTCATCAGCGAGCCCGCTGACGATACGCCCGAAGATCTGGGCGATCCGACTCAAACCACTGCTCGCAGCATAAGCGAAATTCAGGCCGACCGCGACGCCCAGAACACATTCCCCCTCGTGCAGAACGAATTTGTGGATCAGTGGATTCGCTACTTCACCGAAACCAAGGCCGGTCGCAAGACCATGGAAAAGTGGCTGGGGCGTAAGCACCGTTACGGCGATTTGATTTTCAAAACCATGCAAGAAGACGGATTGCCTACCGATCTCACTTATCTTGCCATGATCGAAAGTGGTTTTAGTCCCAAGGCTACGAGTCCCGTAGGAGCGGCGGGTGTGTGGCAGTTCATGCCTCAAACCGGAAAAAATTATTCAATGGAGATCAATCATTGGTACGACGAGCGTCGCGACATCGTGGCGTCGACCCATGCGGCGGCTCGCTACCTAAAAGAACTTCATCAGATCTTTGGGTCTTGGTATCTCGCAGCAGCCAGCTACAACGCAGGCGAAGGTCGCACCATGCGTATCGTGCGCGAGCAGCGCACGCGCAACTTTTGGGAGCTCGCGCGTGGCAAGAAGAACTATCGCAAAGAAACCCAAAACTACGTCCCCAAAATCATTGCTTCGGCCATGATCTCTAAGAATCCTGAAAAGTACGGGTTCACAAATATTGCCTTTGAGGAACCTCTAAAGTGGGAGACTGTCGATGTTCCTCCAGGTGTGGACCTTCGCGCGATTGGAGACATCGTCAAAGCCGACGGCGAAACAATGCAGCTCCTCAACCCCGAGCTGCGTCGTGGTATCACGCCACCCGATGCGGACTCCTATAAAGTTCGAGTTCCTTCGGGTACGGCAGAGTTGCTCATCGCCAGAAAAGACGAACTCAAGAGTCGTAAGGCCGGATTCTTTATCACTCACAAGCTCAAGCGAGGCCAAACCCTCAGTCACGTCTCCAGGGTCTACGGCGTCGATATCCGCACGATCATGGACCTCAATAACATTGCCAACGCCAAACGACTCCGCGCAGGACAAGTGCTGCAAATTCCTGTCGACTACCGGGGCGGACGTTCCCGCAAGAACACTTCGACTTGGAAACCTGAGTCAGCGCCTCAGGCACCCTCCGCACGTGAATCCGGCGATGAGAGCGATGCGACTCGCCCGACGACCTACCGCGTGAAATCAGGTGACAATCTCAGCTCAATCGCGCGTCGTTTTGGGGTCAAGATCGCTGATCTTAGGGCCGCAAATGGCATCAAGGGCTCAGCGCTTCGTGCCGGACAAACTCTGAGGATTCCTGGCAAGCCACAGGCTTCCTACAAGCTCTACCGAGTTCGCCGTGGCGACACTCTCACGCGCATTTCTCGGGCGCACAAAGTTCCTCTGGGTGAATTGAAGGCGATCAATGATTTTGAGCGCGGCCGTGAACTCCGCGCTGGAGATAGGCTCCGTATTCCTAAGCTTTAATTGCGAAGATCACCGCGGGGGCTGTCGCCGATGTGGGGCGTGCCGTCAGGAGCCGCTCCCCCGTCGTCACTGGCGACCGGGTCGGCGCTCGTGTGTGTCACGGGCGCCGCTGCTTTGGCGTCCTCGATGATTTTTTGGCCGTTCGAAGTCGCCTCGTCGATGATCGCCTTGCCCTCTTCGCTCGCTTGATTGATTCGATCTTCGGCATGGCTGTTGGCCTGGTTGATGCGGCGTTTGGCGCGGCGGTCGGCCTCACGCACGACATTTTTGGCCTTTTTCTCTGCGCGATCGATGAGTTTTTTTCCGATCCACCAAATCGCGAGCACGGCCACGATAGCTGCGACACCGATCAGGATCGCTTTGGTGGTCTTGGACATCTCGGCATGAGCCTCGGGCACGAGGACTCGGCAAACGCGCGCCACAAGGTCTGAGACCAGTGAGCCTGCGCCCGGAAGACTGACGAGATTCTGGTTTAGGAAGCCCTCGAGCTCCTCCACCTTTTGGTGGAAGGAATCTTTCGCGAAGTCGATGCGGAACTCTTCGCCATTCACTTTGAATCCCCCGACGACGAGGTCGTTCACTTCGACTCGCACTCGTTTCGAGTCAGCCAGAAATTCCAGACACGCGTCGCCACAGCTCGTAAGCTCAGGGAGCGTTGGTAGCTTCGCGAGGCGTTGGAGAATTCTCTCGCGACCCACTTTGTCCTGAATGAAGTCCAGGCGGCCGACAAATGCCTCGGGTCCCTTCGTCTGATAGGCCTTTGAAAGCTCCTTATAGAAGCCCCCAAAATCGCCCGCGATCTGCTTGGTTGCGATCTGCGCTTTTACGAGAGGCATAAGCGCGGGGCTTTTGCGATCGGCCCCAATCGCGCTCGCGGCGTAAGAGACGATCATCAAAGAAGAAATAACTCGCGTAAAGAGGTTTCGACGCATCCCAAGATTCTAAGGGGTGAAGGCCCTCTGGCTCGAGTTAAGATTTTGTTAAGATTTGAATGGCAAGGCGTTCTAGGGGCAGGGTGCCGCTCAGCTGGATCAGTAGGGGGCGTCGGGCGGCTCAATCTGACCATAATTGTTCGAGACATAGTTGCTCGAGATATAATTTGTGTAGCGAGTGAGGTGACCGAGCCAAGTGACTTTGATGCTTCCTGTAGGGCCCGCGCGATGTTTGGCGACGATGATCTCGGCCTCGGCGGGCGCGCGTGAATCTTGATCGGGTCCCATTTCGCGGTGGATGAACATGACCACGTCGGCGTCCTGTTCGATCGCACCCGAATCGCGGAGATCAGAGAGCTGTGGCTTGGCAGAGCCCGCATCGGTGCCGGTGCGTTTCGAGCGGTCACGGTTGAGCTGTGAAAGCGCGAGCACGGGAACATTCATCTCTTTTGCAATGGCCTTAAGGCCGCCCGTGATGGCCGCAACTTCGACGGAGCGGTTCTCAGTGTTGCCGCCAGATTTCATGATCTGAATGTAGTCACAGATGATCAGGTCGAGGCGGAACTCAGGATTTGAGATGCGCTCACCAGCAACAAGTTTGCGGGCGCTCGCGAGAATGTCGTAAGGGCTCACCATCGAACGGTCATCGATAAAGAGTCCCGCGTGTGTGAGTTCGTCCGCTGCAAAATAGAGATCATTGAAATTGTCGGGTGTGAGGTTTCCCGAGCGTAGTTTGCCCGCGTCGATTTTTGCGGCAAAGCTCATCATCCGTTCGACGAGTTCCTTGCGTGTCATTTCGAGCGAGAAGAGGAGAACGTTTTTCTTCTGCCTGACCGCAGCGTCGTGCATGATGTTGAGGGAGAGCGCTGTTTTACCAGTGCCAGGCCCTGCTGCGAGCACCAGAAGCTGGCCCGGGCGGAAACCCGTGAGCTTGGCGTCAAGATCCGAAAGTCCTGTCATCACGAGGAAGGGATCAGGGATGCCTTGATTGTCGGCGCGGCGCTCAAAATCATTGAGCATGTCGCCGAGTAGTTCTCCGACTTTGGCGAGCTGCTGGGTCTTGCGCTCTTGAGTGGCGTCGAAGATGAGCTTCTCAACTCGAGACGCGATGTCACGTGTGTCGCCAGGGCTCAAAGCCGCAGACTGAGCCATATTTCCCGCATCGAGCAGACGCCTGCGCCAAGAGAGATCGGCCACGATCTGGGCGTACTCAAGCGCATGGGCCGTCGTAGACGGAGTGTCCGCAATCTTCGCAAGATAGGCGGGACCTCCGATGCCTTCGAGTTTACCGTTCTCTTTGAGGCCGGACATGACGGTCGTGAGATCGATGGGACGGTTTTTAAATGCGAGAGCGACCATGCACTCAAAAATGTCTTTGTGAGCCGGAAGGTAAAAGTCATCGGCTTTGACTTTGTGCTGAAGGTCGTTGAGGACTTCCGAATAGAGCATCACGCCCGCAAGCACAGCCATTTCGACTTGGAGATCATGGGGTCGTTCGCCCGGCGCGAAAGCGAGCACAGGTGCATCTTTTCTGCGGAAACGATTGGGGCTGCCGCCGCCGTCGGAAGCTCCGCCACCTGTGATTTCGAACGCCATACGAAGTCTCTAAACGATCCCTTCGGGGAGATAAACCGGAAAACGAATGAGGCCGAGTGAGGAGGCCCAAATCTCGGAGCTCGGAGAAAAATAAAAAAAACCCCGAGTGACTCGCGCCACCCGGGGTTTGTCTATTGAGCTTCGAGAAGCTTTAAGCTTCTGCGGTTTCCGACGAAGCGTCGGCGTAGGTCGGAGCAACAGCAAGTTTGGTGGTGCCATCGCTTTCAACTTTCAGAGGGACCATTGCTTTGAGGCCGCCGAAGAGCTTCACCATGATCGAGTAGTCGCCAAGCATTTTGATGGCTTGTCCAAGAACGATCTGACGACGGTCGACAAGGATCTTTTTGTCTGAGAAAGCCGATTCCACTTCTTTGGTGGTGACCGAGCCGTAGAGACGGCCATCTTCAGAGACTTTCTTGAGGATCTTGATCGTCACGCCTTCGAGTTGCTTCAAAAGACCTTGAGCCGAGCTGCGATCGGTAGCCTTTTGGGCTTCGAGCTTCTTGGCTTGGTCTTGGAGCACGCGGAGGTTCGCGAGAGTTGCGCGCTTAGCGATACCCTGGGGGATCAGGAAGTTACGTGCGTAACCGGGTTTGACTTCGAGAACATCGCCGATTTCGCCGAGGTTCATGTAGCTTTGATTGAGGATGATTTTCATGTCTCGTGCCTCTTTACCTAATTCGATCAGTTGGTGTCGCCGGAGTCGGTCGACGGAGCTGCTGCAGGAGCATCAGAGTTTTGAGCGGAGGAGCCACGGTCGCCGTAATCACGACGAGGGCCGCGATCACCGTAGTCACGACGGGGGCCGCCGCGATCACCGCCGCCACGGAATCCACCACGGCGAGGACGGTCTTCTTTCCAGTCGCGATTGCGATCGCGATCAGCGAGTTCTTTGGGGAGACCTTCGCGAAGCGTCTTGTAGTCGTTGGCTTCTTCGGTCGTGCGAGCAGTGAATTCGCGCAACACGAATTCGTTGATCTTCAAGTTACGTTGAAGCTCGTTCACGCCGAGGGGCAAGGACTTGTAACGGACGTAGGTCCATTGTCCGCGGGGCTCTTTGTTGATCGGGAACGAGATCTTGGCTTTCTGCCAATCGTCGAGCATCAGCACTTCGCCTTTGCCTTCGTTCTTGATGATGTTCTGACATTTTTCAAGAAGGGCTTTGAAGCCTTCTTCGGGCATGTCGACTTTCGTGATCAGAATCGTTTCGTAGGTGCGCGTTTCGAGTGCCATCAAATACTTCCTTATTTTTAAGTGACTCAAAGGGGTTAGCAAAAAGGTTTTGGGATATCAAGCCCCGTCAGAGGGCATGAGGGGGATTACTTTGGGGGACTGTAGAGTCCCTGCCAACTCGAAGGGGCCGGTGCCACGAACTCGATCATCTTGCCGCTGCGGGGGTGACGCAGTGCCAGTTTTCTCGCATGCAGGGCATGGGCGTCTAATATCAAGTGTTTACGGAGTTCTGGACTCAGCTGGATGAAGGCGCCTTTCCTCGTTTCCAGGCTGCGATTTTGGTCTTTGAACGCGAGGAAGATTTTTTCGTCGGGATCGTAGAGCTTGTCGCCCACGATGCCGGCTCCCAAGTGGGCCAAGTGAACGCGGATCTGGTTGGTGCGACCTGTGATGGGTTTGGCCTCGACAAGCGAGATGGGCCAGGGGCTTTTCCAAGCCCGGTCTTTCATCATTTTGCGCATGCCGGGCCATTCGGGGGGCGTCCACTCCGGGGCTTCGATCCATTTGGTCGAAAGGGTGTGGTACTTGGTTTTGGCCTGTTTGGATTCTGGAGAGCCCACAACTTGTTTGATGCGAATTTGGCTCTGACCTGGGCCGGCGGGGCCCATGGGTGCGTCAACAACACCGGAAGCGGGCAGGGGGGCGCCCCAAGTGAGTCCCCAGTAGGTTTTGTCGCATTCGTTCTTAAAAAACTGCCAATAGATCTTGTCCTTGGCGAGGCTCGTCTTCGTGAGCACACAGACGCCGCTGGTTTCGCGGTCGAGGCGGTGGGCCAGGAAAAGCATTTCGCTTTTGCGTTGTTCCTTGAGGATGTTGATGAGCGTGTTGCGAAGGTAGCGGCCCGTTGGGTGGACGGGAAGATGCGGAGGCTTGTTCACGATCACGAGGTCTTCGTCCTCGAAGAGAATAGGGATTTTTGTGGGGGCTACCGGTTCCGGTCGCATCAGAGCAAGATAGGACACCTTGTCGCCGTTGCGCAAGACATGCTTGGCGTCTGCGGGTCCTTCGTTGAGCAGGACATCACCCTTTTCGATGAGATGGGTCCAATGCTCGCTGTCGAAATAAGTGAATCTTTTGACCAGGAAGTCGACGAGCGGGAGGCCTTCGGCGTGGGGGCCGACAAATTTAAAATAGGCGCGGCGCTCGGGCTCGGTCATGGGTTGCGCAGAGTGCCGCAAAAAGACGGGACCGCCAAGAGAATTCTTGGGAGAGATCCGGCCTTTGTGTTATTCCTGAAAGACATATGATTTTAGAGATGAGCCTACCCACGCCTTCTCCTCGAAGCGTGGACCGCGCGGTGGCCACCCTCCAAAGAGGCGGCATCATCGTTTTCCCGACAGACACGGGGTACGCGATCGGTTGCGATCTCTACAATAAGAAAGCCATTGATCGCATCTACCAGATCAAGAAGCGGGACAAGCAGCATCCCCTAAGCTTTATCTGCGCCGACCTGAAAGAGCTTTCACAGTTTGCGGTCGTGAGCAACAAGGCCTACAGCAATATGCGCCGTTTGCTTCCCGGTCCCTACACTTTTGTCCTCCCAGCCACGAAGCTTGTTCCGAAGCTTCTCGTGAGTCGTCGTTCAAGCGTTGGTATCCGAGTGCCCGATCATCCGGTCGCTCTCGCGATCGTCAATGGCCTCCGCCATCCCGTGATCGGCACAAGCTGCACCGGTCCCGACGGAGAGGCGCTGCTGACGGCGGCCGATATCAAGGCCGTGCTCGGCAAGAGTGTCGATCTGATTCTCGATTCTGGACCTGTCGCCAGTGAGCCGTCTACCGTTATCGATTTTAACTCTCCTGAGCCGGTTATTATTCGTAAAGGCAAGGGCGATGTGACCTTGTTCCAGCTCCGCGACGACGCCTAGAGAAGAGAGATTTATTCTACGATGCCGATTCTCAAATCCCGTTTCGACGAGCATTTGAGTCGGAAATTCTTTCATGTCGTCTCGGGTACGGCCGTTGCGTACACCTTCCTCTATTTTTTGGACCGCAAGTCCGCCGCTTTTGTAATTTTGGGGTGCACAATTGTTTTTGCCTCGATCGACCTCGCGCGCATCCGAGTGGCTCTTCTCAATCAGTGGGTGCTGCGCATTTACGGTCCCCTGATGCGTTCCGAGGAAAACGATCAGCCTAGCGCCCAAGTGTATTACCTGCTTGGACTTTGTTGGGCGCTGATTGCACTGCCTAAAATTGTCGCCGTGCAGGCCATTCTCACGCTCGCTTGGATGGATCCCGTGGCCGGTGCCTACGGCGTTCGCTTTGGTAAGACGCGCTGGAATTCGGTTTTCCGATTTTTTATTCCCGAGGAGCGGCAGATTCCGCTGAGCCTTGGTGCCAAAACGGTTGAGGGCAGCACGGCGGGTTTCTTTGCGGCGTTTCTTGCGGGAGTCATCGCTTGGACGGGTCGCTGGGCGGCGTTCCGTTTGGAAAGTGGTGAACTACGCTGGCCAACTCCGATGGAGATCGCTGTGATGAGCGGAATCGGTGCGGTGGTGGCGGTCATTGCCGAGGCCTGGCCTTCACAGTGGGACGACAACGCCAAGATTCCGTTTTGGACGGGGCTTATTGTCTGGGGTGCAGCGCTTCTTATGGGTATTCCGCTCAGCTATTTGTGACACTTTCGTGACGACGCTTCGGCGGGTAGGGAGGGTGTCCCGGACAGCTCGTTGGTGCTATCCTGATGCCTTATGAAAAAGTGGCTCGTCGTGTTGCTTCTGGCTCTCCAGGTCCCGTCTCAGGCTGCGGTGATGGACAAGACGAAATCCTTTGTTTCGCAACTCCTTGAGCTCGGCAGACTTTCTCGTGAATCCAAGGGTGTTCTCACCGAGCAGTCGCGCGCAGCGATTCGCAATCTTTCTTCACAAATCGATTTTGAGGCACTCGCTGCTAAGAGTCTCGGTGGAACTTGGAAAAATCTCAGTGCAACTAAACGCAAAGATTTCCTAAAGACCCTTCAAGAGTCGATTGAAGTTCTGCTCTTTCCTAAAGCCGATCGTCTGACGGCTTCGCTGGGTGAAGTGAAATTCTCTCAAAGTCCAAAGTCCCCACGACAGGTTCTTGCCCGCACGATTTTTGAGACCACAAGGCAAGGGGAGCTCGTCGAGAAAGACATCGAATTCGAACTTATTTTCGACGCGCGCGAGCGGGTCATCGACACCATTCTCGAAGGAGAACTTGTCTCGGGGAATCTGAAAAGACAGTTTGATCAAGCTCTGAAGAAGAAGAGCTTCGACCAGTTGCTCCAGCAGATGAAAAAACGTCTTAATGACGGCAAGCTTAAAAAGCCTGCTCCCGAGTCGAAGAAAGTCGGGGCTTGAAATTTGTGACAAGACTCTTAGCGATGACTTTGTCCCTCTTCGCTACTTCGTACACGTATGCTCAGGAAGCTCAGCGCCTTGATTTTGAGGGCTTCTACCAACTCGCGCTCCAGAAGAGCGGGCGCATGCTTGAGTCCACTGCGCAGTTGGGGATCTCCGAAGCCCGTCGTGAAATGGCTCGCGCACCTGCGATGCCTTCTGTTCAACTCGAGGCCATCGCCGGTCCCAGTCCCACTTTCACGGGCAATGCCATTCGTAGCGATACGACATTCGACGCTTGGGGTGCAGCCTTCCAGAGCAAGGTTGAAGTGATTCAGCCGCTCTATGCTTTTGGAGCTCTTCAGAAGCTGAGAGACGCCGCTCGAGTCGCGCATGAAGCCGAAGGCGGTCGGCACGAGCGAGAAAAGCTGCTCCTAAGGCAGGACGTGGCTAAGCTTTACTACGGCTACCAACTCGCCTTCGATCTTCGTGAGATCTGTCGCGATTTGCTCGAGCAAATGAAGAAAGCCAAAGAACAGGGCGAAAAGATGCGCGAACGCGCAGCCAAAGGCGCTCCTTCTGAGACGGACTTGGATCGCATCAACATGGTTGTGGCCGAGCTGTCGTCGCGTTTTGAAGAAGCTCAGAAGTTTATGGACCAGGCCAGGCTTGGAATGAGTGTTGAAACTGGTTCTTACGGAAACACTGAGGAGCTTCGTTGGCGACGCGCCAACCTGAAGCGTCGCGAAAGCGAATTCAAAGACATCGAATTCTACAAAAATATTGCACACACGAAACGCCCCGAGTTTCAGGCTCTTCGAAAAGAGATCGAGGCTCGAGAGGTCCTTGCCGATGCGGAATCTGCTCGCTCGTATCCTTTGCTATTTGTAGGGGCGCGTTGGACCTATGCCACCAACACTGCGAGTGCCGATCAGCCAAGTGTTTTTGCCAACGATCCTTTCAATAGCAATTCCGTGGTCGCGGGACTCGGCCTCAAGTGGAGTATTTACTCGGCCGATGCGCGCTCCAAGTCTGCAACGGCAAGAGCTGAGGCGATCAAGACACGCTCCAAGAACGAATTCTTGCTGAGGTCTCTCGACGCTGAGCTCGAAAAAAACTGGGCTGAACTTAAATTCTTGCGACTCTCAGTTGATCAAAAAGAACTCGTCGTTCGATCGGCGCGCCGGGTGTACATGGATATGGCTGGTGGCTTTGCGCTAGGGACCCAGAGGGCTAAGGATCTCTTGGAGTCGATGGGAGCTCTCGCCATGTCTCAGAAAGCTTTCCTTGAGGCGACCTTCGAAGAACATCTCGCGTGGGTGCGTCTTGAATCAAGTTTGGGCGAGACGATTGGCGCCACATCACTTTAAGTGTTTTGACGACAGGCCTAGCTGTCCTGCGAGTTCTGTTTGCGTTTCCAGATAACGAACGCGATCACGCCTGCGAGGACGATAAGTCCAGCAATGAGGCCGAGATCAAATTCCTGTCCTTCTTTTTTGCCTTCGGAATTGTCTTCTGGTGAGGGTTCAAAGCGGCCGCTGCCAGTAGAGCGTTGTCCGAGAAGCGACGAGGGACCCGAGCTCATGGCATCGTTGAAGGCTTTGGGGTCGTAAAAAATTTCGAGCGAATCGAGCATTTTGTCTAGAATCGGAGCCCATTTGGCGTAGACGGACTCGGCAATCGAATAGGTCACAAGTCCTGCAACCTTTCCTTTGATCGAGGCGATGTAGCGCGTGTAGAAACCCGGTATTTCGGAACCGAAGGTGAGGGAGTCGATCCACTTCTGCTCTTTGATGTCACGGAACCTGACGAACTTGACCTGGCTCTTGTAGACGTTCCCCAGGAGGTCGCGCATTTCACGAGGCTCGTTGAGGATAGCTTGATACTTCTCAAAAGTGTCATCGGTTGGGTTGGCACTTTTTGCGACCACGGCCACGAGCGCCTCAGATCGTTGAGAGAGGTTTTCAGGTTGGCAGATCCAATCGATTTCCTCTTTGACGCAGTCCCATCCTGGAGGCAGTTCGAGCGAGATGAAGTCTGTGCGGAACTTCTTGGCCTGGGCAACTGGAGCGATCGCTGTTCCGAACAGAGTAAGAATTAGGAGGAGATTGCGAAAATCGGCTCTCATTGAGGTCTATTTAAGCCGAAGTCTCTCAAAAAAGAAATCTCCGATGAGATCAACCTTGAAGCCATCGACTCGGGCCGAGACCAAGTGCAGGCTTTGCTCTTGGAAGAGTGGGATAATCGCGATCTGATCCTCGAGGAAGATCTTTTGAGCGTTTGAGTAGAGCTTTTGGCGAGCGTTGATATCAGGGCTCGTGCCTGCGGCGAGGATCGCTTTGTCGTACTCGGGGCTGCAAAACCCAGTGAAGTTGTTGCCGGATCCGCAAGTGAAGAGATCCATGAAGGTTGCGGGGTCAGGGTAGTCGGCTCCCCATCCCATACGGTAGATCGCGGGGGCCTTGGTGGAGAGCTGCTTGAGGTAGACTTTCCATTCTTGGCTTGAGAGTTTTACATTCACGCCCAGTTTGCGGCTCCACTGGTTTTGAAGGTTTTCGGCGACAAGCTTGTAGGTTTCGTTTTGGTCAAACCAGAGCTCGAGCTCTTTGGGCGGGTTCTTGATTTCAGTCCACAATTTCTTAGCTTCTTCTTCGCTACCTTTGATTCCTCGCTCGGGATCAGAACCCGCAAGATCGACGGGAATCCAAACCGCCGAGGCCTTGGCCATGGGCGTGAGCAGCTTTTCAATCTCGGAACGATCCACCGCGAGTGCTAGAGCGCGACGGACCTTCGGGTCGGCGACGCTCGGGTCTTTAATGTTGAACCCAAAATAGGTGAGACGAAGATAAGGACTTTGACGGAACTCAGGGCGTTTAGCGAGATCACGAAGCTGAGAAGGGGGTAGATTGCGAATCACATCGAGGTCGCCAGTTTCGAAAAGTGAGACAGCCACCGAGTCGTCTTTGACGATGCGGAATTCGACCTCGCCAATGCGTCCCTCGGTTTTGTCGTAATGCTGTGGATTGAGCTCCAAGAGCAAACGTGAATCCCGCTGCCATTCTTTGAGTTTGTAGGGGCCCGACGACACAATGTTTGCGGCTTCGGTCCAGCGGTCACCAAACTTCTCGATCACATCTTTGCGGATCGGGAAGCTGATCCAGAACGTGGGAATATGCAGCCAGTAGGCCGTGGGTCCTTTGAGGCTCACGACCAGAGTTTTGTTATCTGTCGCCTGGGCGCCGACTTTTGAGAAGTCTTTAACTTC
>CAMCVE010000021.1 GCA_945881775.1 Bacteriovorax stolpii
AGACGCGCACCGGAAACAGGATAGAGACCTGGCGCGCAAAGAGACTTACACCCTGAGCCGCGTGGCCCGCAGAACCCAAGGACGAAGAAGAACAGAGAAGACCGCACACGACCCAAGGAAACCTGGAAGCTAGAAAAGAAAGCGAGACCCTAGAGACAACGACAATCAGCCGCTCTAAGGACCCCACGAATCGAACGCTCGGGGGAGAGTTCATCAATTGATTCGGGAAGGTCCAAAGGGCGAGAGTCCCAAGAAAAAGGTGTGGGGTCCGAGACGACCGACCACAAACGAGCCCTAAGGAATCTGACTTGACCCTGCGGGCCCCACACCTTCCGCATCCGAGCCAAATCTTAGCAAGAACTTGATTTTGAGTAGCATTCTCAATATTACCGCGGGCGCAGTGAAATCTATTTCAACCGCGTCATCCATCTTTTCAGTGCCGCTTATCACAAGCCTACTCAGTGCCCCGAGCGTACAAGCTCGTAAATTTCCGCTCTACAATCTTTCGATTCTTTTTCCCCTCCCCTAGAAATCACTCGATGAGATCCCTGGACTTGACGCCTCAGCTTGCAGCCGAACCTTTCTTGACCATGAGCTTTTTGCGGCCCTGCCGAATCTGCTCCAAGATCCCAACAGTTTGGACGAGCAGTACCGGATCAACGGCCTGGTTGGCCTACGCATTGATTATAGATCAGAAGCATTGCGCCTGATTTTCCAGCCTCCCTACTAACGCTCCACCAGCTCCCGACCCGAGGCCGATGATGCAGCCTTGCACCTCTTCCTGCGCATGCCCAAACTCCAGATGCTTCAGGCGCAACGGACACTCGCCGGCGTCCATCGAGATATCTGAACAGCTATAGACGCTGGTCCACTCAAACGACTTCTTTGCCCAGCAACCGAGCTTGAACTTTTTAAGATCATATTCATGAATGTGCGAAGAGGACGTGTGATTTGGAATTTTGGAGGCTTCCACATCATAAGTAACTCCCGCGGACATCGCACGCGAGGCCCCGACGTTGAAATTCCTAACACTCAAGGCATCTTCCTCGACGAAGGTGACTCCGACATGAGCGTCCAGCGAGTGGCCCGCCCGTCGGGATCGAAAACGGCCAACCTCCTTCCGCGACTTGCCGGTGGTGAAGATATGACACGGCTATTTGATATTCGAGGTCAGGTGCCAGTGAACGAGATCGAAGCGATCCGAAAAAGCGTCGACCGCATTGAGAACCCGCTGCCAAACACTCCTGCGACCGTTGACTGCTTCAGCTGTCAAACTCGACACGAGCATGGATCGCACTACCCTCCAAAATACGGCAAAATTCAGAGCATTGGGTTATCTGGATAATCTCGCAACGATCAATCGCCGCGTCCTGAACGACACAGCAGAGATGCAGCTGGCCGCAGAGATCTTTGATGTGCTCTACGTAAAAATCGATCAGTAAGCGTAGACGCCGATTCCGGTTTTTTTGCCCAAGCGACCCGCATCCACATACTGACGCAGCAAAGGTGCCGGACGATATTTGTCCTCGCCAAGATATTTGTGCATGACTTCGAGAATCGAAAGACACGTGTCCAGACCAATGAAGTCTGCGAGCGCCAGCGGTCCCATGGGCTGGTTTGTGCCGAGCTTCATACCAAGATCGATATCTTCAGCCGTTCCCAAGTCTTCACCTAAGACGAAGAAGGATTCATTGATCATAGGCATGAGAATGCGATTAATAATGAAGCCCGCCCGATCTTTAGAGACCACGCAAGTTTTGCCCATACGCTCGGCAGCACCTCGGACGATACGCGAAACTTCTCGCGAAGTACTCAGACCTTCGATCAACTCAACGAGTTTCATAAGCGGCACGGGATTCATAAAGTGCATACCCATGAAGCGGTCGGCCCGCTTTGTAAATGAGGCGAGCTTAGTAATACTGATTGAGGACGTGTTTGAGCAGAAAACGACTTCGGGAGCGAGGAGCGCATCGAGCTCCTCAAAAATTTTTTGTTTCACAGAAAGATTCTCACTCACAGCCTCGATAACCATCTGAGGTGCGAATGTTTTTGCTTCACTGAGACTGGACGCCCATTTGAAACGCGCCATGACTTCAGTGGGCTCTTCTGCCAGTAGACCCTTTTCCTTGAGCTTCGCGAGACTTTTCTCGATACCGGCACGCGCTTTGTCCAAGGAAGCTTGTAGAGCATCAACCAAGAGAACCCCAAAGCCCGCCTGAGCGCTCACCTGGGCAATGCCAGCACCCATCTGACCCGCGCCGACGACCAATATCTTTTTGATGTGTGAATCACTCATATCGATCTCCTCAAACTTTCTGCGAAATGCCCGTCGACCCGAAACCCTTTTCGCCACGCACAGTGTCTGAGAGCTCGTGGGTTTCGATATTGGAGACGGTCAGAACGGGTGAAATCATTGCTTGCGCGATCCGGTCACCATGACGGACAGTAAAATTTTCTTTGCCATGAACAATGACGATCGCGCGAATCTCCCCACGATAGTCGGCATCGATTGTACCAATACCATTGACCAGAGAGAGACCATACTTCGCAGCGAGACCACTGCGGCCGCGCACCTGCATCTCGAACCCTTCGGGTATTTCACAAGCTAAACCGGTAGGAACAATCGTTACTTCGCCGGGCTTGAGAACGAGATCGGAGTCCAACGCCGCACACAAATCAAAGCAAGCGGCACCCGTGGTGCCATAGCGAGGAAGTTCGGCACCGGAGTGCAGCTTCTTCCATTTGAGTTCTATCTTCGCAGCCATTTCATTACTCCTTGGATTACTTTCTAGACAGGCCTTCGTTGAGGCCTTTTTGCCATGCGGCTCCTAGACGGAGCATCTCGCGCTTGCCGAGTGGACCCACCATGAGCAAACTGGGCATTTGCCCAAGCATCTTGGCATAGCGATCCACAGCGGACTTACGAATTTTCTTAACTTCCCCGAGAGTTTGCGACAAGTCGAAGGAGCGACCGATGATGATCTCTTGACGTCCCATGGCGTCCATGCGCCCCCGGAGACCATCGAAACTCATCTTGGTAGCACCTGTGAGACATTCCTTCATATAATCAATATCGGAAGCATCAACGCCGCGCGAGAGTCGGCCACAAATCTCGCCACTTCTAAAGGCTGTTTCTTCGAAGGTCCCGATGCCACAAGACCACTGACCCATGACGAGTCCCGCGTCCGTGAAAGCCTGATGCGATGCCGAAGCATGATAGACCAGTCCCGCTTTTTCACGGAGCTCGCGATAAAGCAGAGAACTCGCCCCAACTCCGAGAATTGAACTTAGGGCCGCCAACTGAACCTCGTCGCGATGTTTCGCAGGGAGCCCTGGGTAGGCAAAGGCAACCTGAACTTGTTCACTTTCGATTTTATGGTTGAGACTGCGTTTGTGCCAAGGCCGCGGCATTCGAGGAGTCGCGCCCCGCGCCTTTGGTCGTCGAGTCTGCGTGAGAGCTTCCGCGAAACGCAATCCCTTTGCTTTCTCGAGTTGAGAAAGAACGGCACGCTTGACCTCGCGAATGGGCAAGGGAGAGACAACACTGATCACCCAAGGAGAGGCAAGAAAGACCTCTTCAAGATATTTATAGGTCGAGTCCAATTGAAGCCTAGGCACTTGCTTTGAGCTGCCACCGATTCGCAGTCCAAGGGGATGACCCTGCCATGGCACTTCGAGAGCGAGATCGTTAAAAATATCTTCGGGATTGTCCTCGTAGGCCAAAATCTCTTGCCCCACAACATCGCGTTCCGAATCGAAATCCTTGGAGTCGAAGTGCGGATCCAAGAGCATCTCCAAAAGGATCTCGAGCATCTCGTCGAACTGCTCAACCGGACAATCGGCATGAAAACTCGTGAGTTCCCGATCAGTGTAGGCGTTGAGCTCTCCGCCCATGCGCTCCGACTGCCTTGAAATCTCAACCGCAGAGCGTTTCGAAGTCTTCTTGAAGAAAAGATGCTCACACAGGTGAGTCACGCCCCAAAGATCTTTAGGCTCATGACGCGCGCCGCAACCAATAAAAAATCCCAACGCCGCAGTGTACGACGTTGGGATCTCTTCGATACAAAGCGTGATCTTAGGACTCAGGCGAAGACGTGCTCTGCGACGTTCTTTCAACTTGGAAGCCCCCTATCCAACTTAGTTCGCGGGAGTCTGTGCATCTTTGGGAAGCGCAGCTTTGCGGCTCAAGCGGATTTTTCCGGAGCGATCGATCTCGAGCACCTTAACAGGGATCACATCACCTTCGTGGACAACATCGGTCACCTTCGCGACGCGGTTGAAGTCGAGTTCCGAGATGTGAACGAGTCCATCTGTGCCGGGCTTGATTTCAACGAAGCAGCCGAAATCAGCAATGCGCACAACGGTGCCCATGTAGACCTGACCGATCTTGGCTTCTTCGGTGAGGTCTTTGACCATCTGAATCGCACGGTCTGTAGCCGCTGGATCGGACGATGCAATGTTGACCTTGCCCGAGTCTTCGATGTCCATCTTGACGCCGGTCGCAGCAACGATTCCCTTGATGTGCTTGCCGCCGGGGCCGATGAGGTCCTTGATTTTATCTTGTGGAATCATCATCGAGATGAAGCGAGGTGCGAGATCGGATACCTTGCTGCGAACATCGGTGATCGCCTTTTTCATTTCGCCGAGGATGTGGAGACGACCTTCGCGAGCTTGGAGAAGTGCCTTCTCCATGATCTCGCGAGAGACGCCGTTGATCTTGATGTCCATCTGAACAGCAGTGAGACCCTTCTCTGTTCCGCAAACTTTGAAATCCATGTCGCCCATGTGGTCCTCGTCACCGAGGATATCAGAGAGAACAACGGTCTTGCCGTCTTCTTCCATGAGACCCATCGCGATACCCGCGACAGCGGACTTAACGGGAACCCCCGCGTCCATCAGCGCCATCGAAGCGGAGCAGACTGTTGCCATAGACGAAGAGCCGTTGGACTCGAGAGTTTCTGCCACGACGCGAACGACGTAAGGGAAGTCCGCCCCTTCGGGCATGATCGCAGCAACAGCACGTTCAGCAAGAACGCCGTGACCGACTTCGCGGCGGCTGTTGCCACCAAAGCGACCGGTTTCACCAACCGAATAAGGAGGGAAGTTGTAGTGAAGCATGAAGCGCTTATCGAATTTGCCGCGAACAGAATCGATCATCTGCTCGTCTTCGTTCGTGCCGAGTGTGACAGTCGCAAGAGCTTGCGTCTCACCGCGGGTGAAGAGAGAAGATCCGTGGGTGCGAGGCAGAAGGCCCGCCTCGACTTCGATCGTACGGATATCGGTGTAACCGCGTCCGTCGATACGCTTGCCACTATTAAGCGTGATCTTGCGAGCCACATCGGTCTTGAGTTCACTGAACGCTTTCTTGGCATCTCCGAGCTTTTTCGCGAGAGTTGTAGCATCAAGACCCGTCAAAGTTGCCCCAAGCTTTTCGATTGTTACAGCTTCGGTTTTCTTGATTGCCTCATAGCGCTCAGCTTTGACGCGTTTTGAGAAGGCGTCGGTGAGCGGGGCATGCGCGAGCTCTTGAACTTTCGAAACGATCGAAGCGTCGAGAGCCTCGGGCTTCTTCCACTCGCGACGAGGTTTGCCGACGAGCTTACGAAGTTGTTCCTGGAGATCGATCAGCTTCGCGATTTCTCCGTGACCAAAGTAGAGTGCGTCGAGGAAGTCTTTCTCAGAGGCATTGTCTGCTCCGCCTTCGACCATCATGAGCGAGTCTTTGCTGCCCGAGACGAGAACATTGATGTCGCAGTTCTCGATTTGATCAACGCGGGGATTGATAACAAGTTTACCGTCGATGCGGCCAACGCGTACTGTTGCGATCGGCGTCTCGAAGGGGATGTCCGAGATATAAAGAGCGCACGATGCCCCGAGGCCGGTGATGGCTTCGATTTCATTCACGCCGTCGTAGGACAAGAGCGTCGTAACGACTTGTGTGGGAAATTTGTAACCTTCGGGAAAAAGAGGGCGCAGAGGACGGTCCGTGAGACGCGCCATGAGAGTTGCCCATTCAGTGGGCCGCGCCTCGCGCTTGAAGAAGCCGCCGGGGATTTTGCCCGAAGCGTAGAACTTCTCTTGGAATTCGATTGTGAGCGGGAAGAAGTCGAGTTCTTCTTTTGCTTTGTAATCGCTGACGGCAGTAACCAGTGCGGCCGTGTCGCCGTATTGAATGTAAACGGACCCATGTGCCTGTTTTGCGAGACGTCCGCTTTCGATAGTGAGCTTGCGTCCGCCGATTTCGGTTTCGACGCGGACAGGTTTGTTGAGAATTGCCATTTAAATGTACTCCTCGACTGAGAGAGAGCTTCATCAACGCAAACTAAATTGTGAGATGGCCTCGCTCAGTCATGGAGCCCTCTCGGGCTCCATAAAATTTCGACCGATAAAAGTTTTCGTGAAAACGGAACTCTTCGAAAAGCGTATTAGCTTAGCGACGAAGACCGAGATCTTGAACGACTTTATTGTAACGCTCCACAGACTTAGTTTTGAGATAAGTCATGAGTCGCTTGCGTTGACCTACGAGACGAAGAAGACCACGGCGAGTGTGGAAATCTTTTGAGTGAGCCTTGAGATGCTCGGTGAGATTCTTGATGCGAGTCGACAGAAGAGCGACTTGAACTTCGGGGGAGCCGGTATCGCTCTCAGCCGTGCGGAATTTTTCGATCACGCTCTTCTTTTGTTCTGCGGTGATGGACATATCTTTTCTTTCTCCTATTAATTTAATTGGAACGGAAATAACGAAGATAGCTCGATCTATCAATTGAAAAATCAAGAGTTTAAGAGGCTGCCCTAGAGAAGTGGATTGGCCGTAAAAACCCGCCCCACTTTTCCGCTCAGTGCCTCGGTCCAAGCTATGGCTCCCATGTCCCCAGGGCCCACCAAAAGGCATGGCCTCGAGTGGGGGCGAGGCTGCCACTGACCGTGCAAGCGTAGCCTCTCTGCCTCGTGGGCCGTCAAGTAGTGAATATCAAAGAGACCCTTGAGGTCCGAAAGCCCTAAAAGTGTCCAAGGCGCAGCTTCGGACTGGCGACCGAACTCTCCCACGGCCCGACGTACGAGGCGCGTAAGATGTCCCGGATAGTTAGCTAGGTCCGTGGCCCAGTCTCTGGCCAGAGCACGGATGTAGGTGCCTGAACTCACTCGAACCCGGAAATTCCAGAGGATCGAGTTCTCAGGACCTTTTTCTACGCCGAGATGCTCGGCCTCGAGAATCTGCACACGCTTGGGCTTGAGTTCTTTTTCAACTCCTTTGCGAGCCCAGTCATAGGCCCGCTTTCCATCGATATGCACGGCGCTGAACTGGGGTGGAATTTGATCGAAGCTCGAGCCGATCTTGTGCGAGAGAAATTCAGAGAGTTCGGCCTCAATGCGGGTCAAATCCAGAGTGAGCCACTCTTTAAGAGCTTGGGCTGTGAGACCTTCGGCGTGCAAGGCCTCGGAAGTGGAGTCGAGGGTCGGAGTTGTCCAACCGATGAGCATCTGAGCTTCGTAGGTTTTATCCAGACCCGAAAGCGGACCGAGCAGTTTCGTGCCCTCTTCGGTCCCACAGAGGAGCCAGCCTTCGGCAAAAGGATCTAGCACACCTGTATGACCAATGCCTTCGCGGGCTTTACCCGGCAGCCCCAGTTCGCGCTTGAGGGCACCGAGAGCGTCCTGCGAGCCCATGCCCGGCCGTTTCCACAAAAGCCCTAGAGCCACGCGCTCACCGATCCGTCTTGGCAACTACGCGTTGGCTTGCGGATGTGAACCATCAAGGTTTGGGAAGATTTTTTCTTCGATATAACACTCGATCACATCCCCCGACTTGATGTCGTTGTAATTCTCGACCGAGATACCACACTCGAAGCCCTGAGCGACTTCCTTGGCGTCGTCTTTGAATCGCTTCAGACCCGTGAACTTGCCGGTGTAGACCACGCGGTTGTCGCGAACGATGCGCGCCATTCCAGAACGCTGAAGCTTGCCGCTCGTGACCATACTACCCGCAACAGCGCCGATCTTCGAGATGTTGTAGACCTCGCGGACCTCCGCCTTACCGATGACGTTTTCTTTGATGATGGGCTCAAGGAGTCCCTTCATCGCATTCGAAACTTCGTCAATCAGTTGATAGATGATCGTGTAGGTCTTGATCGGAATTCCCAGACGTTCGGCGGTAGAGACCGCATTGTTGTCAGGGCGCACGTTGAAGCCGATGACGACGGCTTTTGACGCCGAAGCGAGAAGCACGTCGTTCTCAGAGATACCGCCAACACCGGTGCTGAGAATCTTGAGACGCACTTTGTTCTGAGGAAGCTTCTCAAGAGATCCTTGAATCGCTTCAGAAGAGCCACGCACGTCAGATTTCAGAACAACAGGGAGTTCTTTGAGATCGCCTTTTGCCATCATGGCGTAGACGTCTTCGACAGAGCTGAACTTGGGAGTCGCTTCGAGCTTCTTACGATCCGCCGTGCGATGCTCAGCGAGTTCACGCGCGGAACGCTCGTCGGGAACAGCATTCAGGACATCGCCCGCAGCGGGAACGCCGGAGAGGCCCATGATCTCTACCGGCGTTGAAGGACCCGCCTCCTTAACAACGTTTCCTTTATCGTCCACCAAGGCGCGAACTTTGCCGTAGACTTCGCCCGCAGTAATGTACTCACCCACCTTCAGGATGCCATTGCGAATAAGAACGGTGGCTAGAGGACCACGGCTCTTATCGAGCTTGGCTTCGATGATGATGCCGTCTGCTGGACCCTTGTATCGAGCCTTCAGCTCGAGAACTTCGGCCTGGACCTGTATCATCTCAAGAAGCTTGTCCACACCCATGCCAGTTTTGGCTGAGACGGGCACAAAGATCGTATCACCGCCCCAGGCTTCATCGATCAGACCTACTTCGGAGAGCTGTTGACGAATTTTATCAGGGTTGGCATCGGGCAAATCCATTTTGTTCATGGCAACGATGATCGGCACTTTCGCCGATTTGGCGTGGTCGATCGCTTCACGCGTTTGAGGCATCACACCTTCGGAAGCGGCTACTACGAGGATCACAATGTCGGTGCACTGAGCGCCGCGACTACGGATCGCTGAAAACGCCGCATGACCAGGGGTATCCAGGAAACACAGACGGCCGAGACCTGTGGGGTTGTCGAAGTGCTTGTTCTCAACCGAGCCACCTTTTTTGGCTTCTTTCTTAGAAGCCTTCTTGGCAGCTTTGCGAGCCTCTGCATCTTGAGAAGCTTGAGCCGAGGCCCTAGCTAGGTTCTCTACCGCATCCGCAACATTCACTGTGTATGCGCCGATATGCTGAGTGATTCCTCCCGCCTCACCGTCGGCAACGCGGGCGCGACGCAAGAGATCTAGCAGTGAAGTTTTACCGTGGTCGACGTGACCCATGATTGTGATCACGGGAGAACGGGACTCTTTACCGGCATCATCTTCGGAAAGATGCGCGGCAATCATGTCTTCTTCGTTAGGCGTGATATCGCGGACCGCATACTCAAACTCTTCAGCCACGATCAAGGTGTTATCGAGATCGAGGAACCAGTCATGGAGACCTTCCGCTTCGTCAGGGTATTCTAGGCCGAGTTTCACAAGGCGACGCGCGAGTTCCTTAGCTTTCATCGACATTTGTGAAGCAAGATTCTCAACAGAGATCTCTTTATTGAACTCAACGTACTTCTTGCGATCGGACATGGCGACGGAACCGTTGCGGGTCTGAGCCGAACGTCCAATGAGAAGCTTTTTCTTTTTGGGCTGATAGACTCGTTCGCGGCGCAGGAAGTCTGTAGACTTGAACATACCCGCTGCGTCGGTACGAGCTTTGTTGGAGGGACTGCCAATTTTCTTCTTGGCTTTTTCTTCTTCCTTTTCGATTTCCTTAAGAAGAGCAGGAGACGGTCCACCGACTCCACCTTGCTTATTGAAATCCTGTTCGGAGAAGGAACGCGTACCGCCATCTTTACCTTTGGCGTAGCTTGGGTCCACATCTTTGACGATGAGAGGCTTTTCTCGTTGAGCAGGAGACGGGGACACAACGCGAATCACGCTGTATCGAGAGAGGCGACGAGGAGGAGTCGTCGTCGCCGTTCCGGTGGCAGTCGCTGAAGACGCCTCGGCCGCAACTGGAGCCGCCACTTCTTCCTCAGGCACTTGAGCAAAATCGTCTTCTTCGGGCTGAGTCCGCGACTGCGTGAACATTTCTTCCGTGAACTCGGACTCGATGTCCTTGAGCGCCGTATCTTTTTCAAGAAGGGGATCTTGTTCTGCGAGCGGGCGAACTGACGTCGTCTCAACTTCGATTGAAGCGGCGAATTTTGTGGGATCAGAGGTCTGAGTCGACTCAAGCCCCTCGGGAGCAGCATCGAGTTCCGCAGCGGCGCTGTCTTCGGGTTGCCCCGCTTCCGGAGTTTCTCCGATGACCTCGCGACGAATCACGATTCCGCTACGACGACGCACAACAGGTGTCGTCGCAACTCCAGCGAGCGCAGAGGCGGGAGCCGTCTCGGCAGTTTCAGGGGCCTCTTCATCTTTGCCACCGGTTGCCTTACGAGACCGGACGACAATCTGCTTAGGGGCCGCCAACTCTTCAGTAGGAGCTTTCACTCGGCGAGTTACAACTTTTTTCAGCTCAGGTGCCGCGGCAGGAGGAGAGAGGAAATCCTTGATCTGCTGAATCTGCTCGGGCGACAGGCTCGACATGTGATTCTTGATCTGCATGTCCAAGGGTTTGATCTTTTCGATCAGCTCCAAGGACTTGAGATCGAGTTCTTTAGCGAGTTCGAATACTTTCATTTAGTCAGAGTTCCTCTTCCGTCGTGCGTCTAGGACGTTCGATCAGTTTGTTTTGGGCTTCTTGTCCATCGCGGCCACTTCCGCGCGGAGCTTGGCTTCGAGGCCGGACAACTCGCCAACCGACGATTCGCCATTGGTCTTGACCGCGCTTTCGGCAGCGGCTTCTTCTTGTGCGGTCACTTGTGCGGCAGCGAGTTTCGCTTTCAATTCGCCGCTGTCGATGAGTTTGCGAGCGGCGTCGATAATGGTCGCTGCGCGCTCGAGGTTGAATCCAGGAACTTCCGCGACAAAGGCGGGTTCCACTTCGGCGAGATCATACACCGTATTGAAACCGCTCTGGTAGAGAGCAACAGCAAATGTGTCCGTCATACCTGGAATCATCATCATCTGGAATTTCGCTTCGGCCATTTTTTTGGCCATTGCCGATTCGCCGATGATGTCGAGCTTCCAACCGGAAAGTTGGCTTGCGAGACGAACGTTCTGACCCTTCTTGCCGATTGCAATTGCGAGATGGGCGTCGTCCACAACGACCTCGATGGACTTGTCTTCATCATCGATGATGACTTTTTGAATCTCTGCGGGGCTCAGCGCATTGCAGACAAAACGTGTGATGTCTTCGTCCCAAGGCACGATATCGATGCGCTCGCCACGGAGTTCTTGAACGATGTTTTGAACGCGCGATCCACGAACACCGACACAAGCACCCACGGGATCCACATCGGGATCTCGGGATAGAACAGCGATCTTGGCGCGCACACCAGGATCTCGAGCAGCACCCTTCACCACAACGAGTCCTTCGCGGATTTCGGGGACTTCATTGGAGAAGAGAGCGATCAGATAAGCGGGGCTAGCGCGAGAAAGGATAATGCGGGGACCCTTCGGCGTGACTTGAACGTCGGCGAGATAACACTGAATACGATCGCCGGGATTGTAGAGCTCCCCGGGAATTTGTTCCTTCGTGGGCATGTAGGCTTCCGTACGACCGAGGTCAATGATGACCGCGCCACGATCCACACGACGAATGAGGCCCGTGATGATTTCGCCTTTGCGATGCTGGAACTCGTTGAAGATAATTTCGCGTTCTGCATCGCGCAGTTTCTGCACAATAACCTGCTTAGCGGTCTGTGCGGCAATACGAGAAAGGAGTGAGGTGTCCAGCTTGATACCGATCGAGTCGCCCAGGGAGACTTCGGGGTCGTAGGTCTTAGCTTCGGAGAAAGAAATCTGTTTTTGAGAATCTTCCACAGCATCGACCACATTCATGAATTGATAGAGCTCTACTTCACTGGAGTCTTCGTTGTAGCGGGCTTCGATCTCACGAGTGAGACCGTATTTCTTCTTAGCGACCGTGAGGAGAGCCTCCTCGATAGCTCCAATGATGATCGAGCGATCGATGCCTTTGTCTTTACCTACTTGCTCCAGGACCTTGCTCAGTTCGTTCATGTTGTTCGACTACCTTTCTCTATTTCCACGTAGGGACTTCAAGGATTCCAAACCCGAAGCCATACGGCGTTTTTAATTTGCGACACGGGAACCTTGTGTTCGACTCCCGAATGATCCTTAATCACGATCTGCCCCGCATCGCACTCGACGCTGATCAGATGTCCTTCCCAATTCTTGCGCGGCTTGGAAGGCGGAGGAAGGACGATCGCCTCAAGAGTCTGGAACTTAATCTTCTCGCCCGCGGCTTCTTCAAAGTGCTTGAGAAGACGAAGACGGGGCTGCTCGCCGGGGCTGCTCACTTCGAGCGTGTAAGCCGTCGGAAGAGGATCCCAGACATCGAACATCGGTCCGACGATCTGATGCACCTGGGTGCACTCATCGATCCCAATCGTCGGGCGATCTGGTCCGCCGTCACGATCGACAGTCACGCGAATGAGGCCCGAGCCGCCCGAAAAGACTTCTACATCGCGGCATTCGAAACCAAGGTTCTCGAGCACGGGCTCTATTTTTTCTAAGAGATCTAGCTCCGTGGCAGACTTATGAACCGTTTTTTGCGACATATATAAAAAATAGAGGGGGCCGTTTGCACGGCCCCCTCCGGGTAATAGACCTAGTCAAAATCAGCCGTTATGGCAAGCGCTTAGGATCCCTTAAGGGCCACTAGATTTCAAAATTTTCACGCTGAGCCCTGAAAGCTCCCCTAAACTAAGAGAGCCAGCATTGGTTTTGTAGCGCAGACCTTCATTTGGATAGACTTCGACAAAGTCTTTGCTTCTCATCGAACTGATCTCGCCGGACAGCACCACATTCTGAGATGCATTTTGACGATTCATTACCACGAGATAGCTCTCCGAACCCAAATTTCGAGTGAATGCGAAGACACGTGTGTCATTGTTTGCCGATACCGACTCGAAATCGCCCTTTTGCAGGGTCAAGCTCGCGGAACGCAACTGCCCCAGTCTCCTGAACTCTCTCTGGAGATTCTGATCGGGACGCAAGCCCTGGTCTGCCCAAGGAAAAGGGGCTCGATTGTAGGGATCGTCGATCCAAGTGTTGTAGATCCACGCGCCAGGAGCATCAACCCCCACCTCATCTCCGTAGTAGATGGACGGAGCGCCTGGGTACGTCATCTGAAAGGCGACCAGGAAGACAAGCTTTCTCTTGGCAAGCTCGAGATCCTCGTTAGAAATCTTTTTGAGCAGGAAGAGAATACGATTGGTGTCGTGCGAACCAAGCAGGTTCATGGCGGACTTCCACGAAGCCTCTGGGTAAGACTCTTGAATTCCCTGAATCTGATCTAGAAATTGAGTTTCGGTGGTTGGATAGATCGATCCCAAAGGGCCGCCATCGTTGCTGTCGTTCTCCGAGAAGAAGCGCCCGAAGCATCCCTGACCGCGGCAGGAATCAAAAATCCAGTTTAGCAGAGCCGAACGAAGGCGATAATTCATCGCCGAATCCCACTCGCGTCCTAGGAGCCAAGGGCTCGCATTGCCCCACTCTTCGCCCACAATCCAGGAGTCGGACTGTGTGTCTTTCGTAACCTTGCGGAAATCTTCCCAATAGGTGTTGCCTGGATCTTGAGTCCAGCCGGCATCGATATCCGCCCCAACATCGAGACGCCATCCGGCGCCGCCCTGGTTGAGCCAATAAGGAGCCACAGCATCCGGACCGCCTTGGAAGAAGAAATCTCTAACCTCTTTCAGACGCGTGTTGATCTTGGGGACGTTGAAGAATCCAAACCAAGCTTCGTAGGTGTTAAAAGGACCTTGGGAGCCAGGTAGCTGTGGGTTTGGGCAGTAGAGGCGGGTCTGACGGTCGCGGAAGAGCGCGGGACTTCCGATATCCGGAACGAAGAACCAAGAACGCCAGGGGGATCGATCTGATTCGCAAGCACCCGACGCGTCATTGCTGCCAGCACCTTGGGCACTCGTGAGTTCAAGCCGCGAGTTCCAACGTCCAAAAAGGTCAAAATAGGGACTATCCGCCGAAGCGTGATTAAAGACGCCATCCAGAAGAAGATGCACACCTTTTTGTTTAGCTTTTTCTGCAAGCCTCTGGAAATCTTCGAGATTCCCAAGCATCGGATCAACTTTCTTGAAATTTGTTGTGTCGTAACGATGGTTGGTCGGCGATTCAAAAATCGGATTGAGATAGAGGACCGAAACACCGAGTTGTTTCAGTTCATCGAGCTTGTCTTCGATTCCTTTCAGGTCGCCCCCGTAGAACAAATTGTATTTTTCGTCGGGACATTCGGAGCCAAAGGGATCACAGAGCGGCCGAGACCAAGGCATCTTGCGAATTTTTTGGCCGTAAACCCAGCCCGAGGCATCTTTTGGATCATTGGAGGGATCCCCGTTTCGAAAGCGGTCCGGGAAAATCTTGTAGATAATCGCGCCTTGCGCCCATTCTGGGACCTGGAAATTCTTGTCATAGACCGAAATTTGGAAGGACTTGGAGTCGTCGTAGAGATCGACGGACTTACCACGCCCTCCGGGGAAAGCACGAATATCGTCGTCTATATAATAGTCGCGGTCACCGCCATCAACGACTTCAAAGAAGTAATAGAGAAGCTCAGGCTCTTGAGGCACCTCGAGGTCGAAGTCCCACATCTGAACCGGCCCCAAGACTGAATCCAAATCCCGCTCTGAGCGTCGCATGTCGTAGAATCTGCGAACCTTCTTGCGTGCTTCCCAAACCGTCAGTCGAACCGCCGAAACATCTTCTGCACAAGTGCGAAAACGTATCGAGATGCTCCCTTGATCCGTCGGAACTGCACCAAATGGACGGCGGTAGCGTCCTTCAAACGAGTTGTGATCGAGTCCGGCCCACCAGATGTCGCCTTCTCGCTTCGCGCCCACACACGTTGGACGATCGTTAACGAACTGAGCCCTGGCGATGTCCGAGTGGCCTAGCGCGAAAGAAAATAAGACCCCAAAACCAATGTAAGAAAAAAACCATTCCCGCATGAGCACAGGAAAATGCCCTACCCCGAATTTGAGTCAAGTCGGGAGGACTAGTGACGACTTCGGAGCGGATTGACTTCCCAATGGTTGGACGAAGGGTCCCAGATGAGCAGGTCCCCTTTCTTAATCTCGCCTTTTTGACCGGCCCAGCGCAAAACAACATCCAAGACATCTCCATGAGTCCCGAGGAGCAAAGTCTTTTTCTCAGACTGAAGTTTCTCGAGAAACTTGATAACTCGGTCTCTGAAGTCCCGGTCCGAATCGCCCGCAGTCTCGTGCAAAGCCCAGTCTTCGGAAACCTTGAGCTTGTACTGTTTGGCGACAAACTCCGTTGTCTGCATACAACGCATCTTTGGACTGCTCCGGGCCTGATCCAAAACGGGCACGTGCTTGCGGAAATAACGCACGAGATCGTCGCATTGTTCCCAGCCCTTTTCAGAAAGCCCGTTGTCGGCCCCCGGGTCTTCGGTGTCCCGGTGAGCGTGTCGTAAGAAATAGATCATCGAAGTGAGTATCTTATCTCTTGACCGGTATTCCGCAACTCATACTCTCTGATGAAGTATGATCGTTCTGAAATTCGGAGGCACATCGGTCGGCTCGATTGAACGCATCCGCCACGTTGCCGACCTGATCCGTCGCTCTGCTGCGAAAGAGGGGCCTGTTTGTGTCGTCGTGAGTGCTATGGCTGGAGAGACAGATCGACTTGTTTCCCTCTACAAACATCTCTCGAGTGACACACAGACCCTTGAATACGACCTGCTTGTTGCTAGCGGGGAACAAGCCTCGATTTCGCTGCTTTCGGCGGCGCTTGGTAGCATCGGAACCAAGGCTCAGCCACTGCTGGGTTTCCAGGCCGGTTTTGTGACCAATGATGCCCGCGGTCGCGCAAAAATTAAGAGCATCCAAACGGACCGAATTCTTGAGCTTTCCTCGGCCGGAATCATTCCCATCGTCGCAGGCTTCCAAGGAGCCGACGAATCCGGACAGATCACCACATTGGGGCGCGGAGGCTCCGACACATCGGCCGTCGCTCTCGCCGCGGCGCTGAAGGCTCGGCGCTGCGACATCTACACCGATGTCTCTGGAGTTTACACAGCCGACCCTCGCATCTGTAAAAAAGCGCGTAAAATCGAAAAAATGAGTTTCGAAGAAATGATGGAGCTTGCCTCTCTTGGAGCTAAAGTGCTCCATCCCCGCTCCGTCGAAATCGCCGCCAAATATCAAATTCCAGTCCGCGTTGTAAACACATTCGAAGAAAGTGAAGGAACCACCGTGGGACCCTTTGAAGATCTGCTCGAAAGCCCAGTCGTAACTGCATTGACCACCGATCATAACCTCGCTCTGATCACACTTAAGAACGTGCGCAAGAGTGAAGAACTTCTTGACCGACTTTTTGGCAAGCTCAGCGAGGAGAACGTGATTGTCGATATCATCGTTCACTCTGCGATCCGTGAAGACGGGAGTTTCGACTTGAGTTTCTCAACTCCCAAAGAAGATGTTTCGCTCGTTGAGAGGTCCCTGCAGTCACTCGCTCTCGAGGCTTCACAAATCGATACTAGCCTTAGCAAAGTGTCGCTCGTCGGCAGCGGCATGCGAAGCCATAGTGGCGTCGCAGCTCGCGTCTTCAAAACTTTGGCTCGGGGTCAAATTCCCATCGTTTGTACCACGACTTCTGAGATCAAAATCAGCTGCGTGGTCCCTCAAATCCACGCCGAAAAAGCCCTGCAGAGCTTGCACGACGAATTTTGTATCGTGAGAGAATAGACATGCTTTTTTTGAACGGCGATCTCCGAAACCTTAATGTTCCCCTCATCGAGGAACTCGCCGTTCGCTACGGCACACCCTACTACGCCTACGACATGACGATGATCGAGTCGCAGCTTGCAACGTTGCGCGCCGCCTTCGCCGCCGTTTCACTCCCGTTTCAGATTCATTACAGTGTCAAAGCGAACTCGAACCTCGCCCTCCTCGATAGACTGCGCGTGCAGGGCTGTGCTTTCGATGTCGTGTCGGGCGGTGAACTGAGGCGTTGTCTTCACGTGGGCGCTAAAGGAAGTGAGATTGTCTTCGCTGGCGTCGGCAAGACCACTGAAGAAATCGAAACCGCTCTCGCCGCAGAGATACGACAATTCAACGTTGAATCGACAAGCGAACTCGAACTCATCAAAGCCACCGCTCGCCGACTGGGCCGTCGTGCGCGAGTGGCTTTGCGCATCAACCCCGATATCGATGCCTTGACCCACGAGTACATCACCACCGGTACACACAACTCTAAATTTGGAATTTCCATCGACGAAGCGACGCTCATCTATCTGCAGGAGCGAAACACACCAGAGATCGAGTGGGTTGGGCTCGACATGCATATTGGGTCCCAGCTCACGGACGAGGGCCCCATCCTGCAATCCCTGAAACGATTCGCTGCTTTTGTAAAAATTCTATCTGAACAAGGGATGCATCTTCAGAACCTGGATATCGGCGGGGGGCTTGGTATCGCCTATAGAGGCGAAAAAGTCATCCCTGCGCGCCGCTTCGCGGAGCTCGTAGCAGAGGGATTGGCTTCGATCGAACTAAGCCGTCACACGTTGATCGTCGAGCCGGGTCGTTTCCTCGTCGGCGAGGCGGGCCTGCTCGTAACGCGCGTTCAGCATCTTAAATTTCAGCACCAAAAGCGTTTTGCAATTGCTGATGCCGGTATGACCGAGCTGATGCGCCCTGCGCTCTATGGGGCCTTCCACGAGATCTCGCTTGTCTCAATACGAAGCGCTTCTCCGAATGCAAGCGTCGACATCGTGGGGCCCATTTGTGAAAGCTCGGACAGTTTTGCAAAAGACCGTCTGATCCCGATGCCCGAGCAAGGAGACCTTCTGGCGCTTCGTAACTGCGGAGCCTACGCGGCTTCGATGGCCCACACCTACAACACGCGTGGCCGCGCCCCCGAGATCCTCGTTGAGGCCTCAGGAGCAAAACTCGTACGACGTCGCGAGAATTTTTTGGATCTGATTCGCCTCGAAACCGACGTCTCGAGCTAAGTCATCGATCGGTTCTTGAAACCCTGGAAATCCTGGTTTAGCTAAGCTCCTCATGAGCCAACTTAAACTCGGTCCCGTAGGAAAATTCATCGATCACAACTACCGCCACTTCAACGCGGCTGCCCTTAAGGACGCCGCCATCGGCTACGACAAGCATCTCACAGACGGCGGAATCATGTTCATGACTCTCGCTGGGGCAATGAGTACTGCGGAACTCGGCCTCTCGCTCGCTGAGATGATTCGCCAAGGTAAAGTCCACGCGATCACCTGCACCGGCGCCAATCTCGAAGAAGACGTCTTCAATCTCGTCGCCCACGACCACTACGAGCGCATCCCAAACTACCGCGATCTCACTCCCCAAGACGAGCAGGCCTTACTTGAGCGTCATATGAACCGCGTCACAGACACCTGCATTCCCGAGATGGAAGCCATGCGTAAAATCGAGAATGTGATTCTTGATGAATGGATGGCAGCCGATCAAAAGGGCGAACGCCTTTTCCCCCACGAATTTTTCTACCGCATTCTTCTGGGCGGCAAACTCAAGAGCGAATACCAGATCGACCCCAAAAACAGCTGGCTGCTCGCAGCCGCAGAAAAGAACCTCCCCATGTTCGTGCCTGGCTGGGAAGACGCAACCCTTGGCAATATGTACGCAGGCCACGTGATCACGGGCGACATCAAAAACGTGCATACTGTGCGCTCGGGCATCGAATACATGATGAAGCTCGCCGAATGGTACACCGAGATCTCCATGAAACGTTCGATTGGTTTCTTCCAAATTGGAGGGGGCATCGCGGGCGATTTCCCCATCTGCGTTGTGCCGATGCTGCATCAAGATCTTCAACGCGACAGCGTTCCGCTCTGGGGCTACTTCTGCCAGATCAGCGATTCGACGACGAGCTATGGATCCTACTCCGGGGCCGTACCCAACGAGAAAATTACCTGGGGCAAACTCGGCGTGAAGACTCCGAAATACGTCATCGAATCAGATGCGACCATCGTGGCGCCCCTGATCTTTGCGTATGTCATGGGTCTATGACAAACTAGCTCCCTAAATGGGTCTTTCTCAACGCTTTAAGCTCCTCATCGCGGTGACAGCCCTCGGGCTTGTCGCCGCTTGTGCTTCGGGCGGGGGCTCGGTCGTCGAGAACGATGAACACCCCTTTCCTGAGTCCATGTTCGCCACGCTTTCGAGCCTCGCCTACCCAGCACGCAGTCCCGAGTTTTCGAAATCGCTCACCGTTTACCGGGTTGGTGTGAAGGGCTTCCAGAAACCCCTACCCGTTTGGTATTGGAAACGACCCGGGGCCAAGATGAGCTTTGTTCTGCTCTCGGGATACGGGGGCAGCCCCGAATCAAACATCGTCCCAGCACTCGCGGAACATCTTTGGGAGAGTGGCTTCTCCGTTCTCTCGTTGCCCTCCTCGACTCATGAAGAATTTGCCCAAGCAGCCTCCACCAAGCGCCTTCCGGGCCATATTCCTCGAGACTTGCTTGAGTTGGGCGCAGCCCTCGACGAGCTTCGTGCCCGTTTGAGTCAGCTCGAGCCCGAGCTTCTGAGCACGCGCTGGGCTCTTGCGGGACTCTCTTATGGAGCCTTGCAAACCGTGCAAGAGGCACTCGCAGCGTCTCCGCATTCTCGTTTTCAATTTGAAGCTTTTGTCGCCTTTAACCCACCCGTGAGGCTCTCGTATTCTATGAGTCGACTCGATGAAAGTTTCGAACGGGGCGCCCCGCTTCACTTGCGAGCGAACGGTGAACTCGATACCGAACTTGCTGAGAAGATCCGTGCGGCCGAAGGCCGCCATCTCTACTGGTCTGAAGCACTCGCGGCATTTGAACAAGAAGAACTCGAGTTCTTGCTAGCGTGGGACTTTCGCAAGTCTCTGTTGAAGGCCATTGCTTGGCCACAGCCCGACCCCCGAAGCCTAAGTTTCACGAACTACATCCGCCGTGAACTTCTTCCTTCTCTGTCTCCGCCCACCGATATCGCAGGATGGAGTCGACTGCAGGACTTATACACTCCGGGAGGCGCAGGGACTCCGCAATTCTACCCGCGATCCTTACTCGTTTTCCATAGTCTGAACGATCCCCTTTGCACCGAGGAGGATCTCTTGTGGCTCAAAGGACGCATGGGCACACAAATGCAGCTCTATCGCCAGGGCGGACACCTGGGTTATGTGTGGAGCGATCGCTTTCGAGCGGACTTGCGCGCGAGCCTGCAGCCCCTGCTTGACTCAGGGCAAAAAGAATAAGCCCTGTAGCCTGGGTAGAAACTTGGCCACGAGTCGGTAGACTGATCTCTGGGAGGAGTTTGCCAACGTGGGTTTACTCAATGCGCTCGGAATCTTAGTCGCCGTCGGCGTCGTGTTCGCCGCCTTCACAATGGGCAACCCGAACCCGGGAATGCTCTTTGACGTGCACGGCATGGTTATCGTCATCGGCGGAACCTTTGCCTGTATCAGCGTCGCTTACCGACTCGACCGAGCAGCCAAGATGATCCTTGTGTTCTTCCGTGGGTTTTTCACGTCACGCATTCCCAATAAAGCCGACATTATTCGCGAATTGATGGGATTTGCTGAAGCCTATCGCACCAACGCTTCGGACCTCAAACAACGCGTGGAACAAGCCTCCGATCCCTTTATGAAGGAAGCTCTGCAGGCATTGCTCGATAAGGTCATCGACGAAAAGAAACTCATTCGAATTCTCTATTCACGCGTCAACACCATTTACGAGCTCTACGTCGACGAATCCAAAATGTTTGCGGCTTGCGGCAAGTACCCTCCGGCGATGGGACTGATGGGCGCGGTTCTCGGCATGATCATGCTGCTTTCTTCGCTCGGCCAGCCGGGCGCCGAGTCGCGCATCGGCCCGTCAATGTCCGTGGCCCTTATTGCAACGCTGTACGGAATTGTCTTCGCCAACCTTTTCGTAATTCCGATCGGAGAAAATCTTACCGAAAGTGCCAAGCTCATCAAGCAAAAGAACATCATCATCGTTGAGGGCATTCGTCATATCTCTCAAAAAGTGAACCCAATGGTGCTCGCCGAAGAACTCAACTCTTACCTGCTTCCCAAAGAACGCGTCGACTGGAAGAAAGAGCGCGCTTAAAGCGCGCGCATAAGTGACCCAGTAAGATGGACTTCTTTAGCGAAGCTGGTAAAGAAACCCCCCAGGAATTGCTCGACGCCGAGAACCATCACGGAGACGACCACGGCTCCGAAGGCCGAGCTCATGCCGAGGAGAAAGTTACCGGAGTCCATAGCGAACCCTGGCTCGTTTCCTATGCCGACATGATGACCTTGCTTTTCGGATTTTTTGTACTCATGTACGTCTTCGCAGCCTCAACCGAGAAACAAAAAGAAGAGATTAAAAAATCAGTCTCTGAATACGCGGGTGGCGAGTACACCACCGAGTTCAGAGAAGTCGCCGCTTCGCTCACCGATAAGATTAAAGAGATCGACCTCGACAGCGAAGTGTCGGTCTTTGACTCACTCGATGGTGTTCGAATCGTTTCACGCGGTACGCTTTTCTTTGACTCTGGCTCGGTCGAGCTCAATCCCAAAGCTGCGTCACTTATCCAAGATATCGCAAAGATTCTCATCCAGAAGGCGGGTGCCTTCGTCATCATTGTTGAAGGACACACCGACGACAATCCGATTAGCACGCCGCTCATTCCTTCAAACTGGGAGCTTTCTTCACTTCGGGCGGGAACCGTGGTGCGAATTTTTGAACAGGTGGGGCTCGATCGCAATAAATTGCGAGCAATGGGACTCGCCGACACCGTACCCGTGCTCCCGAACCGCGACCCTGAAGGACGTCCCGTCGCCAGTAATCAAGCCGAGAACCGTCGCATCGTCATTCACATCAAGCGTGTGACGACACCCTAGAACGATGATCCAATAAAGGCCTTGATCACCAAACCCGACATTGCAATCGAAGAAAATCCAAGGAGATAGGAAACCGTGCCTCCAGCCGTGAGCGCTACGCCGTCGATCATGAACCAGTTCACGCCCGCTGTGGCTCCAAAATCGAAGGCAGTTGTGGTGAGCACGATCTGACCCACTTTAGGAATCACAACGTGACCAAGTCCTGAGTCCCAGCCGATGAAGTAGTTCAATTTTGGGTTCGAGGTGACACTCATGCCGCCCTCAGAGCGAGTGAAGTTCATCGGCGAGGCTCCAAGAAAAAAGCGCTGACCGGTTCCGAAGTAGGCGTAGTTCACGTTGCTTTGGCTAAGGTCGATCGCGAGCACTCCCCGAAATACTAAGGCTGACTTTCCGTTGAGAAGAAGGTCGTACTCGCCGTCGATATAGGGGAACGTGGTAACGGATCCCCCAAGGCCCTCTCCACCACTCACACTTCCGAGAAGCGCTCCGGTACGAATTTGCACAATACCAGGACCGATCGCGTGCGAGCTGGTAGCGAGTATCAAAGTCGCCGCAACAAGCATCCCTTTTGCGAAGTGTCCGTTTAGCATCCGTGTCGCTTCCTTTGGCTTTAAGCGGCTTCGCCAAGAGACTCGCCCGAGGATCCGCCTCCGCTCAGTTCTTTGACCCAGCGATTGACGATCGGCTTGAGAGAGCGAGCGAAGATTGGGTTCTGACGCTGCATCTGACGGAGAGTTCCCACGAGAGCCGCCCATAGGGTTTCGGCGTCTTCGCGCAAGGCCTCGACGCGATTGGCGTCGCCTTGGACGTCCTGCACTTCTGAGTCCACCAAGTCACGCAGTTTGTCTCCCGAGTCGCCCATGCACTTCAGTAGGAAATTAGCGCGGTCCTGCGGTTGGGATACAATGAGCTCGGCTCGGTCGGTGCCGTTCATCCGGGTGAGGATACGCTGCACAACTTCGGTGGGCACCTGCGTGACGAGTGAACTTGGCAGACTCTTCATAGCGGTGTCTCGGACCATATCGAGATCACCCGCTTGGATGAGCATGCGGTAGAGAATAACTTCTTTGTCGGGACTCGCGGCAGGAATAAGTTCCGCCGACTTCTCGAGGAAGGCTGAGCGTTTGACCTGGCGTTCGCGGACGGACTGAATCGTGCCCTCGATATTGCTTGCTTCGGTCGCGAGATTCTTCTCAAAAATGTCCCCCGTCTTATCTGAGAGCGAGGAGAAGAGCTCGGTGGGCATTGCGTTCAGGAGTCCAGCGACTTTCGTGGTTGGCAAGGCCGACAAAAGCATCGCGCCCATTTCAATGTCTGCCTGCGCGATCTCGAGGAATTCTTTTTCGGTAACCGAGTCAATAACCGCGAGAGTCGATTCAGGGAGTGAAGGCCGTGCACTGACGTATTGCTCCATCACTTGGCGGCGCATGTAATCCAGACCCTCGGGCACCGCTTCAGCTCCGAAGGGTGTAGAAATGAGGCGACGACAGGTTTGCTTAAGGTCCATCGGCAGCGAACCAAATAGATCGTTGAGATCATCGACCGACGCTCGTTGACCAAGAACAAAGAGAGCCTTGGCATCCGAAGTGCCGCGCGCATTGATCCACTTTTTAACAAGGCCTCGTGCGATTTCAGGAGCCTTTTGGTAGAGTTCGTGAAACTTTTGGAACCCGTCTTTGGAAGGGTCCTGATGCATTTCCATAGCCGCGGACATCATTGGAGACACGCTCTGTACAACGGTGCCTCCTCGAACAGCTGCAGCCGGCGCTGAGTGACCCGATTCCTCAACAGACCCGAATTCGTCTCCCGAGGAAGGTGACTTCGAAGCGTTTTCTTTTTGAAAGCTAATGTACCCATCGACACTCTCGAGACCTTTGCGGAAAATCGATGAGAAGTCTTTGGCAATAAAAAATCCAAGAGCAGCAAAGAGTAAGACCCCCGTGAAAACGGCGAAGAGAAGACTGATGCCATTTTTGAATTCAAGGATCCAGTCGGCTGTCGTGCGCGCGACTTCGCGGGCGGGCGTACTGAGATCTCCTGAGGACACCTCGACAACGGGCTTCACACGCGAAAGACCTGTCACGCCGCGATTGATCAGATCTTCGACGAGAGTCTTCTTGGTTTCGGGAACCTTGGTGTCGAGGATGACTTTCACATCGACCTGAGAGATTCGACCGAAAACGTTCGCCCAGCCAGGTCCTGCACCCCCACCATTCTCGAGGTCTTTGAGGAGAGGGCCCCAGAATCCCAGCTTCGAAAGAGGGAGATCAGACTTGAGAGCACCTGTTACGGCCGCATTACCAGCGGCAGCGGCCGCGTCTTTGGTCTCAGACGCATCTGTCTCCGCGAGGGCGATCTGAACACTGACGAGATACTGGCTCTGCAGCAAAATTGGCGAAAGAGAATCACGAAGTTTGGCTTCGAGTTCGCGCTCGAGCTTGAGCCGCTGCCATTCGACAGAACCCTGTTCCCCTTCCGCGTGGACAGCACCGACGCTTAGGAAAAAAATCGTAGCCATCAGGAAATTCATCCAGAGTTTGAGCATTGCAGACTTCCTTTTGAAACTCATTGTGCCTCACCTCCCGTAGGTGCTGCCGCTGCGGGATCGCTGGGTGCGCCTACGGATGCCGTGTCACGGCTGATCTCATCGCTCATGTTGAGAGCGTCGATGCTATTGGGATTGAGAGCGATTGCGCGGCGGAAAGAGTCCAGAGCCAAGACCTTCTCGCCTTTGAGATAATAGACGCCTCCGAGCAACTCGTGCACCACCGCGAGGGTTGGCACTTGTGCGCGTACACCTTCGAGAAGCCGTTGCGCTTCATCAAGTTTTTTCATTTGTATGAACTGCTGTGCGGTAAAAATTCGTTCCAGATGTCCGTTGAGCGCAGCCGGGTTCTCAAATCCTGGACCCGCTTCGAGATCAACACTCACTTTCAGTTCAGACGATCCGATATCCGTCACCAAAAGATCAAGAGGTTTATAGCCGTCCTTAGTGATCTTAAATCGCATCGGTCCACCACCGCTGGGCACGCCTTCCAAATCATTCGCATTGAGCGTGAGAGGCGTTTTGCCGAGGTTTTTCTCGGTACCGCTGCCAAGAGGCTTAACGACCACATCGGCTCCGCTCGGATTGGAACTCACTTCTAAAGAGGTCGCGCAAGCCGTGAGCCCCAAAAGGGCTGCCCAACTCAACAAGGAAAGGGTCTTAGCGAGACGCATGCATTTAATCCTCACGTGTTGCTATCGGAGGATTTGCATCAAATCTTAACAAGGCGACTTTGAGTCCTAAATGAAGCAGATCTTAATTTGATACATCGCATTAAAAATTGCAGACTATCAGAACGTCAAATTCGAACGTTGGAGGGTCTAGATTCATGAGTCTTTACGATGGCCGCAAGAAAACCGGATATAGCGTCGAGGAAGAATACTTTCATCAACAGAACCAGCGCCTCATCGAAGAGCTGAGAAAGAAGAACGAGACCCAAAGCGAAGCTCAAACTCAAGGGACACTCATTGACGCCACGTCGAGGTTTGAACAGAGGCGAGACGAAATTCGTGAGGGCGACTCAAAGAAAAAAGCCGCCTAGGAGCCGGACTTAAAGCGCCGTCGTGATTTGGACGACGGAGAGCACCAGAAGCACATAGATAAGGATCCAGAGTTGTCGAGTCATTGCCATAAGCTGGAGGCAAGTCCTAGTGCCGAGGGACTTTTGCTGTCAAATCCAAATATTCTCATTAAATTGTTTTTGATAGACCCGTAAGTGTATGTAATCACAACACATACTTACGGGTCTTAGTGCGTCATTCTTTCGCCTTGTCAGCAGCCCACGATCCCCCCTAGGAAAGTCCCTACACAACTCGGGGGAGTTGAGGGGACGTCAATGCGAAAGAATCTTGAGTGTACCTTTGATCTGGGGCTTCTGCGCAGGCCTATTTTTGCGGTGGCTCTTTTTGTCACAGGCTCTCTCAGTGCCGCGACACCTTCCCAAATCTGGGGTCCCTATTTCAACCACGACGAAGCTTCGAGCTACACGGATCCTTACCGCGGCATTCATCGTAGCGGAAGCGATCTGGAATCCCTTATTATCTCTGAGATTGAACGCGCGACCACAAGTCTCGATATCGCGGTTCAAGAACTGCGTCTGCCGCAGGTAGCCAGGGCCATCGTGCGCAAACATCAGGCCGGGGTTCGCGTGCGTCTCGTGTTTGAGAACGATTACAACTTCTCAATCGCCGACCTGGATTTGGGCCGCGTTGGGCCTGGCGGTGATCATGCTACCAAACGCATCCAAGAGTATGTCCGCTTTGTGGACATGAACGTCGATGGCCACTTGAGCGACTATGAAATTTCTCAGCGCGACGCTATGGGGATCCTAAAAGGCGCACGTGTTCCCATGATCGATGATACTGCCGACGGCTCTAAAGGCAGCCCACTCATGCACCATAAGTTTGTGGTCGTCGATGGCTCACGACTGCTTGTCACTTCAGCCAACTTCACCATGAGCGACGTTCACGGGGACTTCTCCTCACCCGTCTCGCGTGGCAACGCGAACGCTTTGTTGATCTTTAACGACCCCACCATTGTGGCGCAGTACCACAAAGAGTTCGACTTCCTTTGGGGAAGCAGCCCTGGAAGCGGCCCGCGTTTTGGCGTCCACAAGCCCTATCGCGGCGCTGTGCGTTCCGAAATTGCTAAGGGTGGGACTCTTACAGTTCAGTTTTCACCCACATCGAAGCGTCTAGGATTTGATGCCTCCACCAGCGGGCTCATTGATCGAAGTCTGCAGCGCGCACAGAAAAGCGTAGATATGGCTCTCTTTGTGTTTTCCGAACAACGCTTCAGTGACACCCTCCAAATGCTCACCAAGAAGTTTCCCCTGCAGGTGCGCGTTCTTGTGGAACCGACCTTCGCCTTCCAGTGGTTTAGCGAAACGCTCGACATGTTAGGGCTGTCCCTGAGAAGCCCAACTTGTGTTCGGGACCCGAATAACTCCCCCTGGTCTCGCCCCGTCCGAAGCGTTGGCACACCCCAACTCGAAGATGGGGATTTTCTGCATCACAAGTTTGCAGTCATCGATGGCAAGACGACTGTCTTTGGATCCCAAAACTGGTCAAATGCAGCAAACGACAGCAACGACGAGAACCTCTTGGTGATTGAAGATGAGATGGTGTCCCAGAAATTTGCGATCGAGTTTAGCCGTCTCTACCGAGACGCACGTCTTGGAGCACCTCAGAGGCTCATTCGCGAGATCAAACGTCGTGAGTCGATGTGTCCCTCTGCAGATCAAGACCAAAGCGGCCAGCCCTAAACCCGAATCTCACTCGATCCAAGAATCAGTTTCGTCAAGAGTCCACGAAGCACGCTCAAGCATCCTTGATCACGGCACTGTGACTGGACTCGGAACCCGTGCCAGAGGTTGTTGGAATCGCGATATGTGCGAGGACACGGTCCGTATAGATTTCAAAGTTTTCGACGTCGCGCAAATCAGAGGAGTCTCGAGCGAGCATCAGTGAAAGTGCTTTTCCGGAATCAAGCACGGAGCCGCCGCCCAGTGAGACGAGTCCGTCGATTCGTTCCTGCTTGGCACGCGTGAATAAACTCTTCAAATGCGTAAAATGCGGGTGTCATCCGAGTTCAAAATCCTTTTTGAAAGTCCAGGTCGGCATGCGAACGACAAATCCTATAGCCCGCGCAAGTTTCTGCGAAATTGGAAGTGGAACGGGACTGCGAGCAACGGCTCGTAACAAGCGCGAAAAGGGCAGAAGATTAGAGAAGAGCACATCGAAAACACGCAACAGTCGAATGCTCTCAGGGATGCTGCCCTTAAGAGCCACACGTCGCTCCACAAACGCTTGATGAAGGGATGTTCGCATCAACAAGATCCTCTCGAGGACTCCTCGGCTTCGGAAAACGAGCACCCATCCGGGGTTCTCGATTTCGGCGGCAGATACGATGGACCAAATCGGGCCATCGCGACGGATCGCAAAAACACGCCTCGCAGGATTCTCAACATCGATTCGAAGTGAGAATTGGGTGGGAAATGCGAGCAAGGCTTCTCGCATGGTGGCTGAGCGCCCCGATTGGCCGAGGTAGAACACGTATTTAAAAATCCAGCTCAATATCACAGCCACTTGCGTGTGAGTTTATGCGCACACGCACAGAGCCGCAAGAGCGCCTTTGCGTCACCCTCTACAACCTGTCCTAAACGAGTGAGCGATCTAAGCTCATCGTCACGATGTGAGCACTTACGGGAACGTTTCTTGGTTGCTGTGTTGGAAATGGTCCAACTGGAAAGAAGACTTGACCTTGGCAACCGCGTGGCTCGTCGAAGCCTTGAGTCCCTTAATCAACACATTTATTCGTAGACACGCTAGTCACTTTCGAGCTCCCACAGAGCGAGCTGACGCGGATCTCGAGAAGGGCATTGCGGCACGTCGAAGCGCACCCCAAGGCCGATGAGCCTCATTTCTCCAGGATCACGCCGATACGCCTCGAGTGCCAGTCGTTCGAAAACTTCGTAAGAAATTTCCGTGGAGAGACTTTCGCGCGATATCTTACGAAAGTCGCTAAACTTGAAACGCACAAACGCTTTCTCTATTCGGATGGAGTTGTTGATGCGAGCTCTATAGCGGCGAGAAAAATCGGCGTAGAGAGCTCGCAGGTGTTTCACGAGCCCTTCCTCATTACAAATATTTTCTAGAAAGGTTCGTTCCGAACTAAACGACTTACGCGGACGATCAAAAACAAGTTTCCGAGAAGCGCGCCCACGACAGCGCTCAAAGAGCTCCAGACCCCACTTTCCATAGCGCGCCACAAGATCCTCGCTACCGAGCTTCTGTAGATCACCGCAAGTGCGCAGTCCCTCGCTGATCAAGCGTTCTTCCGCCTTGGGTCCCACTCCTGGAATTTTTCGTATCGGGAGTGAACGCATGAAAGCCTCAACCTGTTCCGGCCTGAGAAGCAGCTGAGCGTCGGGCTTACGATATCCACTCATGATTTTCGCAAGCATTTTGTTGGGAGCGATGCCAACGGAAGAATTCAGTCCGCAGGATTCGAGAATCTCGCGACGGAGACGCGCACAAAGGTCCCAGGCCGCGCGCGGATCACTGGGCAACTCTAAGTAGGCCTCATCAATCGAAGCACGTTCTACGGAGGGAATAAGGCGCGACACCAGTTCAAAAACCTTGCGCGACTCCTCTTGATAGAGGCCCATCCGCACGGGCAAAAAAATGAGTTCTGGACAACGTTCGCGAGCCATGAAGCCCGGCATAGCAGACCTCACACCACGGGCACGAGCGATGTAGTTGCAAGTAGTGATGACTCCCCGGCGTCCCGCGCCCCCCACTGCGAGAGGCTTCTCAGCGAGCTCGGGTCGCTCTTTCATTTCTACGGACGCGTAAAAGCAGTCCATATCGAGATGACCAATCACCCCTCCAAAATACCATACTTTTGTATGGTTTAATCGGAAAACTAAGAAGCATCAGGAATTTTAAGGGCCGTTGATGAAAATTCACTCGTTTTAAGCTTTCTTAACTGTCCCTCCGCGCGCGACCTGACATAAGCTAGATTTTCATCGTTAAACATGGTCTCGGAAAACTAGAAAGGACAGTCATGGCAAAGAAGAAAAGCAAAGTGGATTTGATCGAAAAAACTCTGGATGGAGAGATCGATACTGTCACAACCGAAGGCACAAGTTCGTCGACAAGCTCCGAATCACCGCAAGTCGAACACTCGGGCGATGCCATAGCGGCTTCGGCGAGCAATGCGGCTCCCAAGAAAAGCCGTTCCTTCAAGCTTCACTTCTTTGGACGCGTCTACGTCGAAGAACGCTTTCCGAAGTCCGTTCACTTTGCAGACCGTTTTGCGCAGGAATGGATCTCTGAGGGGAGCTTCGAGTTCCTTGAAATCCCCAACCCGCGCGCCAAGGAAGCCATTCTCTCGGGCTTGAAGAATATTCGAGCCGTCGAAAAAACCGTCGAGAAAAAGGTCGAGCAGACCTATTCCGAGTATTCGGAGAAGCTGGCCCCCTACGCAAAACGCGCCACAGAACGCGTTGAAAAGATCCTGACACAGCTGCGTGGCTGATCCCGGATTTTTATAAGCATTCCATAGATTTGCGCCCTTTTTAATGCGTTGTTAGTTGACTTATGACTCGCCGCGTTATATCGAGGGCGCATGCCGCCGTCCCCCACGTCCAAAGCCCTCCTCAGTGTTTGTCTTCTGAGTTTGCTGCCTGGCCTCGGCCACGCGAGTGAAGTGGACAATTTTGTCGAGTGGAGAAGCCGCCACAAACTGAAGGACTCCCGCCCCGTCATCGACACTGAGAGTGCACGCGCTTGGGACGAAGCACTGAGAGACGTGGCGCTAGAGGGCTGCGATGAGCGCAAACTCTACAAATCGCTCATGAAGCAGTTTGGAAATCACGTGAAGACCACGATGGGCAAGTGGCTCTATGCCACAGATCAGCTCGACGGTCATAAGATCGAGCGCAAAGACTCCATCTACAACAACCTGCGCATCAACGAGTCGATTGTCCTGAACGGCTCCTTCTCAAGTTTCCTCGACAAACTCAACGTCGATATTGGTCTCGGGAAGCTCGTGCGATACGGCGACCACTACATCGGCATCGACAAATTCGAACACTTTTGGTCAACGGGAGCGAGCTACTTCAAGGAAAAAAACTTCAAGAAACGCGGCAGCCTGGAGGATGCGCTCGCCTACGGCGAGAAAATGGAGAACGGTATTCTGGGAGCAAGAACAACCGGCGTCTACTCTTACGGCGACCTCTCCGCGAATTTCAACGGCATGCGTTTTTGGAACCACGTCCTTCAAAAAGAAGACGATGTTCTAGGACGCAACTTCAACATTGGACCCTACATCGCTTGCAAGAATAATAAATGGGAAACCGTGAAGCGTCCTCAATGGGGCAACTATATTGACGCATCCTGGAGCGAAGCCAATAACTGCTCGAAGTTCCGTAGCCAGAGCATGCTCGACAAGGTCCAAGCCGCACTCGCTTCAAAAAATCACACACGTGGCGCGACACCCCTCATCTGTCCCACCGAAGCCCGTGCCATGAAGGCACTCGTCAAAAAATACAGCCCAAAGAATCGTCCATGGCTCCAGCGTCGCCTCCTCAACACCCGTCTCGGCGTGGTGGGAAACTAAGGAGAGTCGATGCGCACAGGAAATATTCTTTCGATTATTTTTGTTGTTAGCTTCGGCGCGCAGCTTGTGCATGCAGAGCGAGGCGCAAGTCTCATGCCCGATTCGTGGTTTGAGAAAATTCCTGGCGCGATGCTGAGCGGGATCGTGGCCACCAACAAGCAGGCCCTCGTTTACAAAAAGCCAATTGGCCCCCACCCAAAAGTCTTTCGTAAAGTGGGCCTATCACGCTATGAGCCCGTGCAACTTCTTGGTCTCAAGCTCCGCCAAGGTGCCAGCTCTCAAGAGAAATACTGCTGGGATGTCTTCGTCTCTGGTGGTCTGGACTGCTCAAAGCTTTTGCCAACGACGCGTCCTTCAACTTTGGGCGCACCGGCAACAGCCGATGAAGATCTGCTTCTGAACGCCCGCAAACTCTCAAAAACCCAAGGCATGCGCCGCGCTCGCGAGTACCTCGAAGAAGCCATGCAACGCGTGGACTCAACAAAGGGTCAATTTGAGCGCGACGTGATCCGAGCCACACGCGACAAGACTTGGATGGCGCCTGGTTCGGTGCTTCGTCTTTCGAAAGTGGAGCGCTCCCGGATTGGAATCTTTGTGATCTTTGGAATCGACCTGTCAGGTGACAGCCCCAACCGCGAACTCATCCGCCGTGCGGCCAAAGAGCTCGAGCACATGGGATTTGCTGCCAGACTTGTAAACACCAAACCGGCCGTGAGCTACGAAGCCAATGCTCGTCTCATCGGAGCCGAGTTCGAAGAAATGGTCGACAAAATCGATCACGTCATTTTTGTCGCGGCCTCGAAAGGGGTGGCCGACTTGCTGACCTACATGCTCCACGACGGATCACGCTCGAGTGCCCAAAGCAGGGCCAAGGTGCGCGGGATTGTTTCGCTCTCGGGTGTGGTGCGCGGATCCAATATGGCCCAGTGGCTCACACACAGCGAACTCAAGCGGCTCGATGTGGTGCGCGCCTTCATCGGACGGCGCCCCACCCAACCTATGGAAGGCATCGAGTCTCTTGCGCTCGATCCTTGGAAGGGCGTGCCGCGCCCTCAGCTCGGCGAAGATTTCCCTAATCTCAAATGGATCAGCGTTTCGATGCTACCCGCCGGCAATGACGGTCTTGTGCCTGGAAACGGTGTGATGCTCGAGTTGCAGCAAGCACTCATTCGCCACGGACAAGCCTTCAGCCCTTCGGACGGTCTCGTCGAAAGCGCAGCCACGATCTTGCCTCCCGGAACAGGAATCCCTCAGCGCATCGTGCGTGGCTATGGTCCGCATGCTTTGGCACTTGGGCATTTCCTAAACGGCGACGCTCTGGCCCCGCAGAACCTCACAGAAAAAGGCGTGGACCCTGCAGCAGGAGCCGAAATACTTTCAAGCTTCATGCGTGCACTGGGTTCGGAGCTCCTCGAGAACCGCTAAGATCACGAGGAGCTAGATCGTAACTCGGTCGCAGAAAGTCCGAGTTCTTGGCAGTTCAAGAATCCTTGGAGCAGCTTCGGCATAAGGGTCCAAAGTGCAAAAGATTAATTTTTGGCAAAGCAATCGAGCTTGCTAGTCCGATAGCCTAGAGCGATGCCAAAGCACGCGGAAGCGCTCTCCGAGACGTTCAATCTCCGTAGTGAGGATCTCATCCTTCATTTGGGCTTGCGCGACTTCGGGGCGGTGGGAACGCTTTTGATACATTTCGGGGTCGAGCTGATTAAGAAGTTTGTTCATCTCAAAGAGACGCTGTTCGCGAAGTTCCCATCCCTCTTGGAGGGCCGAGACGCGAGCGCGCAAACACGCAACGAGCTCGGCATCGAGATCGAGAGTACTCCGTGAGTCATACGCTCGGTCGACCTCAGACTTGAGGTCATGTTGGGATACGGGCTTTTCGAGGATCCCAGAAACACCCAATTGCTGCGCCCTTAAGAGAGAATTTCTCTCCAAATGTGCCGAGACGAGTATGACAGGCGCACGCATCTTGAGGGCGCGGATCGCTTCTATGAAGCCGAGGCCGTCCATTTTGGGCATCCGTAAATCTGTGACAATCACATCGGGCACTGCCGGGTTTCGATCAAGTTCGTCGAGGGCCTGTACGGGATTGGAGAATGACTGCACCTTCTGGTTGTCTTGAGCCAGGATCTCGGCGTAGCACTCTGCGAGGTCTGGCTCGTCTTCCACAAGCCAAACAAGACGTTCTTTGCTGTTACTCATAGGCGGACTCTACCCTAGATTTCTATTCTAAAAAAGTTTTCCAAAGACGCAAAAACTCTAAATTCATTCTGAAACCATAGACCCTGATTCGCCGTTCCAAGAATCTATATGGCAATCGA
>CAMCVE010000022.1 GCA_945881775.1 Bacteriovorax stolpii
GTGAAAGTGATGATCACGGGCATCCTCGTGAAAACTCTTTGGGAGGCGCTGATGACACCTTTCACTTACAGGATTGTGAGTTTCCTCAAGAAGCACGAAGGCGTGGACGTCTTCGACACGAATACGGATTTCAATCCGTTTCACATGAAGGTTTAGTGACCGTTAGTTCTTGTGGATTTTGACCGACTTGATTTTGTAATGGCGGTCGATCAGGAACAGGAGTTGCCATGTGTCGCCATCGGGTTTGTCGGACTCGCTGACAATGTAGGCTGGGTTCATGTCAAAGTGGTAGAAGCCCGTGGGTGTTCCAAGAATTTCTCGCAGCTCTAGGGGAGTCTTGCCCATGAAAATTTTTGGGTTTTTTAGAATTGAAACGGCCATCGAGGCACGCACTGACTCGTCACCATTTCTAAATTTTTCTGCGTCGAAGGGCGACTCTCCCCACATCTTCTTTGCTTCTGACATGGATAGAAATGTGTCAGAAGGGATGACCCGCGCGACTTCTGCGATGCCCCATGCTGCAAAGCCCACCGGTAGGATTAGAAGCACTGTTAGATAGGTTTTCCAAGACTTTGAAAATTTCATGGTGTTTTAGCCTTTCTTGGCGAGAGAACCACAATCTTTTTATTCTTTAGATCTTCAAGGAAAGATTGCATGAGACTTTCTTCAGAATAACGATTTTCTTCTAAAAGTTTTTTTGCGGAGTAGATTCCTTTTTGGTTGTTAGCTAGGTCCATGCCTTTCTCGGCTTCGGCTTTTTGCAATAGTTGGCGCATGAGAGGGGACAGTCGAATGTATTCATCCCTACAGAAAGCGTCGCACATTTTGTGAGGCACTCGGGACCTGGGACGAGCTTAGATTTTCTAAACCACGCGTCGCACGGGTCCGCGAGAGCCGGGCTCGACAGGGTTGCCAAGGCAAAAAATAGGGCTAGCTTTTTCGGAAACATCCTCTTCTGAGAATATCACGGCGATTTAGCAAGTCTCTACGTAATCTGACAGATCACTTGATTTAATATTTCTTAAGTCTGAACTCAGCGAGCTCGCTTGCGAGACTTTTAGCAAAGCCTGAGTTGCGCGCTTCGGGGCTGATACTTTTGAGGTAGGTGTCGAGCTCTAAACTCACGCTTTGGTTGAGGAGGCTAAACTTCGCCTTTTGCGAAGAATCGACCGCGAGTAATGCTTTCCCTTTGAGGCTGCTCGCCATCTTCAGGGCCACGCGGTTCTGCTTCACGCGTTGGATGATGGCGCGGGTGTTTGTGGGGTCGAGTTTGAGGCTTGCGGCCGCGTAGCGCCGGAGTCGAGAGCTTGGATGTAGCTTGAGAGCTTCATGCCGTATCCTTGGGAGAGGATCTTTTCGAGCTCGGCGCGAGCGGGACTTGAGTTTTGACGCCAGAATTGCTGGAGACGGCTTGGCCATGATCTTTGGTCTGGGGTGCGACGGGAACTTGGGCGTGAAGTGCGGGTGCTGCCAGGCCAAAACCCAAAACAAGGGCAGTCTTTTTTATACCTTTTAGAAAATCGATCGGAGCCTGGCTGCTCAATTGCGAAGGGGCGCTCAACACAAACTTAACGCAGCCCACGGAGGGCCTTCAGCTAAGCCCTTCGAGAGAAAAAACCTATCAATAGCGGGATCTTTGGCCTATAAAAAATGGTGAGTCGGCACGGGCTCGAACCGTGGACCCGTTCCTTAAAAGGGAACTGCTCTACCAACTGAGCTACCGACTCACTCTTGGGCCGTGGGAAGAAATAGAATGATCGGGGATATGATGCAAGTGCTAAGTGCTAAAAAATCCGGGATTTTTGCGGGTGCGGGTCTCTTTGTTTTACTGCTCGCAGCTGGCGGATGCTCGTCGCTGCGGCTGGCGCCTCAAACGCTTCCCGAGAGGCAGGAGGCGTCCTTCCTCGCGATGGGAACCAAGTGGACGATCGCGATGAGCGGAGTTCCCTCAAGGCGCGAGTTCACCGTGCTCAAGGACAAAATCCTAAGCTTCGCGCTCTACTATGACATGACGTTCTCAGGATGGACTGAGGAGAGCGAGTTGCGTCGCCTTGAGAGGGCCGGTCTCGACAAGACTCAGTCGCCTTCGGAATTATTTTTTGAAGGGCTCAGGCTGTCGCAAGAAGCCTTTGGAGAGACGGGCGGAGTTTTTGATATCACCGTAGGAGCAATTCAGTGGCGCGCTTTGCCGGCTGCTGTGGGGCTCTCGAGTCTTGATATCGATTTAGAGAGAAAGACCTTTCGATTTCGCAAAGACCCCAAGCGACTCACGTTTGATGGTATCGCCAAGGGGATGGCTCTTGGAGAGATGGCTGCTTATTTGATTGAGCAGGGAGTGAAGGGTTTTGTGATCGATGCGGGCGGCGGCAATCTTGTGGAGCGGACTTCGTCGGGCGAGCTGCGTTTTGTTTCGCGTTCGCGTGTGTTTAAGGCGGGATCCGACGGGGATCGTCATGTTTGGAATCCGGCCGACGCGCGCTACGTTCAGGAAAAATCAGAAATTGTTTGCACGGTTGAGGACACCACGCGCTCACGACTCATTTACTGGGGGGCGCTGAGTGATGCGTTTTCGACGGCGCGGCTTTTGAGTCGGGACTTCCAGTTGCCGCCGATCTGCGAAGAGATCTAGACGTTGTCGGTGAAGAGCATGCCTGCGCTTCGGGGGCGTAGGTTTTCGTGCGGGCTGCTCGTGGGGTTTTCTTCGAAGGGATTCCAAATTGTTTCGACGTCGAGACTCAGGGCGCAGCTGTGGGGGTCTGCCGGGTTGTGCGAAATACTTTTGACGATGCGGCCGCGTGCGGCGATGAGCGGGGAGCGATCGATTGTGAGGCGCACTCGCGTGTAGACGTCGGGCTTGATCGCGAGGTTGAAAAATCCAGATTCGTCTTCGAGGGTGAGAAAGCATAGGCCTCCTGCTGTGGGGGGTTTTTGTTTGATTGCGAGCAGGCCTAGCACTTCCACGCGAAGACCCGCGCGTAGTTTCCACATTGTCTCTGCGTCTTTCCAGTCAGCCATCATAGGGAAAAAATTCTGGCGCGCGTGACGTACGGGATGCTCGCGCAGGCTGAGGCCCGCAGTGCGGTAGTCGGCGATGATCGAAGACCACTCACTCCAGTTGCCCTCTAGAGTGGCGGGTGTTGTCTCAGATGAGGGGATGAGTCGTGGAGCTCGGGGGTCTTCGTGCCGAGCTTTGATGAGATTCCACATTTGCTCAGGGCGCTCGTCACGGCCTTTGCGCTGAGGGCGACAGGCTCCGGCTTTGACGAGTTTTTCGAGAGTGCTTTGCGCGAGATGGATGCGCAAATCACTCGGTGAAAGAAGGCAATCTGGATGGAGCACGCCTGTGTCCTGGAGCTTCTCAATCATCTCTGCCTCACTGCGTTTGAGGCCACGAATGAGATGAAGGCCGAGGCGCACGCCACCCGACTCCATCGTGCTGTCCCAGCGTGAGTGAAGAACATCGGGGGGAAGCACGCGCACTCTGTGTCTCTCGGCGTCGCCTACAAGAGCGCGCGGCGAATAGAAGCCCATCGGCTGGGAGTTCAGGAGTCCGCAGAGAAATTCTGCCGGGTGGTGAACTTTGATCCAGGCCGACACATAAGCAATGATCGCGAACGAGGCCGAATGCGACTCGGGGAATCCGTACTCTCCGAAGCCCTCCATTTGTTTGTAGATGCGTTCTGCGTAGTCCGCCGAGATGCCGCTCGCTTTCATGCCGCTTAGGAGCTTATCGCGGTGCTTGTTCATTTGTGATTTCGAGCGCCAAGCGCCGCTCATGACTTTGCGCATTTGGTCGGCCTCGCCGGGGGTGAATCCGCCGATGGCTACCGCCATGCGCATGACTTGCTCTTGGAAGATGGGGATACCCAAGGTTCTTTTGAGAATGGTTTCGAGTTTGGGATGGTCGTAGTCCCACTTGCCCGCGAGCCCTTGGCGGCGCTTGAGGTAGGGGTGCACCATGCCTCCTTGAATCGGGCCGGGGCGCACGATCGCGATTTGGATGACGAGGTCGTAGAAAGTTTTGGGAGCGAGCCTGGGCAGCATGTTCATCTGCGCGCGACTCTCGATTTGGAAGATGCCCACAGTGTCGGCGCGGCAGGCCGCCTTATAGACCTGCGGACAATCTCGGGGAATCTGGTGCATCTCGAGCTTTTTGCCTGTCGCATTGCGCGTACCGATGAGGTCGAAGCACTTGCGCACAGCCGTGAGCATCCCTAGACTTAGGAAATCGACTTTGACCCAGTTGAGGGTGTCGATGTCGTCTTTGTTCCAGGGAACCACACTGCGCATTTCTTTGCGGGCGGGCTCTAAGATGCACAGTTCACGCAAGTCACCCGCAGAAAGCACGAAGCCGCAGGAGTGAATGCCGAGATGGCGCGGGATTCCGCGCAAGCTCTCTGCGAGGCGGATGAGTGCGGGAAGACGCCGCCTAGAGCGAGGGCTCAGGTCGCCTTCGGGAATCTCAGCGTGGCCCTCTTTGAGCTGCGCGAAGCCTTCGCGCCCCATGTAACTTCCGAGACGAGAAAGTTCTTCATCGCTAAAGCCAAGCGCAAGTCCTGCCTCGCGAACGGCCATGCGTCCGCGAAAGCGAATCGTGTTGGCCACCATAGCGGCTCGGTGGCGACCATAGCGCGAGTAAATTTCTTGCAGCACTTCCTCGCGGCGTTCGTGTTCGAAGTCGATGTCGATGTCGGGCGCCTCGGCGCGCTCGCGCGACAAGAAACGCTCAAACAGAAGATTCATCCTGACGGGATCGATCGATGTGATGCCGAGACAAAAACACACGGCAGAATTCGCGGCCGAGCCCCGACCTTGGAAAAGAATTTTTTGTGAGCGCGCATAGTCGAGAACATCATGAATGGTGAGAAAGTAGTCTTCAAAGCCGAGCTCTTTGATGAGTGAAAGTTCGTGCCGGAGTTGCTTCTCGATATCGAGCGGGATGCCGCCTGGGTAGCGCTTAAGCGCTCCTTCGCGCACGAGGCGTGCGAAATAGGCGGAGGAGTCTTCACCTGCCGGAATGTTTTCGCGAGGGTACTTGTAGCTCAGCTCACGCAGGGAAAAGGCATGGCGGTGTGTGAGCTCGAGGCCGCGTGTGAAGGGATCGTTGTCAGTAGGGCGACTGAGCTCGCGCCAGATGCTTTGGTGGATGCGGAATTCTTTTGTGGAAAGCAGGCGCCTTTGGGAATTCACCTGACCCATGAGGCCCATGTCGTCGAGCTCTCTCCGGTGTCGGATTGCGCCTACAAGGCAAGCTCTCTCGAAGTGGGCCTGCGGACCAAAAAGAGGCAGGCTCGAGGCGACAAGAGGGATCTGGAGCCTTCGCGAATGCTCGAGCAGCCAGCTTTGGAGATCCTCTGAGCCGGGAGCGAGCGTGAGTGGCCAGACAAGTGAGAGAGCTGAACTTGGGCCCTTTCCACACAGCTCCGATAGTTCAAGAAGCCAGAAGGGACATTGCCCCTCTTGTGTTGGTGGAATGGAGAACGAAGGTGCGACACGGTCGACGTCCAGCGTTTGGCTGCGCGTGAAAGCTTCTGACTCCTTGGCCGGCCAAGGATAAAAACGTCCACTGATAGAGAAGAGAAGATAAGAGTCGCAGATCAGGCTGCGCTCTTGGCGCAAAAATTCTCGAAAGCGAACCCAGGGAATGGGAGCGAGCCCCTTCTCGCGAGCGACAAGTCCTTCGAGCGCCCATTCAGAGAGAAAGCGGCAGAGTTTGGCGTGGGCTTGTTTGTGGAGAGGGTAGATAAAAAGGGGATCTGCTGTGTCGAAGTGCAGGCGGATGCCGGGCGCGTAGAAGAACTTGTGACCCTCGGGGAGCTCGTCGTAGGCCCGAAGCGCTTCGACGAGCCCGTAGAGTCCCATGCGGTCTCCGAGCCCAAGCCCGCGGTATCCGCGCGCTTGGGCTTCTTGCATGAGCTCCGAAGGACTTGTCGCACCCTCGAGGAAAGAAAAATACGAGCTAGAGCACCACTCGACGATCATGAAGCGACCAGGGGAACGTCTTCGAAATATCCTTGGACGAAAACTTTCTTCTGGGAATCATCCCAATAGATCCATTTGTTTCCGGTACGAGCATAATAGCGACTTTCCGCACGGACGCCCCAAGGCGACGTGAGGTGCTCGAGAGTGTGGAGCGAATTGCGTTCGCGAAGAAAGATAAGAAAATCATCGAGGCTCTTGAGGGCGGCCTGAAAAAGTCGAGGCTTCTCGTGGAAGAGTAGGGGCCTTCGAGGTTGCTCAAGAAAAGACGGATTTGTGTGGGGCTGAGATTTTGTTTCATCGAGTTCGTTTCCTTTCCATTCGTTCCATAGAAAACTGTCTTCGGGCCAATAGGTGTCGTTTGCGGTGAAGGATCCCACCGAAATTTCCAAACCTTTGTGACTGCGGGCCTGCAGTCGCCCGAGAAGAAGCTTCCATTTCTCAAGGCTGGCTTCGTGTTCTTGGGCGAAGAGACTCAGTTGACGGTCCTGAAGTCGTTCGATACCGAGTGATTGGAGCCGAACACTCTCGAGTGGCAACACAAAAAGTCTCGCTTCATCGGGCGGCATCGAGAGAAGTTTTTCGCGCACCAGCTCGGTCACGTCGCGCGCACTCTGCAGCCCTTGTCCGAATTTGAGCGTCAGAGGATGCTCGGTGATCTCTGTTTCCATGCGTCCCGTTTTGCGGTTGCGCGTAAAAGGGCGCCTGAAACCCAATGTGATCTCAAGGCCCATCAGATGCGACTTGCGTGCTTCAAGGCGCAGTTGCCACACGCGTAGAATCTCATCGATTCTTAGGACCAGGTCTTGGGCGGAGGGGCTTCCCATTTCGTCCTCGAGAGAAGGAAAAAAACCTGCCGACATTTCTTCCTGGGGTCGATACGCCTGGAGCGAATAGTCTTTTGAGCCGAGGATCAGGCGTTGCTGCAGGAGCGGCGCGAGTTCTGGGAAACGCTCAAAACAGGATTTTTTGAGTGAGGGATCTTGGAAAAGATTTTTGAGAGAGAGAATGTTGCGGATGCCCAGGTATTCAAGATCCTCAAGAAAACGCCGCCAAGATTTGCGTAGCTCGGGCTTTGTCTCGAGCTGATCTTGGAGCATCGTCTCGAGAGAAGAAGGCGCAAGCTCTTGAAAACGTTTTTGGATTTCGAGAGGATTGAGAATCACGAGTAAGTCGGGGTTATTTTGTTCTTGCTCGAGGCCCCATGCGCAGAGACTCGGGGAGGGAGCGAGTACGAACGCAGGGGGGCGAGCAGAGTCGGTGCTTTTCTGGATACGGTGTTGGGCTTCTCGCAAAAGTTTGAGATGCTGAAGAAAGGGGTGGCGCGCGTTGTCGGGGTCCGACAGCACACGACCCAGTTGCCAGTAGCTGACCACGGAACTCAGGTGCACCATGACCCGTGTTCCCGAGGCATCGACAAAAACGTCGGGGCTAAGGTGAAGGCACAGATCGAGGAAGTTTTGAGTCTCGGGGTTTTGGGGGCCTTGGGGGAGAAAACTCGCTATCCACATATACGAATGAAGATACCATACAAGTGTATGGTTACCGCAAGAGAAGATTTTTGACGTCGATCAGAAAATTTTCTCGGGCCTCAGGTTTAGACTGAGCTCATGAGATCTTTCTTTAGACCTTTCAAGAACTTGAAGTCTTTGCCGCTCCTGAGCGGGCTCACCGTGTTGTTGGCTGTTTCGTGTGCGACGCGTCCGGCTCCCGAAGCGCTTTCTTCAGACTTCCGTACATTTCTGGGACGTTGGGAGAAAGAAGCTCCGCTCTGCGCGGTCGACACCGTGAGTTTTTCAAGTCTTGTGCGAGAGACACAGGCAGGTCCCGTCGCTCGCGACGCCAAACGTATTACCGAAGTTCTCGAGCGCATCGAGTGGAGCAAAGAGCGCACTCTTCGTAGGGAGGCCGCAAAACACCTGGCGACTTTGCCCGTGAGTGTGTCGGATGCGGACTATGCCCTGCTCGTGCGCTTTGGCTGCAAGTTCACGGCGTCTCATGCAGCCGTGAGCGCGCTCGTAAAATCTGAAACTTCGAACACTCGTAAAGCGCCCGATCGACGCGCGCTCCGGGCGATCGAAAAGTACGTCGATTCCGGCCCCGCAACGGGCATTGTGCAACTCCTGTTGCAGTGGCAGATCCTGCGCGAACTCTCGATCTCTCCCTATTATTCATCGAAACTGCCTGCATCGCTCTCTGGGGAGATGGACAAGTTTGCCGCTCGTCTCAAACAAGAACGAGAAGAAGCCTCCAAGCGCCCCGAGGCGACAGACAATTTCGAGGCCTACACAAACTTCCGAGCCGATGTTCTGCAAGCCATCGAGCACCAAAAAAGTTACGACGCAATTCTCTTCAAACTGCGTCGCGTGATCTTCCGCTAAGTCCCGTTCACACTCTGCCCGTTCATCAGTTTTTGATTAATTCTGGACTACGCGAACGAGACTACGGCCGCTCCCCACCGCGCCGAAGGCAGCGGTGTGTCGTATCACGACGGAGAATTTCCCCAAGAATCTCGAGGCGGAATTAATCAAAAACTGATGAACGGGCAGAGTGAGTGGGCACAAGCAGACAACGTAGTGCATTTAGTGGCTGGGCCAGGAAAAGAGAGGCCGACGTAAGTAATTCTCGAGCCGAATCTTGGTGCGATGTAAGGGTCTCAGCGGCAAGCTTAAGAACCATGTTCTTAGGCTGGGTTTTAGCCAACGGCCTGAAGTTTTCATCGTCAAATAGTATTGGCACGTAGAGCACGGAGTCTCACTGCTGGCAGGCGCCTGTCCCCGGAGCATTCGTCGAGCAGAGGCGATTGCGGATGAATCCAGTGCCGATTGGATCGATCGGCCTTCCAGATTGCCAAAAGGCAGCCAACGGTTCACGCAGCATCCAAGAATACGGCCATCCCAATTGATCTGCGGCGCTTTCCAAAGATCCTCACAGACTTTGGAGGCAAGGTACGGACTTCCGGTCTCCTTAGAGAAATCTGTAGATGTCGCAACTTTTAGTCCTGTCTCGATCTGATAGTGTTCATCGACCAAGGCAGGTGAAAAGTTCGAGTCCCAGTTGAGCTTCACTTGGAAATTCATATTTAACTCTTTCGCTCTTTTGCGTGCTTCGGGAATTTCATGCTGATTGTGGGCAAAAACAATAAATTGCCAAGTAAGGACAGGGAATGAACTTTTGAGTCGCTTTTTTTCAGCGTTAATTCTTTTGATGTTGTCGATGACTTTTAAAAAACTGCCACCTTTTCTATAGAGGGCATAGGTGTACTCCGATGCTCCATCGATGGAGCAAAGAAGTTTTCGAAAGCGTGTCTCGACAAGTAGAGGAACGATTTCGTCGGGGAGATGATTGAGGTTCGTCCCATTCTCACAGGTGAGGGCGACGTCTCGTGCGTAGGCATATTCGAGAATATCCTTTAAGCGTGGGTGGAGGAGGAACTCACCCCAATTCGATACACTTCGATTATTGAGATCTCAGGATTGCGATCTAGAATTTCACGAAAAGCTTGCAGGCTTATGAAGCCAAGTCCAAGCTCCTTTGAGATTCGTCCCTGACTCGTAGGACAAGAGGGACACTTCAGTTGGCATGGAGTGCCTAGTTCCAACTTAATCTTGCGGGGCATTTCCGTATTTTATCATAGGAGAGATAATGTGCCGGAGTTAGGTGAAGATTCGGGTGGCGAGGTAGATCCACAGGCCCATAAGGACGAAGACGCCGACGAAGAAGCTCGTCATGCGCGGGATCACTTTGTTGGGATAGAGGTGAATGCCGCTGTGGATGATGCGCGTGATGACAAACGCCCAGCTCAAGGCCAGCGTGATGTCGTCCTGCATGCGGAGTTCTAGGGTGACGAATGTAGCGGCATAAAACAGGACGGGCACTTCGAAAAGATTGATGAAGTTGCGCGCCGCTTGCTCGACGTGTGCGAGTGGCTCAAAAGACTCGCCGCTTTTGGGGCGCAGGAGCTTGTAATAGCCTTTGGGATATTTGCCGGCGTTGGGGATGCGCCGCCATCCTAAAACGAAGAGAACCCAGAAGGTGAGGGCCACCATGACAAACAGAGGGATCAGGTGGGGTGCAAGAAGAGGTGTGAACATTTTCTAGAAGTTCTTCAGCGCTGAGAGGTAATAGATCTCGCTGCGATACTGGATTTTTTGATTGTTGAGCGTCACGAAAGGTTTGGTTTGGTTCTCGGTGAAGCGTGCTGCTGCGCGGATTCCGAAAGTGCTTGAGAACGCGAGTTCAACGCCGCCCTCGGCATAGGTTCCGAAATCGAGGATCGCATCTTTGTCTTTGGCCGCGCTGCCTGGGCCCGTGACTTTGGTGGCCGTGTCCTTGTAGGCGATTTGGTAGTAGCCGCCTGTTCCGCCCGCTTCGACGTAGGGTCTGACCCAAGATTGTTGAAGAAGCTTGAACTTGAGTCCGAGGCCTCCTTGGAAAACTTGGGTGGTGAAGTTCACGTCGGTTCCGGTGTAGATGTCGCCGGAAAGAGTGGAGTACCTGTAAGCGGTTTGTCCTTGGGTGGTGAGATAGCTCAGCGAAATTGTCAGATAGAGATGCAAGAAACCCAGACCACGCTCGCCCTGAATTGCGGCGAAGATTCCCTGATCGAGGACAAATTCAGAGCTCGGTTTGACGACGTCAAAGAGGACTACTCCCGCTCCGGCAGAGCCCGAAATGCCGCTCGGATTGATGTTGAAGGATCCCGATCCTGATCCAGAGCCTTGAGCTTTGGCGTGTTGCGAGAAGAGCGTGCCTACAACGAGCAGAAAGAGGAATCCGAAAACGTAGAAGCAATTTCGGGAGGCCTGTTGCTGAGATTTTTCGTGCATCATGCCGTCTTATCGGAGTTCTTGCGAGTAACGTTGATGGGGGGTGCGTCAGGGGTTTGGCGCCGTGAGAGCGGCGTTCAGGGAACGCTTTCATGTGGGACTTGCCAGATGCTACGCTTTTCGGTTACCGTAAATTTGTATGGTTTTTGAGGCGATTTCGAAGGCAGGCGATGGTGGGCTCGGTTGTGCCCTGTCTTTTGTCCATGAATCGCTTTTTTCGGGCGCTGTTAGTCGCCCTTGGGTGATCGTCGAGGGCCCCGACGACAAACATCTTTTTGTGGGAGGCCTGCCCCGCGAATTGCGACAGGCGGTTCAGGAGCATCGGGTTTTCTGGCTGCGAGCTTCGCGCCAGGAGGCTTTGCCTGAGCTTGTACAACTACTCCTGGAGAGTTCTTTGTGCGAGGGCGTGCTGCTCAGGGGCTTTGATCGTTTTCAGTCCGAACATCAAGCGCGTGTTTGGATGCGCCGTTGGCAGCTGAATGCCGAAAGAACGCACACGCATTTGCTTTGGGTGCACGAACACGCTTGCGAAGTCTTGGGCGCTGGACTGCGCGTCGAGTGGACGGGCGCTCGGCGGTGGAATATCCGCCGGGGTGAAGGCCTTCTATATTCGACGCCCTTCAGGAGCCTCCGTGCTTTAGCTTCTCTATCTTCTTCTCAATCTTCTTCTCTATCGACACATCAATCGACCGCTCATTCTTTAAGGAGATCTCATGCTGACCGAGAGACAACGCGAATTGCTTGAATTTATCCAGGCCCATGTGAGTCAGGAACAACGTTTTCCGAGCTACCGCGATATGGCCAAGGCCATGAACGTGTCTGCCGTCGGAACGATTCAGGACCATGTGCAGGCCTTGCTAGAGAACGGCTCTCTTGAAAAAGAGGGGCGCAAGTTGAGGCTTGCTCAGAATCGACAGATCCCCGTGCTTACGGTGCCGATCGTCGGCGAAGTGGCTGCCGGATCTTTGCAAGATGCCTTTGAGGTTGCGCTTGGTGCTGTGACCGTGACGCCCGAGCTTCTCAAGGAGCGCGCAGGACCGCAGGACCTCTTTGCACTTCGTGTCCGAGGTGAGAGCATGATCGATGCGGGTATCCAGCAAGGTGACCTTATTATCGTCCACAAAGGAGCGCGCGTGCGCAGCGGTGATTTTGTGGTGGCGGACTATGATGGCGAGGCGACGGTGAAAGAGCTTGAGCTACCTAAGACTAAGGGCGCACCCATCAAGCTGATTCCCCATAACTCACGAATGTCTCCCATCGAGCTGGATCCTTCCGAGAAATTTAAAATTCTCGGTAAGGTCGTCAGCGTTCAGCGCTTCTACAATTAGTCCTTAAGAATCGAAATTTAGAGATCCACTTCGAAGGGAAGTCCCACGCTCACCACAAAGCGGTGCGTGGCGCCTTCGTTCTGGATGCGAGGGTTTGTGTTGAGAATGCGATGCGTGACTCCCTCGTAAGCAAATTCCGTAAAAATTCCCCAGCTCGATATCGTGTCCCACTGGAAGCGTAGGAATGCAGTAGCAATGACATCGAGGAAAGAAACGTTGTCGTCGATTTCTTCGGTCGTGTATCCGGGGGAATAAGCAAAACCCAGCCCTGCGCCATAGTAGACGCCCGAAGAGCTTCGCTGACCCAGTTGCAACAAATCAAAAATGCGAAACTGGAGACCGTAGTCGTTGTAGTTGCCACCCGTGGCTGCAGTGGCGTTGATGGAGACATTGTTCGAGAGGCTCATAAAGTCGATGCGGAAGCTGTAGCGGTAGCCATCGATTTTCGTCGTGGAGTTGGGAGAACTTTGCCGTGTTTCGTTCATTGCTATGGCGCCCAATTGTGGAGCGATTACGGTGTTAAGCGGCTCAGAGTGGCTCGCAGTCGAGGCAAAGGCCAGCGTCACAGAGACTGCAAGATGAGGAGTGGACTTAAGGAGTCGGAGGAATTGTGCCATTCTTGTCCCAGGATAAAGGTTCGCAGGAGAGAATACCTGTTTTGTCGATGCATAGCAAAAAAGCCTTGAAGGCTGGCTTCACGAGGGGCGAAAGCGGATCATCGCTCTGAGCGCGAATCCAGGTCGCGAGATGCAGGTGATAAACACGGTGCGTTTGTTTTTGCATCGGGAAACCCTGACGATTGACGAAGTACATCTTCTTGAAGGCATCATCCATCTGAGTCATTTCGCGATCGAGTTTGATGCGAATGATTTCGCGGAAGCCCCAGGGAAATTCGCGTTGGGTCTCGAGGGCGTCAAGGTCGAGCGTGACGCGCTTGCGTAGATGAAGAACTTCTTCGCCAAGTTCGCGCTCGAGGCGATCAGTGGCGCTTCGATAGCGAATCGCTTTGAGGGCTTCGGGAAGTTTTTCAGAGTCGAAGATTTTGAGAGATTCGCCGATCTGCCCAAGTTTCACTTTCTTTTTTTGTTTGATGAGAAAGAGCTTACGGTTCTCATCGGGGAGCCAGCGGTTGCTGGTTCTGAGGAGAGACTTGCGCATCCAGTCCTTCATGAGGTCTTTGGCGACGTAGGCAATCACACCTAGCGAGATTAGGGCGATGGAATTGATGCCGACGCGTTCCTCTAAGGTGCGCACTTGGTAGAGTTGCACCATGATCGCAAATGAAGCGGCCATCGCGGCAGCCACGCCGTAGACAGGGACAAGCATCCGACGCTCGAGCGAGGCGCTCGACTCCTGCACAAAGAGCGGGCTCTGGAAATATTTCTTAAGGATACTGATGCGACGAGGGTATTGGTCAAAATCGCGCGAGCTCGTGGGGCCGTGGCGCTCGTCGATGACGAAGCGGTTGCGTTCACGAACCGTGGATTCATCGCGACTGATGCTTTTGAGGACGTTGGAAATCTTCTCGAGGGACGGGGCTCCAATCGTAACGGCGTAGAGGTCACCCAAATATTGAACAAAAAGATGAGAAATGTACTCATTTAGGAGGAGCAGGTCGTGGTCCAGTTTGCGGTCGAGAAGATCGTCAGGAAGATAGCCTTCGAGACTGCGAGCCTTAATGACGGAGCGGAAATCTTCGAGAAGGTGTTCGACTTCGCGCAACTCGATCCGGATGGCTTCGATATCTTGAGCTGAGTTCTCGTCTTGCACGCCGGCGCTCATGCTGCGAAGTTTGGCGCGGATCTTTTTGTCGTTGGCCTTGAGGAAGCCCTGAAAGTCGATTCCGAAATTGCGGAGCGTTTCGCCGTTGAGATCGGATTTTAGGTTGCGCAAGCGCTCGTCGACACGTGCAAAACTTGTCAGACTTTCGGGATTACTGACGTGGGTGTGGAGGCGCACATAGCTTTGGATGTCTTCGCGGATGGTGCTCTGGAGATCTGTGAGACCCAGGCTCTTGGGGACGAAAAGAGCAGAGTCGACGACGTACGAAAATTCGTTTTCGCGACTTGAGAGCAGGCCGTCGAAACCGAATTGAAGTTCGAGTCGATCTTTGTCGTGCCGGCCCGCCGACACAAAAAAACAATTTAACTCCGCTTGAAGGTCTTCGCTGCCATTTGCCATGGTGTTGATGAGTTTAGCTCAGAACTTTAGCCCTGTGCCTTTTTCCAGTCCGAGAGGAATTTCTCTAGGCCAATGTCCGTGAGCGGGTGCTTAAAGAGCTGTTGGAAGACCTTGAAGGGGAAGGTGCCGACATGGGCTCCGGCCAGAGCGCATTGGTGAATATGAATCGGGTGCCTCAGGCTTGCGGCGAGAACTTCCGTCTTGAAGGAGTAGTTTTTGTAGATCTGCACGATGTCGCGGATGAGTTGCATGCCGTCTTGACCGTTGTCGTCGAGGCGTCCAACAAAGGGTGAGATGTACGCAGCTCCGGCCTTGGCGGCGAGCAGCGCCTGGTTGGCGCTGAAGCAAAGGGTCACATTGACGCGGATGCCTTCTTTAGAAAGGCGCTTTGTTGCGGTGAGTCCAGCTTCTGTGAGGGGGCATTTCACAACAATATTCTTGTGCATGGTGGCGAACTTTTTGCCTTCCGTGTACATGCCCTCAGCGTCGGTGGAGAGGGTTTCGACGCTAATCGGGCCGTCGACGATTTCGGTGATTTCCCGAACAACATCATCGAGTTTGCGACCACTTTGGACGATGAGGGTTGGGTTGGTGGTCACTCCGTCGACGAGGCCGGTGGCAACTCCTTGACGCAATTCACTGGTGATGGCGGTGTCTAGAAAGAACTTCATAAGGAATATGACTAAAAAAATGTTTGGGGTTTGTCGATAAAGACTTCATGAGACAAGTCTGGGTGCTGAGCGAAGATGCCCGAGTGCAGTCCCGCTTAAGCGCAGGTTTTTTAGAGTCCCGCTTCCAAGTGAAGTACCGCGTTCAAGTGGCGCGGACGCTTGCGGACGTCCCAGACGCTCATCTCGCCGATCCTGGAGTCAGTTTCTTCTTAGATGCCTTCAGTCCGTCGAATCCGGGCTTTGATGGCCTCAAGAAATTGCGTGCTCGTGGTTTCCGCGGTCCTGCGTTCCTGCTCGGCGAGCCGGCGCCCGAAGATGCGGCAGATCCTTTCCTTAAGGATGCTCTCACGGGCTTCCTTCCTCCTATCGATCGCTCCGACGTTTTCCTCGCAGCAGGTCTCGTGCATGCGTTTCATCATTTCGACGGCGAGATCGATTTGAAGTGGTTCCTCCATCCCGGAGGGAAGGCTGCTTTGGAGTCAATTGCGACGATCAAGGATTTTAACCAGCTAGTGCTGAAGCTCATGAACTTCGTTTCGCGATTCGGAGTGAATATTCAAAAACTCAAACGCGCTCTCGTTGCACTGAGCTCGTCGCACGTCAAGAATACGCCAAAGGGCCCGACGGTCATCAAGCCCTTTAAGATCTGCTACGGCATCGATTCGGGCAAACTTATTCTCGGAGTGTCGCTGGATTCGGGAGAGGTCAAAGGTGACAAATTCTTAGAGGACTTCGGTGTCACGCTGTCTCAGGTTAAGGGTCAAGCGAAAGCGAGTGCGAGTCCGCGCTCGGATATTCTCAATGTCGCAAAGATCACCAGCAATCTTGTGTTTCTTGGGGGCTGCGCTCGAGCTAAAGCCTCCTCGACGGAGTTCTTCCTGCTCAGCACGATTTCTTTTCTGAAGGGGGCGACTTCGCAAGTGGAGCCCTACTTCTTTGCTTACGTGAACGCACAAGCTTCAGAAGAGATGCTCGCAGATTCTGTGAAACTTGAGGTTGTTCCTTCGCCTGTGGCAGCTCCAGTCGCAGCCCAGAAAAAGGATCTTTTTGAACCCTCGGTCACGGGAGACCGACCTGCTGACACGCAGCTGAGCTCGGGCGAAACTCCTTTGAGTGCCTATACTGAGGGGAGCTCTGCTCCGTCGCGCGAATCACTGAGCAACCCTGCCATGGGTATGGAAGCCGACCCCGATCTCGTGAAGAAATTGGAAACGCTTCAAAACGATCTCGACCAGCACAAGCGGCTCTCTGAAGCTTTAGCGGCTGACGTGAAGCGACTTATGAAAGAGCGCCGTGAACCGCTGACCTCCGCCGATCTCAAGGAAAGTCTTGTTGAGGTCAACGCACGCCTGAAGCATCTTCAGGAGCATAACAAGAAGCTCACCGAAATGAAGTCACAAAAAGAAAGCCAGATCGAGCTCCTCACCGCCCAGATCGAGCGCTTGAAAATGAACGCCGCTTAAATTCCGATTTTCAAAAGATTCATTGCGTACCCGTTTTTCACCTTGTCCCATTCTTGGGGGGTGAGCTTGAGGGTTTGGAAGACTTCACTTGTCACAATCTTACGGTCAGGCAGGCGTGCGATGTCTGATTCCTTGACGCGCGTGTCTTGGTAAGTTGTCACGAGCAGTCCAGCCAATCGAAGCACGCTAGAGAGCGCGTATTGCTCACGGTCGCGCGATTTGAGGAGCCTGGGATTGTGGTGGTAGTCGATGCTTTTTTCGAGCCCCTGGAAGCAGGGAACGCGTCCAATATAGAGGGCTGTGATCTGCGCATGGTCAAGATCGAATTCATCCTCTTCTACCTCGTAGCTGCGTACGGGGACTCCTGATTTGAGAGCTTCGCGGTGAGTGAAAACACTGCGCTCGTAGCCGACGGGATCGTAGGCGAGGAGTATCGCTTTGCCGATGTTGCGCACGAGGGAGCTGAAGAAGATATTTTTCTGGTATCGGATCTGAACGAACTGTGCGATCTCGTTTGAGGCGATTGCGCAGCGAAGACCGTCGAGGAAAAGCTCGTCGACAAATTTTTCTGGCTTCTTGAAGCGCTGTTCCTGAACCTTCGCTTCGATCTCGAGGGTTTCGAGGAAAGTACGGACGTAGTCAAAGAGAACGCCCGCCGCGAAAGCTTGTCCGGGAAAGGAGTATTTGAGCTCGATCGCCGCGCCTTCGGCGCGGACCGAGTAGGGAGTGTATTTCTCGAAAGCTACGAAGTCTGGAATTGATATTTGTTCCTCGTCTTCGGGAGCTTCGGGGTCCGCAGCTTTAGGTCCTTTTTCGGACGCACGGTTTTTTTCGCGTTCTTCTTGGATAAGGGCGAGAAGCGTTTTATTTTCGGGGACGATCGCTCGCTCGATATGGCGTCCTACGAGCATGTTGCGAACTCGGTTGAGGCCGAGCAAGGACACCTTGTGTTCGAGTGTCGTGACGCGCGAGCTCTTCGCGATGCGCTGCGCAGCGATCTGCACCCATTCATTGATCTCGGCATCGCGCTCGATGGCTCTAGCGAGGTCCTGTGTTGTCTCGCCGCCCGTCATGATCACGCTCAGAAGATCTGAGACGGCCTTGCTCGGCGTCAAAGGAAGCAGGAAGTCACGATAGAGGTCCAGAAGTTGAATTTCCAAACGGTCTCCTAGACTTTCATTGTACCGCAAGCTCTTGACTTTAATAGGGGGGAGTTTGAGACTTGGAGCGATAGTGGGGTCCTGCCCCCGTTTCGGAGGAAATTCTGTGATCGAAGTCAGTAATCTGGTTAAAAAATATGGTGATTTTATCGCGGTTCAGGGGATCAGTTTCAAAGTTGAGAAGGGTGAGATTCTCGGACTGCTCGGCCCTAACGGCGCGGGCAAGTCGACGACCATGAAGATTCTCAGCGCGTTCATGCCGGCAACTTCTGGCACCGCTCGGGTTGCGGGCTTTGACGTGTTTGAGGAACCTTTCGAAGTCAAGAAGCGCGTGGGCTATCTGCCAGAGAATCCTCCGCTCTACATCGAAATGCGAGTGCGCGAGTACCTCGAATACGTCGCTGATTTGAAACATCTCGAAAAGTCTCGCAAAAAAGAGCGCGTCGACTACGTGATTGATCGCTGTGGATTGGGCGACAACCAAAAACGCATCATCGCGACGATGTCCAAAGGTTTCAAACAGCGTGTCGGTATTGCGCAGGCACTCGTGCATGATCCCGAAGTCGTCATCCTCGATGAGCCGACAGTCGGTCTCGATCCGGTGCAGATCGTTGAGATCCGCAATCTCATCAAGGGCCTCGCGGGCAATCACACCGTAATCCTTTCAACCCATATTCTTCCCGAAGTGGTCATGACCTGTGGCAAGGTGGTGCTCATCAATCACGGCAAGGTCATGGTCGATGACACGGTCGACACGCTCACGCGCGGAGACACCCTTGAACAAGCCTATCTGAAGATCGTGACGGGCGAGTCTCTTGCCCACACGCAGCACTAAGGAGTGAGAACGATGTTCTTCAAAAATATTTCCACGATGTTCAAACGCGAGTTCCGGGCTTATTTCTACACCCCGCTCGCTTACGTCTTTATCGGCATGTTCGTGTTCTTTATGGGCATCATGTTCAATTCGTTCTTGCAGAACTATTTGAACTACATGCAAGCGAGTGCCTATCAGATGGGTGCACAGATCACGATCGACCGTTTGGCGGAAGCTTTTTACGCCAACATGCATGTGATCCTCATGATTATGATTCCGTTCTTCACGATGCGTCTGTTCACGTCCGAGAGCTCTCAGGGCACCTTCGCGCTTCTGATGACCTCGCCCATTCGCACGATTGAGCTCGTGATCGCCAAGTTTGCAGGTGCTGCGACGATTGTGCTCATCATGCTCGGGATGACGGTGATTTTTCCGATTTTCCTCTTTGCGTTTAGCGACAAGAGCGCCCAGAGCCCAGGGCCCGATATGGGGATCGTGGGTGCAACCTATTTGGGTCTGGTTCTGATTTCGTTCACCTATGTGGCGATCGGAACTTTCTGGTCCAGCATCACGGAGAGCCAGCTTATTGCGCTGGTGTTCACGTTCTTTAACATCTTTTTCTTGTGGCTTCTGTCGCTATGGGCTCAGTCCACTTCGGGTGGCGTTCAAGCGACGCTTCAGCAGATGGCCGTCAATGAGCAGTTCATGTCCTTCTCTCGTGGGACGCTTGAGCTCAAGAGTTTCGTGATTTTCCTTAGCTACATCATCTTCTACTTGTTCCTCACCAACCGCTCCATCGAGAGCCGGGCCTGGAGGTCGTAATTTATGTCGATCGCAAAAATTGCTTATTGGCTCTTTATTGGATCTCTTTTTGGGAACGTCGTCGTGTGGGCGTTTATCCCTTCACTCGGGATCAACTGGACTTCATACGCCGTGCTTCTCGGTCTGGCGCTCGTGGGTCTGGCGCTGTGGATTTTCTTCAGTCTCGACCGTCTCGTCGCGTGGCTTAAGCTGCGCAGTACGCAGTTTGGTCTCAGCCTTTTTATAATGGCGCTGATGACTTTTGTTATTCTTGGCGTGGTGAACTGGGTTGCGGTGAAGAAGAACTTCAAGAAAGACCTCACATCCAACAAGCTGCACACTTTGAGCGATCAGACGCAGAATGTCGTTCGTGGTCTTAAGGAAGAAGTTCGAGTTCGTGTTTGGACGACAAACATTGCGCAGATGTCGGAAGGCGTCGACATGCGTGGATTTTTCGACAACTACTCGCAGCTCGGTGGTGAAAAGCTTAAGATTGAGATTCGCAACCCCAACGAGTTCAGCGCCGATGCCGAAGCCGATCAAATTCGCCGCAACAACGTCATCGTGGTGAAGGCGATGGGATCGGGTCGCGAGGCTCGCATCGAGAACTTCTCCGACTCCAAAGGAGAAGAGCAGCTCACCAACGCCTTGATCCAGGCGACTAAAGGCCGCAAGAAGGTGGTTTGTTTTGTGTCGGGTCATGGACAACCGTCTCTCGACAACCGCGAAGCCCAAGGCGTCTCGACTCTCAAAGAGGCGCTTGAGAAATCGAACTACGAAGCGCGCGAGCTCCTACTCGTCAACAACGAGAAGGTTCCCGCAGATTGTGAAGCGCTGGCCAACATCGGTCCGCGCAATGCACCCCTCGAAAGAGAAAGCGCCATCCTAAAGAGCTACCTTGCAGCGGGCGGCTCGATGATTTCTCTGATTGGCCCCCGCGCTCCCAAAGAGTGGCGGGATTCGTTTAAGGCATATGGAGTCGAGATTCGTCAGGATCTTTTGATTGATCCCTACCGTCCCGAAAGCCCTATCTTCGTCGCGACACGCAACTACGCTCGCGATGTTCCTATGACTGAAGGATTTAGTCTCATCACGGTTTTCCCCGAGGCAAGCTCGATTCAGGTTCCGACCAAGTCTGAAAGCGAGGATCTCACGGTGCGTCCGTTCGTGTCTTCAGAAGCACGCACGTATACCAAGTCCGGAAACATTGCGCAGATTCGCGACGTGCGGCCCGCTTCGAGCGATCTCAAGGGTCCGGTCCCCGTGGGAGTTCTTATTGAGAAGGCACTCGCATCGCCCCCCGAGACCTCGGTGCCTGAGGCCAGAGGTGATGTTCCTGATCCGATGGCCGAGCACCCTGAGGGCGAGCCCCACAAGAAAAAAGAACGTGTGATTTTGTTCTCGAACGATCTCTTTGTGGTGAATGGCGTGATTGCCAACGCGGGCAACTCGGATCTGTTTATGAACTCTCTGAGTTACCTCTTACAAGACTCGGAGCTCATCGGTATCCGCCCGCGCGATTTGCGGCAGACCTTTTTGAAACTCACTTCGCAAGACATCCGCAAGGTTTGGGGCTTCATCCTGATTGTCGCAGGTCTGTTTATAGTTTTTGGTTTCCGCGCCGCTCGACGCAAAGCGGTCCTTGCATAAAGTGGACGCTCACGTGGAAATCTTAGTAGCGCGCACGAATCCGCTTGAAGATCTCGGGCGATTGCTTGCGCGCCCCTTGAGATTTTGCGCGAGTCTGGCGACCGATGAGAGTGCAGTCTCGGGCTGGGCGATTTCAAAGGCACTGGGGTTTTATCTTTTTGCTACGGCCTTGGTCTCGATTGCTTTCCTCGCTCCTGAGGCGACTCTCACGGCTGACGTCTTGGGGTTTATATCCGATAAATTGAGGCCCGTTTACCATGCTCTGGGCCTAAGTTCGAGCCACGTGTCGGCGCTAGAGTCGCTCGTATTTTTTGGTGTGAAACTGGCCGGCGAGATCATGGTGTTCACGCATCTTCTTAGGTCATTTTGCGGGATGCTGCTGTTCGCGGCACTTCTTTCGCTTGTGTGGCCGCACTGGGGCTTTCGGCGAGTTTTGTGCTGGGCCGCGTACTCGCATTGGTTTGTGATTTTGGGACTTCTCACCGGGTCGGAGATCATCGTGGGCGTGATTGCTTCGATGTATCTGGCGCGCATCACTCTCGAGGCCGAAGGGCGCATGGGCTTTTGGAATCTGCTGAATCGTTGGACCGTCGTGGGACTCTTAAGTCTTGTCGTGTCGTTAGCGGGTCTCTCGCTCACCTGAAATCTTGGGTTCGAGTCCATAAAAAATTTTGATCTCAGAGTCATGCTGGGGTGTCTTGGAGTGGAGCGCCGCCTGGAGTAGATCTTCGACTGAGGGCCACTCGGGACTCTCCGCTGTACCAAGGACCAAATCGCCCAGCGAGGGTTTGGCGAGCGTCGATTCCGTGGGTGAAGTCACGTGCATGAACTCTAGCGACTCTTGGAGACACGCGCTTAAGCTGAGTTTCTTGGCCATTTGATGGCGCGTCGGGATGAAAAACGGGCGCCCATAGAGATCCCATGTCGGAATCGCAACGAGCGGCACACCAAGTCCTCGTGCAAGTCCCATCGCAAACGCCACACCCATGCGCAGACCCGTGAAGGCACCAGGACCTGTGAGGACCAAGACTTTCCCAACTTTTGAGAGCGCAACAGGCAGGAGTGCGAGTTCGCGTCCGAGGGAGTCTGAGAGTGCGCGGCTCTGGTCGTCGTTCCACGATCGCTCTCCGAGAAGATGACCACTCAAAGAGTCGTAGGCCACCCAGCGCACGGAGCTGGACACCGTGCTGAGGACGAGTGCAACGTGGGAGGTTTCGGACATGGCTCGGGTGTAGTCCTCGCCGGCGTGAATCGGCAAGGTCAAAAAAAGAGTGAGGCTCCGATCGGGTTATTGATCGGAGCCTCACAAAGCCAGGGGTTAGGTTGGCTTTAACACAAAGTTTTGGGACAGGGCTTAGAACATCAATTTCACTTGGCGACCGTTGATGTTCATGACGAAATCACCAACGAGGTACTGGTTGCGGATAATTGGCGTGTAGGCATCGTGTCCGCTGTAAGGCGTGAGGCTGAGACTGTTGCCTTGCAAGTTGATACGAATTTCGTCATCGGTTCCACTTGTTTGCATCTGGCCGGTGAGACCTTGCGAGCTCACACAGGTGCTGTGACTGCCATAGAGACCCGCACCCAGGCGCGAGAGATCTGGGATCGTGAGTTGCCCGACCGCTCCAATGTTTCCCGTTCCGTCGCCGTAAATGAGCAGTTCAATCACCGCGCCCGAAGGATCTTGTCCGCGCACGGTGGTCTTATAGGGCAGATTTCCATAGGCGTAGCTGTCGCCGCAGGCGCTTGCAAATCCCGCATAGCGCGGATCATTGATGCCGTAGTTGGGGTTGTCGTCGTCGTTGCCGCCGCAAGCCACCAGGCTCGAGAGCATAAGGACTCCAAAAATCTTTTGATACAGTTTTGCGTTCTTCATAATCTTTTTCTCCATTCACTTATTTTACTTAAGCGTTCGTTTTGTCTTCGTGGATCTAGTGAGGGAAAGTCGCATCGCCGACGTCGAACTGGACGTTGCCGAGGAACTTTCTCTTCGTGCTGTCGCTCATGATCGCCTTGGCCATGTCTTTGACTTGTTGGCCAGCCGAGGTGGCGAGAGGTTGGTTCCACCAGTTGGTGGGGTAGGTGTAACCGAGACACTGGTAGACGGTCTTCGTGCCGTTCTGACATTCAAGCTGAAGTTCACGAATGGCCGCGTCTAGAGCTTCTTCGTACGAAGGGAAGTTGTAGTAGTAAATCGATCCCGTCAGGATGCCCGTTGAGGTGGGACCGCTTGCGATCACTCTCATGAGACCGTAGGCATCCTTGAAGATAACGTCGAAGTTATAAGTCGATCCGCTCGAGACGAGTTTGCTGGTAACGATGTGCTCGGGGCCGAAATCGACGGAGCGGATGCCGTAGCGATCTTCGTATTCCACCATCCAGTACACGTCGACGCCGCTCGTTCCCACGCCAGAGATTTCTTGGCAGAAGCTGGGGTCGCCCTCGAGCTGACTCACGATGACGCTGAAGAAGTCCGACAGCTTTGTAGAGCTTGTGCTGGTGAGCTCTTTGTCGCAGTAGCGAACTGCCTCGGTGGTCGTCGATCCTGGATTTGTGGTCGTGCCGCGTCCGTCGCTCACATTGTTGTTAGTGCGCGCCGACGAGGCTTGTTGAGCACAAGCGCCCAGAGTCATCACACTGGCTAGAAGCAGATACAGTCCAAAAGTCTTCTTTTCCATAAACCTAACCCTCTTGCCTGTTTAGAAGCATGGGTTGTGCCAGGATCATAGGACTTGGGGTAAGTGCATGAATTTTAGGTATTAAATGAGATTAAGGGGGTGTGAAGGCACCCCCCTTTGTCTAGATAGCTAACAGGCAGCTGCCTAAAAATTAGTCAGCTTCACGAAGGGTGACCAGACCCTTGATCTTGCCGACTTTCACGCGGGATTCTCCCTTGAGGAGAGTGACCGAGCCTTCCCAGAGGTTCTGGTCGGCTTCCTCTGGAGTGCGTGAGCGGGCGCGGGTCATGTCCACAACCAGCTTGAGCTCAGTCGTGATCCTAAACTCGGCTTGCATGATGTCCGTGGCGCCTGCCGCAGCAAAGATCACGGGACCTTGGTTGCTCAACTGGCGGGTCTTGAGACCAAGAGCTTTCACGACGAGGTAACCCTCGAGGTGGCGCTCGCTGAGTTCATCGAGGACCTCGGTGGTCCTGAGGTCCATGCGGATGCTTTCGATCTCGACTTTGTTCGAGGTGGTTTCGGGCCAGAGCGTGCCCATGAAGTTTTCTTTATCGGTCAGAGTGAGCTCCATTTCGGAGAGCGAGCCGTAGGCCTGCGACGTGCTTGTCTTTGCGCTCGTCGAGGGACCGCCTTCGGTCTCATTCACAGGCTTTTGAGAGCCGTGAATTGTTCGGTCAATCGAGCGCTGTGCTGTGCTCGTGGTGCTTTGTGTTTTCTCCGTAGAGGCCTTGGTGGGGCCAATCGGAGTGTCGTTGCCGAGATCAGGTTCATAGAGCGCCGAGCGCATCGCGGTCTCGGAACATTGCACGAGACCGAGCAAAAGCCCGAAGACAATATAAGGAGGAATTACGGAACGGGATTTCTGATGGCTCATAAACACACAACCTTCTCTAGAAGAGAGTAGGAGCGAGGAGTGTGCCAGTACTTAAGTGCTTAAGGTGTTTGAGGAGTCATGTCGTTGTTGCGGACAGGTGGGTGACAAATTTTGGCAAGCGCGCTTAGGCCGCAAGACTTGCGAAGGTTTTTTGCAAATAGCTCAATCGCTGGGGGTGCAAATCCGCGGGCTGGCGTTGTCCGTAGGAGAGTGCGCTCAGGCTGCGACGGATGAGAATGGCAATGTGAGCGGCAGACTCGTCGAGGCTCCCAAAGCGTGTGGGTTGGGCGCGTGCGAGTGAGTGGGCCAGTGATCGAGACCAAGACTCGATTTCGTCTTGGGGTGCGTTGGCCCTTAAGTGGCCTTGAGCCCAGCTCCATTCGACCCACAAACAGATTTCGCGTCGCATGGTTTATCTATCGGACGAAGCTTTGTTAAGCTTGAGTGAAGATGACTCTCGATCGGAATCAAAAAAAGGTTTTTGGATTTCTTGTATTCACCGTGGCGCTGCTGGCGGTGATCGGGATCAAGGCTCTCAGGGAGCGGCCTGTGGATCTGGAGAGCACTCTGCAGGTGGATCGTCAAACGATTGACGCTGCCCTGAAAGATCCCGCGCATCTTGAACTGAGTGCGCCCGAGATCATGGCACTTGCCAGGCTCGGTCAGGCGCGAGACGAGCGCCTTGTGGCGGCCACGGAGAAGTGGGGTGACTCAGCCTATCCCGAAGTCTCAGAAACATTGGCCCGAGGTCTCAGTGAACACCTTGGCACGGGTGAAAAGGCCGAGGCTCTTTATGCCCGCTTGTTTCGTGTGGCCACCCCACAATCGCGACTGGTGATTTTGCAGTCCCTAGAAACCCGCGAAGAGGGAGCTGCGCTTGAGATGTCTTTGAAGATGCTGGCGAGTTGGAAATCTGAAGGTGAGGTGCCTCTGGAGCTCTTGCAAGGACTCGATCTGCTGCTCGCTCAAGTGGCAAGCGCCAGCAAAGACGAACACACTTTAAGCAAACGCTTTGAGGAAGAATTTCGTCGTTGGCTGCCTCAGGTTGAGGGCGGACTAGACCTTGAAGGACTGCGCCGCGTGATCCTGCGCGCTGGGAATCTCAAGCTCGCGCTCACACCCGCACAAAAGTCGGAACTCAAAGCGAAGCTCGCGCAAGCGCGCTACGACGAAAAACTCCAAAAAGAAAGTTTCGAAGCGACTTCGGGACTTATTAAGTCCCTTAGCGGCGGATGAGCACGAGGTTCTGGTCGCGGTGGATGAGTGCAACGTCCGAGTCGGTGATCGATTCCACGTGGAAGATCGTGAAGCCATTGCTTTCGATGGTGCGCGAGTCGCTCAGGGTGGGCGTTGTTTGCAGGGTTGAGACTTCGCTGTAGGACCCTTGGTTGAACTGTGTCGACACCATCAGCTTGGGATTGGTCGCGTTAGCGACACCCGCAACTTGCGAGACGGCGCGACTGAAGCCCGCAAGCACGGGGAACGAGCTAGTAGCACCATTTCTGAAAGTGCCGTTTGAGACGGAGCCGATCGAGTCGACGGCAACTCCAAAGCTAGAAGTCGCTGTGTCCCAGATCTCGTTGAAGTGGAAGAGGTAAGCCGCTCCGGTTTCTCCGATGTCGAACTCAGCTGCGACAACGTCGATTGGGTCATCGAGGTTATTTTCAGGAACAATGTTGCGCACCAGAAGCTCATCGATGGCTCCGGCAAAGAACTGCTGGTTCGCCACAAGAGGCGAGGGCGAACCAGTAATGCTTCCGCCTAGGAAAATTCCTGCGGTGTTTGCGATGGCAGAGGTTCTGTTCACGCCTGTCGCTGTTGAGGAAGCGTCAAGTGAGCCATTCACCCAGAGAGACATCTTGAGCTCCGTAGCGGAGGTCCAGCTCCAAGCGATGCGCACATGGTAGCGTGTGCCCTTGAACCACTGACTTCTAATTGAGGAAAGCTCGATCTTGGCACCGCTACCGACGCCATAAGTGAAATTGAGCTTGCCGCCTGGAGCAAATTGCACAGCGATGTTGCCGGCAGTGGTGAAGGGCTGACTTCCGGGGCCACCCGCGCCACGGTAGAACAAGGTTTGCGTGAGCGTGGTGCCGCTGTCGATCTGATCGTCGGGACGGAACCAGAAGTCAACACCGCCCTCCTCTTTAGGCATTATAGATTTGAAGGGGATCGAGATGGAATCGTTGACGCCGTCAAATTCGGCCACGTTGTTAAAGAACTGGGGACCAGCACCGCGGTAAGTGAGGTAGCGAGACTGTGCGGTCGTGTTGCTTGAGCCTTCGTGGACAAGGATCACGCCCTTATCGGTACCGACGCTAATGAGGTTGTAACCCGAATTGATCGACGACGATTCCATCACGTCAAGCGCCGTGAAGTTGCTTTGCGTAAGCGACGCGCGTTGGCTCGTGCTGTTGTAGAGCTCGGTGCCAGTGAAGCTGCCCGTGTTGTCAGCGGCATAGGTGAGCCCACCGAGAGCGGCTTTGAAGATTCCAACGCCATCAACCGTGTAATAGAGACTTCCGTCAGAGGTGATCTTAACGGCGTTCACGGATCCCGTGGTTCCATGGCGAGCGTAGCCAACACTGAAAGTGTCAACAGGCCCAACGGGGCTGAAGTTGTCGGTGATCCGATAAACCACGGCTCCGTTTTTGGTGCCCACAGCCAAGTATTCGAAAGATCCGACTTTGCGCAGAGCGACGGCATTCACCACAAGCGATGCGGGGACCGGGAAGCTCGTGCTCGTACTCCATCCGGAATTGCTGTTTCGTCCTGAGAGCGTCGACAAGACCATCGAGTCAGAAGCACTGCTAGGGTGACTGCGCAGCCGGAAGACGCGATCGCGCTTGAAGTCTGCGATCACGAGTGAGCCACGATCTTCCACGGAGTTCTTGAGTCCCGCGACGATTTTGCCGTTGAGTGCGGCGGCAGTGACGGGGCGACCACGTGAGCTGTCAATAGCGGCTCCGCTCGCGGAGTTAAAACGCATCCATAGACTATTTTGGGTGCCGTCCAGGATTTCGAGTGAAAGGTCCGTGCCGACCAGCATGGATTTCGCGGGGAATTCGCGCTTAGCGCTTCTCACGGCCGAAGCTGTTGCCCCTTCGAGGTGCCACGAACTCGTTGCACTATGGCGCCATTCGGTCGTGAGACCGTCGATAACCGAGTCGTAGAAGGCGACGTTACGTAGGCTGTAGTTGCGGAAGACTGCGGAGTCATTGGAGTTGAAGTATTTGTCTCCAAGGTTGTTCGAGGCTGAGACGTTGACGCTGACAGAACCTTGGGCTGAGGAGACTTCGAGCGTTCCTGATCCCGCGCGACCTGTGAAGAAGTTTGTTGAAGTGCTTGCAACGCTCTGGTCGCCTTGGAGGTAGCCAAGGAAGTTGCCCGAGCTAGACCACGTGCCAGCGACGTCGGCGATGTAGTTGCCAAAAGTGTCAACGCTCGCAAGCTTCACGGGTTGACTTGAGTCGAGCGAGTATCCACCGCCGCCGTAGTAGTTGTTCACACCGCCGGTTTCCATCATCATCTTCACGCACGCGTGAGTGCCGGCGAGAATATTCATCGAGGGACTGGCGCCCGTGAGATATGGCGCTGCCACCATCGTGGCGGTGATGGTGGTTCCTGGTTTCGCGAAGCGCAGACCGTTTGTCATGGTGTAGGTCGACTCGCCGTTCGTGAAGAGAATGGTTGGTTCAATGTAGGCATTGGTCACGGTACCAGCGCAGCCGCCGAGTCTATCGGCAGCCGCCGAGCCGTTGGCACCTTGGTTGTGTGTGAGTTTCACAGTCTTAAGACCTTGGAAGCTCGAGACCACGGCGTTCGCGCCGTCGATGGCCTGGATGAGAACTTGGATTGGAGATCCTGCGGTGTAGTTGTTGCCGCTAGGCGCACCCACGAGCGTGACGCGGAAGCCAACGGGGCTTTGCAGTGAGATGAGAATATTGTCCACAGCCTTCTCGATAGCTCCCACGGTGGCCTTCACGCGGAAGTTGCCGGTGTTGGTGATCGAGGTCTGAAGTGTGCTTGTGGCACCCGTCGCAGCGCTCATGCCGGATACCCCCGTTGCGAGTGCTTCCATGCGGAAAAGTGTCCAAGAGGCCGACGACTGGTCGCCGCGGAAGTTTCCGTACACGTCATGACCCGCAGCCCAGAAGACGGGATCGGTGTTGTTGTAGGTTACATTGTCTAGGATCACGGTCCCCTTACCTCCATCAAGCGATCGGAGGCGCATGAAGGACAAGGGGCCGGGCTGGACAAGCAGTCCGCTAGGAGAACAAGGAGAGTCGCCGTAGGTGCTGGTGCGGGCAATGAAGTAAATCGAACTTGTGTGGGAGGTCTTGACCACAAACGAGGTTGCTTCTGCTAGTCCACTCGCAACTGCAGGTATGGTCACATCGAGAGTGCTTGTGAAAGTGCCGTTTTCAGCGAGGGGGGTGTTCTCGATATTGGCGGCTGGCGAGCAGGACGAATCTGTGTAAGCTTTGAAACTCACGACTTCGCCACTGACACCGGAGTTAACGTTGCCGTAGGTGTCCGTGATGGCGATGCGGGGCATGATTTCGTTGGAGAGACTTGTGAGGTTTTGTCCTGCTTCAAGGGCTTGACCGTTAGTGCTCGGTCCGCTGTCATAATTTGTCCCGCTTGCCCAGGCCACCTTAACGGCAGTTCCGGCATTCACGAGCACGTCGGCGGGCCAGCAACCATCAACACCTGTATGACCGGTGACTTTGGCTTTGAGGCGCCAGTTGCCTGCACGCTGCATTTGCAGGGAGCTCAGGCTTGCGGTGCCGCCTGTGATGCTAAAGTTCGTAGGAGTTGTCACGAGTCGAGTTTGCGTCGTGGCGTTTGCGAGGACGGTGCAGGCCGCGCCACCTGCATAGACTTCAAAGGTCACGCCATAGGATCCTTTGTTGGCGGAGTTACCGTACAGGTCTTTGAGGGTGAAATTGAGGTTAGCCCAGGCTTCGGTTGCAACGCGCGAAGGGCCAAGTGTTGGAAGCTCGATGGTGGACGGATCTGCTGCTTCGACAAGCATCTTGCCTGAGGTGAGGTTGCCGCTTGAAGCGGTGGCTCCTAAGCACGCCGAAGTGACACCCAGTCCTGTGAGTTTGATTTGGTAGTCTCCGGTCCTGCGGTAGCCGAAACTCGCAAAACTCATGACTCCGTTTGTGGCGGTCGACGAGTTCCCTGCGTAGGCCGTCGTGCCACTTAGGGTCAGTGGTTCGGCTTGGGTCACGCAGCTCGTACCATCTAAGTAGTAAGTGGCCGTGACGGGTCCGGTTCCGTCGACGGTGTTAATCACGTTGCCGAAGCTGTCTTCGACACGGGCATCAATACTATATGTCTGGTTGGAGCGCCTGGTTGTGGGCAGTGTTGACGTGATAACAATCTTGTTTGCCGCTGCAGGAGCGATGAAAAGATCAGCCGATGAGCATCCAAAGGGAATCGCTGGTATGGCATTGGGAGCGGTGAACTTAAGGCGATAGGTTCCGGCTTGGTCGACCCGCAGTCCTCCGAAAGCGATGCTTCCGTTCGAGGTCGAGGTGCTGCCTTTGCCCGTGTAGGTGTAGAGGCCCGTATTGATCAAAGTGCCGCTTGTGCAAGTCGCGTTGGCGTTGAGCAGGGGCTCGATGTTGACAGCAGTGCCAAGGGTGGTGTCGTTGTCATAGGCGTCGGTGATCTTCAGAGAGGGCGACTGCACGAGAGGGGTGCCGGCCGTTCCGCTCGTGGACGACTGTTGGGTGACGATGATCTTAGTGGGGGTGCCGGGGTTGATCGAGGTGCCCGATGAACAAGGTGTTTTGACGCTCGTGTTGGCGCCGTAGACAGCATTGAAATAAACCGTGCTGCCTGCGAGGACATACTGAAGGTTTCCAAAGGAGGCTTCGCCTGTTGTGGTGCTCTTGGAGTAGGTCCCGCGCTCGTAGGTGTTGTTAGCCGCTGTGTCACAGGTCGCATCTGTAAAGAAGTCCACGACGATGTTGTGGCTGGTGTCTTTGGCGGTGTTGCCGTAGGTGTCTTTGAGCGTGAAGCTCATGTTCGGGAAGGTCTCGTCTGCTTTGCGCGCGCTCGCGGGAACTGTGTAGCCGGCCGCCAACTCGATGGAAGTGGGGGTGATGGCTTTAACGTTTGTCCCACTGAAACAGACGGACTTGCTATTGTCCGTATTGAGATAAGCTTTGAGGTTCATCTGCGTAGCGGCGTAAAGAATTCTCAGGTCAGTCGATGCGGCAACGCCATTCGTAGACGTGACAGCGCTGTAGATCACAGCGTCGTTGCCTCCGCTACGCGCGCTCGAACGAAGCGTACCCGCTCCGCAGAGGTTGTCGTTCTCGTGCACGCTAAAGAGGATGGTTTCTGAGACGGGCTTCACGTTGTCCCAGGCGTCTTGGATTTCAAGCGAAGGTTGCGCCGAGAGAGCCGTTCCCGCATTCGAGTTGGCTGAAGGTTGTGAGGAAACAACAAGTTTAGCAATCGCGCCTGCGCTTACGGCGATCGGTGCGGCACCAAGACAGCTATTGGTAAGACTAGCATTTCCATCAACCGTTGCTTTCAAGTAAACAGTGCCAGACTTCCGGTACGCAAGGCTCGCGAAAGTCGCGGTGCCAGCAGTGCTCGAGGTCGTGGTGTTGTTTGAGATCTTGGCCGAAAGGCCTAGGGTCACGCAAGTCGAGTCCGTGAACGGATCGATGCGAACAGACTTGGTGGAGGTGATGTTGTTGCCGTAGATATCGATAAGGCCGAGCGAGGGTTGGGTCGAGAAGACCGCATCGGCGCTGTTGGGACTGTTGACGGGGTACGCGTTCCAGGCCACAGAAGTGGCTGTGTTTGACTGCATGGCTGTGAACGCGGGCGAGCAGAGGGCGCCTGGGCTACCGCTTGCGACTTGCCCATCGATCCAGAATTTGAACTTTACGGAACCCGTCACGAGATAGCGCAGGTCCGACACGGTGAAGACACCGGCTGAGCTCGCGCCCGAGGTCAGGAAAAACTTGTCGTCTTCACCATCGCGGGTTTTGGTTCCAGCCAAATGCTGTGTAGAGCATCCCGAGTCGGAGTAGGCCTCGACAGAGAGAGAGTGGGGGGCGCCTGTGTTGACGAGGTTGTCAAATTGGTCGAAGAGCTCGAGTCTGAATTGAGGGAAAACGGCAGTGACAAGTTGAGTTGGCTGTAGCGAGGAGCCGCTTGCGAACTTGATGTTGTTTGGAGCGGCGTGCTTGATGGTAAATGATGAGGAACAATCGGTCGTGATCGTCGCGTTGCCTGAGATGAAGGCCTTCAGGTAAAGGTTTGAGCGTGCCTTGGTGTAGCTGAGCGACGAGAAGGTTGCGATACCTGAGA
>CAMCVE010000023.1 GCA_945881775.1 Bacteriovorax stolpii
CGTGGGTGGCGGCCGAGGCGGCTCGAGTCGTCAGAGGCTTTCCAGCAGTAAAATAGCTCCTCTGTAATCGCAAAACTTTTGGACGTATCCAACGGCAGTGTCGATTTTTCAGTCGGCAAGCGCAAAATTCACCATACGATTTCGAGGACTTGGCTAAAAATTTAGCTGGTCCCGCGATTGCATTCAGAATTCGACGATCCGAAGGACTCGGGATCGGTGTCAGTGTGTGGACGTTTCAGGGAGGATACATGCAACAGGAAGTTCAAGCAGAACTTGCCGAACGGTTCTACAGGAAGGCCATGGATTTGGCTCGCAAAGGTGTTTTTGGCCGCACGCTGAAAACGTACGTGCCCGCACTCCGAGAGGCTTACATCCACTGGCTAAGCCTGCTGGATCACCGGGACATTCCTGTTCTCCTTTACGGCGAAAAAGGCACCGGCAAGCGCAAGCACGTTGAAGAATACTTCTACATCCAGAATTTGCACGCGAGTCTTCGTGGCGAAGCCCCCGGAAAGCTCAAGGTCTTCCGTGGTGACTTTGTTGAAAGTGGCTTCACCCAGCTGTTGTATGCGCCCAAAACTTCGACAGGCGATGTTATCTATTTCGAAGCTGTCGATGCTTTGTCTCCCGAACTGCAAAGTGAACTTCTAGAATACCTCGTTCTTCGCAAGGAGTTCACACAGCGCGGAATTCCTGTGCCTCGCCTCTTTCTGGGGACTGAGCGCGCACTCTCTCTCAGCGTGATGAAGGGCGAGTTCTCGAAGCCACTCTTTCAACAGCTCACGAGCTTTGCGGTGTTCATGCCCAGTCTTCGCGACCGCGCCCAGGATATGCCGCATCTGCTCATTGAGATCATTCAGGAAGTCTCGGGAACAAAACAGCTACCACCCGTTTGGTTTGTGGATGCCCTGACTGGAACTTCGCTCTTTGAGAACCTCGATGAGCTCAGGAAGCTTGTGAAGAACATGCTGGCTCGCAAATCAGATGTCAGCACCTGGACGCGCGAAGATTTCCCGGGGACTCAGGTCCAGGCACCACGTGACCCGCACTTCAAGGTGAGCGCACCCGAAGACGCCACAACGCAGGTGCGCGAGAAGAAGAAACTCGAAGCAGTCCTGGGAGCTTATCGCGGCGACGCCACCCAGGCGGCCTCGACACTTGGAGTCTCCCGGGCCGATTTGCTCCGGAAAATGATGGTCTACGGTTTGCGTTGATTCCCCAGTGGCCCTAGATTTGCGCCATGAGAGATGTTTCTCCCCATTCGGCAATTCCTCGTTCCAAAACCGTGGCTGAGTGGCGACGTGCCCTCGTTGCGCTACAAGACGAGTTTGTGGCTGCTGTCTCGAAGGACACTGGGCGAAGTGAGGCTGAGAGCTATCTCTACGATTGGATGCCTGTCGAGTCGGCGCTGGAATTCTTAGAAGACAATGTTGGCTTCTTTGCGGAACCTCGTCGTATCCAATCGGGGCTGCCTGGCATTCTCGGGCGTCGACACCTCGTCGAGCGTCGCTTGCCGCTAGGGCAGGTGCTTGTGGTGGGTACTTGGAACTTTCCGCTCTCTCTGCACTTGGCTCAAATTCTTTTTGCACTTGCGGCCGGCAACAAGGTCACGTTTAAGAGCTCTCCTTTCACGCCTGAAGTCGCGCGTATTTTTGCTCACGAGCTCCCTCGCATTTTTGGTGCTGATCGGTTTCGCATGTGGGAGCAGGGAGACGCGGAATGCGTGCATGCCGTCGAGAGAGGCGCGTTTGAGGGTCTTATTTTTACGGGTGGAAGCTCGGCTGCAAAGATTTACGCACGCGCGGCCGCAGAGTCTTTCACAAAGTGTGTTTTAGAGGCGAGTGGCTCGGAAGCGGCGCTTGTTCATCAGTCGTCGCTTGAAAAAGGCGTCCCCCCAGCGATGCTCGATCATTTGCTTTGGGCGCTCTTGCACTTCAACGGACAGACCTGCGTGGCTCCGCGCTACTGGTTTGTTCCGCGCTCGCGGCTTGATGAAGTCTGGTCGTCTCTTAAGTCGACACTCGCGACACCTGAGGCTCACGAAAGTTTTGCAAGTCGGGCTCCGCTTCGTCATGAGGGCGTTGTGCGTGAGTTTACCGCTTGGGTCGAGTGGGCGAGCGCGCTCAAAGACGCCGAGCTGCTGCGTCCTCTTCAGGATCAGCCCGCCACATTCCTTAAACTTCCGCGTCTTGCCGATTTGCCTGCCGAGTCGCCTTCGAGTTTTGGACCCGGTGCCGTTGTCGTGGGCTACGAGAGTTTCGAGGAGGCGGTGGCCTGGGTCCGCCAAAGTCCCTGGTCTCTGATGACCCAAGTTTACGGCGAGAAGCTCTCACGCGAGGAGTGGCGCAGCGTAGAGACGCTTGAGACGTCGATTGTGAGTCTTGGAGAGTCGATCGTGTCCGTGGGAGATCCGGCAGTAGCCTTCGGGGGAAAGGGGCTCTCGGGCGCTGGCGTGACCCATGGGATCGAGGGCCTACGTGAACTCACGCGCGTGCAAGTGATCCTCGAAGTTCACAGCTGGCCGCTGACCACAAAATGGCTTTACCCGAGTTTTACGCGGGTGGGGGAACTCGCAAAGCGAGTGCCGCTTCTCAAGTCGATGCGTAAGAAATTTTCTTGAAGAGTGAGACTCAGGGAATCGTCTTATTTACGCAGCGATTGCGGCCGCCATGCTTGGCTTCGTAGAGTGCTTCGTCGGTGAGTTTGTAGACTTTTTCTGGCGTGATATTGCCGGGACCACTCACAAAGCAGGACCCCACGGAAATCGTAAAGGCAATCTTCTTGCCGTCGTGTTCGACGGCTTGGCTCTGGGCGAGAACGCGCAGTCGCTCAGCCGAGGTCCAAACCGACTTAGGGTCGTTTGTGCGAAGGATAAGAGCAAACTCTTCGCCACCGACACGGGCGAAAATGTCTTCACCGCGAATGCCGGTGGGCATGCGCGCTCCGACTTCTCTGAGGACCGCGTCTCCTGCGGGGTGACCGTAGGTGTCGTTCACCTTTTTGAAATGATCGATGTCGAAGATGATGAGACCAAGTCCCGATCCAGCGGCATTGCGAGCTTGAAGGTCACGCCCGAGGGTGTCTTCAAAGAAGCGCCGGTTGTAGGTGCGCGTGAGTGAGTCGCGCGTGGCTTTGTCGTAGATTTCGACTTGGGCGTTGGCCTCAGTTTCCCGCATGCGCTCGAAGACAAACTCGGTGTTGTCGCCGACTTGGATCAGATCGGTTTCCGTGAGCTCAAGAGCTTCGGTGAGTTTGACGCCGTTGAGGTGCGTGCCATTCGTGGATCCAAGATCTTTGACGTAGATCTTGCCGGCGCTCGAAACGAAGACTTCGGCGTGTTTTCGGGAACAGCTTGCGTCTGGGATGACGATGGCGCATTCGCTCGATCGGCCTAAAACGAAATTGGTCTGTCCCTTGAGTACGAAATGGCGGCCCGTTTCCACTCCACGAGACATGCGCAGGACCGGAACTTGTGCCTCGGCGCCGCCGCGCCCGCCGGCAAGGTCGTTCAAGCTGATGATGACCGTGGTCTTCTCATCGCTAGAACCCGAGCCGCTGCTAAAGTCGCCGTTAGATGGGGCCATATGTGTAGGTTATCGGGAAAGAATCCTTAATAATCCAGTTAACTTCCGAATAAATTGGTGTTTGACGCGGTGGCTATAAAACGGCATAGTTCCGCTCACTCGTATGACCCAAAAGCAGAACATTTTGAACCTCGGACCGACGGGTCTCGAAGAGCTCTTCGCAAGCTGGGGCGAACCCAAGTTTCGTGCGCGCCAGGTCTTTCGCTGGATCTGGAAGCAGGGTGCACGCAGTTTTGAAGAAATGACCAATGTTTCTAAGCCTTTAAAAGAGCGCTTAGCTGCCGAGTACGAGATCCGACTGCCCAAGATCGCCATGAGTCAGAAGTCGTCTGACGGAACCATAAAGCACCTCATCCAGTTCGAAGACGGCAAGACTGTCGAAACAGTGTGGATTCCTCGCGAAGACCAGGACCGGGTCACGGTCTGCGTGTCGTCCCAGGTTGGCTGCAAAATGGGCTGCACGTTTTGTATGACCGCTCAGCAAAAAGTGGAGCGCAACCTTCTTGCAGGTGAGATCGCCCAGCAGCTTCTCATGATGCCCGACCGCACGAAGATCACGAATGTGGTTCTCATGGGTATGGGCGAACCCTTCGACAACTACGATGCGGTGATGGAGTCGATCGACATCATGACCTCCGACGAAGGTCTCTTCATTGGCCCCAAAAAGATCACCGTCTCAACCTCGGGACTTCTTCCAAAGATTGAGCGCTTTCTTAAAGAGAGCCGAGCGCGGCTGGCGATTTCTCTCAACGCTCCCAACAACGAAATTCGCTCCCAGCTGATGCCTGTCAATCGCGCTTATCCCATCGAGATGCTCATGGACCGGGTGCGCCACATTATTAAAGAAGACATGCCCTCGAAGCCGCGTGATTTCTGCATCACCTGGGAATATATTCTGATCAAAGACATCAACGATCAGCCCGAGCACGCGCGCCAGCTCGTGAAGGTGCTCAAGGGGATTCCTTCGAAAGTGAATCTGCTTCTCTACAACGAGAATCCGAACGTGCCCTTCAAGCGCCCGGAGGAATCTAGCATCGGTGAATTCCGTCAGATTCTCAGCAAAAATGGACTCCTAAACTTCGTGCGCTCATCGCGCGGTCGAGACATCGCGGCAGCTTGTGGTCAGCTCGCGTCGGAGCACGTTCGCAAAAAATCACCTCCTATTAAAATTGACTTGGACGCAGGCCCGAGCCCGTCGCTCTAAGAGCCCCGCGAGTATTCTCCGATGAAACTCGGCGAGATCTTCGAAGGCCGCGTCAGAGGTGTTTCCTCCGACGGTCTGGGTGTTGTGGAAGCTCCAGATAGGCGGGTGTTTTTTGCTCCCGCAACATGGACGGGCGACGTCGGTCGTTTTCAAGTTGTTGAGCTCAAGCGTCGCCATGGCATCGCAAAACTTGTGGAGATGATCGAGGCCTCGCCAAGCCGAGTTGTTCCTCCGTGTCCGCACCACGGGTGGGGTGAGAAGAACTGTGGCGGCTGCGTCTGGCAGTTCGCGAGCTACGAGGCCCAACTTGTCGCCAAACAGGATCGTGTGGAGCAGGCTCTTCGTCGCGCTCGGCTTGATGTGAGCGCGAAACCGATTCTTCCGTCGCCAAAAATCTATGGGTACCGCAATCGCGCACAGCTTAAGACAGACGGCGATCGAATTGGATTTGTCGAACTAGGTGCTCGCCGCATCGCCGAGGTCGAGGACTGTCTTGTTCTCTCAGAGTCCAATCGTAAGCATCTGCGTTCGCTGCGCTCTGAACTGCCTCGCAGAGATTGGAAACCTCGCCCGCCTCATCCTTGGAATTTCATCGACATCGATGAAGATTTTTCAAACGCCGAGCTCGTACTCAATAAGCGCCGGCCTTTTCGCCAAGCCAACACGGAGCAAAACGTTGTCATGCGGGAGTGGCTTGCTTTGCGAATCTCCGCGCTACCGAAAGAGTGGCACGTGCTTGAACTTTTTGCGGGCTCGGGTAATTTCACAGAGATTGTTTGCGCGCATGGGTTTGCCGCTATTTGCGCGGCTGAGGTCGTCGACGAGGCGCTCGTTGCTCTGCGCGCGAAGAACCTTGAGGGCGTGACACCGGTCGCTGCTGACCTTTTCCAGGATGCAGCTTATGCAAGGATTAAGAGTGTATTTCCGAGAGCCGAACTTTTGGTGCTCGATCCTCCCCGTGACGGTCTCAAAGACAAGGCCGGCCTGCTTGCCACTTATCCCGAGCTGCGTGCCATTGCTTCGATCTCGTGTGATGTTGCGACCTTTACGCGAGATTTGACGGACTTTATTGCCGCTGGTTTCAAGGTTGTGGAGCTGCAGCCTCTCGATCAGTTTCCGCACACTCCCCACATCGAGATCATGGCCTGGCTCGAGCGCTGAGGCTTTCTTAACCAAATCTTAGTTTTCCTAAACAATATCATGCCAGCGCCGATCTCTGCCGAAACATATAATAGAGGTTGAGCCTATGAGTACGCGAAGTTTACCTAACAGCTTGATGGCAATTCTATTGGTACTGACGACCTTTGCGGCCGAGGCTGTGCCGCGTGTCGCAGGTCGTGCTGTTCGCGTTGTTGGAGATGTGATTCGAATCGACCTCAAGAACACTCAAAAAAAACTCGCTGCGGGAGATGCCTTCTCTGAGGGCGACGTGATCGCAACGGGTCCAGACGGTCGAGCCAAACTCCTGATGAGTGAGGGTAACAACGAAGTGGTCCTTGGTTCGCGCACGCGGCTTGTGATCGAGCGGTTGGGCAGTCGGGCACGCAGTGGCACTAGTGGAACAACACTCTCTCTGCGCGAGGGACAGGTTCGCAGCGTCGTGAAGAAAAAATACACTGGTCTCGACGGTGACATCTTTGAAGTGAAAACTCCCAATGCCGTCGCGGGTGTACGAGGAACTGTATTCCTCGTGGCTTTCGATCCAAAATCCTACCGAAGTCTTTTAGCGACAGAAGAGGGTGCCGTTGCTTGGCGCTCTCAAGGCAGAGAAATTCTCGTTGCCAAGGGCAAGTATTCGACCGTCATTGGCAGCAAGATTCTTCCGGCTTCAATGATCGAGTCCAGTCCTGAAGTGAGCTCTGAAGTGAGAGAAATGAAGACCGATAATCCTCGCGATTCTGAGGGTGCCTCCGTTGAAGATTCGAGCAATGATTCGGCGGGTGTCACGACAGGCTTCGACGCAGACGGCAATGAAGTGGTGCTTGAGAAGGCTCCAGAGACGGGCGGGCGCGCACCGGCGTCCATCGGAGGCGAGTCTGTTGATTCCACAGCAAGCTCAACAGGCGGTCGGGTTTCGATGGGCGGCGAAGAGCGGCGACTGGCTCTCACGAATGTGTCGACCGGTCCAGCTCCAATTGGACCGACGGTCGCCCCTGTGGCGTCTGATCTTCAGAAAAGCCAGCAGGGGCTTCTGGATCAGGCTGATTTCGTAAAGAAGAATTCCAATACGCTCAATCCTGCGAGTGTTTCAATCCCGATAGAATAGCGCTTGCATCGCGTTGAGCTTCTTTGAGCAATGAGACATACGTAAGATTTTTAGTCTGGGCGTAGTTCTCGATATCCTCGACCAAGTCATGATAGGTGCTCAGGCTCACCAGCACCGCATTGTTCCATTCGATCTGCGACCATTTTGCGAGCGCAGGATCATTTGCAAAACCACGGCTCAGCGACTTGAAGAACTCCACTCGTAACTGCTCGCGCTCTGGCGAGCTGGGCTTTGTCTTTGCGAAGTCGCTTGAGGAGTAGAAGGCCTTGGCCTGACTGAGTATTCGGTGAGTCGCTTCTTTTTGGGCGCTGTCCTGGACCTTGGCGACTTCAAATTCTAACAAGAGACGTTTGCGTTCGTCGGCATCAAAAGGAGCTTCGCTGAGGAACTGAGATGTGGCGCGACCCGCAAACCATGTTGCAAAGGCTTCGTTGAAATCTGCCTCGCCGCTCAGATAGAATTGCACGTGAACGAGTTCATGAAAAAGGACTTCGATAAGGTCGACTTCCGATGCAAACATTGAGGTGACTAGAGGGTCTGCTAGCCAACCCGTGGTTGAGTAAGCGGGCACGGGTCTGACGTGCACATCCAGTGGCTCTTTGCGTAGCTTCGCTGCAAATGTGGTGGCGTCTTCGAATTTGAAATAGCCCCTGTAGGGTAAGCCCCCAAAGAACGGATACTGAAAGAGACGCGGCTCGAGGCGGTCTTGCTCTGCAGCGACTACCACGTAGGAGACCCAGCGACTTTTGAGCGCCACGTAGCTGCGGTAGTTGCCGTTGGTTTTCATGCCGAGCTGTGTGGAGGCAAATTTAAGAACCTCGCGGCTCAGCTGTAGGTAGCGGCGCACGCGGGGCTCGATAGCGGGGTCGTCGATGACCTCTTCCACCGGACGTGCTCCCATGTAAAGGGCGCCCTGCTGAAGTCCTTGGCGTATCAGGTAGCTTGGGAGGCTGTCTTCGCAGGCTCCAAGTCCCGTGAGGGCCGCCGCGAGTGCAAATAGATGCGAAGCACGGAGCATGTCTCGCGCCTAGAAAATGAAACGCAGGCCGCCAGAGCCTGAGTAGTGTAGATAGACGTCTTTTTTGTCGAGATCGGTAGCGAGCACGTTAAAGCTGCCCTCGATCGCGAGGCGCTCCACGATGAAGAGTTTGAAACCAATGCCGCCGTCTGCCGAGATCGAGCTCGAACTGGGCACGCTCTGGAAGCTCAGCGCCGTTTCGCCATCACGCAGAACAGAGTCTTCATAAGTGCCCGTCGTGCTTTCTTTGCGCTTCATGTAGCCGATGCCGCCTGAGATGTAAGGGCGAAATTGCGCCTTGCGCGGAGCAAATTCTAATACGAGATTGAAACCGTAGTTATTGAACTCGCTTGTGCGCTTGATGCGATAAATGTTGCCGTCTCCCAGGGAAAGTTGTGTGTAGCGGTCTAACTTTTTCTGGTTGCTAAACTTAAACTCAAAAAGAATATTTCCGAAGAAGTTGTAGGCCAGTCCCGCGCCCATTCTCTGAGTGGTTTCGGTGTTGAGCTCGCCGAGTGTTTTGCCGTTTGTGTATTTCGAATAGGCTCCGTTTGCAGAGAGTTCAAAGTAGGCCGCTTGGGCTGAGCCGCCTACGAAGGCAACAAGCAGGGCAATGAGCAGGCGAAGCTTCGACGACATTTCATCATTTTAGTCTAAATCTGGCGCAACCCGAAAAATATCCTCTGACGCCGGGGCAAAGAATTCGAGGCTTTGATAAACTTAGGACTGACAAGAATCTGACGCCACCCATGAAAAAACTCGATCGCTACTTTGTGAGTGAAATTTTTAGAATCTTCGCGCTGAGCATCGGTGTGGCGGAGCTTGTCTTACTTTCACTCCAAGGAATTCGATTGGCAAGCATGATTGTGGGGCAGGGACTCGATTTTTCCCTCATTGTTCAGATGCTCGGCGGGCTTGCGGTGAGCTTTCTTCCGATTGTATTGCCCATTTCATTTTTGTTTTCGCTTCTGATTGTCTTCGGCCGCATGGCTTCGGACCGCGAGTTCCTTGCGCTTCAGGCTATGGGACGGGCTCCGAGTCGATTGGTAATGCCTGGACTCTTCGTGGGTGTACTTATTGCGGTACTTACGATGGCGGTTTCATTCTTCTGGGGACCTATGGGCAATCGTGCTTTTGAGGTCAGCATCGACACCGCGATGAAGAAGAAGGTGACGAGTGTGCTCAGGGCAGGCACCTTCGCGGAAGGTTTTCTCAACATGGTTCTCTTTGTGGATAAAATTGATCCGATCACGCAGGAATTGCGCCGGGTCTTTATGTTCGATGAGAAAAGTTTTACTGAGAGCACTGCAATTTCTGCCAAACGCGGTCAGTGGATTCAAAACACATCAAACAACTCTTTCGGAGTGCTGCGCCTCTATGATGGACTCATTTTGGTACAAGATCATAAGAGTGACCGCGTGCAGCGCATTCGTTTCGACGAGTACAATCTCTACGCAAATTTTTCGCAGGACGTTGGGCGCAGTCGCAACTCTCCAGCGAGCCAAGACTGGAGTGATCTTGTGAGCAAGCGAGCAGCTCTGCAATTAGAGCCCGACAAAGACGCGCGCGATGTTTGGACGGAGATTGCGCGACGGATCGCTGTTGGCTTTGCCTGTTTGCTGTTTGTGCCGCTGTGTTTTGCTCTGGCCTTGGACAACAAGCGCACGGCTAAAAATCGTGCGGTCTTTAGCGGACTCGTAATTGTGCTTTTATATTGGACGCTCTACTTTGGGATTGCGACCTGGTTCCAGCGAGCGCCGGTCGAGATCTTCAAGCGATATGAAGCACTTTCGTGGATTGCGATCTGGATGCCGAATTTTATCGTCGCCGCAGTAGGGATTTTTTTATTCCGCAAACGTTCTCGCCTCGCTTAGTCGCAGGCGTAGAGGAAATAGACCTCGGAAGCTTCTTTTAAGAGGCCTTGGTAGAGACGGCATCCCGCAACCTCTTTTGGATCGCGCGAGAGGAGCCAGTGCGGCTGTTGTCTCAAAATTTTGGGAAGCTCGTAGCGAGGGGCATGGTTGAACTGACTTTCGCGCGAGCCCTCTTCCCAGATAAAGAGTCTTGAAGCGATCTTGGAGTCGGGATTATGCGAGGAATCCGCAAATAGGAGTGAGGACATGACCTGGAAACTCTCGACCTGCACAGGGCGCGTATCCTGCTTGATCACATCTGAAACGAGCGTATGGAGTCGGTCCCATCCGGCAAACTCACGCAGACGAGAGGGCTTGCGAAGCTTTTCGGCCCAACGGGGACGTGCCGTCTCAATCATTGAGGCAAGTTGTGGACCTTGGGCAAGGAGCATCCACCCGAGTCCCAGAAGGGCGATGTTCTGCAAAATGAGCACCCAGAGCCAGAACGGTCGATTGCGGAGTCTGGATAAGATCATGGCCACGCCTGCCAGCACACCCACAAGTGGCCAGTTGGCTTCGGCGGGACGCTTAAGTGCTGTGAGAGAAAAGAACATTACCGGAGCAATGGCCCAAATAAAAAGAGTTCCAGAGAGACGACTGCTCTTTTGTGCGAGGAAAAAGCGGCGCAAATCTGTGAAGAAGAAGAGGAAGACGCCAAAGAAAACAAAAGGAGTCCATAGAAAGAGTTGAGAAGCCCAAAGGTCCCCGACAAAATTAAAATTGTTGGGTTTGATCGGAGCGCCGAGTGCATTGCCCAACTGGAACAAAACTCCCGAACCGCTGTCGGCCCCTTGGGTGCTGAGCCACAGTAAATAAGGAAAGATCCCGACGAGCGAGACGATCGCGATCATGATCGAGTTCCAAAGCCCGCAACCGCTCAACACCAGAAGGAAGGCTGCAAGAAGTGCGCTGTATTTGGAGTACGCCGAAAATGCAAGTGCAAGGCCTGAGAGCAACGAGAGAGCAAATAGCGGCGGCGTAGGGTCGCCTAGAACATTGTTGTGGTAACGACGGCGCTGGAATCCAATAGCGGCGAGCAGACACAACGACCAACCTAGAAAAAGAGGGGCGTCGGGTGTGACGACCTGAGGGCCTAAAAGAAGAATCGGAGTCAGAAGGAGCGCAAGCATCTGTGTGATGGTGAGAGAATCACGCTGGATCCACTCGACGCATTTGCCGATCACGAGTGGTGTCAGAACAGAGCTCATGAAATAGGGACCGGCCTTGAGTTTTACGATTGAGAAAAACACGGGGTAGCGGGCCATGAACTCGTCGGACACGAGTACTTCGATGAACATGCGGCCCGCACCGATCACCCACGCGATCATGGGTGGATGATCAAAGTATCCGAGTTGGGGCTCAAGAGACCACGTCCAATAATAGGCTTCGTCGGGATGGACGCCGCCAAAACCTGAAAGCCATAGTCTCAGTACGTAGCTGATCAGAACGAGGACGGAGAAAAATCCCATCCTTTTACTCGAGATCCTTCCAGGTGAGTTTCAGCTGCTTTGCTGCGAGGGTTTCGTTCACTCGTCCGAAAGCGACGTGACGAGGGCGATCCTTGAAATGCTTCTCAAACGCATTTTCTTCGAGGGCTTCGCCCGCAACTTTGATCATCGTTTCGCAAAACTTCTCGACGCTTGAGAGGGACTCGGTCTCGGTGGGCTCGATCATCAGCGCGCCTTGTACGATGAGTGGGAAGTAAATGGTCGGCGGGTGGAAGCCTTCGTCGATCAGGCGCTTGGCGATATCGAGAGTCTTGATACCGTTCTTGTTCTGACGTTTGTCGCTGAAGACAACTTCGTGCATGCAGGTCTTGTCGTAAGCGATGTCGTAGTGAGGCTTAAGACGCTCACGGATGTAGTTGGCGAGGAGAATTGCGTCGCGTCCAGCCTTCTGGATTCCATCGGCGCCGAGCTCACGGATGTAGGTGTAAGCGCGCACCATCATCAGAAAGTGTCCGTAGTGATCTTTAACTTTTCCCACACTTTGAGGGCGCTCGTGCTCGAGGATAAAATCGTCTGCGCCCGACGGGTTTTTCTCGATGGTAGGGACCGGCAAGAACGGGATCAGCGTTTTGGAGACTCCGAGGCCTCCGCAGCCGGGGCCTCCTCCTCCGTGAGGGGTGGTGAAAGTTTTGTGCATGTTGAAGTGCATGCAGTCGATGCCGGCGTCGCCAGGGCGGGTCACGCCAAGCATGGCGTTCATGTTCGCGCCATCGCAATAGATCAGTCCACCGCGGTCGTGAATGAGCTGCGTGATCTTTTGGATCTCGGTTTCGAAGAGTCCCACGGTGTTGGGGTTGGTGATCATGATGCCGGCCACGTCGCCAGCGCGCGTGAGCTCTTCGATTTGGGCGAAGTCTGCGAGTCCAGCTTCGGTGCCACGAACGGGAAGCACGGTGTAACCACACATTGAGGCAGAGGCTCCGTTGGTCCCGTGCGCAGATTCGGGGATAAGAATTTTTGTGCGTTTCTCGCCGCGAGCCTCAAGACACGCGCGGATCATTTTGATGCCGAGGTATTCGCCTTGGGCGCCGGCTGCTGGCTGCAGGCTCACGCGTGCGAATCCAGAAATTTCTGAGAGCAGGTTCTCGAGATGGAACATCAGCTCAAGAGCGCCTTGGGCGAAGTGATCGGGTGTGAGCGGGTGCAGGCGTGCAAAACCGCGGAAGCTCGAAGTGAGCTCATTGACTCGCGGGTTGTACTTCATGGTGCAGGAACCCAGGGGATACATGCCGCCATCGATCGAAAAATTTAGCTGCGAGAGTCGGGTGAAGTGTCTCACCACAGAGAGCTCCGAGAGCTCAGGAAGTTTGGGTTTAGCTGCGCGCGCTCGGGTGGGGGCGGGGGCCTCGGGAACGTCGAGCGAGGGAAGGCTAAAGCCTTCGTGCCCAGGCGTGGATTGAAGAATTGAGAGAGTGGTTTTCAAAGGCCAATTCGACATCGTCTTTAAGCTCCAAGAATTTCTACCAAGCGGTCCAGCTCGGCTTTTTTATGACGTTCGGTGAAGGCCATCGTGAGTCCTTTGACGAATCCTGAATTCGCAGGGACCGAAACAACGGCACCCGCAAGGACGCCTTGTTCTTGGGTGCGGCTAAGTACGTCATCGAGCCAGAGAGACTCTTGAGGACCCACAAGCACGGTCACTTCGTTGAAAAGGTCGCCGCCGAGCACAGCGAGTTCACGTTTGCTGCCCGCCAGGCGCTTTGCGAGCGCACTGCGCACGTAGAAGGCTTTGGCACGCGAATCTTTTGCGACGCGTTCAAGGCCCGTAGGACCCATCAGCGTCATGTACATGAGGGCGCGCATGGCCATGAGGTTTTGGTTGGAGCAGATGTTGGAGGTGGCCTTGTCGCGTCGGATGTGTTGTTCGCGTGTGGCCAGTGTGGCGCAGAAAGCTTGTTGTCCGCGGGCGTCTTCGGTGAGACCCACCACGCGGCCTGGCATCTGACGGACATCGGCTTTGCGACACGCAAAAAGTCCTAAGTGGGGACCACCAAAGCCCACGGGAATGCCGAGGCTCTGACCTTCTGCAACGCAGATGTCGACCCCGACGGAGCCGGGGCTTTGGAAGAGGGCGAGAGAAAGGGCGTGGCCCACATAGGCGATGCTGCGTGCGCCTTGTTGGTCTGAGAGGGCTTTGACTTCGTTCCAGTCTTCAACGAGTCCCCACTTGTTGGGCGATTGGAGAATGAACGCAGCTGGACGCTCGGTCTTAGCGCCGGTCCAAGAAGCGCTTGTTGAAAGGAAAGTCTTCGAGTCAGCTTTCCAGGTGCGCACTTCGAATCCTTGGTCTGCGAGACAGGACTCGATGACTTTGCGAGCGCTCGGGTAAATGCCTTCGGAAACGTAAACGACTTGTTCATTCTCGGGCCGCGTGCGCGCAGCCATGAGAGCGGCTTCAAGGGCGCTGGTGGCACCGTCGTAGAGCGAAGCGTTGGCGACTTCCATGCCTAGGAGTTCTGCGACCATCGATTGGAATTCGAAAATCGCTTGGAGTGTGCCTTGTGAAAGCTCGGGCTGGTAGGGGGTGTAGGCTGTGAGGAACTCGCCCCGGTTGATAATCTGGTCGATGACAGCAGGCCAGCTGTGGTCGTAGACCCCTTGGCCGAGGTGGCTTTGCATCCAAGCCCCTTGGTTCTTGTTCGCGAGTGACTCGAGGTGATCGACAAGATCCAACTCGGCGAGCGCTGGAGGGAGATCCAGGAGACCCTTGATGCGGAGTTCTTCGGGGATGGCTGCTTTGAGATCGTCGAAGCTTTTGACGCCGCAAAGATCGAGGATCCTTTTTTGTTCGGCTTCGGTGAGGGGCAAGTAACGCATTTAAAAAACCTCGCAGTGTGAGTGGAACGAGTAAAGTTATTGCGCGACGCTCTCGTAGCTTTCGGGGCTCATGAGCTTCGTGAGTTCGGACTCGTCCGAAATTTCGATCTCAACAAGCCAGCCTTCAGCATAAGGAGAAGCGTTGATCGGCGCGGGATCGTTCACAAGGGCTTCGTTGCGTTTTACGATCTTGCCGCTCACGGGTGCGAAAAGTTCGGACACAGACTTTACGGACTCGATGCTTCCAAAAACTTGGTTCTGCTTGAGCGAGGTGCCAACTGCTGGGATGTCGAGGTAGGTGACGTCGCCGAGCGAGCTCTGCGCAAAATCGGTGATGCCGACTTGGACGACGCGAGTATTTGAGGTGCGGCGGACCCATTCGTGTTCTTTGGTGTAGAGAAGGTCTTTGAGAATTTGGGACATCAGCTTTGGCTCCTTATTCGGGCTTCTTAGGCTTTCTTGTAGAAAGGTCTCTGGGTTGTTTCAAACGGAATTTTCTGATTGCGAATTTCGACGCTGAGAGGCCCTTCGGACCCCGCTTTCACGAGCGCCAGACCCACGACGTAGCCAAGCGAGGGTCCGAGACTCCCGGATGTCACAAAGCCCACGTCCTGGCCGAGGCGGTCAAAGACGCGCATCCCTGCACGGGGGGCTTGCTTGGTGGTGTTCTTGAGGGCGACCATCTCGCGTTGGGGGCGCTCGGTGGCTGCCCTCAGGGGAGCCCTACCGATGAAGTCTTCTTTATTGAGGTCAACAGCCCAGCCCAGACCCGCTTCGATGGGGTTGATTTGCTCTGAGAGCTCGTGGCCGTAGAGAGAATAGCCCATTTCAAGGCGGAGGGTGTCGCGAGCAGCAAGACCACAAGGTTTGAGACCCAGCTCGGAACCCGCTTTCATGAGGCCTTCCCAAAGCTCCACAGCGCGCTCATTGGAGACAAAAATCTCGCAGCCTTTTTCGCCTGTGTAGCCCGTGAAGGCAACTTGGACGGGAATGCCGAGGATCTCGGCTGGACAGAAGTCGAAGGCTTTGCGGCTGCTGGCATCGAAGCCGGCGCGGGCGAGGATCTCGAAACTCTTGGGTCCTTGCAGGGCAAAGATCGAAGCATCGTCGAAGAGGGCATCCAAGCGCACTTGTTGCGAGAGCATGATGCTGTTGAGGTGTTGCAGGTCCCGGAGCTTGTTGGAGGCATTGAAGACCACGTAAAACTCGGCGGGCCCTGAGGCGTAGACGATCACGTCGTCGAGAGTGCCACCAAGCTCGTCGCACATGAGGGCGTATTGGGCGCGTCCCGAGCGAAGCTTGCGGATGTTGCGGCTTAAGGCGATGTCAAGGAGGTCCACGGCGCGCGTGCCCTCGAGGCGCAGAAGTCCCATATGAGAAACGTCAAAGAGCCCTGCGCACTGGCGCACAGCTTGATGCTCTTCGACGACGGAAGTGTACTGGATTGGCATGTCGTAACCCGCAAATTCGAGCATGCGGGCGCCACGAGACTTGTGCCAGGTCCAGAGCGGGGTTTGCTTGAGTGTCGTCACAGGCTCAAGATCAGCAAATTCCTGCCGCAGCGTCTCGCCGATAGAGCTCTCGGGGAAGAATTTTTAGAACTATTTGCGCTAAGCGTTAGGGGCCCACATGGAGTCCCGAAACACAGCGGGTAAAGACACTGGGTGAGATATGCGGGGCCGAGCCCACACGGGCCAGCGTTTGAGTGGTCGCGTTGTAGGTGAACTTCTCGATCGAGTTGAAAGTGTTCGCGCCATTGGCCACAAACACGTCGCCGGTGTCGGGGTCGACGCTCATGGCAGACGCTCCCATCACGATCGAAGGTTCAAAGTAGGCCAGTGTGGCGCTGTTGATGACGTTGGTCGTTTCGTTGACCTTATAACTGTAGATGTAGTTGCTGGATGTTGTTGCGCTTCCGTAAGCTACAAGAACGTCACCGCTCGGATGTCTCACCATTGCGGTTGGCATTGCGGTGGCCACAGGGGCGGCGATTGTCGCCAAGCAGTCCGTGGTGGCCGCATATCCGTTCGCGGAGATCATCGCGAGGCGAGAAGCTCCTGTTCCGGCGTGAGCTAGAAGAATTTTTCCGGTTGTCGGCAGGGAAATAGACGCCACCACTGAGACGTTCGAGCCGGTACAGGTTGCGGCGCCATTGGTGAGTGGGTTTGAGATCACAGGGCTCGCACCCTGGGTGATGCGTGCCTTGGCGGAGTTAAATTTTTCGATGGCTCCTGTGGTGCCGGAAGGAATCGCAGCGCCCTTTGACACGAGCACCGATCCATCGCTTATCATGAAGAGATGCCGGAGCACTTGGTTGAAGGCCGTGGCATTCGAAAGGTAAGTCTGAACGGCGTTGCCCGCGGTGTCGACGAGGTCGAGGCGCCGGGTCGTAGAGCCAGTTTCGACTCCAACGATCAACTTGGTGTCGCTATAGCCGGCGATAGCGTTGGGGAATTCTGTGGTGGAGCCAGCGAGACGGAAGTAGTCAGCCACGGTTCGTTCGTAGAGACCCGTCTTTAAGGAGTAGCGTGCGATGGTTTGGCTTCCCGTGAGAGTCGTTGCGCCGCCCGCGTAACAAGCACCGCTGGCAACGTAGATAAAGTCGCCTTGGGGCGTGTCGAGTGTGTCGGAACCGTTGCCTCCATTGAGATCGCGTTGTTGTATGCAGGACGCGAGGCCCAAGGCCATAAAAGCTAAGAAGAGCTGTCGGATTTTGAGTTCTTTAAGCATCTTAATCCTCGTCGTTTCTTCTCGGTCATTTGGGCATCTGGCTTAAGAGACTTTATGGTTTAGCTCTTGTGTGTGGAGATCTGTGAGGCGAAACTTCGGGCTCGGCTCTTAACCCAATCTTTATTTTAACTCAGGCACTTTGCCGTGTGCGGGATGCTTGAAGTGATCGGACACCTCGCGGCAAAGCACGGTGCTGTGACGCCGCATGTGGGGCTCCACGGATTCAAAAAGGAAGTACTCCAGCGCCTCCTCCAGCGAGCAGACCTCGCCGCGCAGTTGCTCTCGTTTCATGTACTCAAAGACATCGACAGAAAGAGCGAGAATACGAACAAGGGGCGCAAGAAGTTCGGAGCGCAGTTGGCGTGGAAAACCCTTGCCGTTGTAGAGCTCGTGGTGGCCCACGATGAGTTGGCTGACAATGTCGGGAAGATTTCGAAAGCGTTTTTGCACAAGCTCGGCCGATCGCCGTGGGTGTTGTTGCATGCGTTTCTTGTCCTCTTCGCTGAGTTTTTGAGGACTGAGATGGTAGACGCGCCACAAATCTTGGGGGAATTCAGCGAGCGAGATGTCCATGAAGAGGCACGCGTAGGAGAGATCTTTAAAGACACTTCGCGAGCTCTGTCCGCGAGCGATTGCAAACAACGTGGCAATGGCTGTGATCGCGGCGGAGTCGTTCACCATGCCAACGTATTGAGGAATAGACTTTAAGTAGGAGCGCAGGTTGGCCACCTCGGGAGCGATCGTTTTGACCAGGCGATCGGCGAGCTCATCGATTGGGGAATCCTCGAGATTGAGTTTGGCGGGGCTCGGAGTAATGAGGTCTTGGTAGATTCGGCTCAGCTCTTGGGCGATCGGCTTCTTGTAGAATTCGGCCGACTCTTTGCCGAATTGCACCAGGGCCGAGTTGTCCTCCGCAGGACCTCTATGGGACTGACGAGAGCTGGTGGTGTCGGGCGCGGAAGCCAGGACTCGACTCGCTTCGAAATGGGTTTCTTTGCGAGGCGCGAGGCTCTGGCGGACAGAATCGTCGCGCTCGGTATCGCTGGAAAAGCGCTTCATGAAGCTCGAGTCTTGAGGTGGGGTGCTCGGTAATGCGCTCATCTCTAGGTCCGAGAGCATCACATAGAACTGTTTGACCGAGTGGCGCGACAAAGTCTCGATGTGCTTTGCCGTGAGATCCTCGCCCGAGCAAACGTAGCGAATGAAGCGTTCATTGCGGGGAAGCTCCACGTAAAGATCCGAGAGGACCCGACCCTTATTGCAAAGGGGAACCCTCGCAGGATCAAAGCTGATGAGCGTTGACTTTAAAGAAGAGGGCAGAGACATACTTTCTTCTCTTCGGAGCTAAGCGAGGCGGGATTAAGTTGCGGGTCGGCAAACTTTGGGCCCATGACGCGCAGCATATTTGTCGGCGAGGACTCGACCTTTGGGCGAGCTCGTGAGAAATTTTAAGAGTGACGCCACAACGACGAATTTCTCATCTTGCTACGTTTTCTCTTTTTTTTGCAACGGCTTGCGCGAGTCTTGGTTCTGACACGCGGAGTCTAAAATTCAAGGATGCTGTCACGGTGACGACAGCCGAAGGGCGAGAGTCCGACTACAAGGCTGGCGAAAGCATCTCTGTGCCTTCGGAACCCGTTCAGGTTGAGGCACCTGGACAGGTGAGTGTCCTGATCGTTCCCGCTGGCGCGGGCTCGGGTGTGACTGAAATCAAAATGCGGCGCCTAGAGACCTGGTCTGGGCCCGAGCTCGGACGCGAGATCAATCAGCGCCTGAACAAAGTCACCGGACGCGTCGTCGAAATTCAGCGCGCTCTTGCGCAGCGCTCGGGTCGCGAGGCTTTGCGCCTGATCGAGGAGCTCCAAGCGAATTACCCCGAGCTGAGCTATCTCAATTTCCTTAAGGCGAGCGCCTTTGTGCTCATGGGCGAGCGCGCCCGCGCCCGCACGGCCGTTGAAGCCGGACTTGTAGATTTCCCTGAAGACGTCTCGGGCAAGGCGCTGCTTAGGTCACTCGGGTCGGCTCGATGAAAAAACTCCTTGCTGCAGCTCTCGTCCTGGCTTCGGGCTCTGCGATGGCGGCCTTGCAACTCGAAGTGCGTGAGTCCGACAGCGCGACTCATTTTGTATTTGATTTGGGCTATGCGCGCCTCTCCAATCAAGACGACGACAAAATCACCGCGCTCAGCGGGCGTCTCTCGCTCGTTTACGGAATCTCACCTCGGCTTGGCTTGCAAGCCGACATCGAGCAGGCGTTTTCGCCGACCGACGGCTTTTCTGCGGTCTACAGTCGTTTGGCTGTGGGTCCGAGTTTTGCAATTCTCGGGAGCCTCAAAAATCGTCGCACGCAGATTCTCCTCGGCGACACGACAGTCGTGAATTCCGGAGGTAAGAGCGGCGCGCGCCTTAGAGTGTCACTGGGAGCCGAGCAACTATTTCTGAACGGATCAACCAAGCTCTTGGGGCTCGCGGGTTTTGGTTTGGGTCTTTACTACGATATTCCGTTGGAAATGGGCTATGGCCTGTGTGCGAGTTTGCGCTGGGCGCGGCTTTCAAACACCAATCTTGTGCTCACGCCCGTGCAATTGGGGCTGGGTCTGGTTTTCTAAGCTTTCCGCTTGGGACTTATTGCCAGGTGTTTGGAAGTACGAGCACGCGGTTGTTTGTGGCCGTTTGCTGGTTCGGGTTGTTGATGTTCAATCCGTCGGTGATGAACATACGGCCTGCATTCATAAAGAGACCCATAGGGTACTGGAGCAAATTGAAAGTCGGGTACGCATTGCCGCCGTTGATGGCGTTGCTGATCATGTTCGATTGACCGATCACGAGATCTGCTGTTTGGCCTGTCGTGAGTGTTGAGAACGAGTTCCAAATCATGACACGGTGATTGCCTTGGTCCACGACAAAGAGCCTATCGTTGTCGACCCACACGCTTGAAGGCCAGCTGAGAACCGAGTCGCTCACAGCGGCTCCGGGCCCGTTAGCCGTGCCGGCCTGGGCTAGAGTGCCGCTCATAACAGGTTGTCCGATCACAACGTCGGCGGCTTGGCCCGTGGTCGGAGTCGAAGCTCCGTTCCAAATCATGACCCGGTGGAAGCCAGAATCGGCCACCACGACGGCCACGCCGTCAGACCAAACAGCTCTGGGTGCACCGATGTTGCTGGCCGTGACTGTGGTGCCAGGGTTCGTGGCCCCCGAGGTGGCCGCCTGCCCAAGCACGAGGGCGTGGCTACCGCCGTTATCAGTTGGGAATTTTGGAGCAGTGTCTTTCCAAGTTCCTTGGTAGGCCACGACGCGCCAGTTCCCACGGTCCGCGACCCAAATGTTGACGTCATTGACTCCGCCGCCTTGAATCGGCGAAACGAAGACGCTCGAGGGAGAGCTGAGTTGGTTGGTGCCGCTGCCGGCGCCTGAGGCCGTAAAGTTAGATTGCCCAAGCACATAGTCCGCCGCCTGACCATTCGTCGTCGGCCAGGAGCGCCATCCGAGCAGACGATGGCTGCCCGTATCCGCCACAATCACTCGGTTTCCGTCGGTCCATGCGCCTTGGGGAGTGTTCAGAGTGTTTGAAGCCACAGAGCCACCTTGGTTGGCGGTACTGGCCGTCATGGTCGTTTGTCCGAGCACTCGAGAGGCTACAGGCAAGTTAGCTTCGATGGGAGAGGAGTAGAGAAGTGCTCGGTTGGCGCCGAAATCCGTGAGCACAGATTTTTGATCGGCGCCGCTGCCCCCCACGGCGATCGCAGTCGGCCGTAGGATCTTGCTTGAAGTGAGTCCCGCGTTGCGGTCGAAGATCACGCCGTAACGAGGCTGACCAAAGATTAGGTTCGCGGTTGGCTGACCCGTAATGACAGTCGAGGCGGTGGCAAAGTCAAAGCGGCGGAAGTTGTTTCTAGCATGCATCATCACCCAGACGCCTGAGGCGTTCGTGCAGCTAGGACTGCAGTCAAAGGCCACACCGCGCAGAGGGTTGTAGACGCCATTCTGGTTGTCGGAGGCTGTGCCGGCAACGAGAGTGCTCTGCCCAAGGACTCCATCTGCTTGAGCTCCGTTGGTTGAGAACTTGGCTGAGCCATAACGAAGCACGCGATTGTTGTTGTAGTCGGCGACATAAATATTGGCTGATCCCGCGGTATTGTCTCCAAACACGCCATAAGGCTGGTTGAAGCGTGTGCCCGCGAAGGGACTCGTAAAGCTCACTCCTGGCGTATTGGTCACAAAGTCGGGTTGTCCCAGAACAGTTGACGCACTCATGCCGCTCGCGAGCGAAGAGCGGTTGTATCGCAGAACACGGTTGTTGCCTCGATCGGAGACAAAAATATCGCTGCCGGACACATAGATATTCGAAGGGGCGTTGAGGTCGGTCGCGGTGACGGCTGCACCTGCGCACGCTGACGTCATGTTGGGATCGCCCAAGACAAAGTTGGCTGCGGGGTTGTTGCTCGAAACAGCAGAGGTCCAGACGAGAACACGGTTGTTGCTGCTGTCGGAAACATAGATGTGGCCGCCGTCATCGACATGGACGCCTTGAGGGACGTTGAAGCCGCGTCCGTTGATGCGGCTCGCGATGCGGCAGTTCCCGCCGCCGATAGCGGTTCCGGTGATCATGTTAGGCTGCCCAAGAACCCAATTCGCTGGAGTGAAGTTTGTTGTTGGGATCGTATCCCAAATGAGGACACGGCTGTTGTTTGTGTCCGCCACATAGAGCTTGCCGCCTTTGACAGCGACATCCCATGGGGAGCTGAGGCCTCGGCTGCTCACAAGAGCGGGAGCGGTCTTGACGCCCGAGTTGTTGGCCGTGACGGATTCGAAATCCGGTTGTCCCAGTACGACATCAGGGGGCGCGTTGTCGGTCGTTGGAATCGTGTTCCAAATAAGAACACGGTGATTGTCTCGGTCGGCGACGAAGAGTCGCGTTCCATCGCTCGCCATACCTACAGCAAAGCGAAGCGAGCGTTGATAGTCGCTGCCCGCCCCCGAGCTTTGGCCGATCACGGCACAAGGTGTGTACGGAACCGTGAGAAGCGCTGCTGCTGTTCCATTGACGGAACTCACACCAAGACTCGTGAAGGCTTTGACGAGGTAGGACTTGTTCACTCCCGAACTAAGGCCCGTAAGAATGACGGAGCTCGCGGGAGCATCAACGTTTTTGACGAAGACGGCGTTGCCTGACTCCACATCGTAAACTTGGTAGTAGGCGGCGTTTGCAACCGAGGTCCAGTAAAGACCCACATAAGTCCCTGTGGTGTTGGCGTTGTTACAATTGATTTGTACAAGTGAGTCGGCATCGCCCGTAGCATTGTCGACAGTGGTAGCTCCACCGAAGGCAATGGTCGCAGGACCCGTGAGCCAAGGACTCTGTGTGGAGCCCGAGATGCCGCGCACTCGGAAGCGGTAGACTTGGCCTTGCGTGAGTCCGGTCGCTGAATAGGCGCGATCTGCGGGACCAATCCCGGTCACAGTCGCAGAGGTGGTAAAGCTCGTCTGACAACCCACACCGTCGCAGCGTTGGATCTCGAAGCTCGCTTGGTCAAAAGTGTTCGCTTCCCAGGAGAAGGCTAGGGTTGTGGCTGTTCCTGAGGTGAACTGGTAGTTCGTAGGTGGGTTAGGACTCGAGCGTCCTGTGAACTGCGCTTGTGAGTTGTATTCCGAAAGATTGAGCGTGCTCACGCCGTAGTTGACGGTGAGCGTTTGGGTCACCTGGGCGCCGGCGACGGGTTCAAAGCGCACGGTAACCGTGCATGAAGCGGAAGCCGCAAAAGCCGCAGGGCTCACGGGACAGTTTGTCGACTGGACGGAGTAGGGCGTTGTGAGTCCCGTCATCGCACCAAAATACAAACTGCGTGCACTTGTGTTGGTTACGGTTACAGCGGTGGTCGAGAAGGCGGGCGAGAGTCCCACGCTTCCAAAATCAAAGTTATTTGGAGAAAGCGTGAGTGCCGAGTTGCCCACGGGCGGTGGCTCGCTCTTGCCGATGAGGGTGGCTCGGCTCAGAAGATTGCTCGCACGGGCCTGGTCGGGACCATGAGGCATACGCAGCTCGGAGATGTCTGTGCCTTCGTCAGTAGGTGTGTAGAGTACGGAGATCGAGCAGCTTCCCGATCCGGCAAGAGCCGTGGCTCCCGTGGGACAGTTGTTTGAGGTGATCGAATACTCCGCAGACGTGACGCTCGCAGTGCCGAGATAAATCGCGGTCGCTGTGGTGTTGTTGAGCGTGAAGCTCAAAGTGGAATTTGTTCCAGAAATAAGGTTGCCATAGTCGCGGTAGTTTGGGTTGAACTCCACGGCGGGATTGCCCGTTGGAGCGCTCGTTGAGCGACCCACCACTCCAAGCAAGGTGCTGAGGTTGGTTTTTCGAGCGGCATCGGGGCCGTAGACGGCCGAGATGTCTGCAGTAAATCCGCTTTCTGCATTAGGCGTGAATGATACCGTAACAGTGCAAGTCGCCGCCGCGGCGAAGACTGTGGGTGAGCGGGGACAGTTGTCTGAGACCGCGAAGCGCGCGCTCGAGCTGGTTACAGCTGAGAGATGGATCGCGCCCGCGCTTGAGTTCGTGAGTGTGAAGGCCTTCGAAACGGTGTTGCCCGAGGCGACGTCGCCGTAGTCCCAGGTTGTTGGGCTGTAGGCAAGCGCCGCATTTCCGATCGGGGCCGCTGTTGAGCGTCCGGCGAGAGAGGCGCGCGCTACAAGATTGCCGCGTCGAGTAGCGTCCGGGCCGTAGGTGTAGCTGAGGTAGCCGGTCTGAGTGCCATCGGCTAGGGGCGCAAAGCGAACGGTCACAACACAAGTTGCTGCTGGCGCGAGTGTCGAAGAGCCTGTGGGACAGGTGTTCGTGACAGTCGAGAATCTCGCATTGTTGTAGCTAACACTTCCCAGGTAAATCGCACTTGAGCTCGTGTTCTCAATCGTGATGGCCTGATCGGATGTCGAGGCGGCCGCTACGTCTCCGTAGTCATGGAAGCTCGGAGTAAAGGTGATCTGCGAGTTTCCGTTTGCAGCGGCTGTAGAGCGACCTTGGGCGTAGAACTCGTAGCTGAGGTTTGTAGATGACGCAGGCGCGAGACCATGCGCCACCGTCACTTGAGTATCGTGAGCGCCTTCGGCGTTGGGGCTGAAAGTGAGGTTGATCGTACACGTCGCACCAGCAGCAAAGACTGTAGGGCTAGCAGGACAGTTGTGTGTGAGAGAGTAGGCTCCCGTGTTGGAGCGTGTGATGGATGAGAGATAGATCGGGCTCGCTGAAACGTTCGAGAGAGTCACAGCGTTTATGACGCTGTTGGTCTGCGCGACATCACCAAAATCATAGTACGAAGGGCTCGCGTCGAGGATCGCTTGTCCCGAGGGCACAGCAATCGAGCGACCTGTGATCACTACGGAGGCGAGTGTGTTGCCGGAGCGCGCTTGATCAGGACCATAGTAGGTGCGTAGCAATGTGCTCTCGAGCACGTCAGCTGTCGGAGAGAATCGCACGGTGATAGCGCAAGTGCCTCCTGCGATCAGAGGACTCGAACCGCTGGGGCAAGTGTTTGAGGTGATGATAAAGGATCCCGAGGTTTCGAAGTTTGAGGTCGAGAGATAGATGGAGCTCGTCGATGAGTTTGTGAGCGTGAAAAGTTTGTCTTGAGAGGTGTCGCGAGCTACGTTTCCAAAATCCCAGAAGTTTGGGCTGTAGGTGATCGAAGGATTACCTCGAAGCGCTGCGGTCGAGCGACCTGACACTGCCACGCGCGCGACGATTTGTCCCGAGCGAGGCGCATCGGGTCCGTAGACAATCGAAACGAGTGAGCTTTGAGATCCGTCTGCGATCGGGGTGAAGCTTGCCGTGATACTACAAGAGACCCCGACGGCGAGGGGCGAGGGGCTAATCGGGCAATCGTGCGAGACGCCAAAGAGCGTTCCGTTGCTACGAGTGATGTTGGAGACAAAAACGCTCTCAGCTGAAGAGTTCGTCACAAGAATCACTTTTTGAGCGGTAACGCCCGCTGCGACGTCCCCGAAATCCCAGTAGGTGGGATCAAAGGTGAAGGCGTTGTTGCCCGAGCCGCCCGAAGTCGAGCGCCCTGCTGCAGTCATCGTGCGAGTGAGGTTGGTGTTTCGCGCCTGATCGGTACCGTAAGACACGGTCACATCGGTCGATGCGTTGCCCAGTGCCGAGGGCAGATAGCGTAGTGTGAATTGGCATGAGGCTCCAGCGGCGAGGCTCGATGCGCCCGTAGGGCAGGAGGGAGAGACGACCGCAAAGTCGGGGCTCGAACTCGCAATGCTTCCGATAAAAATCGGGGGATTTCCCGCAGGGTTCGATATTTGAACAGTCTGGTTCGAGAAGGCTCCAACAGCGATGTCTCCAAAGTCGTGGAAGGTGGGTGAGAAGCTCAGGGCTGCGTTTCCAATGGGCGTGGCTGTCGAGCGCCCGATGAGAACCATTTTTGCTTGCACGGCTGAAGCTTGGCCAAGGGTCGCGCCGTAGCTGAGCGTGAGATCGGTCGCAAATGAACCGTCCGCGTTGGGAGTGAAGATCATATTGACCTGACAGCTCGCTCCAGCGGCCAGTCCCGATCCAAGAATCGGACAATCGATGTTGCTTAAAGCAAACTGCGCGGGCGAGGTCCGCTCGACACTCGAAATAAAGACGGCACCAGTGCTTCCGTTGGTGATGCTCACCGTTTTGCCGACAGACTGGTTGCGAGCGACATCACCGTAATCCCAGAAAGTGGGACTAAAGCCGATACTTCCGCTGCTGATGGGTGCGGGAGAAGAGCGACCTGCTACGATCGCGCGGGCACTAAGCTCGGTGTCTCGGTCCGAGGTCGGACCATAGGTGACATCAATGTTGGCTGTTACAGAGGTTTGAGTCGAAGGAACAAATCTCACGCTCATCAAACAGGAGACTCCGGCGTTCCAAGGGTTGAGTCCTAGCGGGCAGTTGGTTGAGAGCACCGAGAAATCCGTGCTGCCAGATGCTCGGTCGATTGAGTCGACAAAGATTGTGGATGCCGAGTTGTTGGTCAGTGTGAAGGACTGGTCGTTGATGCTCGAAAGACTCTTGTCGCCAAAATCAAAGAACTCGGGACTGAATCCCACGGCCGGAGTTCCTACAGCCCCAGGTGTAGACGAGCCCGATACCGCGACACTCCCCTCAAGGTTGCCAGCGTTGAGGTCGCTCACACCATAGGTAACAGAGAGTGAACCCGTGTGGCGTCCACTCGTAAGGGCTTCATACTCGAGAACGACGTTGCACGTAGCGTTGGGCGCAATTGGAAGGGGGGCGCTAGGACAGGTATCGCTCAGGACACTAAAGAGCGAGGTGTTGGTGCTAAATCCGGAGATGTAGAGATTTGAGGTGGTGATGTTGCGCACCACAAAACTGCGTTGCTGAGTCGCAGGTGAGGGTGCCACTTCACCGAAGTCATAAGAGGAGGGGTTAAACGAAAGTCCTGAGTTGCCGACGCCATCAACTGTAGCGCGGCCAGAGAGTCCGAGCTCAGTCGTCAGGCTATCGTCCACCGAGGTCGACGCGCTTGCGGCATGGGTGGTGATAAGAACGCCGGTGATGTCGCCATCAATCGAAGGCGAGAAACGCAGCGAAACAATACAGCTCGAACCCGCGTCGAGGCTCAAAGGTTTGATGGCACAGTCGTGCGAGAGGACGGTAAAGTCAGAACTGTTCGTTGTAAAAGAGGAAATATAGAGTGCGGCACCTGAGTCATTGGTGAGCTGCACGGTCTTGTCGACAAAAGAGGGCGAGCGCTGGCTGTTTCCAAACGACAAGGTGCGAGGGTTGTAACTGATGGCCTTGACGGCCCCGTCTTCAGTGCCATCAATGAGATTGTCGAGAGCGTTGCCGCCCTTACAAGCCTGGAGCACAGATAGACAGATCAGTAACAGCAAAGAAGGAAGTTTACTTAAGAAGAGCTTGGACTTCATAAGGGGGCCTCCTTTGTGTTTTGAAACCGGCCTAACTCTATAATTCTATCTGGATTAGGCGCGAGATTTATTAAGTTCATATGAAGCTCGGTCTAAGTGCCTTCAATTATGCGGCCCGCGCTACTTGGGGGCGCGTATCGAGTCCCGCATCAACAAGTCGGCCAAAGACACTGGTTTTTTTATTCACTTCAACAAATTTCAGGTAGCCATCGAGCATCTGGCGTTTCTTTTCGGGCAAGGCTTCTTGGAGTCGTGCGAGGACTTCGGGCGACCCCCACCAAGCAGCTGCAAGCGCTTCGGCAGAGTGCTCGGACAAAATCTTCTGACGGGTCTCGAGAGGTTTCAGCGCAAGCCAAACGAGGGACCGAATCTGAGGCCGTAGAGATTCCGAGACAAGAAGAGGATTGTGCAGGAGTGTGGTTTCGTCTTCCTGGGTTAGATCGCCAAATTGTTGAATCACCTCCAGGACACGCTTGGCACTTTCTCTTTCGGGAAACGCGGGCACTTTCGTTTTCTCATCAAGGTTTTCCGCAGCACATGCGAGGCGCGTCTTGAGGCTTATGGGCAGTGTTTTCTGGCGCATCGGGCTTAGGACGTGGAAGCCGACAGGGAATCTCTCCACCCAACGAGCCATGTCAGTCTGAGAGATGCGATGGAGTGCGGGTGGACTCAGGTAAACGGGGTTGAGATGCTCCTCCATTTTTTCACGAGGTAGCGACTGAATCCATCTGAGATACTCGCGGTCGACGAGTTTTGAAGCAAAAATTCCCTCGCGTTGAGCGGGCGACATCGCACTCCACAGCCAAGCAGCGTACGAGTCCTGGTGGCACCAGTAGCAGTCGGCAAGAACTCCTTCAAGGGCGCTCTGCGACAGTCCAGAAACGCTCGACGAGGCCTGACCGTTGGACGACTCACCTGAGGAACCCTGACCCTGGAAACCTCCCGCGGGAGCCGTGAGAGTTGCTTGCAAGACAGTGGGACGAGACGAGGAACCACCCGATTCGCCTTGGCCGATGTTCTGCAGGGCGGGGATGAGGCGGGATTCAAAAAGATGGCTCGTCTCAAGCGAACGACGTTTTTGGAGCGAGAAAGCCACAAAAGCTCCCACACCAATTCCAATGAGTAGGATCCCGCCAAGGCCGAGCACCACATAGAGAGAAAGCGTGCGCGCTTGCGATGAGAAGGCGTTCATCGCGTTCTCGATCATCTGAGAGGGGTTGGTGGCTTGGTTTTCTGCGATGGCCTGCTTTGCTTCGGGGCTCAGGGCTTTTGTTTCGATACGGGGTTTGAGATTTGGCACAACTGAATTGATTTCGTCTGTGAGCCAGGTCGGGAGCGTCTGTTTATCGGAGAAGACAGTGATCGTGACAGAGGAAACCTCGCCGTCTCGAAGCGTCCCGCTGTCGGAAGATCCTGTGTAATCTTGTACGTCGAGTGCCGTGCCCGGCAGAGGGGCCGAGATGCGGCTGAAGACCACATTCACGCGCACCATTGCCGCGGGGTCAAATCGCAGGACCAGAGGGCGCACGCGTTCTTCGAGAGTTTTTTCGAGGTCAACCTCGCTTGCAATTGAGCGGGACTGTGCCTCGGCGACTCCGGAGAGCGTCACGAGTCCTAACAATAGAGAAGCAAGCAGATTTCGGACATTGAATCGGTTGAAGTGTTTCATGGACGAGCTTCCTTCCAGGAGACTTTCAGGGACATGGTTCGTGAATTGCGAACGCCGTCAGCGGCGCCTTGTGCCGATATTTGGTCGTGAGGGAATCCCTTAGCGAGGAGGTACTGCAGCCCTCGGAGCGCGCGAAGCGAGCTGAGATCGAAGTTGTCGCCGAGATATTCGTTATGAGGCGCGGCGAACTTCATGGCGTCGGCGTGTCCGATGACTACGATTTGAAGGTCGCGCTCAAAAGGCCGGAGCGTTTCGTAAATATCGTCAAGGCGAGAGCGCAGATTTGCGTTCAGTTTGTACTGGCCGGTTGAAAAAGCGTTGTCCGGAAGTAGCAGCTGAAGACTTTCTCCTTCGACGACGACTCGATTGTCGCCGAGCGCGGCTAGACCTTGGCCAAGGATGCCGACAATACGGTTGGGTGCTTCGCCGACACGGCTCGAGTTAGCGGTTGTAGCGGGGGCGCTCGAGGGGGTGGCACTCGTCTTTGGGTCAGGTCCTCCAAAACCCGCGCTTTTGAGGCCCTGAGCCAGTTGCTTGAGGCCTTTGTTTTGTTCATTAGGAGAATCGAACGAGAAGAAAATAACGAAGAACGCCAGAAGCACCATCAAAAGGTCGGCATAGCTGACAGCCCAAACCGAGCTGTCGCCTTCATCGACGTGGTGGATCTCACGACGCTGGATGCGCGGGAGAGTCCTTTGCTGTTGGCGTTCAAGCGGCTGCGACACGGTCTTTGACCTCTCCTTGGACAAGCGTCGCGGGTTCGCGGCGGTTAACCAGCAAAAGCAGTTCGTAAACGGACTGCGCGTTGTTTTTCCAGCGCATGTGCTGAAGGCTCAGGCGATCGGCTAGGGGCATGATGATTCCGTTGGCAAGCAAGAGACCGAAGAAAGTTGCGGTCATTGCAAGGCCGAGTGCGGGACCGAGAGTGGCTTTGTTGTCCTCACCAAGATTGGCAAAGAGGACCACAAGACCCATCACAGTTCCGGTCATGCCTAGAGCTGGTGGATATTTTGCGAGGTTCTTGAGAGCTTGAACGGCAGACAAGCGTTGAGCATCGAGGTGTTCTTTGCGCTGCGAGAGGAGCACAGTGAATACTTCGGGGCTTGTTCCCGCGTCCCACATTTCAACTGCGTAGTTGATCAGGGAATGTGAAGAGGGGCGCGGAAGACGACGCGACTCGGAGAGTTCTTGAAATTCTGCAGAGTGATCTGTGAGATCGGTCTCGCGTCCGAGAAGTTCCGACATCGAGCGTGCGAGTTGTTTCAAGGCGGATCCGGGAGTTGCGATTGCGAGAACTGCGATGCTTCCGCCGATCACGATCAGGATCGCGTGCGAGTTGAGGTAAGTGGACCACGAGGAAAGCGGTGTCGAAAGCAGCATGGCTCCGATAAACAGCACGAATCCGATAGGTAATGTCAGCATGACGGCACCTCTTTCTAATGAATATCTCGTTATCTTCATCGGAATCGGTTAAACTCAACTTGAGTAGGGGTTTGAGGTATTTTGGATTTTCCGCCGCACGCTTCACTCGAGAACACTCTGACGACGAGGAGACAGGTTTTTGACACTCCCACCTATCTTTCTGATTGGCCTCATAAATTTGTTCGTCGTCGTGCCAGACGCGCTCGCTGATTCGCTCTCATTGACGCGATCAGGCAAAAGAGGCATGCGTGCCGTGGGCTTCGCGCCGCTCTCAGCCGCTTTGCCTACAAAATGGGAGTCTCCACCTGCGAGGCGTTATGCTCTGCGCTCACTGGGTCGCGGTGTGGAATGTCTTTTTCGTGAGCGTGTGAAGCGAGCGGGATTTTTGTCGACGGGCGCTAAGGACAGGGGACTCTCCGTCCAGGCTTCGATCTTCGAAGCTCTTGGTGAGGTTTATTATGCGAAGTTCCCGTGGGAAAAGGGCGGTTTGCTGGATGTGTTTGGGGCGGGAACTTTTGTGTGGGAGCGCAGTCTCTTGGAGGGACGATCGCTTTTCGATGCGGACCGTGTCTACGCGGATTTAGGTGACTGGTTGAGCTACGCCCAGGCACTGAGAGAATCACCATGCCGCGCGGAGGCTTTCGGCTCGCGACTCAGTGAGGACAAATCTCGCGGTCTCGTCTTTGTGCGCGACGAGAGCGACGGCTCGTTTTTGGCGTGGAGTGCGCAAGGGGCTTGGGTGGGGGCGGTGATATCTTCTCCCTCGATCGACGCTTTGTCTGTGATCGATAACTTTTCGAGCAAGGTTGTAAATCCATGAAAGCGTCTCTCAAAAAGGGTCTCGTAGGGTGTGCCCTCATTGCAGTGCTTGCTGCGGGTGTCTTTTTAATTTTGCGCTCGAGGCAAACAAGCGAAGAGGCACGGCGACTGCAGGCACTTCGTGACGTGTGCAGCTGTCTTTGGGTTCAGGACGAAGCCGAAGAATTTTGCACTTCGCTCGCGGGCGTGGATTCTAGCAAGATCAATATCGACTCAGCCGCTCGTGCGGTTTCCCACGTCGGACGGCAGAGTCGATGGGTCTCGCAGCGCGAAGGCTGCGCCGAGGCTCGGTAGTGCGGCGGACGGATGCTAGCTCGGCAGTCGCGTGATATTTCGGCAGACGCGTGATATTTCGGCAGACGCGTGATAGTGCGGCAGGGGCATTAGAGTAAGTAGACGAGCGCAGGAATCTCAGAATTCTAGGCGGCTCAGTTTTCGCTTGGTCGATCCGAGTGACATCCAAGCCTCATTGTTTGTGGCATTCACCGTTAGGCCGTCGGCGGATCAAGACCAAACTGCGAGCAAAGATCCAGTAGGCCGCGCGACTCGTGCCGCGAAAACCCAATCGCCTCGACGCGGTTCAGGTGCAGGTAGTTCTTAACTCCGACAAAGTCGCGTCCCCACGAAACCACTCTAGAAAACGGTCGTGCGTCCCAGAAGCGATCACCTTGCGGACCAATCCTGGCAGCCCCCGCCGCCCCACGCTCAGAACCCGTGACTTTACGAGCAAT
>CAMCVE010000024.1 GCA_945881775.1 Bacteriovorax stolpii
ACCCGATGCACGATTTGACGGTGCGGATCACCAATTGTGGGCGGGTGTGTATTGGGAAAAGGAAGATCAACTTGAGTCGCTGTTTTGCGGGTCACGATGTTGGCGTGAGGGAGGTGGACGACAAGCTATGGCTGGTGAGTTTTATGGATTATGATTTGGGGTACTTTGATGAGGACAACGGACGGGTCGAGCCGATTGAAAACCCGTTCGCATACAAAGTGTAAACTATGTCCTCGGTATAAAGTGTAAAGTATGTGCCCGGTTAGGACCATTTTATTGGGTAAAATTGGTCGGCGCGGCGGGATTTGAACCCACGACCCCTTGCACCCCAAGCAAGTGCGCTACCAGGCTGCGCCACGCGCCGACACGGACCTAGAAGTAGCCAAGATCTCCCCCCTTGTCCAGACTTGGGGGCCTGACTTGGAAGGTTTTATTTGCCCTTAGTGCCAGCTTTGACTCCAGCTGGGGCTTGATCAAAGAACCACTTCTGGAATTTTCCCAAAGCCTTGTAGCGAGCGAGCATTTGCCACAGCAGAATACCCTGAGCCGAGATCGTTGGGGCCGCAAAGATCGCTATCGCGGAGGCAACGCCAACCTGCGCGATCAAGCGGCAGATAAACTCGGTTTTGAGCGCGGTGGGCATGGCTTTGAATCCTCCCGTCTCCTTCTTAGCAAATTGGGTGATGCTGAAATTGCGAATGATCGAGGCGACGTCTTTGGCACCTTTGCCAACATTTTGCCAGGCCTCTTTGGGGTGACGAAGCGTAAAAGCAGCAGATTTCACGAACGAGAAAATCGAACGGCCTGCGTACTCCAACACTCCTAAGGTGGCGTTGTAGACACCCTTGCCGATGCCCTTCACACAGCTCGCAACGTTGCCAAAGACATCCCGAAGCGTGTCTTTTTTCGACGGAGGGGCCTTGCCCTCCTCGGGCCTCTTTTCAGATTTTTCTGACTTATCGGACTGAACGCGACGACGCTCGCGCATCTGCTGCATGCGCTGAAGCTGAAGTGGAAACTTGTGGTCAACCCCAGCCCACGCAGCGTCGATCCAGTTTGCGGGATTAACTAAGGCCCAGACCGAAGCCGCAGCTTCGCGAGTACTCGACTTGGGGGGATCATCTGCATTTGGAGCCTTAGCCATCGCCTCCGCTAGTGCCGCAGTCTTGGCCTCGACAGCAGCTCGCGTGAGACCCACAAAGTACAAGGCGTAGGGCAGTCCCCCGCGCGTTTTGGCGTGATAGAGATAGTCGCCGCCTGGCATCTCGACGACCTGACCCAGGTCAGAAACATTCAGGGGCTCAAGACAAAACTTCGTGAGCACGAGGGTCCTAAGATCATCATCGGCATAGATCTCATCCACTTCAAAAATGAGTTGTCCTTGGCCAAACTGGGAGTTGCTGCCGATCAGACCTTCACTCGCAAAGAACTCGTCCATCGACAGCACTTCGCTTGCCTGAAGGCCCTCAATGGATCTGGCGTTGGGGCAGGCATTTTCTTGGTAGTACGAGAGTGTATCGGCCGTGAGAGCGGGAGCTTTCGCAGCCAAGGCATTCGCAGTGAAAAGACTAAGACCAAATAGTGTGGATAGAGACGCAATTCTCATGAGTTCTGAGTCTACCCTAGACCCCGCCTCGGGTGTCGATTTCTCGACACTTCGTCACGCCGCATGCTTGAGCCATACCCTCGAAATCCTTATCCTGCGCTAATGAGAAACCCTTCCAAAATCCTGAGCTCCACACTGGTCCTCGCTCTTCTTTGCCTCGCAGCACCTGCGTATTCGATGGGGGCCCGCGCTTCAAAGGACAGCTATCATCTCCAATCCCTTAAAACCCTCGCTTCCAAAGGCGGCGTCACCCCGGAGCGCTTGGAGGAGTTTTGGTTCTCGCTCGCCAAGGAGCCTCGCACGCGCGAAAGCGCTGCTAAGTGTGTGAGCGAAATCGCTCCCTCAACCCGAGCGCGTGACGCGTTCCTCGACTGCGTCGGCGAGCGAGGATCCGTCGCCCTGAGCGGTGATCTGGGGCACGCGCTTTTTGTGCTTCGCTCGAAGCTTGTGCAGAGCACGCCCACGCGCGAGACACTCCGCACGCTCTCGCTTGTGACATGGACTGAAGATCTTGTGCGCGAAGCCCAGCGCCGCACCGGACGCAGCGCCTCGTGGTTGCAGCGAGGCAAGGGATACCTGAAAGGCTCCGCAAAAACGGACTTCGACTTCCAGGACGGAGACGTTGTCGTGGGTCTGGGTGATTCGTCGATCTCATCTCTGATCTCGCAAATCACCAACACCCCCAGTCGTTACTCGCACGCCTTTATCGTGCGCAAACGTGCCGGAAAAATCACGACCGTTGAGTCTCTTGTTGAAACGGGCGTTCGCGAGTTTCCACTCTCGCACCTGCTCAAAGACCCCTACAATCAGCTCACCGTTCTTCGGTGGAAAGACAATGCCAGCCGCGCGCGCATTGCGGCACGCGCCTCGAACTGGGCCGCTGGAGTGGCTACTCGCAAAGCTCCTTACGACATGAAAATGGATTTTAGCGAAGACCATGCGATCTACTGCTCGGAGCTGATCGTCAAAGCCTACGCCAAAGCGACGGGCCTTAAGCCCAAAGACCTCGTGCGCTACCAGTCGCGCATCGACAGCCAGCGCGTGTTCAAGTTTGCAAATCTACTCGGTGTCTCGAACACGGTGTTCTTCTCTCCTGGCGATCTGTTTAATTCACCCTATTTCGAAGTCGTTGCCGACTACCGAAAGCCTGGCGATCTAATGAAAGCTTGGGAACTTTATCTGATGGGCGATTTGTTTATCGAGCGCCTCGAGTCGGGCTACAAAGTCACACCCGGACCGATCTTTACGACAGTGCCGATGGCAGTGTGGCTCGGGCAACTTTTGCCTTCAACATTCCACGAGGACGCTCGGCTGATCCCTCGAAGCATCGGGCCCTACGCGATGTCTGTGATGGCGACCACGCAGATCTGGATCTACGACCATGCTCTGGAAGATCTGAAGCGCTCACTGGGGACCCGTAGTCTGCTGGAGCACCCGCCTTGGAAAATGCGGGGAGAACTCGAGAGATCGATGAACCGACACATGGTCATTCGAGAGAGCTTTAGTCGTTAATGTCTTTTACCTCAAAAAATTCCTTTTCCAGAACGGCGAGAACTTCGTCGAGCATTTTCTTGGAGTCCAGATTTTGTATCTGGACCGACTTCATGCCGACTTCATGCCGACTTCGACGGAGCCTTCTTGCGTTTGGAGCCCGCTTTTACGGTGCGAGTCACAAGATTCTTGTCAGCGCCGCGAGCCCGCGCAGCCGCTTTGGCCTTGGGCAAGTTCTTGCCCCCGGGACCCGCCTTGGCAGCGAGTAGCGCCAGAGCTTGCTCAAATGTCAGAGCCTCGGGAGCGATTTCCTTGGGAACCGTCGCGTTCATTTTGCCGTGTTTGACGTAGGGACCATAGCGTCCCATGAAAAGTTCCACGGATTTCTTGTCGACGGGGTGCTCGCCAAAGTCTTTGACGAGCTTGTTGCCGCCACGACCTTTCTTTTCCTCAGACAGAAGCTCGAGAGCTCGCTGAAGAGTGACGGTGTAGACGTCGTCGTCTTTCTTGAGGGAACGGAAATCGCCGTCGCAGACCACAAACGGCCCAAAGCGACCGAGGCTTGCTTGAATCGGAACTTTCTTGTCGGGGTGCTGGCCCAGGTCGCGCGGGAGACTCAAACACTTCAGAGCGTCTTCGAGAGTCACCTCAGAAGGAGCTTTGCCCTTGGGGAGCTGAGCGCGTCGTGGCTTGGTGCCGTCCGCGGGTTCTTCACCGAGTTGGAAATAGGGACCATAGCGGCCCGTGAGCACGTAAATGTTTTTGCCCGACTTGGGATCCACTCCCATCGCCTCGGGGCCACGCTCTGCGATACGAAGGATCTCTTCGACGCTTTCCAGGGTGAGCTCGGACGGAGAAACGGTTTCAGGGATCGAGGCGTGAACTTCTTCTGACTTTTTAGCCCCCGTCCCAGGACGAATCATATAGGCGCCGTAGCGACCCACTTTAACGTCGACACCTTTCAGGTGCGCGAGATCGATGGAGCGACATTCGTCGGCATCGATTTTCTTTTCTTTGGCGTTCACCTGAGTTTGCAGACCATTTTTGCCGAGATAAAAATTCTTTAAGTAAGGGAGGTAATCGAGCTTGCCTTCGGCGATTTCGTCGAGGGACTCTTCCATTTTCGAAGTGAAAGCGGGATCGACGAACTCAGAAAAATTCTTTTCAAGAAGCTGCGTGACGGCCATGCCCGTAAACGTGGGATTGAGCGCATTGCCGTTCTTGCGCACATAAGCGCGGTCAATGAGCGTCGAGATGATCGAAGCGTAAGTCGACGGACGTCCGATGCCTTCTTTTTCGAGCATCTGAACGAGCGAGGCTTCCGTGAAGCGCGAAGGCGGCTTGGTCTCGTGGCGCTCGATCTCAAGCTTCTTCGTATCGACCGTATCCTTGACCTTCATTTGAGGGAGCAGAACTTCGCGGTCCTCCAATGCTGCCTCGGGATCGTCGGATCCCTCGACGTAGACGCGCATGTAGCCTGGGAAAATGATGCGAGTGCCGCTTGCAGAAAATTCTGCACCTGCGCCTTCAAGCTTCACAGTCATCGACTGCTTTTTGGCGAGCGCCATTTGCGAGGCGAGTGTGCGCTTCCAAATGAGTTCATAGAGCTTCAGGTGCACGCCTGTGAGGCCCGTGTCCTTGGGATGAGGAAACTCAGCACCTGCGGGGCGAATCGCTTCGTGGGCTTCTTGGGCGCCTTTAGCCTTGGCGGAATACTGACGAATTTCGTCGGAGAGGTAGTCCTTGCCGTAGAGCTCAACAATTTGATCACGCGCAGCCTTGAGAGCCTGTTTGGAGAGCGTGGGCGAATCGGTACGCATGTAAGTGATGAAACCTTGCTCATAGAGTTGCTGTGCCGTGCGCATGGTGTCGCGCGAGCCCCAACCGAACTTACGGTTGGCTTCCTGTTGGATGGTCGACGTAATGAAGGGAGGCATGGGCTTAGATGTGAGTGGTTTCTCTTCGACGGATGTGACCGTGAACTGCGCCTTCTTGATTTTTTCGAGCAGCGCTTTGGACTGCGTCTCGTTCAGCACAGCGACTTCTTTGTCTTTAAAAAGTTTACCGGTTGTTTCGTCAAAATCCTTGCCGGTGGCGATGCGTTTGCCATCGAGAGAGACGAGCCTGGCCTCGAAGGGCTCTTTGCCTTTGGCGAATTCAGCGGACAAATCCCAGTACTCGGCCTTTTGGAAGCGCATGCGCTCACGCTCGCGCTCGACAATCTGCTTAAGAGCCACCGACTGCACGCGACCGGCAGAAAGTCCGTAGGCAATTTTCTTCCAGATGAGCGGTGAGAGCGTGTAGCCCACCAGGCGGTCCAGCACGCGACGAGTTTCCTGAGCGCGCACGAGCTTGAAGTCAACTTCGCGCGTGTTCTTAAGGGCCTCTTCGATAGCGCCCTTGGTGATTTCATGGAAGACCATTCGCTTCACGGGAACCTTGGGCTTGAGGACCTCCAGCAGGTGCCACGAGATGGATTCTCCTTCGCGGTCCTCGTCCGTCGCCAGGAAAACTTCGTCGGCATCTTTCATGAGCTCTTTGAGCTCGCGGATGCGTTTGGTTTTGTCCTTGGGAACGACATAGAGTGGCTCGAAGTCATTCTCGACGTTCACACCGAGCTTGGTCCATTCTTCAGCCTTGAGCTTTGCAGGAATATCAGACGCGGACTGAGGAAGATCGCGCACGTGTCCGTAACTCGCTTCGACGATGTAATCCTTGGGAAGAAATTTCTTGATCGTTTTGCCTTTGGTTGGCGATTCGACGATGACGAGTTTTTTGCTCATGCTTTCACCTTCAGATGCTGTGGATCTCGTTGCGGACCAGTTCGACGACTTCGGTCACTTTGTTGAGAAACGACTCGCGGCTCTTAATGACGTGGCGGCTGGGATGATTCTTCCACACGCTTTGAATGCGGTGATCAAGCGCCAGGGCTTCTTTAGAGGATTCGTTGCGGACGGGATTGGAGAAATCGTAGCCCTGATTGGCATTGGGCGTCTCCATATGGAGGACCATGTCATAGCGCGAAAGCTCGGTGCGCAGGCTGGAGCCCACGTCAGCTAGAAAACGCTTCACGCCACCGGGGTAGTAAGCGCCGCAATCGAGGGTGCCTCTGTCGCAAACCAGAATCTGTGCGCGGTTCTTGCGAACTTTTGCGAATTCCTCGGCGTGATGCTGCACATGAAAGATGGCCGCCTGAACTCGTTTGAGCTCCTGTGGATTCTCGGCGCGAGGGAATCCGCCGCTGTAGAGAAGCGACGCTGTTTCGGGCAAAACGAAGATCTGGTTTTGGAATTCGCGCTTCAAAACATCGGCCACAGCGGTCTTGCCGGCCCCGGGTCCACCGGTCAGACAGATGATTTTGAGCGGCGGTCGACGTTTGGCCATGGTGCTATAATTATAGATGCCGGCCGAAAAAACCCAGTTTCAGTCAAAAAAATAGGTAACGCGAAGCGTCTCGAAACTTTGCAGGGACTCTCAGATCAGGATGTTCTGCAGTCCCCAAGCCGATCCCACAACAACAAAGGTCCACATGAGTGCGCGGCGCTGCTCAAGTTTCGAGCGGAGCTCGGCGAGCCTCTGGATTGGGAAATTTTCAGCCAGCTGGCCGCGTTTGCGAGCTTGGACGGCGTTCTGCTCCATCTCGCGCATCACGTGCTCGAGATAGATCATTGCGAGAGAGAGACCGACCATGACCCAAGGGAAAACTGCGTCCATCAGCCTCGTATCGGCGCTCCTTGGAGGATGCTTGAGAGACGGGGGCGCTCGTGGCACAACCAAAACCCATGGCAAACGTGAAAGAACTCGATGACACCACCTTTGGTCCTGAGCTCGCGAAGCACAAAATCGCGATCGTAGACTTCTACGCTTCTTGGTGCGGCTCGTGCCGACTCTTTGCGCCAGCTTTTGAAAAAGTCGCGGGCAGCAACTCTGAAATCCCTTTCTTCAAAGTCGACGGCGACGAACACCCCGCAACTCGCGAAGGTCTCACGATCGACAACTTGCCCTTTGTGGCGATCTACGAGAACGGCAAACCCATCGGTGGACTGAACATCGCCAAAGAGGACGCTTTGCTGGATCTCGTCGGCAAAGTCCGCAAGAAAGCGGGTCTCTAAGTGATTCTCGCTGTTGTGAAAGATCTTGCGGTGAAGTTCACGAAAGAGCAGCTCAACGAAGCGGCGGCTGCTTTTGAGACTGATCGCTCAAATCTTCTCAGCGTCGAAGGCAAAGACGAAGGTGAGATCCTCTCGAACCTTCTCGTGGCGGCTTTTGTGCGCACACGCATGGACAAGGGAATGGCCATGCAAGACGCCATTCGCGAGTACTCATCGCGCGTGCGTGGCATGATTGCTCCCAAAAAATAAAAAACGACTCTTAGGCGTGGGCCTCGGGTTGCTGCAGCTTCTGATAGCGCATGAGCACCCAATAAATTCCTGCAGCATGCAGCCCAAGAGGCCGCGCGTAGCGGAGGCCTTCGGCTAGCGTGTGTCCGATATCAACAGGCAAATTGTGCTTGCCCCGAAGACCCATGCGAGAAAGCGCGTTGTAGTCGAGCAGACCCGCGAGGAGACTCGCAAGGCCCGAGACTCCAGCGTGGTCGCAAACATCAACTCGGGACCCAAGGAACGGCAGATCGACCACGGCTTCGTGGAAGAGAGGATCCTGAAGACCAAAGATGAGCGCCTCGGCTTCTTCAAAACATTTTTTTGCATCGTCGTGGTCACGCTGAGCTGAATGCAGACGCGCCATCGATGCGAGGGCGCGCAAATAAGCGCCTTTCTCACGAGCAGTCCAATCCTTGCCACCGACCGACCACTCTTCGCGGTAACGATCGAGCATTTCGATGCAGGTTTCTGCGACTTGCGGAGTGTCGAAGGCGAAAGCCGCATAGGCGAGAACGCGAAGAAGCGTGAGCTCCGAGAGTCGTTCAGGCGGACACTTACGCGGTGGCTCCATGCGTGACTTGCGGAATTCTTTGAGACGTTTGCGGCTGTCAATAAGCTGCAGTCTCAGGTCGACAGGTTCAATGCCCACGAAGTCCGAAAGAAGCGAAACTTCGGTCGGAATACGCGGGAGACGGGCGCCACCCCCTTCGATTCCGAAGAAGAGTTGGGCCGCTTGACGTTCCCTAGGGGGAAGAGACTTCAGCAAATCCTCGGGGCCGAGATCATAAAACTTTTTTGAGGCAGATAGCGCTGAGGCGAATGTACTCGGCACCGAATCGGCGCCCACGGGAGTCTGTATCCGAAAATCTTCCATGATCGCATCGAGCAGCTCTAAAGAGGCCTGGGAGAGATAGGGCGCCTTGCGCGTCTGCTGCGCTTCGATGTAGGTCTCAAGGAGCTCTGCGTTTTCGATAAGAAGTTTTTCTGTCGAAACCGAAGACAGATGAGCCCAGGCTGCACGCGCCTCGGGATCTTGAACGCTGTCGGAGGCTAGAGCAGCCCTGAAAAATCCGCCGCCCACGACGTCATTCAAGGGAGACCTCGCAAGGCGCACAAGTGAGACCTCGCCCCATTTTCCGAGATCCTCAAACCCTAGCAGGGCACGATAAGCCATGGGGTACTGAAACACCTGACCGACGCCAATGAGACCTGTGTCCATCTGCAAGCTCTTCTCGAGCGGCGTGAGAAAGCGGTAGAGCCCTGCACGTCCGAGGATATCGGAGTCGTCCACCGCATCGAGAATTTTGGAGCTACGGAGAGCCAGAGGATCTTGGGCGCGGAAGGCCTGAAATTCTTTCTCGGCCTGAGCACAAAGAGCCTCGCTGTCGCTCTGCCAGGCCACCCAAAGCTGTCGAGAGACTTCGACGAAGTCTGTGACCTTAAGAGCCCCGCACACAAAAACGGCACGGCCCTCGGGCGAGAGGAACAAATTCACGGGCCATGCTTGCTGTCCGGTTCGAGCTTGCAAAAAAGATTGTAAACCTTGATCGATCTCGGGACTCCAGTCGCGATTCCATTCGAGGCTTTGCATCTGCTCACGAAGCCTGAGCCAGGCCGGGTTCTCGACCAACTCCTCGCGCCAAGCCGTGGAGCCTTCGCACCACGGAGCATAAACGTGCAACCAGGTGAGCTGCTTTTTCTTTTGGGCTTGCCCGAGAATTGGATTCAAGGAATCGACGAGTTTCTTTGCCATAAATATTTTCCCCACTAAGATAGGACCATGTCCGAGAGCTTGCAAATCAATGTTGAACTCGTCACCATCGGCCGCGAAATCCTCGACGGACGCGTGATCGACACCAATTCCGTGCGAATGGCCGAGATCCTTAAAACACGTGGGCTCATTGTGCGCCACGCTCAGCGCGTCGACGACGAGATGGGGCGTATCGTGGACGCTTTCCGTCTGGCCGCCTCGCGCAGCCAAGTTATTCTTGTGACGGGTGGTCTGGGACCAACTTCTGACGACCTCAGCATCGAAGCGTTTGCAAAGTTTCTCAACGTTCCTTTGGCCGAAAATGCTGCCGCCTTGCGCGTTGTTGAAACCGCACTTCGCAGTCGTGGCCGCGAGATGACTCCTGCGCAGCGCAAACAGGCCCTCACGCCCAATGGAGTCGAAGTCGTCGCAAACCCCAACGGCACAGCGCCTGGGCTTTTCCTAAAACGCGCCTCGCCTCTTGGTGAACAGTATTGGGCCCTCATGCCAGGAGTTCCTCGCGAAATGATCGCGATGCTCAAAGACGATATTCTCGCCCGACTTCCCGGCGAGACTCACTACCGTACCCATCAGTGGGCCACGCATTTTGTGGCCGAGGCCACCCTGCAAGATCGACTTCAGAATCTCATCGCATCGCTGCCCCCCGACTTCGAGTTGAGTTTTCGCACGCGTTTTCCGGAGAACCATATCGGTCTGCACGCCAACTGCCGCGACCCGGAGTCGAAGAAGACCTTTGATAAGATTTGCTCTGAGATCACGGCACTCCTGGGACAGGACAGTTTCTCCGATGGCAGGGAGCTCCGAGAGCTCGAGGACTTGCTGCTCGAAAAGGCCCGCTTATCTAAGACCTGGCTCGGCGTGGTCGAGTCATGCACCGGAGGGCTTCTCTCGAAAAAGCTCAGCTCGGTGCCTGGAGCTTCTGAGAATTTCTTTGGGGCGTGGACCACCTATCACAACGCCGCAAAAGTCGCGCTCGGTGTGGACGTCTCGCTCATCGATCAACAGGGCGCGGTCTCGGAGCCAGTGGCTCGTGCGCTCGCAGAAAGTGGACTGAAACAAATCGAGCAGGGTCTCGGACCGAAGATCAAGGCCCTGTGCCTATCGACCACGGGAGTTGCGGGACCGGGTGGAGGGAGTGCCTCAAAACCCGTGGGACTTTGTTTTGTTGGTCTCGCTCGAAGCGGTCACGCGACCAAAGTTTTTGAAGTGCGCGCTCCAGCGTCTCTCACACGCGACCAGAATCAAGTCTATTTCGCTCAGAAGGCGATGGCGACTGCTTTCATGACCATTTTGAGCGCAGATTTCGTACTCCCTTAAGGAGGAGAGGACTTTTTGCCCCGCATCAAGCTCAAGCTAGCAAGGATTCCAAGCCGATAAGCCCTCATGACACAAGTTCCCGGATGGCGCGACGTTTTTGGACCGCTTCGACCTCTGCTGGAGGACCCGAGCGTTTCTGAGATCATGGTCAACGGACCCAGTCGTGTTTACATCGAACAAAAAGGACTGCTGAAAAAAACTCAGGTCTGCTTTCCAGATGCGAAGGATCTTCTCCTACTGATCGAACAAATCGCACGCGGCGTGGGTCGAGTGATCGATGCCAACAATCCCTACCTTGACGCTCGCCTTCCCGACGGATCGCGCGTGAACTGCGTGATCGCACCCGTCGCACTCGATGGTCCTTCGCTCACGATTCGACGTTTCCCCGGCAAGGTGCCCACCTTACAAGATCTCGTCGCCATGAAAACTCTCGACGAACGTATGGCGTTCTTCCTGCACTGCTCGGTCGCAGCGAAAATCAATATCATCGTAGCTGGAGGCACAGGTAGCGGAAAAACGACGCTCCTCAATGCCCTTTCCTTCTCGGTTCCTCCTCACGAACGTCTTGTAACGATTGAAGATGCGGCGGAGCTGCGCCTGAAGAGCGAAAATCTGGTTCGCCTTGAGTCGCGCCCCTCTTATCAGGACAAAGCCGCCATCACGACTCAGGCTCTGGTCACCAATGCGCTTCGCATGCGTCCTGACCGCATCATCGTGGGAGAGTGCCGCGGCGCCGAAACAATGGACATGCTCACGGCCATGAACACGGGTCACGACGGCAGCATGACCACCACCCATGCCAATTCGCCCAGGGATACGCTCAGGCGCCTGGAGAGCATGATCCTGCTCACGGGTCGCGACATGCCCGTCAAAGTGGTTCGCTCGAACATCGCAAGCGCACTCCAGATGATCGTCCAAGTAGCCCGCTCTGCAGATGGGCAGCGTCGTATCACGGACATTGTGGAAATTTGCGGCATGGAAGGCGACGTCGTTCTAACGCAAGAAATTTTCCGATACACAACCGGTGTCGGCTTTGCGAGCCTGGGATTTGTCCCCCGCTTCGTATCTAAATTCGCCGATCGTGGGATCGATTTTCCGAAAGATTTTTTCACAGACAATTATGAAGTCCGAATGGGCTCTGGACCTAAGAAATAAATCTCGTCACATTGCCTGGTAGGGCGATGCGCTCTACAACGGTCAGATGTTCCAAAACCGATTCAGAAAACCCCTTCTTCTTAGTCTTGCACTGGGTGGCTTTATGTCCGCCTGCTCGCCTTCGAATTCGCCGGACGGCTCCGGTCAAAAAGTCATTCGCATTCCGATGGGCGACGATCCTAAGGGCGCTGACCCAGCTCAGATCAACGACCAGGTTTCGGCTGAACTCACCGGACAAATTTTTGAAGGACTTTTGCAGTTCTCTTATCTCGGACCTGCGGGCGAAGTCGAAGCAGCCCTGGCCGAAAGCCTTCCGATCCTGAAGGACAAGGACACGACCCTCATCTTCCGGATCCGAAAAGACGTCAAATTCCAGGACGATCCTGCGTTTCCCGATGGCAAGGGCCGCTCGATCAACGCACACGATTTTGTTTATTCCTTTAAGCGCGTCGCCGATCCCAAGCTCATCTCGCCCAACTGGTGGATGTTCGACGGCATGTTTGTCGGACTCAACGAATGGCGCAAAGCCCTTGAAGTCGCTCCGGCAGAAGAGCGCCAAGCGATTTGGGACCGAGAAATTGCGGGACTTCGCGCTCCCGACACCCACACCCTTGAGCTGAAGCTCACTCGCTCGTATCCCCAACTTTTCCAAATTCTTGCCATGACTCACGCCTCTGTTGTCGCGCGCGAGGTTGTGAACAAATACGGTCCCGAGATCGTGAGCCATCCCGTGGGAACGGGCGCCTACCGTCTCAAAGACTGGCGTCGCGGCTCGAAAATCATTCTCGAAAAAAACCCAAGCTACCGCGAAGTTCTCTACCCCGCGATCGGAACCAATGAGGAACGGATCAAGGGACTGTTGGAAGATTCGGGCAAGAAGCTTCCCTTTATCGACGAAGTCCATTTCGACATCTTCAAAGAAGAGCAGCCTCGCTGGCTGAGCTTCCTTGCTTCGAACTTGGACATCACAGGCATTCCAAAAGACAACTTCGTCGACACCATCGACGCCTCAGGCGATTTGAAGAAAGACCTCATCCAAAAAGGTTTCCGACTCGAGAAAACACTTTCACTGACAAGCTGGTGGCTCGAGTTCAATCTCAAAGACGCCTTCCTCGGAAAGCACAAGAAAGTACGCCAGGCTCTGGCCCACGCCTTTGACCGCGCCCGTGCCCTGGATCTTCTCTACAACAATCGCGGGCGCCTGGCGGGCGGCCCCATCACGCCCACCCTTGAAGGCGGAGAAGGAGTACCTCAAGACGCTTACAAGTTCGACCTCGAGCTCGCTAGGAGACTCATGAGTGAAGCGGGGTTTCCGGGAGGCAAAGGCGTGCCAGAACTCACGTTTGATCTGCGGGGTGCGGGCACCACCAATCGCCAACTCGCAGAACTCGTCCAAGAGAATTTCGCCAAAGTGGGCGTGAAACTCACGATTGTTGGTAACTCCTTCTCCGAAGCGCTTTCCAAGCAAAAGGAGTCCCGCTTCCAAGTGATGCTGGGAGGATGGGCGGCAGACTATCCCGACCCAGAAAACTACCTCCAGCTTTTCTATGGTCCCAATGGGGCTCCAGGTCCCAATTCGGCGAGCCTCAAGAACGCCGAATACGACAAGCTCTATGAAAAGATCCGGACCATGCGCCCAAGCCCCGAGCGCTTAAAGGCGATTGTCCGCATGCATCAGATCCTTGCCGAGGAAGTTCCGGTAATTTTCTTTTTCCATTCAATGAGTTACACCGTGTACCGTTCTTGGCTTAGGAACTACAAGCCCCATGAATTCCTCTACGGAACGGCAAAGTACTGGGATCTGGATCTTGAAACGAAAAAGAAGGCCTTGAACTAAGTCTCGATATCTTCTAGGAAAAAACATCCACGGAAAGGACCGACTGAACATGCCAACAGAGTTAAAGAAAACCACCATCCGCAGAGGCCACAAGCGCAAGAAAATGGGCGCCTACGGCAAGGCTCTTCGTGAGAACCATGGCACCACCGCTTCCTTCCCACTCGAAGGCCCGATCCCGGCTCTCCGTTACGGACGCCCGATCGACCCCTCGGAAATCAAAGTTCCTGCGGAACTTCTGAAATAATTTTTAGTTTTCCAAAGTGAATCCAGAAGCTCTTTCTCGCACACACGCTCTCTTCAATTCTTTGAAGGAGCACTGCGGGAAGGAGCTTTTGTTCGTGGACCAGCCTCGAGGCCAACAGCCCTCGAAGTATCTCGTTCAACTGCGCGAATGGCTCTCAGACAAGCGCGAAGAGCGTCGCTCAGGCTACATGAACGAAGAAGGTTTCCTGAAGGCCTATTGTTCGTTCTACCTGCCACTGCACTTGCCCGAAGTTTACTGGGTGCTTGCTCAGAACGTGAAACGCTCGTGGTCTTTCACTCCTGCCAAGAAATTACTCGATGTGGGCTGCGGCCCCGGCACGGCCACCCTCTCCTACCTGCTTTTTTGTCTGCACAATGAGCTGCCCCTCCCCACGGAGATTCATCTCGTGGACACCAGCAAGGCGGCACTCACACTCGCGAAGACGCTCATCCAAGTGCTCGCGCCCGACTCGAAAGTCACACTCCATCGCACCGACCTGCGCAACACGCGCGAACTCACTCAAATCACTCGCACACTCGGACGCACGATGGATCTAGTGCTCATGAGCCATGTCCTCAACGAATTCGGAAGCGGCCCGCGCTCGCGCGATTCGAAGGGCGAGTTCATCGACCGTATCTTGCTCTCGTGTTGCGATGAGCACGGACATTTGCTTGTCGTCGAACCCCCACTTAGATCGCCCACGATGGACTTGATGAAACTTCGCGACGAGCTCACAGAGAAGGGCGCCGTTATTGTCGCTCCCTGCCCCTCTGGCACCACAAACTGCCCGATGCTGCGTGGAAGTGCAGGATGGTGCTACGCGCAGCCTCCCCGGGAAGAAGCGCGCTCCTGGGAAATTGCGCCTTGGGACAAGGCCATCGGCCGGCTTCTAGGCATCGAAGTGAGTCATCCGGGCTTTAGTTATTTGCTGATCGGCATGCAGCCCGATGAAATACCTGCGAGCCACACCGCAATCTCTATCAGTGATGAGAGCTCGGGCATGATCTGCAACGGCAAGATGATCAAGCACTCGACGGTGCCTTACCGGGGCGCTTATCTCGAGAAAGCGCCCGCAGAATCTGCTCCATCGAATCCACCGAAAAAGCCCAAGGTCAGGTAGTTTGTCGAGTTGGCTTTGAGATCGCCCTTGAGGCGCTCAACCTGCTGCATCTCTGATTTGAGATAATCCGTAGTCACGCGCTTCTGGCGATCTGCAAGAAGATCGTTGATGCGCTTGAGCTCCATGCTCACAGAACCCGTCTCGGCGTTTGTCAGGTAGGCGAGGTAATCGGCATACATTTGCGAAGACTTCGAAACGCTTTCGAGCTTATTGCGCATTTGTTCGATTTTTTCGTCGTAGCGCGCGATGGCTTCCTGACGACGCTCCACTTCGCCACTGCGACCCCGCTCTTCAGCGCTCTTAAGGGCGTCCTCGGCGTTCTTGCGGCGCGCTTCATTGAGTTTAATGTCACCTTGGAGGCGGAGAACGTCCGTGCGAGCCGAGTCGAGTTTCGATGAGATGCGAGTCTTACAGTCTGCGACCATTTGATTTGCAAAAACTTTGGGATCCGCTGATGAGACGGTGAGTGTTTCTTGGAGGCTCACAAAATCACGACAGGGCGTGATCTCCATGAGTTCGGACTTGAGGGCAAAGTAGGACTGCTTGAGTTGTGAGTGAATCTGTTCGAGCTCAGAGACATTCTGCTCTTCTTTGCTCTTGATCTGCTCGTCCATGTTCTTCAGGTCTTCGTGGATGCGCTTGCGATTGCCTGCAACCTCAGCGAAGGTCTTGTCCAGGCGACCTTCTTTGACGAGCTGCGCGGCTTCTTTGGAGCGCACTTGCCTCATAAGTTTTTCGGCCTCGGCATCGGGGAGAATTTTCGAGACCCACTCGCGGTTGATGTAATCAACACAATCGGGATCGCCTTGCTTGGCGGTGGCAAACATCACCGCAAGCAGTGAGGCCATGCGATGACCGAGATCGTACTGACCGCGGTAGACGCGCACGACCGTGTTGCTGTTCACGAACTGAGCGGCAACATTGTAGGGTTCGGAGTCGCGCACGGCCTCGTAAAGATCAGAGCCGGCAACGCTCGGGTCCGCGCCATCGAACCATTTCAAAAGTGTGCGGCGGTCAAATTCGACAGCGCTTGCGTAGTCGACGATCCAAGCCGGAGCGCGGTCCGAGCCCACATTGCGCCACGTGGGAATGCGCACGCGTCCACTGAAGGTGCCATCGCTTTGAAGCCTCGTGAGCACGTCCTGTGCAGAAAATCCGTTGCCCATATCGATGCGCAAGAGACTTGCTGAGCCGCAACCGGTGCGAATCTCAGCGGGATTGTCGTTTGAAGAGGGCGTGCGAGCGTCGACGATGCCTGAGCCGCCGTGGCCCGCAGTGCTGCGGTTTCGTTCGGGGCCCACGGGCGCGGTGTCGCCGCTGATTTTACGAGATCTCTCGGGACCGATTGGCGCGCTAGCCGGATTGCGGTTTGTGGCTTCTGGCCCGCGGAAACTGCAGGCCACAAGAAGTCCAAAGGTCCCAAGAGCAAGATGAGCAGATAGACGCATGACATTATTGTAACGGGCACTCGCTCCTAGGGGAAAAGTCGATGTTTTGACGGGACACGTCTTGACGCTATGCGCGGACTCCCTGATCCTGAGACTCTCGTATGAATCTTATGCACGCCACGATCCTTGGTCTTGTCGAAGGACTCACCGAATTCATTCCAGTCTCTTCTACCGGACACCTGATCCTGACGAGCCACGCGCTGGGTCTCACGGATTCAAGCGGGGCTTTTGAGGTTGTGATCCAAGCTGGCGCCATAGCTGCAGTTGTTTGGCACTACCGCGGAAAATTTGTCACAAGTCTTTTGGGATTCCTGAGGCGTGAGCCTTCATGGCTTCGTTTTTGGGGGCTGCTTCTTACGGCGTTTTTTCCGGCGGTTGTTTTGGGGCTGAGCTTTGGTTCGTGGATTCATGAGCATCTTTTTGGCCCATGGCCAGTGATCGCCGCACTGCTTATTGGTGGCGTGGCGATGATCGTGGTCGAGAGACGCTTGCCAGCTGTGAACGCTGAGAAAGCCGAGCTCGGCAAAGATTTCCCAACAAGCTACCGCGAAGCTCTCGCGATTGGAATGGCGCAGTGCCTGGCGCTTTGGCCGGGCACCTCGCGCTCAATGGCGACGATTCTCGGCGCACGACTTCTTGGGTTTTCGCCGAAAGGTGCTGCAGAGTTTTCGTTTTGGCTGGCGATCCCGACGCTGCTCGGAGCGAGTGCGTATGAAATGCTCAAGTACCGCCATGAGCTCATGGGAAACACTGAGGCTCTACTCGGACTCGGTGTGGGTCTTGTGGTCTCGTTTGTCTCGGGACTCGTCGTGATTCGCGCTTTTCTGGGATACCTGCAAAAACATTCCTTGGAGGCTTTTGGATGGTACCGCATCGTCGTTGCCGTCATTCTGGCCCTCTTTTGGGGCTTCTAAACCCGATCTTGATTCTCCGAGCCCCGTGCAAAACCCCTAGGATACAAATGGCGCATCGCTCCACTTGAGGCGTTTGCGCCAAACGAGTTCTGGGCCTAGAACTATGCTCAGCAAACGAAAGGAGCCTTAAATTATGGCTTTTGAACTGCCGAAGCTTTCTTACGATTACAAGGCCTTAGAACCCCACATCGATGCTCAGACAATGGAGATCCACCACTCCAAGCACCACAATGCTTATGTCACCAATCTCAACAAAGCTCTCGAGGGTGGCGATTTCGCGAACAAGTCCCTCGAAGAACTCATGGCGATGATTTCGAAACTTCCCGCAGCTGTTCGCAACAACGGCGGCGGTCACTACAATCACTCCATGTTCTGGCAAGTCATGAAGCCAAATGGCGGTGGCAAACCCACGGGCTTAGTTGCAGCAGGCATTGACCAAGCTTTTGGAAGCTTCGATGCCTTCAAAGAAAAATTCAACGCCGCTGCAGCCACGCGTTTTGGATCGGGATGGGCTTGGCTCATCGTCAAGGCTGACGGTAACCTCGATGTCTCTTCGACACCCAACCAAGACAACCCGCTCATGGACGTCGCTGAAGTCAAAGGCTTCCCCATCCTGGGTCTCGATGTCTGGGAGCACGCCTACTACCTCAAGTACCAAAACCGTCGCCCCGACTATTGCAGCGCTTGGTGGAGTGTCGTCAACTGGGACGAAGTGAACAAGCGTCTCGCATCTGCAAAAAAGTGATTTTTGCGTCCGGGAAGGAGTGAAAACTTTTTCGGATGCTGAAATGTCCCGCAACTGATCTTCTTTCGAATCGTTTCTTGGACACGGGGTCGCTCTCTGGAGCCGTAAGGCGCAGGCAGCGGCCCTTGGTCTATTTGGAGTAGAAATATGAAATTTCCCACAGCAAAAATTAATGGCGAAGGTGTTCCGGAGATCACGTGCAAAGACCTCGCAGGCGTTTCGGGTGTCACGATCATTGATGTGCGCCGTCCTGACGAATTTACGGGTGAGCTCGGACACGTTGAAGGCGCCAAGCTCTCAACGCTTGAGACGAGTTTTGGCGCGGACGTCAACGCGTGGCCGCGCGATGCGACTTACGTGTTTGTGTGTCGCTCGGGAGCGCGCTCGGCGCGTGCCACGTCTTATGCTCAGAGCCTAGGATTTAAAGAGGTCTACAATCTCGAGGGCGGCATGATCGCCTGGAACTCCGAGAAGCTCCCAACACAGAAGTGAATCGACATCACTTCTTTTTGATCGCTTGCAGACTTAAAATGCCCCGAGCTTGCGTGACCATGTAGTCGTTCTCGAGTTTTTCTTTGAGAGTGGAGAGTTTTTCGTTCTTCTTGGCGAGTTCGTCGGCGAGATTTTCGAGATGTCCGTCGAGGTCGGCCTCGGAGCGATATTTGGAGTCTTCTTTGAGTTTGCGCACAATCTCGGGATCGACGGGTAGCAACTCAAAGTCGGGCTCAATGCCTTTGGCCTGAATCGAGCGGCCACTTGGCGTGTAGTAGCGGGCGATGGTCACCTTGAGACCCGATCCATCTCCGAGCGGAATCACCGTCTGCACACTCCCTTTGCCGAAAGTTTTCTGGCCCGCGATGATGGCGCGTTTGTGATCCTGCAGCGCACCGGCCACAATCTCGCTCGCCGAGGCGCTCGAGCCCGTCACGAGCACTACAAGCGGCGTGTCGGTGAGCTTCACGCCTTTTTGTGCATACTGAATTTCTTTGCTCTTGGGGTCGCGCCCTTGAGTGTAGACGATCGTGCCTTGGTCCACAAAGAGGTTCACGACCCTCACGGCTTGGTTGAGGAGTCCGCCGGGGTTGCCCCGCAAATCCATTACAATTCCCTTGATCTTAGAATCCGCTCCGAGGTTTTTCTTGATGACCTTTTCGAGCTCGGGCGCGGTTGTTTCCATGAACGACGAGATGCGCACGTAGAGGGTATCGCCCCCTAAGATCTCGGTGCGCACAGAGCGCGACTTGATGATCTCGCGTTTGATGCTGATCTCAAAAGGCTTTTCGCCCGTACGTCCAATTAGAATTTTTACGGGAGTGCCCGGTTTTCCGCGCATCATGGTCACGACTTCGGGAAGTGAAACACCTTTGGTATTTTTGCCGTCGATCTTGAGAATCTTATCGCCTGTCCGCAGACCAGCGCGGTCCGCGGGTGTGTCATCGATGGGAGCTAGCACCGTGATCCAATCATCTTGGACACTCACTTCGACGCCCAGTCCGCCGAACTTCCCGTCGGTTTCGCTTTGCATCTCGGTGAAAATCGCCGCGTTCATGTAGGCGGAGTGAGGATCGAGATTTTGCAGCATGCCCTTGATGGCGTTCTCAAGGAGAGCTTTTTGCGTCACGGACTCAACATAGTTGTCTTCGACGAACTGCAAAATTTTTGAGAATTTCTCGAGCTCTTTATAGGCGATCTCAGCTCGAGCCACTGGGGCTAGAGACATCGTTAGAGCAACAAGAGTCGCGTGCAAAAAAAGGCGTTTCATAGGAGACGATTATAAACCCGGGCCTGGGCCCCGGGGCGTCAGTCGAGCGTCAGAGCGAGATTTGTTCGACGAGTTCAGGACGCAGTGCTTCGCGAGGATCGGTAGCGATGCCTTTGCTGCGGTATTCAAAGTAAAGGCGATCCACGGAGCGCCCGAGAGAGGCTCCTGCCTCGACGCGCGATCCACGTTGGAGGTTGCGAGCCGACTGAGCATCGAGATTGGCATAAACGGTGAGATGCCCCGACCCATGATCGAGCATCACAACGCGACCCCGTCCCGAAATTTCTCCCACGAAAACTACGCGACCCGAGTCGCAGGCACGCACTTCAGTACCAATCGCAGAAAGCCACCACCCCAGTGAATTCCAAACCAACCCCGTTCCCGAGTCCTTTTGACGACCAAAACCCTGCAAGACTTCGGGCTTCTGTTCGGAGCTTGCGACTACAGGAAGAACTCGGCATCGGAAGGGCCGCACGACAGCGTTGAGATCGCTGCCAGCATTCGCCGGATCGATTTCTTCGGCTTGAATCTTGAGCCACTCGAGCTCGGCTTGAGCTTCGAGCCTGCGGTTCTCCAGAGCATCGAGTTCTTTGAGACCTTCTTTGAGACTCAGGGCCGCCATTCGAAGCGCAAGCTCGCGACGCTGACCGGCGGACTCGTCGTTGGTCTGCCAAGCATAAAGAGGTCCCTGCTCAGGAATCTGTTGCAGCTTATGAATGCTCAGCGTGCGCTCGCGGAGGCGTGTTTTGAAGGCGCTGATCTTCGAGTCGATCTGCGCAAGGAGTTCTTCTTGGAGCGGGATCTGAGTGCTCGTTGCAGGAGTTGTCACTATTGGTGCACGCGCAGTTGCCGTTTCAACTGCAGCGTGTGCAGAGGAGTTAGCAACGAGAAGGGCCAGAAGGCCGACAAACGAGCGACGCATCGGCTTAAAGCTCCTGCGCAGGTTGATCAACGAGAGGCCATGTGAGCATCGCTCCCGCAACAGAGGCGAGAATACCGAGTGCGGCGAGACTCAGACTCGACCCCAAGGAGAGAGTCGAAAGCTTGAACTGCGACGGCGCAACAAAAATGGGCGCGTTGGGAACAAGGAAGGTGAAGAACCCTGAGACCATCAGGATCGCAAGTCCACCGCCTAAGACTCCGAAAATGAGCCCCTCCAGGAAGAGGGGTGCGAAAATGCGCGAGCGCGAGGCTCCGAGAATTTTCAGAGTTTCGATCTCGCCGCGAATGGACTCAAAAGCGAGGCGAATCAAATGACTCACAAGAAGAGCGACCACGATAAAGACAAGTAGCAAAAGACCTGTAGCCCAGGAGAAAACACGTTCAGAAACGGAATTTTCTTTTGGAGAAAATGCACCAAGACCTTCGTCGACGTCTAAGACGCCAGGCTTGGCGCGCAGCTCATTGAGAAGGTTGAGGAACTCCGTGCGCGACAACGTGCCCGAAGCAAATTGAAGTTTGAGAGTCGTTGGCAAGGAACCCTCTTCAAAAACCTTCGAGAGCGTCTCACCGAACTGGTTCTTAAGAGTCGCGAGTGCCTCGCTCGAGGGAACCACTTGGGCTGAAACAAAACGTGGGTTCTTCAGGAGCTCGGTCTTGAAAACATCGAGCTCTGGCGCTGTGAGCTTAGGATCTACAAAGACCGTGAGGCCTGGGAGTCCGGTGCCTGGCAGACTCTGCGCGCTGCTCGAAGCGACGCGCACTTTCTCGAGATTCTCGACGACGGTCCAAAAACCGCCAAGTAATGACAGCGCAAATGAAATCGCCAGAAGCGTCATAAAAGCCGAGAAAGGGCGGGTGAGGATGTGACGAATCGTAAATTTCCAGATCACAAATCAACTCCTGCGTTTGGATTTTCCGCTCCCGACCAGAAGCGGGGGATTTTGTAGGCATTGGCGTTGCGAGCGACGTCAGAAGCGTTCGGAACCGAACCTCCAATGAGCTCAAGCACGCGTCCACCGAAATCGCGAACAAGGCTCATGTCGTGAGTCGCGATGAGAACTGTCGTGCCGTGACCTTTGAGCTCACGGAGCAAGCGAATCAGCGAGCGCGCGGTTACGGGGTCGAGATTGCCCGTAGGCTCGTCTGCGACAATGAGGCTCGGACAAGTCACAAGCGAGCGAGCAATGCCCACGCGCTGCTTCTCGCCCGCGCTGAGGCTGCGGACGTTCTCGCCTGCGTGATCGCGCATCTGAACCGTCTCGAGAATTTCAAGAACGCGACGTTGGCGCTCTTTCGTGCCGAGACCCATAAAATGCAGAGGAAGCTCGACGTTCTCGTAAACATTAAGGCTTGAGATCAGGCGATGGTCCTGAAAAATGATCCCGATCTGGCGACGGAGTTCGCGGCGGCGCGTCTCAGTCAGTTTGTGCATCGGCTGACCCAGAGTGATGACCTCTCCTGCAGAGGGCTGATCAAGTCCCAAAATCAAGCGAATCAGCGTGCTTTTGCCGGCGCCCGAAGGCCCGGTTAGGAACACGAATTCCCCCGCCTGCAGCCTGAGCGACACGCGCACGAGCGCATGGAGCTTCGCAGCTGGAGTCTTGCCCTTCAAAAGCGATTCGGGGTTTCTAACGAAATCCCGATCGACGTCTCTCATTTCCACAATGAACGGTGATGTCATTCTGTTCTCTTGCCCCACCCTGTCCTCTATTGTAACTTTTGCCGACATGCAGCACAAGGGCCGCTCCCAAATTCGAGAAAGGATCGAAGAACTTAGCTTTCAGCTCGAGGCTTGGGCACGCGCTTACCACGTCAGCGACGAGCCCGTTGTTTCGGATCAGGACTACGACGCCTGCCTGCGCGAGCTGATCCAACTTGAGACCGAGCACCCCGATCTTCGCCTCCCAGATAGCCCCAGCTCTCGCGTGGGAGCTGCTCCCAGGGAAAACGTCGAGAAGCACCGGCACCTCATCCCCATGCTCTCACTCGCCAACGCCTTCTCACTTGAGGACGTGGAGTCCTGGGCAAATCGCAATCTTCGTTTCCTAAAATCCCCCGAAGACCTCTTCGTACCCCTGGTGGTCGAAGAAAAAATGGACGGCCTCGCCCTGAGCCTCACCTACACGCTCTTAGACACCACCAAGCCCGAAAAAGGTTACTCGCTTCGCCTTGCGACAACCCGAGGAGACGGCACAATTGGCGAAATCGTCACCCCCAACGCCAAAACCCTGCGCGAGATCCCCTTAAAACTAGCTGCCAGTGCTAGCGGCACACTCAAGGCGGCACTTGGAGAAATTCCCTCGGATCTGGAGATCCGCGGCGAAATTTATATGGACCATAAGGGATTTGAGAAACTCAACGAGCTTCTTGCAGGAAAAGGCCAGAAACTTGCAGCCAATCCCCGCAATGCCGCCGCGGGATCGCTGCGCCTGCTCGATTCGAAACTCGTCGCCGAACGACCCCTGCGCTTTTTTGCCTATCAAATAGCTGGCCTCAGGATCGCACAAAGCGAAACACTCAAGCTCCTTTCAAGCTGGGGCTTTGCCGTGAATCCCAATTGGACGATTCTCAAAAGTTTCACGGAACTCGAAGACCGCATCCATCATTATGCGAGTCTCAGGCAGCAGTCCGGAGCTGCAGCGCTTAGCTACGATATCGACGGACTGGTTCTGAAGGTCGACGATCCCGAGAAGGTCGCTCTTCTGGGGAGCATCGCCAATTCGCCGCGTTGGGCGATCGCCTACAAGCTTCCTGCAATCGAGGCTCAAAGTTTTGTGGAGAGCATCGAGGTGCAAGTCGGGCGCACGGGCCAGATCACGCCCGTGGCATGGCTCAGGCCCACGAGTGTCGGGGGCGTCGTCGTAAGCCGTGCGACGCTTCACAACGAGGAGCAAATCCGTCTCAAGGATATTCGCATCGGAGACACGGTTTGGATTCGACGCGCAGGCGAAGTAATTCCCGAAGTTATCAAGGTCGAGACTTCGCTGCGTCCCGGCAACTCAGTCCCCTACGCGATGCCCGAGCTTTGCCCCGCTTGTCGCACAAAACTCGTGCGCGAGAAGAGCGCCCTGCTCTGCGTGAACCGGCTCTGTCCAGCCAAGACGGTCGAGCGCATCCGGCATTTTGCCTCTCGTCATGCCATGGATATTCGTGGACTGGGCGAGCAGCTCGTCGAGCGTTTTTGGGAGCTCGGCTGGATCAAAACTCTTCCTGATATCTACCGACTTCGCGACCACGAGACAGAACTCAAGGTCCTCGAAGGGCTCGGAGAAAAGTCCGTCACGAAACTTCTCGAGGCCATCGAAAATTCAAAAAAACAAACGCCTGAAAAATTTCTTTTTGGTCTGGGTATTGATCTCATCGGCGAAACCACTGCCGAAGACCTCGTAAACCAAGAAAGAGTGAACGGCGACTTAGAGACCCTCTTTGCCCTTAGCGAGGAGGAGCTCGTCGAGCTCGACAATGTCGGCCCTGGGATTGCGCAGTCGCTCGCCAAGGCCGCTCGTGATGCACATTTTCGCTCCGAACTGGACGAGCTTCGAGAGCTGGGTCTTGAGAACTGCATCAAGTCACCGCGTGATGTGGGCCCTCGCAAGACGACGGAAGGCGGCCGTCTTTCGGGCTTCACCTTTGTGATCACCGGCACACTCGATCGCTCACGCGACGAGATAAAGAAAGACTTGAAAGCGCTCGGCGCCACGTTTACGGATTCGATCTCCAAAAACACCAACTACCTGATTGCGGGCGAGGCGGCTGGATCGAAACTCGTGAAAGCGCAAAAACTCGGAGTAACGATTTGGGGACAGACGGAGCTCGACCGGATCCTCGCCGGTGCGTCGCCCTCAGAACTCTAGAGCAGTTTGCATGTAGTAGCGGCGATCGGCGCCGAGCCCCGGACCGGATCCAAGGTTGACGGCGTAGGTGCCCACTTCGAGCTCGAAGATTTGCCAGTGGAATGCGATGCCGCCCCCGAGGTTGCCTTTGGCCATACTGAGGCGAATCGCAGTGGAGTAAAAATCCCTGGGCCGCATGGCGAGCTCGAACCCGATGTGGAGAAACTCCAGGAACTCATCATAGGAAGTGAGGAGATCTCGGAACTCGATCGAGAGTGTGGGCTGGATGACTCCGGGATTGACGAGACGTCCTGCGAAACCCAAATTCAAGCGGCGGTCAGTCGCGGGAGCATTGCCACTTAGACTGCCAAAAAGTGGTAGTGAGAAGCTGTTCTCGAAAGTGTTTTGGAGCGCAAGTCCCGCCATGAGTTTGAGGCCCACGCCTGCACCAACATCGATGGGATCGAGATTTCCTTGTGCTCCAAAGTCGGCGTCGATGCCCCAACCTCCGCCAGCATAGTCCGAAAAATTGTCACCCACATTGGCGATATCTTGGTTCTCTAGAGAGGCCTTAAGTCCGATCCGATAAGCAAACGGCTTGAGGGCCACACCCAGACGCAAATGATTGTCGAGAAGAGGATGACCATAGCCGACGGTGAGCCCGCCCTGAGCCGCCGCATAGAGGTCCATCTTTGCAAAAAGCAGCGAGGGCGTGCGCACACGCGCAGACGTGACAAGTCCCACCGGATTCACAGCGATACCGACACGGGGTTTGGTCCAGTAAGCGCTTAGGAGGGCAAACTCGGCGCCTGCGGCGGTGCCATCAAATTTTTGCAGCTGCTGGGAAATTGTCGAACTCGAATCGGTATCGAGATCGCGAAACTTTTTTATGAGACCGCTAAACGATGAAGAAAACGAAGCCATGAAAAGATCAGGCAAACGAAGGGAGCGCTCCTCGACTAGCGCAAGTCCCGCGGGGTTCGTATGGAGGGCGTCGTTGTCGTCGACGATCGCCGTGAGGGCAAGACCCATTGAACGCGCGCGAGCCGAAGGAAACCATTCCTGTGAGTCTTGCGCTCGAGCGTCGAGTGTCGAGAGTCCCAGCACAACGAGCGAGACAAGCGCAGCTTTGCGAAGAAATTTTGTGACGGCCGAGTTGAGTTCATCGAGGCTGCCAGAATTGACGATCGTCTCCGTGGCCCTTGCTGAGAAATCCGAGTCAGGAAGCTGCAAGTCGGCGAGCGCCGCGACTTCGCCAAGACTGCGGCCGTCACGGCTTGCCGCTCTTTCCAATCGAAGTTCTCGAGGGGCCGTGACCCAAAGTATCCCATCGAGTTCGCTCGTGAGTCCCGACTCGATCATGCGCGAAGCCTCGACAAATCCAACCGTCTTTGCGGCGCGCGTGCGTTCGTGCTGCATCCACTTCATAATTGCGGCGCGAATGCGCGGGTGCAAAATTTTCTCAAGAGCCACGCGGTGCGAATCTCCTTGAGCGATCCAGTCACGCATCACACTTCGGTTGAGGGTGCCGTCACTGCGCAGCACCTGGGAGCCTGCAAGAGCACAAATCTTATCGAGAACCTCGCGACCTTCGGGATGCGAGGGATCCACGACAGCGCGCGATACGACATCCGTGTCGAGCACCGGAAATCCGCGTCGACTCAGTTCGGCGAGGACCAGGGATTTTCCCGATCCGATGCCGCCTGTGATACCCCAAAACTTCATTCTAGGACTAAGATTAAGTCGGATGGATCCGATTGTACATCAAAGCGGAAGCGGATTTCGCCGATTGATCGGTTTGGAACTCGCAGGTCCTCATGCGGAGCGCAGCGCCGTCGTGGCGCTTGACGAATATCCTCAGAGTGCACGCCTTGTGGTGAGTCAGGTCCATGCCAATTTAGGGGCCGTCGAAGGGAAAAGTAGCGACGAGAATCTTCGCGACCTTCTTCAAGAACTCAGCGCTCCGAATGATTCCACCGAGTTTCTTGGCATCGTCACTCAGGCTCCTCTGAGCCTGCCTCCCTTTTTTAAAGCCGAGGACCCTCGCAGCCGCGAGACGCGTTGGATGAGCGATCTGTGGAGCCGCACCAAGCCGAGGCCCCGCCCTTTCCTGCCTTACCTCAACCGACCATTAGACTTATGGATGCGCTACTTCACTCCGGAGCGATTTCAGGTTCCCGAGGCGATGGGCGCCAATCTCGCTCCCCTGGCGGCGAGGCTGCAAGCGCTCAGAGCCGAGCTCCCAACGCCTCTCTACGAGAGTTTTCCTCGCGCCACACTCGCTCGCATTGTGAGTGGAGCGAGCCTCAATAGATTTTGGCCGAAGCTCTACACGGACGCCGAAAAAGGACTCGAGGTGCGCGAAGAATTTCTTGATCGCCTGCTCTCGCTTTGTCCTCAAATTTTTGTCTATGAGGGCGACCGGGAAACTTTGATCGTTGATCTCGCGGCATTTCAGGCTTTCCTAAGTGCCCTGAGCCTCTTTCTCTTTGATCGTGGGGCCTGTGATCCTCGCCCCGAAGGATTTCCTGAGTCGGCTTCGTGGCTGCTCCTGCCGCGCCAGAAAATTCGCTGGGATATGCTTTTTGGGCCACGTTAAGTTCTGACTAAGAGGCTGATCAAGGAATCGTTAGAAATAATCGGGCGCCAAGAAATCGGGCTTAAACGGATAGCGATAGCTCTTGTAAGTCTCGAGCTTGGGGCGTCCCGCTTTTTTATAGATCTCGTCCCAGAAGCTCGCAAGCAAACGAGCCGAGCGACCCGCCTGAACAAGAATGAGGCCCCGGAAAACGGGACAGGCCTCAGAGGGCGACTTGCGAAGCGCATTTCGACGCTCGCTGCTTGAAGGCTCGAGGACGAGGTCCAGTGACTCAATTTGCAGCGCTTCAGGTGCAGCTTTCTCGCTCATTGCGCGCATGCGACGAATCACATCGCCGCTAGAGTCAAAGAGTACAGCGTCTTTAAGCTCGGTTGCTGACTGCACGATTAGCAAGGTCAATTCCGGCCCAAAGGTGTTCATGCAAATTTCCTCATAAAAGGAATGAATCCCACCGTGCCCGCTCGCGCGACCATCGTAGTCGACGCGGTTGTGGTAGGGCATCGAGACATCACCCACAAAATGACCCATGACACCCATCTCGACAACCATTTCGTAAATCGCTTTGTTGTAAGAGTGGGTTTCGTCTTGCTCTTCGATAACATTCTTCGGAGGAGCAGCCTTCGTGGCCTCTTTGCCTGACTTAACGGCACGATCAAAGAACTGCTTGGTGCGCCACCAAATACTTCCGACTTTGCTTGCCATTTCAGCGTCCTTGACGACTTTCTTGTAGTCAGCGGAAACGTCACTCAGAGTCTTGCCGGCGTTCTCAGGATTGATGAAGTGGGTCGGGTTGCCGAGCGCCGTATGATCCTGCTGAAGGCTTCGCCAGTGTGAATCGGGAATATTACAGAGATGCCCCATGCGAGGTCCGAGACCCGCCATAAAGCTCCTCAGAGCTTCGTCTTTGACAAGAAACGTAGCAGCCTCGCAGATAGAATGGTGACCTCGAGGACCCCAGGCGGCAGCCTCGCGAGCGCTTACGAGCCCCACGCAGCTGACAACGAGACCCAAGATCTGAGAGAATTTGAGCGAGGAAAACATCATAACAATTTCTTAACACTGAAACTCAATTCTTTACACTCCGGAGAGCACTCGCTCGGGCATCCTCAGGAGACAATATGTTTTTTCCACTTGGATTTGGAGGACGATTCCCACGCTTTCCGTGGGTCACGACGACACTCTGTCTCGTGATCTTCCTCGTCCACAATTTCTACGGTCGCACAACGATGGAGCGCGTCGAGGCGACTTACATGAACATTTACTACAAGACGGTCTTGCATCCCAAATATCCAAGCATCGTTGCGCGCTTCTGCGAGACAAAAGCTCTGCCCCCAGGCCTCAATGCCGATTTGCGCGAGGCCTTCTCTGACGTTGCAAAATCTGAGTGCGTTCCGAAGGACGAGCTCAAAGCCAACATCGGAAAATTCGTCAAAGAGCATACCGAGTTCAACACGGCTTTTGTCCTTCGAGCCGTCCTGCCTTACGGCGCATTCTTTGGCCTTGAGAAAGAAATGGATCGAGGCCTGGCGCAGATCAGAAATCTCCAGCGAGAGACCGGGCTTTACACCGCAGACAATAGAGGCAGCTTTCCTCTCGTGATGAGCCAATTTCTACATGCCGATTGGACTCACTTGCTAGGAAACCTTCTGGTCTTGTTCCTCGTTGGGTGCCTCGTAGAATGTCGTCGTTCGCCGTGGATCATGCTTGGGACGTTTTTTGTCGGTGGCAGTCTGGGATTTGTGCTCCATGCCTCGTTTGCGAATGCTGGAAACCTCTCGAGTCTCGTGGGAGCCTCTGCGGGCATCGCCGCGGTATCGGGACTCTTCACGGCTTTCTTCTTTAGGTTCCGCATGAAATTTGTTTTTTTCGTGCTGCCGCCATTCTACAAGACTTTTCACGCAAGCAGCATCGTGATCTTGCCGCTTACTTTCTACGCGAGCGATGTTCTGAACTCGATCTCTCATGGCGTTGATTCGAGCGTGGCTCACGTGGCCCATCTGGGTGGCAGTCTTTTTGGACTGCTCATTGGACTGAGTTTCGAGAGGCTGCACCCGATTCGCTGGCCGCTGCTTTACGGCTTCGAGGATGCGGAGCTCAACGGCATTGAGTCAGAGTCAAATCCGCACGAACGCATCCACCGCGCGCTCGCACTGCTCAGGGTTAACCCCGAGAACATGCTCGCATCCCAAATTGTCTGCGAAGAGACCCTTCGACTGATCGGACAAGGTTATCCCGTAACACCAGAGTTTTCGGAGCTTCTGCGCCGGTACGTTCCCACACTCATGAGCGTCTACACGCGACTCAAGAACCACAACAAGGCTTTTGAACTTTTACCGCAAATTCCTACGCAAGTGAGCTTTGCCTCGATACTCGATCGAAGCAGTCAGTCCGTAATTGTGGCGGGCATGAAATGGGCTCAAAGCCGTGGCGACTCCTGGACTCTGCTGAGACTCTACGAAACCTGGGCCACTCGGTACGCAGGACACAAGCGTCGAATCGTAGCCCTCTCAGATGTAGGGAGCATTGTCGAAGCGCTCGAGAAGTCTCCTGAAAACTACCGCAAACTTTCGCAGCTCTATCACACCTCTCCACAGGGACCACTGGCCGCCACCTACCATCAGGGTTTGGTGTCGATGTTCCAAGTTCTGAATGAAAATCGCATCGATAAGGACGAAGCCGCATGAGTACCTTCCCTAAACGCGCCCCTGTCTCGCGCAAAGTTCTTCTCCCTCCACCTCCGGGGGCTGGCCGACTCTCGGTCCTCCAGGGTGGACTTGCCGTCGCCCCCAGGGCTCCCGTCGTTCGTGAGCTCGACGCATTCCGCGAAGAGCTTTCGCAGTACGAAGGAGCCACGTGGTGGTCTCGTGTGGCGGCAGTATTTGTCGACGCGTTTCTCATTGGACTTGCCAACATCGGTCTCGAGGCCCTTTGCACTCGCGTTCTAGGGCTGCCGGGCTTTGTCGCGAGCCTCGGGGCGATGGTCGTAGGATATCAATACCTGATGCACTTCAATCTCAGGGGCGGGGGCCAAACCCCGGGTAAAAAACTCATGAAGATCCGCGTGATCAATTTGCGCACAGCAGACGGAGTTTTTGATACTCGCAAGCAGGTGCTCGTACGTGAATATTTTGGCAAGGTTCTGAGCAGTGTCTTCCTGGTCGGTTATCTATTGCCCATTTTCCGTAAAGATAAAAAGGCCTTACACGACCTCATGTCGGAGACACGTGTCATCAGATATTCATAAAAAGTGTTAGCAATTCTCACCCTTTTTCGCGATATACTAAAGCTAAGCTAGACGCGAGACCCCGGTCTCCCGTGGCCAGAATCTTCGGATTCGAGAGGAGGTGGTGTAGTGAACAGTTACCAATGTCATCACTCAACCATGAAAGGGGTCAGCGGCTGATCAGTCAGTTCTGAATCCGTGATGGTGCGGCGCTGTTCCGAGAGGGACGGCGCCGTTTTTATTTGTGCGTAGAACTATGCTCAACAAAAAAAAGAGCACAAGTCTTACAGGGCGCCAACCTACTGCCACCTGGCCGCATAGCCGCGAGAGACTCAGAAGAATGCGGCGGCCAGTACACAAGGACAGTCGGCCGCATGCCAGGAAGCCAGTCTCCACGAACACTCCGATTGAGCGTCTCAAGACCTTCGTAGAGTTTGCGTCGTTCCCACAAAAGAGCAGTCTAAGCCCTTGGCGGATCAAGCCCAAACTGCGCGCAAAGATCGAGCATGCCGCGAGACTCGCACCTAGAAAACCCAATCGCCTCGACGCGGTTGAGGTGCAGGTAGTTCTTAACTCCGACAAAGTCGCGTCCCCACGAAACCACTCTAGAAAACGGTCGTGCGTCCCAGAAGCGATCACCTTGCGGACCAATCCTGGCAGCCCCCGCCGCCCCACGCTCAGAACCCGTGACTTTACGAGCAAT
>CAMCVE010000025.1 GCA_945881775.1 Bacteriovorax stolpii
TCTCGGAGTTGTGGGGTCTGGTTGAAGGCATGGGCGGTGCGCATGCCACGGATGCTCTCGATGATGTGGTTCGAAAGACGCTCTAAGACATTCTGGATTCGGCTTTGGTTGCGGCGCGCGCTGCGGCCGAGAACCCGCCCTACGATGGCCACGATCGGTAGCGCGAGGAAGCAAACGGCTGTGAGTTGCCAATTTAAATAGAAAAGATAAGCGAGCATCCCAATAATTGTGAGCGGGCTTTGAATAAGATCTGCGATGATGTGGAGTCCTTGGCAGATGACATGGACGTCAGAGATGATGTGATTGACGGCCCGACCCGAAGTGTAGGGTGCGTACTGGGCTTGTGAAAGAGTCAGGAAGCGCTCGAAAACCTCTTTGCGAAGATTCTTGACCATGTTCTCCGCGCCTGCGCGCAGCATGTAGCGGTGCAAATAGGTGAGCACCCCTTCGACAAGAAAATACATGACCAGCGCGAAGCAAATTGAAAGAACTTTGTCCCAATCTTTTGGCCCCAACCCTTTGTCGAAAAAGTTTTTGGTAAGTTGGTTTTGGGCGATTTGGATCGAAACAGTAAGGGCGGCAAAAAAGAAGGAGCCGATCAGCCAGCGTTTCTGTTTGTAAAGACGCTCTTTAAGAAAGAGCTTGACCTGCTTGTTGCGCGCGCTCGTGTCCATCCGAAACTCACGTTAGGACGGCGTTTGCATTTGGGCAACATGAGAGCTTGTGAGAAATGCTCGCTCGCCCTAAAGTTTGGACATGTCCGAAAAGCTTCTCGTTTCTCGCTGTGACCGACTGGGCGATCTCGTTTTGAGCCTCCCAGCTCTAGGGTATTTACGAGATGCGGGAGTCAAGGGTCTTTGGTTGCACACGTCTGCTTACGCCCGGCCCATCGGGGAATGGGCCCGTCACAACGGCCTTGTTGAAGGAGTTTGGGCCGAAGGTGAAGCGGTGCCCCTGGCGCTCGTGCCCGAGCCCGGACGGAAGCGGTGTGGCCTTTCGTTGTTTCACTCGCCCGAGTGCGTGTCCGCTTTTCGCAAACTCGGAATCCGCGACACTCTAGGTCCTCGGACGCGAATCAATGCTCTGTGGACTTACCGTCGTTCTCTAGCTCAGCATCGTAGCCGCGTCGAAAAATCCGAGATGGCCTACAATGTCGATCTCGCCCGCACTTGGATCCTCAGTCATGGTCTCACGCTGCCCACCTTTCGAGGTCTCCCTGCGCTCGAGGTCCCAAAGGACTGGAGATCTCCCTTGCCGGGTGCCAAGCTTCTGATCGTCGCCTCCAACGGAGGATCAGCCCACAATTGGCCGATGGCCAAGTACCTTGACGTTGCGCGAAGTGCGCTCGATCGAGATCAAAAATCCGTTCAGTTTCTGATTCATGGAAACGACGCCGAACTGCGCCGGCAGCAGTTTTTGGATTCTGATCTCGTGGGAAGAGCTGAGCTACTCCCGAGCTTTGCTCGACTCGAAGAGCTCGTTGCTCACATTGCTTCGTGCGGCGAGATTTTCTCGTCGAGTACGGGTCCGCTGCACATCGCGCACGCAGTAGGTCGCCCCGTAACGGGCTTGTATCCCAAGTCTCCACTTGTGCAGAGCTTTGCCAGATGGCGACCGGACGGCTTCTGGCACTCAGCTCCGGTAAGCTGGATTCATTTGTAGATTTTGAGGGAAGAGTAGTTTGTCCATTCGCCGGGGCGCCATCCGCTGAGACTTTCAAGCTTTTGATCGACGAAGAGTCGCCAATACTTGAGATCACGTTTCAAAGTTTGTCCTTTGAAGGCGTCGAAATTTCCAGCTCGAGCGATGCGCTCTAGCATGACCTGAGGATGGGTGCCTTCGAAGCGGATCATTCCAAAAGTCTTCGGATAGATCGTTTCTGCGGAGTGGATTCCGTCGCGGGCTTCACCATGCCAAAGACGGTCCAGGGCCTCGCTCTTTGCGGCCATGACAAGTGGAGGTCGTACCCAACCGTAGTGTAAATACCGAGCTCCGCTGAGAGCGGCTCGCGGTCGGATCCACCGGCCCTCCCAGAAAATTCGGAATCCTTGAGCATCACCATAACTTCGCAGATGACGGCTGCGTTTCACGGCACGAATCTCTCGACGGTACCATTTTCGTGACCTGACCAGGGTGTCAAAGTTGCCGTAGAAATGCAGCCATTCGAAAGCCAGAGCGTCGATGTCGTCGTCTGAGGAAAATCTGTCCAGGTCTCGGTGGAATCGTTCGAGGTCTTCCTCGTGCAGCACCTCATCGGCCTGGATGTACACGCAGATCTCGTGACGACAGCGGTCGAGTGCGAGGTTGGTTTGACGAGCCAGTTCGAAACCGCCTTTGCGACTTTCGGGGTCCCAAGGAGAGTCAAAGAGTACGAGAGGGCAGGGGAGATCAGACCGGAGGGCTTCGAGCTGAGAGAGGGTGTTGTCATCGCAGTCTCCAACGGCAACCACGAGTTCATCCACGAGTGGCGCGAGCGAGCGCAGGGCTTCGAGGTAGGGATATCCCAGCTTCTCGCCATTTCGGATGATGCTGAAACCGCTTCGCATTCTCCCTTCTATAAAACTACCGTCTGCAATCGGCAAGGAAGCGGATTGCCTTAATCATCAAGGAGTTCTAACCTGTTCGGATGGTCGCCCAAACGGTGCTCAAAGACTTTCAAGCTTTTCTCAAAGATGTTCCTATCGACGCGTCCCTCGGTATCGTTGGAGATCTTTGTTTGGATCGATTTGTTTTTGGATCAGTGGAACGCATCTCTCCCGAGGCTCCGGTTCCTGTTTTACATCAAGAGCGCATCGATGAACGTCTCGGCTGCACCGCAAACGTTTGCACGAACATCGCAGCGTTGAATTCGCAACTGCCCGTTCACCAGTATCTCTTTAGTGTCGTGGGTGATGACTCACTCGGACATGTGCTTGAGAAAATGCTCGCGGGTGTGGGACCGAGTCTCACCTGCGAACTTCAGCGCGACCCAGCTCGCCCCACGACTCTTAAGACGCGCTTTCTTGCGGGCAGCCAGCACCAGTTGCTGCGCGTGGATGACGAAAGCGCTCGTCCCTTGCCCCCCCAAATTTCGCGCGCGCTCGCGAAGGCGGTAGTGGCACGAATGAACTCCTTCAAAGTCCTGATCCTGCAGGATTACGCCAAAGGACTTTTGACTCCGGATTTTTTACAAGAAACTCTTCGGGAAGCTCGCTCCCGCGGGGTGTTCACGTTGGTGGATCCGCATCGCAGGACACCTGCGCACGCTTACAAAGGCGCGTCGCTCATAAAGCCGAACGTTCAAGAGGCTGAAATTCTCCTCGGAGAAAATTTCTCTTTTGAAAAAGGTCGGGACAATGCTCGCGTCGAAGAAGGGGCGCGACGTCTCAGAGACAGACTCGACATCCCCAATGTCCTCATCACCCGTAGCGGACATGGGATGACGCTGCTTCCAGAATCGGGTCCCGCTCGCCATTTCCCCGCTCTCGCGCGGAGTGTCTTCGATGTGACGGGCGCGGGTGACACCACAATTGCCATTTTGGGTGCTTTCCTGTCTGCCGGAGCTCCGCTCGAACTTGCCTGCGCCGTTTCTGTCGCCGCCGCTAGCGTTGTGGTCGCGAAGGTCGGCACCGCGACCGCTTCCATTGAAGAGATAGAGTCCGAACTCGCTGCGCTTTAAACCTCGCTAAACCGCATTTTGAGACCCGGCTTAACCGGAACTTCACGGCTCAGCTTAAGGCTTTTTCTAGAGCGATTTAGTGCGCCATGTCATAATCAAAATAGGTACAGTTCTCCTCTTGGAGGACCGATAGGAAAGCATGATGAGGGGCGGCAGTTTCCGTGCGTTGGGGCAAGCGGCCAGAGGCTCGCTTCTCGCAGCCTTAGCAGCGTGCTCTTGGGGCGATTCGTCTCAAGAGGTCGCCACGGTACAAGCTCCTCAGCCTCTGCGAAGCTCCGTTTATGAGGAGAATCGCGCTCTCACAAGTGCCGCTCTAAAACTCAAGCTGACACATCAGTTTCTTGTCTACCAAGCACTAAAAATGAGGGGCGACGAATCTGCTTCTCCGATTCTTGAGCGAGCTGCTGCGGAAGATCCTGCCTCGGCTCATCTGCAGCTTCTCATGTCTCGAGAGTTTTCAAGGTTGGGTGAATTCGAGAACGCCGAGCAGGCCATTCACCGGGCCTATGATCTTAATCCCAAGGATCGTGAAATCCGTACGGAGTACGTCAACGTGCTTTCGTCGCGTGAGAAATTTTCGGAGGCCTACGTTCACCTTGAAAAACTCCTGGAAGAAGCTCCGGCTGATGAGGAGCTTCTGAGTCTCGCGATCAACATCGACATGCGCCGGGACGACTATTGGGTCGCCCTTAAGCGTCTGGAGCGTGCGCTCAAGACCAGCGAAAGTCCCGAGTTCATCCATTACAAAATGGGTCGCGTGTATCGTGACATGGGCAAAAATGCCGAGGCTCGCGTCGAGTTCGAGAAATCTCTTGATCTCGACCCGAACTACTACCAGGCAGCCACATATCTCGCGATCCTCTCTGAAGAGCTGGGCGATGAGAAGCGCGCTCTCGAACTCTACGAAGGTCTCGCTCATCTCACCAACAACGTGCTCTATCACCGGAAGCTCGCAAGCCTCTTCATGAAGCGCAAGGATTATCCCAAGGCCATTGAGGCTTTCCAGAATCTCTTGCAGCTTGAGCCGAGCGATATGGCAGGACTTCTTCAGATGGCGCGCGCTTGGATCGAGGTTGGCGACCTGGGTAAGTCCGAGGAAAAATTTCGCGAGCTCCTGAGCCTCGATCCCAAGAACGGAACCCTTCGCCTGATGCTGGGGATGTTGCTCGAGGCTCAGTCACGCACTCAAGATGCCTTGGATCAGTACCTTCTGATTCAAGGAGATTCCACCGCTTACTACGATGCCCTGAGTCTGCGTCTGAAGGCCCTCCACAAACTCAACCGCAAGGTTCAATTGCTTGAAGATCTCGACCTGTCCTTCAAGCTCGCCGAGAAGACCGAGGACGCCACCAAAGCACAAGCGCTTCTGCGTTCTGTGGCGCAGTACTATGTTGAACTCGAGGATCTTCCCAAGTCCGAAGCCGTGCTCTCACAAGCACTGAAGCGATTCCCCAGGAGTGAGTCTCTTCTTTTTCAAAAAGGCATGCTCCTCGAAAAAATGCGTCGTTTTGACGATGGCGTCAAAGTCATGCTCTCAATCCTATCGACCAATCCGCAACACGTGGGCGCCCTCAACTACGTCGGTTACACCTGGGCCGACCAGGGCAAGAATTTGAGTGAAGCTGAAACCTTCGTGAAGAAAGCGCTGACGCTCGAGCCAGAGGATCCTTTCATTACGGATTCTCTAGGTTGGGTCTATTATCAGCAGGGTCGCTATGAATTGGCCTATGAAACGATAATGAAGGCTTATCGCAAAGTTCCCCGCGAATTCGTGATCGTGGAACACTTGGGTGACATTCTTGTCAAACTCGGGCGTCTGAGCGAAGCTCGGGACTACTATGCCAAAGCGTTGCAGCTCAAGCCCGATCGCCAAGACATGCTCGCCAAGGTCCAAACAAAACTCCAAAAAGTGGACGAGAAACTTCCTCCCGATTCCCGCATGGGTCGCAACGATCACTTCTGCGACGGTTTGGTCAATCGTCGCTGCAACCCTCGGCGCCTGCAGCACGCTCCCGAAGACGACGAGCGAGCGCCCGCGAGCGCGACCGGCGCAGGTTCTGCGCGACTGCAAAGCCCTTAAATCCCGAGTTGATCAACGAGAACAATTTTTTCGCTCTCTGCGCGGAGAAGCGCGCATTTCAAGCGGGTCGAGCAGCAATGACCTCGATCTCGCGCTGCTAACGCCCTCGTATTTGCGTGCTGAAGTGTTGGGGCCACTCGGTCTGAGGCTTGGGCTTATTCAAATCAATCCGGACTGGGTTCAATTCTACGACGTGCGCGCGAAGAAGGTTCACCGGCTGCCTTATGCTGAGTTCGCTGTCGACAGCGCACGACGAGACCGCTTCCTGCGTGTTCTGCCGGTTGCGATTCCGGGACCGTTTTTCCTCGATCTGGCGCTCTCACGAAGTGGCCTTGGTGGTGATGAAGGCGAAAAATCTTTGCGCTCTTGTGCTTACGTCGAAAGCGAAAATGTTTATCGTCTGCTTTTTGTGGAGCGTTCCGAGTTCAAGGCGCGCAATCGCTGGCACAGGGTCGATGTCGATCCCAACACCTACTTTCCTTTGCAGCATAGCACTCGGCTTACAGAGTCGGCGGAACTCCTCGACGACAAAGACATTTCTTGGGCAGTTCCTGAGTGGGATCTGCGGTATTCGCGGTTCACGGGAGAGGGCTTTTCGACCTTGCCTCGACTCTTAAAAGTCTTCTCGCGAGATCAGCTCTTGTGGAGCTTCGAGTGGCTCTCGGCGGAACCGATCGAAGACCGAGGGCCAGAGCTTTTTACCTGGCGACCCACTGCGTCAATATCCGTACAAGATTATTAAGGAATCTCCAAAGTTGACACCCTGCGGGCGTTACTGTTTTTTAGCACCCTTATGTCGTCAATTTCTTTCCCAAAAACCACACGTTATCTCATGGGTCTGGCCCTTTTTCTCGGACTCGTTTCGATGTCCGCTTGCACAGGCAAGGCAGGCGCTAAGGGCGTCCTAAAGATGCCTGCCGCTGCGGATGCCAAATCACTCGATCCCGCGATGGCCGATGACCTCTACACCAACGAAGCGATCTCTCTGATCTACGAAGGCCTCGTTGAATACGAATATCTCAAACGTCCTCACCAGCTTCGTCCCCTCATCGCAGAAGCGATGCCGACCGTTTCAAAAGACGGCCTCGTCTACACCTTCAAAATTAAAAAGGGTGTGAAGTTCACGGACTCCGCTCACTTCGCAGGCGGCAAAGGCCGCGAGGTCGTGGCCAAAGACTTTGTGTTTTCCTTCCTTCGTATCGCTGACCCCACGATCAACTCCGGAGGCTTCTGGATCTTTGATGGCAAGATCAAAGGCCTTAACGATTGGAGAGAAAAGAACAAGACCGCAGCAAGTGTCGACTACGACAACGGTCCCGAAGGATTCAAGGCGCTGGACGATTCGACACTTCAGATCACGCTCGCCAACCCTTATCCGCAGCTCCTCTTTGTGCTTGCGATGTCCTACGGCGCCGTGGTTCCTCGTGAAGTCGTCGAAAAGGAAGGCAAAGACTTTGGCAATAAGCCCGTTGGCACGGGTCCCTACATTCTCGAGCGCTGGATGCGTGGTTCGAAGATCACTTACGTGAAGAATCCCGGCTACGCACACTCAAGCTTCCCCACCGAAGCTGAAGAAGGCGATGACAAGGCTCTGCTGGCCGATTCCGGAAAAACTCTTCCCCTCATGGAGCGAGTTGAGCTTTCAATTTTCACCGAAAGCCAGCCTCTTTGGCTGAACTTCCTTAGCGGTCAACTCGATCGCGCCGGCATCCCGAAGGACAATTTCGCGAGCGTCATCGACTCCGGCAGCAACAATCTCAAAAAGGAATTTGCCGACAAGGGCATGATTCTCACAATCGCTCCATCACCCGACGTGACCTACACTGCCTTCAACATGCTTGATCCTTTCATCAAGAAGGCTGGACCCAAGTTCCGCCAGGCGATTGCGCTCTCCGGAGACACCAAAGACACCTTGAAGGTTTTCTATAACAACCGTGGTATTCCTGCGCACTCTCCGGTTCCTCCGGGTCTTGCGGGCTATGATGAGAACTTCATCAACCCGTATCAGCGCTACGATTTCGAAATGGCTAAGAAACTTCTTGCCGAGTCGGGACATCCTGGCGGCAAGGGAGTGCCCGTGCTCCAATACGAAATCGGCCAAGGTGCCGAGAGTCGTCAAATGGCCGAAGATTTCCAACGTCGTATGGACAAGCTTGGTATCAAGGTTCAGATCAACGTCAACCAATTCTCTGAACTTCTCTCCAAGATCGACCAAAAGAAGGCAATGATGTGGGGCGTGGCTTGGGGTGCGGACTATCCCGATGCAGAGAACTTCTTGCAACTTCTCTACGGTCCCAATGCGGCACCTGGTCCAAACGGCGCCAACTACAACAATCCTGAGTACAACAAACTCTTCGAGCAAATGCGCTACATGGCAGATTCTCCTGAGCGTCGTCAGATCATCCACCGCATGATGGAAATCTTTGCGACCGACATGCCTTGGCTGCCCGGTATTCACCGCGTGACGTACGGCCTTTCACAAAAATGGCTCAAGAACTACAAGCCCGGCTACATGGGCGGCCATATCGCAAAGTTCCTGCGCGTCGACGACGAGCTGAAAGCTCAAGGAGTTAAGTAAACGTGTTCGCCTATATTGTCCGTCGACTTCTCTACGCGATTCCGATCTTGCTCGGTACGACGTTTCTTCTGTTTTTGCTCTTTAACGTCGTGCCTGGCGATCCGGCTTTACAGCTCGCGGGCAAGCACGCCACGCGTGAGGTGATCGAGACGATTCGCGCAGAGCTGGGCCTCAACAAGCCCTGGTACGGACAATATTTCGACATGCTCAAGCAGCTCATCACTTTTGACTTTGGTCGTAGTTATTGGACCAAGCAAAAGATCACCGACATGATCTTGGCTGGCGCAGGGACGAGCTTCTCGCTCGGTTTCCCTGCGTTTGTGATTTCAACTTCGATCTCGCTGCTCGTGGGACTTGTCATTGCGCTCTACCGCGGGTCTAAGCTCGATAAGGGTGTGGTGGCGTTCTCGGTCGCTGCACAAAGCGTGAGTCTTCTGGTGTACATCTTGGCGGGTCAGTACTTCCTAGCCTACAAGATGGGACTTTTCCCCATCAGTGGATATGATCCCGATTTCATCGGACGCTGGCAGTATCTCGTTTTACCGATCATTATTTTCGTGTTTCTTTCTGTGGCGCCCGAGCTGCGTTTTTACCGTACGATTTTCCTCGATGAACTCTATCAGGACTACGTGCGCACGGCCCGATCCAAGGGTCTTGGAACCAAAGCCGTTTTGCTTCGACATGTTCTCAAGAACGCGATGATCCCGATTCTCACCAATCTCGTGATCACAATTCCCTTTTTGATCCTGGGGTCGGTTCTCATTGAGAGTTTCTTTCAGATTCCCGGCCTTGGCGATTTGATTGTAAAAGCGATTGCAAACAACGATCGCCCCGTTCTGATTTCCATGACGGTTCTCGGAACTTTTGCGTACATTATCTTCAACCTAATTTCGGATATTCTCTACGCGCTTGTCGATCCGCGCGTCCAACTTAAGTGAGCCGGCGATGAAATTCCTCGCAAGAAAAATCAAAGGAAATTCTTTATGGAGCGATGCTCTTCGGCGCCTGCTGAATGATCGCTTTGCTACTTGGAGCTTTGTGGTCATCACTGTTTATGTGGTGATGGCAATTTTGGTCTTCTTCAATCTTGTGGGTAGCAGTTGGCAAGAAAGCATGGGTCCGTCGCGCGAGGCACCCGATCTGAGCCAAGGGCCCTTGCACTGGATGGGCCTCGATATCTTTGGGCGCTCCGTTGTGTTGAAGACCATTCAGGGTACCTACACGGCAATGTACGTGGGGCTTGTGAGCTCCCTGATCGCTATTCCAATCGGGGTGTTGTTTGGGGCTGTGGCGGGATACTTTGGGGGATGGGTCGACGACCTGATCACCTGGTTTTCGACAATGCTTGCCAACATTCCAGAGTTCCTGCTTCTGATCGCGATCGCAATCGCAATGGGTAAGGGCACAACGACCGTTTGTATCGCGCTGGGCGTGACGAGCTGGGTGGGGCTTGCGCGTCTGATTCGCGCGGAGTTCATGAAGCATAAGAACCGCGAGTATGTCGTGGCGGCTCAGGCCCTCGGTGGCGGTCACATGCGCCGTATCATGAAGCACATTTTCCCCAACGTTTTGCATATTGTGATCATCAGCTTTAGTCTGAGATTCGTGACCGGTATTAAGTCAGAAGTGATTCTGACTTACCTGGGTCTGGGAGCTGAGATTGGGCAGCGCTCGAGCTGGGGTCTCATGATCGCCGATGCTTCGGGAGAGCTCATGCAAGGCGTCTGGTGGGGGCTAGCCGCCGCAACAGCGGCCATGTTCCCAATTGTGCTGGCCTTCAGCCTTTTTGCGGACGCACTGCGTGATGCAATCGATCCCAAGCTGAGACACTGAGTGAAAGAGGGTTAAGACAGATGAGTTCAAGCGATATTCTTGTCAGCGTTCGCGACCTCGAAGTTGAATTTTCGACGCGCGAAGGTCCCGTAAAGGCCATCAACAAAATCTCTTTCGATATCCCTCGCGGCAAAACCGTGGGACTCGTGGGCGAGTCGGGCTCGGGCAAGAGTGTCACCTCACTCGCGGCAATGCGCCTTATTCCCAACCCCCCCGGTCAAGTCACTGGCGGTCAGATCCTTTTCAACGGGACAGACCTTCTTAAGATTTCCGAGGCCGAGATGCGCAAGATCCGTGGGAACAAGATCTCGATGATCTTCCAAGAACCTATGACGAGCCTGAACCCGGTCTTCACGGTCGGCTATCAAATCGCAGAGACGTTGATGCTGCACCAAGGACTCTCAAAGTCTCAGGCCCGCGCTAAGACCCTCGATCTCCTCAATCAGGTCGGCATTCCCAATCCCTCGCAGAAAATTGATGCGTATCCGCACGAAATGTCGGGCGGTCAGAAACAACGCGTGATGATCGCCATGGCGATCGGATGCGAACCGGATCTTCTGATCGCCGACGAGCCCACGACAGCTCTGGATGTGACCATCCAAAAGCAAGTCCTCGACCTCCTTCAAGATCTCCAAGAGAAATACAAAATGTCGATGCTCTTTATCACCCACGATTTGGGTGTGATCGCCGACATCGCCGACGACGTTGTGGTCATGTACCGCGGCGATATCGTCGAGAAAAATAAGACAGAAGAGATCTTCTTGCGCCCTTCGCATCCTTATACCAAAGGACTTCTTGCTTGCCGCCCGCCGCTCACTGAGCACCCGAGACGTCTTGTCACTGTGAGTGACTTCATGACCGTCGACGGTAAGGAGAAAGTTGCACCGAAGATCGAGTACGTGAACCCGACCCGCAGTTTTACAGAGGCTGCCAATCCCGTCGTCCTCGAAGTTAAAGATCTCAAGAAACACTTCCCGATCCGTGGTGGAATCTTTGGCGGCGTTGTCGACCACTTCAAAGCCGTTGACGGCGTGAGCTTCAGCGTCCGTAAGGGCCGCACACTGGGTCTTGTTGGGGAGTCGGGCTGTGGCAAAACCACGCTGGGCCGCACGATCCTGCGCCTCATTGAACCCACCGGTGGAGATATCCTCTGGAAGGGTCAGAACATCACACACATTGGATCCGAGCCCATGCGTCAGCTGCGTCGTCAGATGCAGATCATTTTCCAGGATCCCTACGCTTCGCTGAACCCTCGTATGACCGTGGGTGCTGCGATCACCGAGCCCATGGAGATCCACAAGATTCATGGCCAAAAGGCAGAGCGTCTCGCTCGAGCCGAGCACCTTCTCGAAAAGGTGGGTCTGCCTGCGAAGGCTCTGAGTCGTTATCCACATGAATTCTCTGGAGGTCAGCGCCAGCGTATCTGTATCGCGCGTGCGCTCGCCGTGGAACCTGAGTTCATTGTTTGCGACGAATCTGTGTCGGCTCTCGATGTGTCGATTCAGGCTCAGATCCTAAACCTTCTTCTCGATCTCCAAGAAGAAATGAATCTCACCTACATCTTCATCTCGCACGATTTGGCAGTGGTGAAGTTCATCGCCGATGACGTGCTTGTGATGAACAAAGGCAAGATTGTTGAGATGGCGAGCGCGGAGGAGATCTACAAGAATCCTCGCGACGAATACACGCGCAAGCTTCTCAGTGCGATTCCCAAAGGTGTGCCAAAGACACTTCTTGATCGGGGAATCACGCTTCCGAATCTGAACGCTTAAGTTTAGCTACGCTGCTTAACCTCTGATCAACGGATCTTCGTTTTCAACGTGCGGTAGCTCACCCCAAGCGAGAGCGCCGAGAAAAATTTCCAGGAGTCGAGGGAGCTTCGAAAAAACTTAGCGTTGCTGGCAGACGAGGGTGCCTTCAGCGAGGGCCTCTTGGCGGGGGTCCGCGTCCGGGTTGCTCACATCGGCGATCATCTTGAGGGCTGCAAAACGGTAGCTGCGACGAGTGGCGCCTTGTTGTTCACGGTCGGCCTTGGTTACAAAGAGCAAAGCTTCCTTGGGATTCTCGGCGTCGCCCTTGAGGACCTGTCCGTAGAATGCGGTGCCGCCCCAACCCGAGCGACCTTCAGGGTCGTCATCGCGATCGCTTTCGACGTCTTCGTTGCGCTCTTCTGTTTTCAGTGCAGCAACGTCGCCGGGAACAAACGGAGCTTGGAAAGAAAGCTCACCGATGAAAACTTCGGAGCCTGGGAAATCGGCATTTTCCTGGGCCGTATCGGTCATGACAGCAATGAAGGACGCAGATTTTTTTTGGACGTCGACGTAGGTGGCCTCGCACTCGAAGCGACGCACAATGCGCTCTGAGGCAAAGGCCGTGGAGGAAACCAACGTGGCGAAGGCGAAAAGAAATTTGCTCATGATCGCTTCCTAATCAATCAAGTCCAGCTACAGGAACCGATTCGGAGAAGCGGTCGAGGCCGATCTTGGCCATAACGATTTCGTCGCGACGCTGTTGGATGAAGTTGTTGATGACGGTCTTCTTCGCGAGAGACATCACAAGGAAGTTCATGCCGAGATGGAAGGTGGCGTTCTTGCCCGTGCCCGACTCGGGAGCTTTTTCGGACCAGATCACTTCGGCCTGAATGGCGAAGAGCTCAGAGGTGTGGGGCAGGGGAATCTCGATGCGGAGTACGGTCTTGTCTTTGAGTTTTTCTTTGGTCTCTAAGCACAGGCCCGTTTTGGAGAGGTTCATGAGAATGGCGTTGTAAACCATGGGGCCCTTCACGAGGCGGTAGCGCACGGGAAGGTTCAGGTCGACGCGCTCTTTGCGCATCGTATGCGAGCGGATGAGGCCCTTGCCACCAGAGGCGGCGAGGAAGGCTTCAGGATCGAATTCGTCCTCTTCATCGCTCTCGTTGTCGCTGTCATCATCATCCATTGCGGCAGCGATGAGGGCGTTGGCTTGAGTGCGACGCGAATCGCTCTCTTTGGTCTTGGCGGTTTTTGCTTTGAGAGAGACTTCTTGTTTGAGTCCGCTCTTGGTGACTTTGGTTTTGGCAGCAGGTGTCGCGATTTTGGCCGTTGGCTTTGCAGCGACTTTAGCGGCAGGCTTAGCAGCCTTTGCGGGAGCTGCTGCTTTTTTCGCGGGAATTTTTATGGCAGGGGCCGCCTGCTTCCCCTTGCTTGACTTAGCGTCTGGCTTCTTGGAGTTTGGAGCCTTCTTGGCTGTGGTTGAAGTTTTGGAGGGTTTAGCTTTCTTGCTTTTTGCGGCCATCGTTTTGTCCTACCCGTTTTGACGAAGATACTGTCAATGGAATACTTATTTAAGCCCCAGATTATTAAGACATTTACGCAGCAAGTCAAGAACTTTCTTGAGGGCTCGCAACTTCAGGTCTTCCGCAGTTGGAAGACCGAGGAGGGCTCTTGGGTCTATGAGCTCAAGCTCTTCCCCGGGCCTAAGAAGGGGTATTTGCTGGGCTGGCACCCAGAAAGGCGTGAATGGGCGCTGGCTTCGCTTGAGGCCGCAGACGACAGTGCTTACGCAAAACAAGGCCTGGAAGTCGCCCAAGACCCCGTTCAGCTCTTTGTGCGAGCTCATGCGCTCAATCGACGCGTAGAAGCCGTGCTTTGGCACGAGCGTGGCGTCGGCGACGCTCACGGCTCGGGGTGGGAGCTTATACTCCAGAGCGGTGTGAGGCTTGTGTGGGAGCGTGAAACCGCTCAGGGCGCTAGAGTGAAACTCACTGTGAAGCGTGAAGGTGAGAAAGATTTTTCACGCAGTTTTGAGCTGGGGTCCTTGCGGGCTGGACAGAAAAGTTTGAGCGAAGACGCGGCAGGTGCAGAGCCTGAGGTCGCACCGCGACCTGACGAGCGGCCGAGCAAAGCGACGCGACTTGTGGTCAAGGTGCAGGGAGACGTCGCCGCGAGTCGCCGCGGACTCGATCTCTTGCAATCTCTCTGTTCGTTTCTTGAAGGTGATCCCCAGGCTTGGGGGAGTGATGAGGTATGGACCGAGGAGGCGCGCGAGGCTCTTAGGTGGGTGCGCACCGAGGCGAGACTTCCGGGCTTTCAACTTGCTTCACGCGGGGAAGCGCTAGAGACGATCTACGACTTGCGCCGCCGCTATCGGCGCAAACTTGCGGGAGCTCAGAAGCGTCTGATCGAAGTCTCCACCAAACTCGAAGAAGAACCCGAGACTCTGTCCAAGACCGTCGAACGTCAGCGAGCGCCGCTCACGAAGCCTGAGCCCAAGCGCACAACGGGACAATGGGTGGAGCATCCTTCGGGTCTTCGCGCAAAGCTTGGGCGCAACAGCCGCGAGAATGCGCAACTCTACCGCGAGGCGGGCTCTCGCGATCTGTGGTTTCATATCCGCGGTCTTGGAGGGTCGCATGTTTGGGTGCCGCGGGGTCAGCCGCTTTTTGGAGCCAAGGACGCCGGACTGCGTGATGATTTGGAGCTCTGGGCCTGTCAGCTCGCAGTCTTCAATTCCAAGGCGAGGCATTCGGGCACGGGAGTGGTCGATATTACCGAGAAGAGGCATCTGAAGTCAGCTAAGGGTCAAGAAGGGACCTTGCTCATCGGCCGTTCTGAAACACGCATGGCCGACATCGACGAAGCTTTCGAAAAATGGCTCAAGACCTGATAGCTTCGCCCCAGATGACTTCGCTCGAGCATAAATTTTTCTCGGTCAACGCTCAAACGCTTCGTGCTCTGGAATGGCCACGCCTACAAGCCGAGTTCGAAGCTCGGGCTCGAAGTCCCATTGGTCAGCGCCTCTGCGCGAACTTGGAGCCAGGCGCGCTCAGTCTAGCGGAGTCTCAGATACAGGCGCGCGCAGCGCTTGAGTTGTTTGAGCTCAAAAATCGCGATGGGTCTCAGCCGCCCGTGGGCGATGCCCCTGTTCTGGATGAAGTTCTCAAGCGTATCACGCGCTCGGGAACCATCGACTTGGTCGAGTTCCGTGCTTTGCTGAGTTTCCACAGGGCCGTACTCGATTTTTCCCAGTTCTTAAGGCGCTACAGTGCGCGGGTTCCTCAGCTGAGCCTTCTATGCTCAGGTGTCGATCGACTTGAGGCCTGGTACCGAGAGCAGTCCCTGATTCTCGATCCGCAAGGTGAGATTCACGACGACGCGAGTGAAGATTTGGCGGCTCTGCGCGGCCTGTCCCGAGAACTGCACAAAAAAATTCGCCAGCGCCTCGAGGACTATCTCCACAACAACAAACTCGCCGAGTTGATGCAGGATTTCTACATCACGCTTCGCGACGGGCGCTACGTGCTTCCGATCAAGTCGAATTTCAAGGGGCGCGTTCCGGGAATTATTCACGATGTTTCGGGCAGTGAGGCGACTCTATTTGTTGAGCCACAAGACGTGGTCGAATGGAACAATCAGCTCAAGGTCACAGAGAAAGAGATTCAGCTTGAGATCGAAAGGATCCTTGCGGTTGTCGTCGTAAAGACGCAGCCCCATGTGACGGCGTTCTTTGCGAACCAGAAAGTGCTGGCGCGCGTGGATCTCATTTCGGCCTTTGTGCAGCTTGCCTTAGATCTAAAACTTGCGCCTTCGCTTGCGCGTTCTGCACCGAAACTCGATTTCGATTCGCTCACGCATCCGCTGCTTGCGCTCGATCGGGGCGTGGTGGCGAGCTCGTTTGGGTGGGAGAAAGCCTTTGTGCTCACGGGTCCCAACACCGGAGGTAAGACGGTACTTCTGAAGTCCGTCGGGCTGGCCGTGTGTTTGGCGCGTGCCGGACTTCCGGTGTTTGCTCGTGCTGCGTGTCTGCCCGAGAATGTGCACCGTCTGTTTGCGAGCATCGGGGATGAGCAGAACCTCAAAGAAAATCTCTCCACGTTTTCGGCGCATCTCAAAATGCTCGCCGACATGTTCGAAAATTCTCAAGCCGGCGACCTCGTGATGGTCGATGAGATCGCGACGGGAACCTCGCCAGAAGAAGGGCAGCCCCTCGCGCAAGCATTTCTTGAAAAGCTTTTGGACCGTGACGTTCGACTTTTTGTGACGACTCATTACGGAGCCCTGAAGCAGTTTGCTCTTGCCGATCCACGCTGCCGAATCGCCTCGATGGCCTTTGACTCTCGCTCGAAGCGTCCCACTTATCAGCTCATTCTCGATGTGCCCGGGGAATCTTCGGCTTTCGATACGGCTTCGAGTGTGGGCTTTCCCGAAATTGTCCTGCACCGTGCTCGTGTTTTGAGGGGCGAACCTTCCAAAGATCTCACTCAGGCGCTCGCGCGCCTCGAGGAAGCGCGCGTTCGATTCTTCTCGCAGGAAAAGGAACTCTCCGATCGCCTGGAGCGCGCCCAGAAACGCGAAGAGCAAGCTCAGCGTGTGGTGGAAGAGTACGGCCTGAAGCAAAAGGTGCAGCTCTCGGAGGAATCCCAGAAGCTCATCCGCGAACTCTCGCGTTTGCGCGACGATCTTGCGCAAGAGGTGAAGAACGCCCAGGGCGATGAGCTCAAATCCGGCGCGACAAAAATCTTCCAGAAAATTTCTGATGTTTCGGCCCAGATGCGTGTGCAGGTGGCCGATGTTCAAGAACTCTCCGCATCTCAGAAATCCCGCGACTTCGAGAATGGCGAACTCGTTGCCGGGACTCTTGTCGAAATCGATGGCCTCGGACTCGGAGAAATTGTCGAAGCCCCGCGCGGCGATGTGCAGGCGAAGACCATGATCCTTGTTCAAGTTGGCGATCTGAAGACGCGTGTGGCGCGCGAGCGCCTGAAGCGTGTCGCTGGCAAGCGAGGTCAGACTTATCGTAACAACCGCGTCGCCCAAGAACGCGCGCGCGAAGCTCGACCTCAGAACATGTCGCCTGCGTCCTCGGGTGTCACGGGAAGTATTCTCTGCGACGTGCGCGGCAAAACTGTCGACGATGCTCTTCGCCGTGTGGAACAAAGTCTCAATGGACTTTTCTCGGGTGAGGGCTCTGTGGTGACCATTGTTCACGGGCACGGCACTTCGCGTCTCAAAGAAGCCATCAGAGATTATCTCAGCTCCACTCGCTCGGAGCTGAGTTTTCGTCCCGGGTCTTGGCCCGGTGAAGGCGGCGACGGTGTGACGCTTGTGGAAGTTGTTTGATTTTTGCTGCTCGGCTCCAAATGACTTTGGTGTTAGAATCGCTGCTTGGAGTTATTAAGAATGAGGCCGAGAAGATGACGGCCAAAGTCTTCGAGCGTGACTCCTTCAATGATGAAAGTGATGCTCTGAGACATTTTCTGTGGGCGGGCCTGATTGTGGCTCAACGGTTGATTAGAGATAAAAAATTCTCCGAAGAGAACCTCCTTGCTGAGGGACTTTCCTCTCTCAAGAACGGGGAACTCGTATTTCTCAGGAAGCTGGGGGAGCCAAAATGAAAGTTTATCTAAAGCGACTTGGTGTTGTACTAGGACTTGTTCTTTTCTTAGGGGCTGCATGGTCTTACGCGCAGACTCTGCGTCGGGGAGAGACAATGTCCCTGTCCGTTGCTGAAAAAAGATGGGGAAAGAGAACTTTCGACGCGAAAGTCTTTCGTGAGGGCAGTCCTGAAATTCGCGCTCAAATGGCCGTCGACCTCATCAGATCTAAAATTTTTCTGGGCAAAACAACAGCGAAAGTTCGTGAAGATCTCGGATCACAGGATGGGCACTTTTTTTCGGACTATTATCCCGCCTATATCCTGAATGAGGGTTGGAAGAGTAAAGTTGACACTTGGCAGCTCCTGTTTCTCATCGATCAGAAAAAGCAAGTTAAAGAAGTTGTGATTCATAAGAACTGTTGTGATAGCTGACACTTGTGGAAGTTGTTTAGGGCGACGAGGTTTTGGCTCTGTCGCGCAGGATAGTCTGCACTTGCGGTTTTTTTTAAAAGTTCATGTTAAACTGACGGCATGTCGTGTTTTAGCAAATCAATTCGCTGGACCTCACTCGTAATGGCACTCTCGATCGGGCAGCTTGTTCATGCCCAACATTCCACTTCGGGCAAAAAATCAGGCTCGAGCTCGACTCAATCGGCGCAGGGCACTCTCGTCTCCGATAAAGAGGCAGCAAAATTTCAATGTCTCGATCTGAATCATCAGTCTCCGTACCGAGTACACGTGAGCTTCAATAGCAAGCTCGTTTCGGAGGTCAAACGCAATGACCATGCCTATATTTTGCACAATGGACAGCTCCTGCCCGATTCCAGGAAGAATCGGCACCTGAAGACGGGTCCCTATTGCATGCTGCACCAATCCTCGATGCAAAAATCTGCAGTCAACATCGCTCGGGGTGAGATTTACGCTGTGGAGCCCACGCTAGTCAGGATTTCGGATTCTGAGAGCGGGCATCGTGGATGCCGTCTCAACCTAAAATCGGCCACGCGAGATTTGACCTCCTTGGACTGCCACGTCCCCGGCGGAGGTGAAGCCACCTTGGGAGATATTCGGAAGGCTTTTGGCAAGAACGGCAGTCTCGAAGTTCGCCGCATCAAGTAAAGCCGAGCTGTTCAAGGTCGCTTGACTGCAACGCATCGGCCGTGGAGCATGTCCCCACTTCTGGAGGACCGCCATGGACCGTAACTTAGCCCTCGAATTTGTTCGTGTGACCGAAGCCGCATCGATCAGCTGTGCCCGCCTGATGGGCCGTGGTGAGCGCGACGCCGCCGACCAAGCCGCTGTCGATGCCATGCGCAAGGCGCTCGACTCGATCAACGTCACCGGTACAGTCGTGATCGGCGAAGGCGAACGCGACGAAGCCCCGATGCTCTACATCGGCGAAGAGTTCGGCAAACGTGGTCCCGATTCGCCCAAGGTCGATGTGGCTCTGGATCCTCTTGAGGGCACCAATCTCTGCGCTCTCGGTCACAACGATGCGATGTCCGTGATCGCCATTGCAGACCATGGACATTTCCTCCACGCTCCAGACACCTACATGGACAAGGTGGCCGTAGGCCCTGACTGCCGCGGACTCCTTCGCTACGAGATGACGACGCGCGAGAAAGTTGAGGCCGTGGCTCACGCCAAGAAGAAAGACGTGAATGAAGTGACGGTCACTGTTCTTGATCGACCGCGCCACGAGAAGCTGATTGCGGATCTGCGCGCGTTGGGTTGCCGTATTCGACTCATCAGCGACGGCGATATTTCAGCGGCTCTTTCCACCTGCAACGAAGAAACGGGCATCGATCTCCTTCTCGGATCGGGTGGGGCTCCCGAGGGTGTGATCAGCGCTGCGGCGGTCAAATGTTTCGGTGGCGATTTTATCGGCAAACTCATGTTCCGCAGCGACGAAGAGAAAGCGCGTGCTAGGAAAATGGGCGTCACTGACTTCGACAAGGTTTACGGCATTGAAGATCTCGCTCGCGGCAACGTGATGGTCTCCATGACCGGTGTCACCGACGGCGCCTGGCTCAAAGGAGTGAAGTTTTATAGCTGGGGCTGCACGACCAACTCGATCGTCATGCGCTCAGCCACCGGGACCATCCGCGAACTGAATTGTCGCCATCGTTTCGATATCAAGCCGATGTAAGGCCGATTTTGATGAAGAGCCTTGGACTAAAGAGTTTTCTCATTCTTGCGGTGTCTTTTTTGGGCGCCCTAGGGGCGACGAGTTCCAAAGCGCGTGCTGCCGACCGTGACGATCTTTACGCAGAAGTGGTCGGTGCCACGGGCATCAATGTTTCGAGCCGTCATCGTTTCGGAGCGCTCGTGGGTTATGTGGCTCGCGATGACATTGGATTGGGCTTTAGCTACGAGCAGCTTTTTTCAACAGATCCCGAGACTCCAGACGAATCCGGAGCGAGGGCAAGCCTCGAGCTCAGGTGGTTTCAGGAGCCTTTTGAGTTTTCGGTGGATGTGGGATTGCTGCGGCGCCTTTATCGTGACTCGAAGAGTCAGATGGAGGCCTCTGTTGGAGTTACAACGGCTTATCTCTTTGCTCTGAGCCCGAGCCTGGCCGCTAAGGTGGATTTCTCGTTTCTCTTTCTTGATGAGCCCCGAGTCATTTTTTCAGGTGGCGTCGGAGCTCGGATCCTTTTTTAAGTTTTCTTAACTTTCGACCGATTCTCTAAGGGTGAAAGTCGTAACTCGTGAGGAGCTCGGGCTCCGCATTCGTGAAGAAGCCTCGCTCATCGTGCTGTATACGGCGATGTTCTTTGTGCTGTCGGGCTCTCTGTGGGCGCACTTTGCGCTCAACAACACCTTCTTCACTCCCAATTTTTTCGTACTTTGGCTGCTGCTACACGCACAACCCTTCATCATGCTCGCTCGCAGTCGTTTGTGGGCTCCGCTAAGCGCTCTGGGCTTTGTCACGTTGCAGGTCTACTTCTACTTTGCGTTCTACAAGCTCCAACTTCCCTACATTCCTCTGGCTCCACTATTCTTTGTGATCACGGCCCAGTGTCTGCCTCTGTTCAAGTCGCCTTTCCGAGCGGTCACTTGGGGTTACTGGGTGTTCGCTTGGGTGAGCGTTCTGTTCTGGATGAAGCAAGGTGCAGAGGCCCAAGTGGCCAACGTGCTCCTCCCAGTTGGGATCGCGGCCGGTATTGGATTCTTTTTCCAGATGGGCTTCACCGTCATGATGAGCATTTTTGGTCGTCGCCTCACGAGCCATGTTGGGGAGTTCGGACGCAAGGAAAACTTTGACGAGCGACGCATTCAAGCCTCCAAGCTTCAAAGCGTGGGCGAACTTACGGCGAGTCTCATTCACGAGATCAACAATCCGCTCACAAACATCGCGGGCTACAGTCACCAGATCGGTGCCGCCATGAATGAGGGCGATCCCGACGTGCTCGAGATTGCTCGTGAATCCAATGAGCGCATTAAGTTCAATGTGAGCCGTATCAAAGACATCACGGCGGCCGTTCGTCGTCTTGTTCGTCCTTCGAGTCACCTGCAAGAAGAAAGTGTTTCTGTAAAAGCTCTCATGGAAGACTCATTAACTCTCATGAAACATCACCTGAAGAGTTTTGGGATCGAAATGAAAGTCGACTGTGACAACCATGACTGCCGCGTTGCAGGGAATTTCACGGAGCTCAGTCAGGTTGTGGTGAATCTTTTGTCCAATGCACGCGATGCTGTGCGTGACTCCGAAATAAAGCTCATTTCGATGGGCTACAAGTCGGAGGGTGATAAGGTGAGAGTGTGGGTGCAGGACTCAGGTCACGGCATTCCGGACACCTATGCGGACGAAGTCTTTAAGCCTTTCTTCACGACCAAGGCCCATCAAGAGGGAACGGGCATGGGGCTCTATATCTCGCGGCTCATTGCAGAACGCAACAAAGCGGAACTTAGTTTTGAGACGCTGAGAGATCGCGTGGGCCGTGTTCTCGGAACCCGCTTTAGTCTCTTGCTCAATGAAAAGGCTGTCGAGAAGATGGCGGCTTAGGTCATGTTTATGAAGACGAAGCTCGCGGCGCTTGGTCTCGTAGCTTGGGCACTGCTCGGGGGATGTGCCTCATCAGAGATGCCCGTACGAATTCCTGCACAGACCGCTGCCTCGCCAACATTCTCTACCTCGGAGCCGCTGCGTGACTCTTCGAAACTAATTTCTGCCGTCAAAGAGGCGATGTATCCTCTCACTCAGGCCCGCGTTGTGATCGCGGACTATCCGCTTCTGCGCCGGGATTTCCAGGAACTTGCAAATCTCAGCGAGCCCGAAATCGATTCTTGGCTCCTAGCTCGCACAGCCTACATCTCTAAGGGACAGGCCGCGCAGGTGGAAGTGAACACGCCTATTCCGCACGATCACACGAGAGAAATTATCGCCTTCAGACCTGGCCAGTACGGTCGCGCATCAGTGGCGTCTGAGGGATCAAATCTTATCGATGTGAAAGGAACCGGCGCGCTGAAGCCTCGCCAGGCGAGTCATGGCAACGGACTGGTGACACTCGGCGAAGGTCTCAGGGAATTTATTTATGAGAACGTGGTTCGCGACGGACTCCGCGATGCGGGATCAGGTGTGAAGACGGTGGGTTCGTATGCCGTGATCGATGCGGGCTTTGATGTCGTCCATGGTGACGGGTCGCGATCGCGTGCAGGGCTCTATTTGCGCCAGGCTTCGGTTCGCGACAATCTCGGCTTTGCCGACGGAACCGATGTTATGAAAGTGCGCCAGATACTTTCGACTTTGGGGATCGAGACCGAAGGAAATATTCAAATGAGCCGTGAGCGTGCGCTCGTGGACTTTGGGCACTACGCGGTTTCTCCGAAATTGCAGGGCCAACAACGCGACTTGGGCAGGGGCGCAAAGCTCTTGCCTCTCAACGTGTGGGGCTACGACGAGCGCCTTCCAATTCCAGCAGAACGCTGGAGTTTGTCCAGGTGGGATTATCCTTGGGCTTGGTCGCACGAGTTTGCGGAAGCCTGGGGTCGTGGAGAGGTAGATCGCGCGACGGCGTGGCGGCACTTCATGACGTTCAAGCAGTCCTACAGTGGCTTCCTCAATGTCCCCGTGGCAGGAGGCTCTTGCACCGGAGCCGTGGGCGAACTTCTTCGCTCGCTCTAACAGAATCTTCACACCCGCATGGCTAAGATTTGATCACTGTGGTGTTAAGTCTTTGGCACCTTCTGCCGAAAAGTTCGACATGATCAAGTGGGAAGAATTTGAACACATCCACGTTATTAAACGTCTTCGCGAAGTTCTCGGGAGCTGGTTCCACGTCGATGTTCTTTTTGTCGACGATCAAGGACGCCTCAAAAACTTCGAGAAGGGTCAGCGCAAACTGTGGGCGAACACATTGCTCGCCAACACGGTGGATAAGGAAGCTGGCTTTGAGTACTTCACCCAAAGTCTTGAGCGTGTGAATGCATCGCTATTTAAGAGCGACACCGCGCACGTCGAGTTCGAGTACGCCCCTGGTGTGCACGGAGTCGCTTTCTCGATCATTGCATCCAACGAGTATCTCGGTTGCGTGGTCGGACTTGCTTACCGCAAAGACGACGCACTGAAAGTGCCCGCATCCTTTGGACCCACCGTCGAGGCCATGGGTCTTTCAAAGGCCGATGCAGAACGCGCCTTCAGTGCCGTCAAAGTTGTTCAGCCTTCTGAGTTTCACTACTTTCAAGAACTCACGAGCCTTGTGGCTCAAGAGATCGTGACTCTTCACACCGAAATCGCTTCGCGCGAAGATCGCATCCAGCAACTCAACAACCAGCTAGGCGGTCGTTACAGCTACGAATCGATGATCGGTAAGTCCAAGCCCATGCAGGATCTTTATTCGCTCCTCGATAAGATCAAGGGCTCTGAAAGTACCGTTCTCGTGCAAGGTGAGAACGGAACCGGTAAAGAGCTCATCGCCAAAGCCGTGCACTTCAATTCTCCCCGTAAAGACAAAGAGTTTATTCCGATCAACTGTGCGGCTTTCAACGACAACCTTTTGGAGTCCGAGCTCTTTGGTCATGCCAAAGGATCTTTTACAGGCGCCGTCAAAGATCGCAAAGGCTATTTCGAAATCGCAAACGGCGGAACTCTGTTCATGGACGAAATCGGCGATATCTCGCAGTCCATGCAGGTGAAACTGCTGCGCGTCCTTCAAGACGGATCGTTCTCTCCCGTGGGTACAGGCGATCAGCGCAAGGTGAATGTTCGCATCATTGCTGCCACCAATCGCGACCTGAAGAAAATGGTCGAGGAGGGCAAGTTCCGCCAAGACTTGTACTACCGCCTTAACGTCATCAACGTGCATGTGCCGCCACTTCGCGAACGCAAAGAAGATATCATGTTGCTTGCCGATCATTTCCTCGCCAAGTCCGGCAAGGAAAAAGGCGTTGAGCCTCGCCAGATATCTAAGCGCACTTTAGAGAAAATGTTTGACTACGGTTGGCCCGGTAACATCCGTGAACTCGAGAACGAAATGGAGCGCGTAACGGTGCTTGCGGGCTCTGAGCTGCGCATCACACCTGAGATGCTCTCTCCCCGCATCCGCGATGCCGTCGAGAAACCCAAAGCCCAAGGCAGCCGACTCTCGGGCAAACTCAAAGACGCACTCGAGGAACTCGAGAAGGATATGATCCGCGAAGGTCTGCGTCGCACGGGCTGGAACAAATCCAAGCTCGCCAAAGAGCTCGGCATCTCTCGTGCCGGTCTCATCATGAAGGTCGAAAAGTACGGCCTCGACAAGCGCAAGATCCTCCGCGCCGAAGAGCTTGCTCGAACCGGCACCGGCGAATAGTCCTACTTAACGCAGGCTTAACGGTGGCGACCGGCTGAGCCGTGCTAAAGTGAAGTGATGACAAAGATTGCCATGAGTCGTGCTTTTCTTCTGTTTACTCTCTCGCTAGCCTCAAGGACTTATGCGGGAGACTACAACGCGCTCATCCTCCAATCGATTGCAGAGATGCCCTCGGGTGGCGTCTACAATCAAGACAAAGCTGCCTCCAACGCTCTCACCAAGTCAATAACGACTCGAGAGGGTATGTTGCATGTCGAGGTCGACGCCTCGGCTCCGAGCTACTGTTCGGGGGCTACGTATCAGGTTTTCCTAAAGACTCTTCAGAAACTTCAGGCCGACGGCAATATTGAATTGAGTCCCGCGACCGCACGATCTCTTGGGACTCGCCCCGAGGGCTCATGGCTCCTCGACGGACACGGCGTATGGGGACGCTGGAATGCGAATGGACCGGGAACGGCCGGGCTCTTTTCGGATCTCGATCTGGGTTACAATTTTTCAGATGACAGTTTCGTTGAGGCCAAGCCCGGAGATTTTTTGAAGATCTTCTGGAAAGAAGATGTGGGCAAGAACGAGTCGGGACACTCGGTCATTTTTATGGGCGTGCTCCCCGCGGGCGCTAGAGGAAGCAAAGTGCAAGAGGTCTGCTATTGGAGCAGCAACTCAAAGATGGGTTACGGCAAGAAATGCGTTCCCCGCTCGAAGATGAAAAACGGCATCTTTTCGCGTCTCACGAAGCCGGAAAATATTCAGGGAGCGGGACAAGGGGATTTGTCGGACCGCAATGACTACCTCGCGTCGCTCCTGAAAAAGGAATCAAGCTTCAAGGAAGCCATGTCCAAGACCAACGCCGTTGTTCCCAATGCCACCTTGAAGGCCAACTCCCAGTCCGCACACTAAGTTTGAGCTCGATCAGCGTGGTCCCTGACTTGCATCTTTAGCAAGGAGGGGGACCTAACGATGCATCACCTAAGGAATTTCTTGTTTTTGGGACTGTCGTTATTTTCGACACTTGGCTATTCACTAGGATCGAAGAAGAGCTCAAGTGGTGGAGGCTTGTCCTCATCAGGTTCTCAGTCCTGGCCCAAGTTCTCCTGCACGAAGAAGGTTTCAAGTGAGATTATTGTCGGCGCTAACGAAACTTTTGACGGCAAGAATTGTGAATATATTTGGACGGGAAAATACGCCAACAAGTGCGACGCTCCCGAGGAATACTCCGAGAACGTGCCTAAGATGTTCCGTCTTGAGAGAGGGGCCACTCTAAAAAACGTAGCCGTACGCTGCTCTCCTGACGGCATTCAAATGGGAGACAGAACCCGTCTTGAGAACGTGTGGATTCACGTCGAAGAGGACGGAGTTAACATCTCCGGATCAAACGACGTTCGCTTGAATAAGGTGCGCTTCTATCAATTCTCAGACAAAGCCCTTCAGATCAATCCTGGGACTGGATCCGTCACCTGCAACTCATGTGAATTTTACGACGGCACGAGCGCTATTAAATACGATGGCAACAGTGTTCTGACTGTGACCAATTCGAAGTTTCAGAACGTCAAGCGAGCAGTACGTGTGACGAAGTCACCGGGTCGCGGCTCGGTGTCGAAATCGTCGTTCAAGAACGTCGGCTGTGCCCTTGTGGAACAAGGGGGCGGCCGAGTTGCCGATGATGGTGGCAACTCGTTTGGTGGCGCGCAGCAGGCTCGATGCAACTAACTGGTTTAGGGAGATGATGATGATGATTTTAAAGAATTTGAAGAGATTTTTTGTACTTTCGCTGCTTGTTCAGGCCCTTCCCGTATCTGCTCAGAAGAAGGCCGCACTGATTGGTGACTCGACTGTCGCGACCTATTCATCGGGATCCAAACAGGGGTGGGGACGCTATCTCGCTTCCCACGTTTCAGGTCTCAGTGTCTCTAACTTCGCTCGAGGTGGCCGCAGTTCAAAAACTTTCTACCAAGGAAGCGAATGGGACCGTGCCCTGGCGAGTAAAGCCAAGTACCTCTTTATTCAGTTTGGGCACAACGACTCCAACAAGGGCGATCCAAAGTACACTGATCCCAAATCAAGCTACAAAACCTATCTCACGCGTTTTATAACTGAATCTCGTAAGAAGGGGATGAGCCCCATTTTGGTCACGCCCGTGCGCAGAGCGAGATTCGAGGGTACAAGTCCTACGACTGAGCTTTCTGCCTATGCTGCGGCGATGAGGGATGTCGCATCACGTGAGAAAGTCCCGCTCATTGACTTGTATTCGATAAGCGGTTCCCATTACAAAAAGATGGGTAAATCCAAAACCCTTCAGTACTTCGTGAAAACCGACACAACCCATTTCAACGAATCCGGAGCACGGCTTGTGGCTTCGTGGGTGGCGGCCGAGGCGGCTCGAGTCGTCAGAGGCTTTCCAGCAGTAAAATAGCTCCTCTGTAATCGCAAAACTTTTGGACGTATCCAACGGCAGTGTCGATTTTTCAGTCGGCAAGCGCAAAATTCACCATACGATTTCGAGGAC
>CAMCVE010000026.1 GCA_945881775.1 Bacteriovorax stolpii
CTGATTTCATTAAGATTTGGTGCAAGCCCTTTGGACTTGAGCCACTCGGCATTGAAGATCTTGCTTTGGTACCTCAGAGCACTGTCACAAAGCACTGTTACGATTTTCATTCCGCTACCTTTGTTCTTTTTTGCGATCTCAAACGCTGCATAGACGTTGAGCGCGGCCGACGTGCCCACGAGGAGTCCCTCTTTCTCGGCGAGATAGTAGAGCATCGAAATCATCTGCTGGTCGTGAATCTGGAGAGCGTCGTCGATCTTGGCTCGCTGGTAGTTTGCCGTGAGGCGCATGATCCCAATGCCCTCGGTCACGGACGATCCTGTAGATTTGATTTCTCCTGTTTGGAAATGCTGAAAGAGTCCTGAACCAAAGGGGTCCACGAGCACACATTTCACGTTGGGGTTTTGTTCTTTTAGAAAATTCGAAACTCCAGCAAGCGTGCCACCTGTCCCGCTCGCAGCGCAGAAGACATCGACCTTGCCGCCCGTTTGTTTCCAAATCTCGGGCCCAGTGCTCTCATAATGAATTTGGTGATTGGCGAGGTTCTCGAACTGGTTGCACCAAAAGGAGTTGGGCGTCTCTTCTGAGAGTCGCTTGGCGGTGTGATAGAAGTGTGCAGGATTTGCGAAGGGGCAAGGGGGAACGGTGATGAGTTTGGCGCCGAGCGCGCGGAGGGTGTCGTACTTTTCCTGCGCTTGGTTGTCGGGCATCACGACATGGCAGGTGTATCTAAAAATTGGAGCAAAGATCGCAAGTCCGATCCCAGTGTTTCCCGCAGTGCCTTCGAAAACATTTCCGCCGGGTCGAAGCTGTCCGTCTCTAAGAGCCGCGCGGATCATGCCGAGCGCGGTTCGATCTTTCACCGATCCGCCCGGATTCATGAACTCGGCCTTGCCATAAATTTCGCAGCCGGTGAGCGCCGAAAGATTTTTAAGCAAAATAAGTGGCGTGTTGCCGACGTGTTGGTCGAGCGTTTGGGGCTGAGTCATGGAGCTAGCATGGCAGAAACCCACAGCTTGGACGAGATCATAGAACTCAAAAAGGTTTGAAGATCAGGTTCTTCAGATCGCGAGTGATCAGAAAAGCTTTGGGAGACAGGGGCAGCTGATGCTCTTCAGCAGCATTCCCATCAAAGCGGCGCATCTCAAGCGAGCGAAAGTGGGTGCGCGAAAACTTAACGGCCGCTTGCCAGTCGATGGTCTGGTCTTTTTCGGAGACCGACAAATACGTGGGGATAGAGCTTTTGAGCCACCGAGGGGTGCGCTGGAGTTTCCGGGAGAGTTTGAGAGTTTGTGCCACCGCATGCAGGGGAATCGCGGAGTTGTAGAAACTTGGGTGCTTCAACGGAGTGAGCAGGTCTGGGTTCTGAGTGAGATCAAAAAGTTTCCTGATCGAGATGGAGTTTGCAAACAAGCGTGTGAGGTTGTTGATGGTTCCGCTCAGTTTAGTAGCGGACTTCACGAGCGGCGAGACCAGGCCCAGGCGCGTGATTTTGGATTGAAGGACCCTGTCCTCGGGTGCCTCACTGAGAGCGAAATTCAGCGCGAGTGCGCCGCCTAATGAGAATCCCACAAGAGTGATGCGGTCGTAACACGAAGCCACCAAGCTCAGGTGGGATCTTAGGGCCTGCTGCCACTGCGAGGCGTGACTCTGATTGGCAATGTCCGCGGAGGAACCAAAGCCCGGCAGGAGTGGCATAAGAACACTGAGCCCCAACCGGTTCAGGCCGCGGCCCAGATTCTGAACTTCAAACGGAGAGGCCATGAAGCCGTGAACGAGGAGGACGGCTTCGCGGGGGTTGGTGCCCACGAGGTAGCGCGTCTGATTGCCCGCTTTGATTCCGTCCTGGCCACCGCTTTGGCTGCGGTAGTAGCTTTCCATGGCCCGGTTGTGGCGGGCGATTTCTCGTTGAATGCGACTGTCGCAGGAAGTCTGGGCGCTGGCTTGGGGCGCCTGAAGTACAATGAGGGCTAAGACCCCAAAAATACTAAAGAAGTGGCAGCGCATGGACGTGGTCTAATGGGCAATGACTCGCCGAGTCAATGGATATTGCGACTTTGCTCTCCAAGAATCTGACCCGCGATGGGTGGGGTAGCAAGCATCAGTTCAAGATTGCGGGCACCCAAATTTTTGCAAAGAAAATTCCTCTGACCTCACACTCATTATGATTTCGGGGAATTCATTAGCTGCCTCGGCATGCAGTTGGATCTGGAGTATCGAAACTTCGCCCCAACGAAGAAAAAGGCAGTCTCCAAGCTCATTGGAGTTTCAGAAGATGTGGAATGGCTAGAGCTTCAAGAAGTCTTTCTTCCAAATCTCGACCTTCTGAGACAAAAGAAGATCTTTAGCGTCAGCGCCCCCTACTTCAAATATTTGGAAAAACACCGAGACACGATTCTTCTCACCAATGAATTTTTCTACAAGCTCGGCCGAAACCCCAAGAAGAATACCAAATACGACAACACGAAGTTGAAGCGTGCTTTAGGAAAAGCTCTTTAAGAGCGCGAGCCTATTGCGGAGGCCTCCCCAACTTGAAGTCACAATTTGTGACTTCAAGTTCTCAAACTCTTCTTTGTTCAGTTGAAACATGAAATCATCCGGAAACCGTTCAGCGTTCCTCGTGAAAGTTTTTCGAATCGAATTTTGCAACAAATCGCCCTAGCAAGCTGCGCCATGCCTGACACTTTCGAATTGAGCAATTAAGATCCGCAATATGGACAAGCTCATTGTTCGGCGTGCCCATCCAAGAAGATTTTGTCTGGGTCGTTGAGTCCGGCTCTTCAATCTACGGTTTTGCATACATTCGGGTCTTGCAAGACAGTGCGCCCAGGCGCGCACATCTTCACGGGCTCTACCTCACACCTGAGGCGGTGGGACAAGGCATCGCAACTTAGCTAATGAATCAAATGCTCGAAGTAGCAAAAAATTCTGGAGCTGAAGTCGTAAGTCTAGAATCCTCAAAAACTGCCCATACGCTCCATGCTCAAAGTCGAGATCGGCGGATACCCTGTGAGTTGTTTCCCAATGGAGCTTGCATTTGACCAAGGCAACTAACAAAAGGGCCCCCAGCACAAAGCTGCGCCGGTTTTCGGCTGGGAAGTAAAATGGCGGAGAGAGTGAGATTCGAACTCACGGTACTTTTTACAGTACGTACGCTTTCCAAGCGTGTGCCTTAAGCCACTCGGCCATCTCTCCGACGGCTTGGGACACCTAGGGGATAGCAAAAGCTTTAGAGTCTGTAAACTTAGTTCACTTCGAGAAGTCGACTCACAAGGGTTGAGCGTGTCTTGGAGTCGCCTACCGCAGCCGAGGCGGGAGTCCGTAGCCGAGGTTCGACCTGAGCAATTGCTGGCAAGAGGTCCATCTCGTTGCGATAGAGCTTCTCGTACCAATAGTTGTTGCGCACGATCAGGCTCACGTAATTGCGGGTTTCCTTGAACGGGATGAGATCGATGAGAAGGGTCGGGTCTGTGGTGGGATAGCGTTTCTTCCAGGTGGGAACGCGGGAAGGGCCGGCGTTGTACCCGGCAAGCGCCAGCTCGACGCTTTCAAATCGTTTCACGAGGCCGTCGAGGTATTTCACGCCGAGGCCCACGTTTGTGCGTTCGTCGTAGAGGTTGCTCACAGTGCGACCACCGGCCATCTGCCGAGCGGTGCTGGGGAGGAGTTGCAGAAGTCCCATCGCATTGGCAGAAGAGCGAGCTTTTGGGTTGAAGCCCGACTCCTGGCGCGCAATCGACATCAAGAGGAAGGGATCCATATTGTCCGATTCGTCGTGGAACACTTCCAGGTAGGGTCGAGGGAAGAGCATTCGAAGCGTTTGCTCGTTGAGGAACTGCGGATTCTCATTCACGCGGCGAGTGAGGAAGACGATGGCATTGAGCGGCGTGTTCTGCGAGCTCTTGAGCGCAGAGAGATACATGAGGGTGGTCTCAGGCATGGATTCCCCGTAGCGCTGCATGACCCAATTCGCGAGCGACTGGGCCGAGCGTTGTTTGTCGACGAGATACAGGGCCTCGAGCCAGCGCAGGGATTCGTGGAGCCCCGGGTTGCCTGCAACACTTCGAGACAATTCGAGATGTGGACGCTTGGTGAAGACCTCATAGGGGTCGACTTTCAGATGACGCCACACTTCGAGGGCGTGGTAGGAGAGGGGATAATCACCCACGAGGCGCTTCCAGTATTGGTTGCGAGCGGCGGCTTTGGTCTGGAGGGATCCCGCCCAGTAGAGTGTGCGAGGCGTTTCGACATTGTCAGACGGCGCCTGAGCGGCGCGGATGATCGATGCGCGTGCCCCCGTCTTGTTGCCCCAGAGATTTCTCAGCAGAGCTTGGCGGAAGTGGGTCGCGTGGTAACCCTCGTCTTGAGGTCGCATGCAGACACTGGCGTGCTCGTAGAGCTTTTCCATCGCAATCTGCGCGTTCATGTCGGGGAGAATATTCTCAAGTTTGCGGAGAGTGGCCGCGGAAAGGTTGCGGGGGCAATTTCGCTTCTCGAGCATGCGCGGCACCCAAGCCAGAACTCGCTCGGTCGGCTCGCGACTGATCGAGCGCATGAGTCGCCCGTAGGTCATATTCTGCTGCGCCATGAAGTACTGTGGACGAATGGGAACGATCGAGCCACCGGACGAAAACTCTGGGCCGCCCTCTTCTTCGGGATTGCGGGAAACAATTTTAGTGCGCATCTCGCGCAGCAGTGTGCAAAGAGAGGCCTTCGAATCGAGGTCGCGAGGACAGATGGACTTGTTCGGCAGGCGACCCAGCCCGAGGTATTTGTCGAGTTCGAAGGTCTGCACGCGCAATTCTGTGGTTGAAAGTCCGAGCTCTTTGCCAACTTGGGCGAGTGTCACTGTGATGCTTTGTTCTGGGTGAGGGTTTGCCTGAGTCTCGGGATTTGGAGCCGCTTCACTTGTGGCCACTTCGGGACTACTGGAGGGTGCTGTTTGTGCGGCTGCTGTCTTGTTTTGGTTCTCTGCGGGTTTGCGGGCGGGCTGAGCGCGCGCGGGACGTTTGTCGCGCGCGATTTTAAATTCCGGCTCGTGAATATCGCTGGTCGCGCAAGAGACGAGAAACGGCAGTGCAATGAGAGATGGTCGGATTCCCCACATAGCTTAATTGTAAACAAGTCCGAGGGGTGTCGGGGTTAATTTGCGTGTCAGCAATATGTCCGAGCGCACTAGTTGTGCGCCAATTCTCTCTCGCAAAACACAAAGAGCGTGCCAACGAATTGGCGCGCTCTTTGTTTCATTCGCTCAAAGCGAAGTTAACGATAACTTAACTTTTGGCGACGATCTGACGGAGCACGTAAGGAAGAATTCCGCCGTGGCGATAATACTCCACTTCAATCGGCGTATCGATTCGAACGATGACGGGAACTCTGCGTGAGCTGCCGTCTTTCTTTGTGATCTCGAGATCAATCTTCGAGCGAGGCTGAATGCTGTCCGTGAGGCCGTGAAGCGTGAAAGTCTCAGTGCCGTCGATGCCGAGAGTCTGCGCGTTTGTGCCGTCTTCGAAACAGCAGGGCAGCACACCCATGCCAACAAGGTTGGAGCGGTGAATGCGCTCAAAACTTTCGCAGATCACAGCGCGCACGCCGAGGAGCGAAGTTCCTTTTGCAGCCCAGTCACGCGACGATCCGGTGCCGTACTCTTTGCCGCCGAGGACCACGAGCGGTACGCCCGCAGCCCTGTAGGCATCGGCGGCATCAAAGATCGCCACAGGGTCGGGTGAATTGCTCAGCAGGTTCAGCGTGTAGCCGCCTTCAATGTTTTTCAACATGAGGTTCTTAATGCGCACGTTGGCGAAAGTTCCGCGGGTCATGATGCGGTCGTTACCGCGACGCGAGCCGTAGGAGTTGAAATCGCGCGACTCAACTCCCGCTTGGGAGAGGAAGCGACCGGCAGGAGTGTCTTTCTTGAAAGATCCCGCGGGAGAAATATGGTCGGTGGTGACAGAATCTCCGAGCACCATAAGCGCACGCGCTCCAGAGATGCCGCCAATTTTGCCGGTCTGCATGGAGAAGTTTTTGAAGAAGGGAGGCTCTTGGATGTAGGTACTCGCTGTATCCCACTTGTAGAGTTCTCCGGCGACAGAGGGAATCTCGTTCCACGCGGGGTTTTGAGTTGCGAAATCTTTGTAGAGACGACGGAAGACTTCGGGCTTGAGGGTCTTTTGCATGACATCTTTGACCTCGTTCATCGAGGGCCAGAGATCCTTGAGGAAGACAGGCTTGCCGTCTTTGTCATTGCCAAGAGAATCTTTGGAGATGTCGATGTTCACGTTGCCCGCAAGTGCGTAAGCCACCACGAGAGGCGGAGACATGAGGAAGTTCGCCTTAATGGCCGGATGCACGCGCGCTTCGAAGTTGCGGTTGCCCGAGAGGACACTTGCGGCGACAAGATCGTGCTGAACGATGGCGCTCTCTATCGGCGCGGCCAGCGGGCCCGAGTTGCCGATACAGGTGGTGCAACCGTAACCGACGAGATTGAATCCAATTCGGTTCAGAGGCTCTTGAAGACCGGACTGCGTGAGGTAGTCGGTCACAACGCGCGAACCTGGTGCTAACGAAGTCTTCACGGTGGGACGCACTTTCATGCCGCGCTCAACAGCGCGTTTGGCGACAAGGCCGGCTGCGATCATCACAGACGGGTTTGACGTGTTGGTGCACGAAGTGATCGCTGCAATGAGCACGTCTCCGTGCGAGAGCGATTGACCTTTGAGGTGGCCCTCTGCGCCTTCGATACCGAAGATCGCTTTGAGCTCGGGCGCATTCTTTCCGAAGCCCCCTTCGGTCTTGGGCACCGAGAAGGTCTTTGCGAAAGCTTGCGACATCGAGTTGAGGGTGATGCGGTCTTGCGGGCGTTTGGGACCTGCAACAGAGGGTTCGACCGTGGAGAGGTCGAGGCTCAGGACCTTCGAGTATTTCACATCGCTCGGCGACTGAGGAATCCCGTAGAGACCTTGGGCGCTGTAGTAATCTTTAACGAGTTGCACGAGTGCGGGATCGCGTCCCGTGCCTGTGAGGTAGTTGAGGGTTTCGTCGTCGATACCAAAGAAGCCCATCGTGGCTCCGTACTCAGGGGCCATGTTGGCGACCGTGGCGCGGTCTGCAAGTGTGAGCGCCGTAGCGCCAGGCCCAAAGTACTCCACAAACTTGCCGACGACTTTGGCTTTGCGAAGCATCTCGGTGAGTGTGAGAGTCATGTCGGTTGCTGTGACACCTTCGCGGAGTTTTCCGGTGAGATGCACGCCGATAACTTCGGGCGAGAGGAAGTAGATCGGTTGACCGAGCATGCCCGCTTCAGCTTCGATGCCGCCCACGCCCCAACCCACCACTCCGAGTCCGTTGATCATGGTGGTGTGGGAATCGGTGCCGACAAGAGTGTCGGGATAAACAACTTCAACGCCGTTCTCCTGCGCCGAGAGCACGCCTTTGGCGAGATACTCGAGGTTCACTTGGTGAACGATGCCGATTCCGGGGGGGACAACTTTGAAAGTGTCGAAGGCTTCTTGTCCCCATTTGAGGAATTCGTAGCGTTCTTTGTTGCGCTCAAACTCGACCTGCATGTTCTTGAGGTACGATTCCGAACTTCCGGCGAAATCAACTTGCACCGAGTGGTCGACGACGAGATCCACGGGCACAAGAGGTTCGATGATCTTAGGGTTCTTGCCGAGTTTCGAGACCGCGTTGCGCATGGCCGCGAGATCCACAAGAAGTGGCACGCCGGTGAAGTCTTGAAGCACGATGCGAGCCACGGTGAAGGGAATTTCTTCTTCGGCGGGTTTCTCGGCGTTCCACTGAGTGAGAGAGACGACGTCTTTGTCGTAGATGCCGCTCTTGCCGTGGGCGCAGCGGAGAACCGATTCGAGCACGATACGCATGCTGATAGGAAGTTTTGTGAGTGGGGCGCCCGTGAGTTTTTGGAGCTCAGGGAGCGAGTAGTAACCGTAGGTTTTACCTCCGGATTGGAAAGTTTTAAAAGTCTGAGTTCTGAGTTGTGTGGACATAGCATTCGACATGGGTCCAATCTTCCTAAGCTGCAGCTCCGGTGTAAAGGGTTTCTCTGCTCTTCGAGACATTGACGCGGAATTTAACGCGAGGCGTTGGCCTCGACGAGTTTTTAGACAGAGGCGAAGGGGCCCGAGCAATGTCATGATGGAGAACGAATGGGCGCACGCGCACTTAAAATGGGTAGTCTTTCTCTCCTTCTCGCGGGGGCGACCGCTTGCTCGATGCGAGGCAGCCCTTCACCGCGAGAGCCAGCGTCTTCTGCTCCCACATTGTGCTCGGAAAATATGACAGAGCTGGTGAACGCTGCTCGCGTGAAGCGCGCCGAATTTAGGGCCGTATTTTCGGCGAAAGCCGGCACTCTCACGAAGATCCTCAAAGGCACACGCGACAAAATGCGGCATCAGCTGCAGATCTGGAACAATCACCCGTACCCTGTCATCGCAATGGATGATTCACCGCTCGCTTATGGCTGGGCTCGTTCAGCTTATGGGGCTCTCACAGCCGAACAAGAAACTCTTCTCAAAAAGGACGAAATCTGGACGAGTCTTCGCGAGGAATTCGCGCGCCTCAAGTCCTTCCCGTCGGCGATCGAGACACTCACGCAAAAAGCGGTCGATCTCACTCTTCAAATCGGAGGCATCGAGGCCTACTTGAAAAAACCAGGAGCTAGCTTTCACTCGATTCAGCTCGAAGTGCCGACTCTTGTTGGCGAAGAAGTTGGAAGCAGTGTGCGCTATTTCCGAAGCCTCTCTAAGATGCAGATCGAACTGAAGAATCTTAAGGCTGACCTCGCGGGTCTTCGTAAGCAGGCCATGGATTTGAGTGTGAATCAGGCGATTGGAGTGCGAAGGCACGAAACCTATCGGCATGAGCTCCTCGGAGCGAAGTCCGAGTTCAAAAATGCCGAGCCTCCCGATGAGTACCGTCAAATGCTAGCGGACATCGAATCCCTGTATACCGACCCGTCTGCAACGACGCTCCGAACAGAGTTTCGCCCTTCTGATCAAGCGTGGAACACGGTGAAGTGGAAACAATGGCGCGCCGAAGTTCAGGCCTTTTTCGTGAAACGCCTGCCAAAGGAAAAGGCTGTTGAGAAATCCAAAGAGATCATGGCTTTCATCAAGACACTGAACGAGTCTGAGCTAAGGGCTTTGGGCCTGCAAGATGTGGCAACGGACGTGAAGCTCTTTGGGCGCGCGCGCTACGTGAGACTTGTCGGAGCAACAATTACTGGCGCGAGCGGTCTCTCGGCTCCCGTTGTGGCGATCAAACTCGTGAAAGACTATTTCTCGGACGGGCAGTCTTGTGTCGAATCCGGAACCGAAGATGAGTTTTATGATTGCCTCGATGAATACATTCGCTCGGAGCATCCTGGAAAATACACACTCAAGAAACAAGAACTAGAGAACGCGCTCGTTTCGGGTGAACTCATCGATCCCGAGATTCTCGCGACCGCTCAGCGCATGCTCGATCGTCGGATGAGCTACTTCCTCGAGAAGAATGTCGAATCCGAGCTGAGTTCGTCCACCCGTCGGCAGCTCGCGCGCCTCAATATGCTCAGCGAAGACTTTCGCTTGCGACTGATTAGCGAAACGGACGAGGCATGGTTCAAGGATCGCTTTCTGAGTGACGATCCCAAGACCGGATATCTCGCACTTAAGTTTCCGTTGATTTACCGGCAGGCGGCCGTCCAACGAATTCTCGAAGGGGCTCTCAGGGCCGACAAATTCGCTGAGCGCAAAACTCTGCTCGTTGAACTTGAGACAATGCCCGCGGCGAAGGCGTTGCACGCAGAAGTGCTCGACGTGCTCGAAAACCGTGACCGCTATCAAACGCAGTTCCGCGAAGCGCAGAAGCTGAAATTTAAGATCGACGAAGAAATCAAATCCAAGATCAAGATCAGCGACGACACCGTGTCGCCCAGTTAGGCACGCTTCTCGCTAAGGCTCGGTTTGCCCGAGACGCCCATTTTCATATGGAAATGACATGACAGAAAGGAGGTGCCGCATGCGACACCTCGAGCTTCTGTTGTTGGTATTGAGGATCCTGATGATTGCAGCAACAATCATTAAGAACTTAGTACAACGAAAACGTCCACCCAGACGTAAGTAGGATCGGCATTCCCGTCGAGAACTTGAGCCTGTGCTCAGATTTTTAGAAATCGTCGTGTAAAAACGGATTATTGGGGTCTCGGGCGCTTTCCTAGACGACGGCGTCACGTTGCTTGTCGGGAGCCGCGCGTGCACCTTCAGGCGTTTCAAGACAGAGCTCATATATTCGCATGAGCTCTGGGAATTCTGCGGCGACATCAATCTTGTAGCGAAGCGCATTGTAGATCTGCGGCACAAGAAAGAGATCAGCCGCGCTGAGTGTTTCTCCAGCCGCGTAGGTCGCTCCGGCGGGACGCACTTTTGAAAAGGAGCTGAGTCCCGCGCGAATCCAGTCTTGGGCCCAGAGCACTTGCTCAGCGGCATCGACGTGGTGGCGTTTTTGAACACGCGGGCTTTGCAGGGGAGCCGTGTCGGCGTTGATGATCTCGCAGAGAGCGCGAATCTGTGCGCCTTGCAGGGCCGTCGACCCAAAGAGCGGAGGGCTCGCGTAGACCTCGTCGAGATAACTCAGAATCGCCATGCTCTGCACGAGTTTCTCAGACTCAGGAGTAACGAGCATCGGCAGCAGCCCCGTAGGATTGATCGCAAGATGGGCGTCCGAGCGGTGCTCACCTTTCAGAAGATTCACGGGCACGGTGTCGAAAGGAACTTTTTTCAGAAGCAGCGCCCAGCGCACTCGCCAAGACGCCGATGAGCGCCAGTAGCCATAGAGCGTATAAGGCCTGCTCACTTGAGCACCACGCTCAGAGGCGTTTCTCCCGCTTCGAGTTCGATGACATGATCGAGCTCGCCCAGGCGATCGATAGAAAGTTTTACGGTGTCTCCGAGTTGGAGCCACTGGTTGTCGGTGATTTTTGAACCGTTGAGTTCCATGAAACATCCGGTGCCGACTGTGCCAGAGCCAATGACGTCGCCCGGGTAGAGGGTGACGCCGTAACTCGCGCGCTCGACGAGTTCCGCAAACGTCCACGTCATGTCTTTGAGGTTTCCGCTCGAAACCTGTTTGCCATTCACCCAGGCCTTCATCGCGAGGTCGTAGCGCTCACCGCGAGGGCCGGGAATGCGTGCCGGCGCGAGTTCGTCGCGTGTGACAAGCCAGGGGCCGAGCGAGGTGTTGAAATCTTTCCCTTTGGCGGGCCCTAGAGAGAGTTTCATTTCTTCCATTTGGAGGGCGCGCGCTGACCAGTCGTTCATGATCGTGTACCCGAAGATGCAATCGTCGGCCTCTTCAGCCCTGACGTTGCGGCATTTCTTGCCGATCACGATTGCGGCTTCGAGTTCGAAGTCGAGTCGCTTGAGGTGCTCTTTCATCACCGCACATTTTCCGGGTCCACTCACAGCGAGGTGATTGGTCATGTAGAAGATTGGGAAATTGTCGAACTCTGCAATCATTTCGACGCCGCGGTTGCGGCGTGCGGCTTCGACATGTTGACGGAAGGCATAGCCGTCTCTCATGCTCGGCGGGTTGGGGATGGGTGCGAGGAGCTCGACGTCCGTAAGAGGGACTTGGGCTTTGCTCAAATCTGACTTGATCTGAAGAAGTTTTGCGGACCAATCGCCCTCGACGAAATGGCGGAAACTTGGTGCGAGCGTGGCGAGGTCCAGGATTTTTTGTGAATCTGCGAGGACGCCCCAGGAGGACTTGCTGTCGGATTTTCGGGTGTAGCTGATGAACTTCATGTCTCAAAGTTCTAAAACAAAAAGACCGGGAAGTCCCGCGTGAGGACTCCCGGTCTTTGTGATTCGCCAAGGTGGCGAGAAGGAGCTTACTTATTACAGAAGACGGCGACGGTGCGGGGGGTGTAGATGCCGAAGGTCAGCATCGAGAGGATGCCGTCGAGGGCGGTCTGCGAGGCGTGGATTTGGGCCGCGCCCTTTTTGCCGCAAACGTCGCTCACGACCACGTCGGTCGTTTGGCCGATGCCGCCGATGAAGAAGGGTTGGCTCTTCTCATAAGAGGGCATCATGGCTCCGGTCATGCCGTTGCCGGTGAAGTGGAAGCGTTGAGTAGCGCAAGCGCCAAGGCCGAGGGTGAGAGCGAGTGCTGCAATGTTGAAAATTTTCATATTTCGGAGATCTCCTTGGGGACCGACCTTATCAGCAGCGCATCAAGATCATCCAGGTCCTCGCAAAAAGTATCTACCGCGCCGCGCTAGAGTGCTGACTTCCAGCTAAACAGATCCTTTTTTTCACCGCGACTCAGGGCACTCGCTTCGAGTCGGCCGTTCTTCTTGAGCAAATCCAGCACCACGAAGTTCTCTGCGGCTGTCGCTGTGATGCGGGACTTATTCTTGTTCAGCCCAAGCATGAAAGGAACCGTGTAGCTGTGCATGGCGCTCGAAGTGATCTCAAAAGTTGGATAGCCCGTGTAGCGCGACACGACTTCACTGATCTCCGAGTAGTGACGGTCGCCTGAGAGGAATGTCGCGCGCGCGTCGTGACGGCGAAGCAGATACAGAAATTCACTGAACTCTGCAGGATAGTCTTTCTCATAGCCCTCTTGGTGTGCGAGTTCTTGCTCAAAGAATTTTGAACCTCCACCGAGGAACAAATGTGCCTTCGGGTTCTGGCGGATCAAGTCTGCAAACCATTTGAGTTGGGCTCGCCCGAGATAGGCTCCGAGACTGGAGGGCGAGGGGTCATCGCGGAAGCTACGGTTGTCGAACATGAACCAGATTCCGTGAGGCGTTTTCCAGGCGTAGGCGAGGCCTGGCCCTTTAGAAAAACTGCTTTGCTCTGCGAGCGGGCTTCCATAAAAAATTTCGAAGATGCGACGGGCCTTGCCGATGAGTGGGAAATCACGGCCGCCGTTGTTGACGCCCACATCGTGGTCGTCCCAGGTGGAGAAGGAGGGGACGAGCTTGTGTTCGTAGAAGAAAGAGAACTTCTCGCGGGTCTGCGTGTAGCGCATCCAGAGTTGGCGCTCGTCAGCCACTTTGAGCGGCTTATTGGCGTAAACGTTATCGCCAAGAAAAAGAATCGCATCGGGTGATTCGGCGTTGAAGCGTTTCCAGAGTTTGGACCTGTAGAATTTGTCGTACATGCAGCTGGCGAGCGTGAGCTTGAGTCTCTTTGCGTTGAGGCTGAGGCCCGTGAACTCTCGGCGCTCGATGCTGCTGCGCAGATCGGGCGACAGCACGCGAATGTGGTAGCGGTGGCCTTCTTTCATTTCGGTGACGTCGACATGCGCGATCTCGCCCCCGGTGTAGGGGTTCTTGTAGCGCACGACAGTCCAAGTGGGAGGCGAATGCAGAAAAGGTCCCGTTACTTTGATGCGGCTCGCAACAAGGGCGTCGGGAGCCACGATGACGATTCGAGTGCTCGAAGTGTCGGTGTAGGTTTGAAGGATTGGCAATCGGAGCGACGCACGACTCTTGCTCGCAAAGATTAAGAAACATCCCACCCAAAGTCCCCAGCGTTTTAAGTTCAAGTTCATCATGGTGTCCCTCAAACAACCCCTCTTGAGGTGGGTGTTTCCGGGAACTCTTATAAACGCGACTTCAATAAAACATAAGCGTAAATTATATAATGCTTAACTTTTACTTATACATGGTGAGTCAAAACTCAAAGACTTAAGGCGAGTGGTGGTCCCACCAAGAATCGAACTTGGAACTGCTCTTTAGGAAAGAGCCGTTATATCCATTTAACTATGGGACCTAAGGAGACTGAGCAAAGTGTTCATCCTGAATGAACAAAACTTTGTCTGTCCTGACAATACCTTAGAAAGACGGAAACCGTTACAATCAGTTTAGATGACGCCCATAGCCGAGGCTCTTAAGCCGTACACGCTCTATCTCATCTACGCGCAGATCCTCTTGCTTTCGCTTGCGATCTTTGTGGGTGCCATGCTCATTATTCGTCGTCTTTGGCGGCGTGAGCCGGTCGACGGTGGACTCATTCAAGACCGTGAAAAACTCGCCGCAGAAATTCACGAAGAAGTGCTGCGCTTGCAAGACCTGCGCAACCGACTCGATTCGAGTTACATCATCGAGGGCAAAGATATTTCAGCGAGTCCGGTGCCAAGAGTGCTGGGGACGCAAACGGCACACGAGCCTTCGGCTGGGCCTGGAGCGATGGCAGTGAGCCCAGGTGCGAGCGCGATGGCAGTGAGCCCAGGTGCGAGCGCCACGGCAAATGCGCTCAGCCAGATCGAGCTTGAAGCAAAGATCCAGGAATCCACGCAGCATCTCACAAATGAAATTTCCGTGCTAACCGATAAACTTTCTCGCGCCGAAGAGAAGCTAAAAAACACGAGCACAGCTGCGCCCGCGTCCGACACCTCGGTTCTTGTTGCCGACCAAGAAGCGACGAAGCTGGAACTGCAAGAGTTGAAAGAAAAACTCGAGGACTATCAGGCTTTCGAAGACGAGATCGCACTTGTCAAACAGTATAAGACCGAGAACGAAAGTCTAAGAGCGCAACTCGCAGCTGGCGGTGGAACTCCTGCTGCCAGCGTCGAGGGCATTAGCGAGGAGGACATCGCGAGTCTCTTTGCGGAGATGGCCTCGGATGCGCCCGGAGATGCGGAGTCGCCTGCGGAGCCAGATAATTTTGAAGCCTTGCTCGCTCAAAAAGACGAACCGCCAGAGGATCAAGTCTTTGCGGCGACTCCCCGCGAGCCCGAAGAGAAAACAGTCTTTAAATCCGACCCTCAAGAGGTTGGGGAACTCAAGGCCGATGAGGGCGACGCTCCTCCGCGCAAGGGCTATGTCCAAGAAGCCAAAAGTGAAGAGCCTCAGATGCCCTCTGTTAACGAAGAGAATGCCGAAGCTCTTGCTGAGCTGGGCGACGACGATCAGCTCATGGCGGAATTCGAAAAAGTTCTCAACACCAAAGATCAAGAGAAGACCTCATGAGACCTCTTGTTCGTTCGCTTTTTTTACTTCTATTTTGCATCTCTGCCGTGGCTAGGTCCGCTCCTAAAACTCACGTGATTCGTAACGAGAGCGAATGGAATCTCTCAACCTATCTTTCACTCGTAGAGCAAAACCCAAGTCGTATGCTCGCGATGGTCGAAGAGCAGTTCCGTCCCGAGGCGCGCAAGAAGGCCCGCACTCATCCCGACATGGCTTTTGCGTGGCAAGACCGCGTGGCAATGGTCGGCGCTCTCACGGAGCTCTTCAATCCCGAATCAAAAATTCGTTTGCCTGCTGAAGATCTGAAGCGCTACCGCGCTCAGGCTCAAAGCTTTATGGAGCGAGTGCTTCTCGAGGACCCCGCGCTTCTCGTGCGTGACGGAGCCGTCGAGGCCATTCGCCGCGTGAACCGCATGCGTCCACGCGAGGCTAAGAACTGGAAAAAGTCCTTGGAGAAGGCCTTCATGGATCGTCAGAATATTCTTGAAGGTGAAGGGCTCTTTATTCGTGAGACGATCCTGACGGCGATGCGCGAGGCCTCGCTCCCGCTCAACACATCGATGCGCAAAGCAGCCGAGCTCGATCAAAATCCTAAAGTCCGCGGGCTCCTAGGTCTGTGGAGCACGCGGGCTTTTGATACGCTCTAACCAAGTTAAGCGGCTTTTTTGTTCCAGACTTCGCGAGCCCAGTGGGTTTCGGTTTTTTCGATCCAGTCGGTGGACCAGAGTTTTTCGCAAACGAACTTCTCGAGAGCTTCGGGTGAGGGCGCTTCAACCCACATGACAAAATCCCATTCGCCCATGGTGCTCCAAGCGGTTTTCACTTCGGGCCACTCATTGAGCCAGTCCCAGGTTTTTGACTGAGCCCATTTGGTTGGCCATTTTTTGTTCCATTTAACGAAGACTTGCGCCTGCCAAGGTTGTGACATTTCTGGTGATCTCCCTCTTAAGTGGGTGCTATCGGATTTAGCCCCCCGAGACTTAAAGGATTTCTCCTATTTCGCCGATCATGAATATTGGGACTTATTTTATGGATTCTAGACTTACACTTATGTCGCTGAGGCACATCTCCGGTCTGGCTCTCGGCCTGCTCGCGGGTTGCGAAGCGGCGTCGGTCTCCACAAAAATCGCCGTCCGCATTATCAATTCGCCGCCCACGATAGAGTCTGCATCCTACACTCTCAACGAGGGCGCCAGCGTCAGCGTGCTTCTTGATGTGGACGACGTCGACAACAACATTCTCACTTATACCCTTGTTCAAGAACCCCGCTATGGAACCTTCACCGGAACACCGCCGAACATGACTTACACGCCGGCTTCCTATTTCTATGGGTCAGATGAGATCCAAGTGAAAGTCTCCGACGGAGAGTTCGAGTCCGAGGTGGCGACGATCTCGATTACTGTCGAGGCCGTGAACCCAATTTATTACCTGAGCCCAACGGGAAGTGATTTCACCGGTACAGTCGACGACGAGACCAAGCCCTATCAAAGTGCGCAGTCGGCCTACACCGCGGCCGCCGCTAACATCGCTAGCACTGTGCACATCGAGGTTGCGCCTGGTGACTACAACGGTATTGTTCTCACCGCTGCTTGGGATTCGAGCGTCATCCTGCACAGTGACCGCACGGACCCCGCAAATCTTGGAGGCATCTGGGCCAATGGAGTCGGAGGAGACCCCGGGACCGACCTCGGAGCCAACGGATACAACGTGAGCTTCACGGGCTGGGATATTCTGATTGGGAATATCTCTTCACAAGGCGCGCCTAGCAGCACGGGTAACTACACGGGGGGCGACGGTGGCACTGTGACTCTCTCTGGCGTGAATGTAGTCGCAGGCGCGATTGCCGTTACGGGCGGGGGTATCTCGAATCCTGTCGGTGCTTGGAGTCCTGGGAACGGGGGTTCTGTCACTCTCAACTCTGGAGTAACTAGTGGTGAGATTTACGCATCCGGTGGCACGGGTGGCATCGAAGAAGGAGACTCGGAACTTCGTCCTGGAGATGGCGGAGTGGTTGTTGTTGAAAGCGGCGCCACAGCGGCGACGATTATTTCTGAAGGGGGTTACACTTCGGAGGGAACTGCCGGCTCTGGGGGAAGTGTCACTGTGCGAGGCAACTCGGGTGGCATCTGGACACGTGGCGGAGCTTCCTTCACGGGCAGCGTCGGAACGGGAGCCGTCGGCGGAGCCGTGACCGTCACATCGACGGGTGTTGCGGGAGCGATCTACACCATGGGTGGTTCGGGAGTTCTTGCCTCGGGTGTGGGTGGGGAGATCGTCGTTGAGGGCACGGCAGGCGCGCTCAACGCTTCTGGTGGATCCACACTCCTCAGCGCGGGGGCTGGAAATCCCGGTGGTGCTGGTGGCGCGATTACGGTTGGGGTTGACCCCAACGGAGAGACGGGAATTACGGGTGATATCATCTCAAGCGGCGGAACCGGTGGAGCTGCGAGTGCCGGTGCTGCGGGAGGTATCGGGGGAGCGGCGGGCGACGTTACAGTGTATTCCGGAGCTCAGGTTGGCTCTGTAACTCTTATGGGTGGGACCGGTGGTGCTGGAAATGGCGCAGGTGCTCAGGGCAATGGTGGTGCAGGCGGAGATCTCATGGTGACCTTGCCTGCAGTCTATGGGGACGCAGTTCTGACCGGTGGAGCGGGAGCCGTTGCGGGAGCGACCGGCGTTCTGACAGAAGACTGATCTTAGAAAGTTCTAGCGTGGGTCGAAGATAAACTCTTCACCAATCGTCTTGCGAGCGACTGTGCCATCATCAGTAGGGGTGTACTTGAAGAATTTACCACCAGCACTCGTGAACCAAACATGGTCGTAGACACCGTCGTTGGTATCTACGGGTGAGACTTTGTAAGTGGCCGAGACAACCGAGCACCCTGTCGTCTTCGCTAGGGTCTCAGCGTAGTTGTGCGAGATCGAACAAGCGTGAAGGAAGATCTGGCAAGCTTTGCAGAACTTCACTTCGCCACTTTTCACAAGCGCCGCAAGGTCACCTTTGATCGTGGCGCCTTTTCCTTCGAGACTAAATCCCAGGTTGGCATCACGCGAATTGCTTCCCGTGGCGATGCTTTCACGCTTACCGTCGCCAGCACCCCAACCGTGACCTGCGATCAGGAAGTTCGGGATACAGCCTTTGTTCTTCGTGTATTTCTTAAGTGAGTTCAAAAGGTCGTAACCGGTCTGACCTTTCTTTGCGTAACTCGAGTCTTTCATCATATTGACGTTGTTTTGGAAGACGCCTTCGCGACCGAGTGCGAATCCGAGTCCATCGAACTTAGGGAGTTTGTACATGCTGCCAAGACCCGCGGCGCGGAGCTGTGCGGGACTGCGGCGCACGGTTTCTCTCGATGTGGTGCTCGCCTCTGGAACGTTGCTCGCAGAGTGGTCTTCTGCAGCCATGGCTGTTTGAGACGAGAAAATCGCGCTCAAGCTGAATATGCTGCAAAAGATGTAATGACGGCTAACACCAAAATTTTTTTTCACGTAACCCCCCCCGGAATTCGTAAATCGTATGGGTCTTAGTCAGCAGCTTTCGTACCAGGGTGTGCGGCTTGTGCTTGCGCGCACTTAGGTGGGAGGAGTTATTCATGAAGTTGGCATGTGATGAAACATTCGACAAAAAATGTCTTTTTAAACT
>CAMCVE010000027.1 GCA_945881775.1 Bacteriovorax stolpii
AAAATTCAGGGGAACTTTCATCGCTGGATCGTTGCGAAACTCAAACAGCAGTGGAGCCCAGAGCAGATCGTCGGGCGCGCACACCGCGAGGGGAAACCTTGCATTTCCATCGAGACAATTTATCGCTTCGTATACCGGGACCGGAAGCTAGGCGGTGAGCTTTGGAAGAACCTGCGACGCTGCCGCAAGAAACGAAAGCCTCGATTTCCTCGCCACACGTGGCGCAAGACGAGGCCGGGTTTGGACGAGCGACCCTTGGCTGCGGAAAAGCTTCTTCGCGTCCTCACTTCCCCTTGAGGAATGGATCCAGTCGGTCGCGAAGGTCATCACCCAGCACGTTGAACGAGAGCATTGTGATAAAAATTAACACTCCTGGGAAGAGGGTCAGATGCGGATAAATACGAAGCGAGCGCCATCCCTCTTCGGCGAGAATGCCCCAACTCGGAGTGGGGGGACGGATGCCGATACCGAGGAAGCTGAGGAAAGCTTCGGCCAAGATATTTGTAGGAATTTGGTAGCTCAACTCCACGATAATCGGCGCGATGCAATTGGGAATCAGGTGAAGGGCGATGATCCTCAAGTGTGGGATCCCGATCGAACGTGCCGCTTCGACAAAAGGGCGACCTTTCCATGACAGGATCTGAGCCCGCATGATACGAGCCGTTCCAAGCCATCCCGTGACGGTCAGAGCGATAAAAATGCCTGTGAGGTCGCGTCCGAAAATAAGCATCACCAAAATCATGACAATCAGGCTCGGCAATGTGTAGAGGATGTCGACAAACCGCATGAGCAAAGTGTCAACCCAGCCGCCAACGTAGCCCGAAATCGTGCCGTAGATCACGCCAATGACAAGACTTGTGAACGCGGTCAGGAACGCAATTGAGAGACTGATGCGGCAACCGTAAACCAAACGCGTGAAAAGATCGCGGCCTAGGGCATCCGTTCCAAACCAGTGTGTGGCACTCGGCGAAGCGTAGGAGTTGAGGACATTCTGCGAGTCGAAGTGATAGGGGGTGATCCAGGGAGCGAGTATTGCGACGAGGCCGAGACCCACGACCGTGAGCATACAAAGCTGCACCGGCCACTTGAGGGCGCGAAAAGACGCAATCATGTGAGGTCTTTCATGCGGGGATCAAGCCAGCCATAACAGAAATCCACGAGGAGATTCATGCCCACAAGAACAACGGCGAACAACAGCGTCACGCCCATCACAAGGGGGTAGTCACGGTTGGAGACCCCTTGGATGTAATGGGTTGCAAGCCCTGGTACCGAGAACACGTGTTCGACGATAAAGGACCCTGTAAGAATACTTGCGGCCAAAGGTCCGAGGATCGTGAGTACGGGGAGGAGTGAATTTCTAAGAGCGTGGACAACAATGACTTTCTTCTGTGAGAGCCCCTTGGCTTTAGCGGTTCGGACGTAATCAAGACTGAGAACTTCTAAAAGGCTCGATCGTGTGAATCGAGCAATGATGGCTGCAGGTCTGAGGCCGAGCACGATCGTCGGCAAAATCTTGTGCGCCGGACTGTCCCAGAGCGCAGCGGGCAAAATGCCCAATGTGTGCGAGAAAAAGAGAATGCCGATGGCCGCGACCATAAAGCTCGGTAGTGAAACTCCGGACACCGCAAGGATCATGGCCGAGTAATCCCAGATTGTTCCACGATAGACGGCCGCCACGATGCCCAGGCTAAGGCCGAGTCCAATCGACAAAAGCAGCGAATAGAAACCCAGTTCGAAAGAGATCGGGAAGGATTCCGTTACGATCTCGTTGACACTCCGGCCTGGGTATTTGATCGAAGGACCGAGGTCGAAAACAAAAAGGCCTCGCATGTAGTCGAGGTACTGCGCCCACCACGGGAGATCGAGTTTGAATTTTTTGTTGAGTGCGGCCATCACTTCCGGAGGCAGCACCTTGTCGCCGTCAAATGGGCCGCCCGGGACGAGCTTCATCAAGACAAAGGTGAGAAGCGAAACGGCGAGTAGGGTCAGAACCGAACCCAAGACGATGTTCACGTAACGCTGCATGTCCTCACTCTAGGGGGTGTTTTGCGAGGAATCAATGGCGCCTAGAAGCTGAAGACGATCAGGACGAACGAGATCGGCTCCGTTGCGGAACAAAAGTTCTTGGCGCTCGGGTTCGATCAGAGGAAGTGGCATCTCCGCGATCTGCAAGAACGGCAGCGTCTTGGGTCCCTCTTCCCAGCCGATGAGCTGGCAGGAAAGGACCACGATCTCTCGGCTCCGATTGAGAGCTCTGATGCTGCGACCCGCGAGCAATTGCCGCGCGCTGAACCATTTGCGAAATGACTCGCAAGCTTCGCGCGCAAGCGGGGAGGACTGAGTTGCGGCCTGGATCTCGACGTAGCGGTTCAAGGGCGCAAAGCGGTTCCTGTCGATCACGCCACTGAGTGCCGTGAAGAGCTTCAGGGAACTGCGAAAGGGTGGGGTGGGCTGCGGACTTTCAAGAAGTGCGAGGGTCTCTTGTAGAACCCGGGTCCAGCTTCGCATGTCTTGAAGGCCACTACCGGCTCCGAGTCCCAATCGGTAGATCGCACCCGCCTCGTTCATCCAGGCCTCCGTCGACAAACGTCGCAGCGGAGGCAAGGGCGTATTCGAAACCCTCACATCAGCGTAAGGAGCGGGTTGCATCGGGTCGTCACTCGGAATGCGAAGCAAGGTCTCTCTCCACCGCGCGGAGAAGATGGGATCTTCTAGGCCCAGGGGTAGGGTCAAGGGTCTTTTCTGCGAGGCCTCTGCGGCTGCAGTTGCGCCACTTTTTGAGGGCGGGGAGGCGCTTGGCGGAGCCGACCGTTCTTTCGAGCAACCCATCAGCACGAGCGCCATGAGCAGCGAAGAGGCGCTCAAAGGCAAATGACGCAAAGCCATCGGCACTCAATCTTTGTTAGCTACGAATTCGAAACGGAACTCGTCGGGCTTGAGGTATCCCATGCGTGAGCGAAGTATGCGACGTTGCATCGAGGCGTTGTGCTCAAACGAAGCGATCTCGGCAGCCGTGCTTGCGTACTGCTCTTGGAGTTCGGCCACTTCAGTTTGAAGACGGGTGTTTTGCTGTTCGAGAAGGACCAAATGCAAGAGGCCCTTAGGGCCAAGCAAATTGAGACACAGTAAGAATCCTAAAATGCCGAAGACCCAGCTCCAGGACCAATTTTCTGGTTTGAATCGTTCTGTAAAATCATTCATGAGCGCTTGGTAACAGATTTTACCACGACTGTGTTGGTCGACCCAGCCTGTAGGGTCGTCGGAATCCCGGCGGTCATAACCACCGTATCCCCGGTCGATAGTAATTTCAGGCGAACAAGCTCTTCGATGAGTTCATCGAAGAGGGAGTGATCCCGAGCTGACATTTCTTTCCATGGCACCACATTCACACCCCAGCTGAGGCAGAGTTGGGCGCGAACCTTCGTGTCCTCGGCAAAGGCAAAAATTGGAACCCTGGGACGATGTTTTGCGAGAAGTCGAGCTGAAAGGCCGCTGCGTGTGAGACAGGTGATTCCCTTGGCGCCCAGGTTGTCGGCGAGTCCGGCCGCGGCAATGTCAATGGCCTCGGGAAGAGGCAGGACGCGAGCGTCCGTACTTGTGTCTAGCGCGGCCGATGATCCCAAAGTCTCGGCTCCCAAAATGATGTTGCTCATGGTGGTGACGGATTCGAAGGGATACTTTCCCGTCGCGGATTCGTTCGAAAGCATGAGGGCGTCTGAACCGTCGAGGACAGCATTGGCGACGTCACTGGCTTCAGCGCGAGAGGGTGTTGGATTGTCGACCATGCTCATGAGCATTTGAGTGGCTGTAATCACCGGTTTGCCGGCGCGGCGGGCGCGGCGGATGAGCTGCTTTTGAACGAGCGGGACTTTTTCGTTTCCGATTTCGACGCCCAGGTCGCCGCGCGCGACCATAATGCCGTCGGAATAGAAAAGAATGTCGTCGATGGCTTCGACAGCTTCATCTTTTTCGATCTTCGCGATCACGTGGATGCCAACACCCTTTTGGTCGAGGTAGCTCTTCAGGCTTTTCACTTCACGCGAAGAACGCACAAAGCTCAACGCCAGGAAGTCCACATCGACTTCGATGCCGAAGAGAATGTCGTCCCAGTCTTTTTCGGTGATTCCTGAACTCGAAAGTCTGGCGCCGGGCATATTCACGCCTTTGTTTTCACCGAGCGCCTTGCCGAATTGCACTTCAGCCCAAACAAGATTGCGTTCCTTGTCGGTCTGCGTGACGATCATGCGTTGGAGGCCGTCGTCAAAGAGCAAGAGGTCGCCTTTGCGCATGTCGCCGCCGAGACGGGCATAGGAAATGGTGATGGGGTTTGTCTCTGTGCCGAGTGCCGGAGGGAGCACGGTGCCAATATCGACGCCCGTGAAAACAAATCTCTGTCCGGCTTCGATCGGAACAGAACGTGTGGGTTCAAGTGTTTTGGGGTCGAGGAGTTTTCCCGTGCGAATCTTCGGGCCTTGAAGGTCACCGAGAATACCGACTTCGATATTGAGTTCGCGGGCGGCTCGTCGAATCCACTCGACGCTCTTACGGTGGTCTTCGTGGGTGCCATGCGAGAAGTTCAATCGGGCGACGTCCATGCCTCGCCGGATAAGCTCGCAGATGCCTTCATAGCTAGCGACGGCCGGGCCAATAGTGCAGACGATTTTGGATTTACGACCAGGTTGCCTCATGTCCCCTAGTTTTTAGGCGCTAGGGGGGGTTCTGGCAAGGATCAGCGGACCATGAAATCCATGAGATACACATCGCGCACAACGCCGGGTTCGGCACCGCTGCGCGCGAGCTCCTGACTGATGGTTTCGCGTAGAGCGTCCTTCAGGAGAAGTTTATCCTGCATCTTGCGGAGCGACTTGGTGTCTTGTTGTGAAAGAAGGTTCAGAATGCGAGCCCGGATGGCCGGCATACGCGACTTAATGAGCTGCGCAGTGTGAGCATCGCTCACTTCGATGTTGAGACTGGTCTTCAGGGAGTTCTTGGAGATCGTGTTGGTGATAAAAGGTTCGAGCTCGACCCACTGGATCTGGCCTACTTCGTCCCGTACGGACGCGATCGCTCGCTCGGTGAGTTCTTCTTTGGTGACGGAGCTGTGGTTCATTTTCTGGAGGCCGGTGATGACGACAAATCCAAAGGCGAGTGTGGCCAAGGTTTGAGTGCCTCCAAGAATGAGAAGCACGGGCAATTTCTTCTTGGGTTTTGTTTCCTCGGTGCCTTGGGTTTCGGGGTTCTTGTTTTCTTCTTCTTCAGCCATGTGTCTTCTTCCTCAGGAGTTTCGCCATCTCAGTGCCCTCAGCATACACACAGCAACGCACCGCGTCCGACATCTCCGAAGATACTGGATATTTCCCCCCTAGAGTGTGAAGATTTGGTGGAGGACGCCTCGACCCATGAATGATGCCCAAAAAGCCGAAAAATCAAAGATTTGGGACATCGTCCTTTTGAAGGACAATGGAGCCTGGGAGGGCTTCCGTGCACCTGAGAGTGCGCTTCGAAAGACCGTAAATTACCTCGTGGTCCTATTTCTCGTCGCCGCGTTTTCCATTGTGGGCTGGCTTTGGAGTCGCTGGGAGCTCGGGCGCTCCGAGTCGGCGCTGGCCACGCATCGTCTCGAGCTGCGTTCTCTTAAGACTCAGGTCGCCTCGCTTCGAGAAGGTCTTCTGAAAGGTGACAGTGCTCAAGTCTTCGAGCAACTGAGTGTTCTACCCGGACTCGACGACAAGAGTGTGTCATCGGAGGATCTCGAAGTTTCGAACTTCAAGATTGCCTTTGATCCAAAGAGCGGACAGCTTGCTCTGGATTTCGAGGTCTCAAAGACCCCACGAGGAGCCTTGGGTTCCGATAAACTTTATTGGGTTCTGCTCCTGCACGGATCACACGGTATTCAGGCTTATCCATCGGTTCTCGTGAGTCGAGGCGGACAATCTTTACAACCGCTCAAAGGGCAGCTCATCGAGGGTGTCACGAGGGCGCGCAAGGTGAATGCTCGTTACCGGGCTCAAGGATTTTTCGAAGGCGCGGGTACGGACCCTGTTTACGGGACATTGCTCGTTTACGATCACAGAGGCTCTCTGCTCGTGAAGCGCCGGGCGAGCGTGAGCACGTCTGAGATCAAGGCCGGCAGAGGAGATTCACAATGAGCACTGCGATTTGGAAGGATCTCGAGCTCCTTAACGAGCAACATTGGATTTCCGGCGACTTCCGCGGTCGAGGGGAATTTGAATTTCGCGGAATCCTGCGATTTTCGGGAAGCTGGATTGGGTCTATTCGTTCTTCCGACCCCGAAGCTCGCTTGTTTATCTTAGATGGTGCGCATCTCGAAGGTCGTATCGATGTGGCTCATGTGATTGTGGCCGGAACTTTGAGCGACATCGTCCTGAATGCGTCGAGTTTCGAGGCTGTTCGCACCGCACGCGTGAGAGGTCGAGTCAGCGCCGGCACTTTGAAGATCGAGGAGGGCGCCGTCATCGAGGGAGAGCTCACCTCCGTGTCCGCCAAAGAAGTCTAGCTTTAGCTCCAAGTGGATTCACGAAAACCTCAGATGAGGGGCGCGAAGTCGTCATCCGCCACGGCGAATTAGCTGATAACTAAAGGGAAGTGGCGACGAGGCAGCATCTCTTCGTATTCGCGGGGAATGCGGGGGGGCTTAAGCCGCTAGGGTGTGATTTCTGAAATGGGGATGCTGAAGCCAAGGTGACTGTTCTTAAGCCCATGATAGTAGACGTAGTCCCGAAGCACCTGGGCGCTCTCGGGATCTGGAGTGTGAATCACATAGTGGTCGCGACCGGTTTGGCTCCACAAGATCTTATGCTCTCCGGCACTGCCTTGGGCTTCGAGAGGCGCGATGGGCTCGACGCTAATAAATGCTGGGGGAAGTTTGGCGACTTCGACGATCGGGGGAAGTTCTAAAGATTCTTTACGTAAGTGCTCTTCAAGGGCGGACCACGAGTGAAAGAGCTTGTAGACGGTCATGTTCATGGAGTTCTTCCCGAAGAGCACCAAGGCGCCGCTCGTGCTACTGAGACTCAAGGCTTGCGAAGGTCCCTCATTGCGAAGTGAGGACAGAAAGAGGACAGCTCCCAAGTGGAGGCTCATGAGGCCCAGAAGGCTCGCGAGAAAGAAGCGTCTCATGGCCTTTAGAGAGCAAAGACAGGGCCAGGAATATTTTTTGTATTTTCATGCACTTAACTGGATGCTCTCCTGAGTATCTGCTCAGTTAACCGTGAAGTGTTCAAAAGACAGACACTTTTGACGATCGGCCCCAGGCGCCTTAAGTTGGAGATCGTGAAACAAGGACTTTGGTACCTGGCTAAAGGCATGCAGGCTTCGGCCCTTTGTGTGGTGGGCTATTCGCTCTATGTAGGCGTCGCAACAGCCAATGCCCATTCTGAACTTGAGTGGCTCATGGCGGGGACTGGGGTCTTCCTTGCGGGCCTGCTCCTGGAACGTGTTGCCGCCGGGGGCGGGGACGAATGATCGTCGTCGGTTTCGATCCCGGTATTCGTAGCGTCGGTTGGTCTGTGATCGATTGCGACTTGCGCGGTGGAGCACGGCTCGAGGCCATGGGTGCCTGGAAACTTTCGATTCTGGGTCCAAGTGTGGGTCAACGTCTCGAGCGTCTCCACGATGAGACCACTCAACTCATTCAACGCTGGAACCCTCGATTTGTGGGACTTGAGCGAGCCGTGAATTTCAAAAATGTTGATTCCGCTTTCAAGCTTTCGGAGGCTCGTGCGGTCATACGATTGGCCTGCTACCAGAACCTCGCCGACATGGACGAGCGTCTTTTGGAGTTCAGTCCAACTGCCGTAAAAAAGCACGCGTCGGGTTCGGGTCGCAGCGATAAGGCTGAGATGCTTCGCACTTTGAAGCTACGTTTTTCAAATCTCGAAGCGTGGATAGCGGCTGCCGATGGCGAGCTTCCGCACGACGCCCTCGACGCACTCGGTATCGCCTGGACTTCTTGGGTCCGAGTTCGACAAAAGATTCGTTTGGGTCCTAGTATGAGACATCCGGGAGGAAGGGTTTAGATGGCGACGACACTAGGGCCTTTGGTGGCTTTGCGCGGAAATTTGCTGCGAGAGCACGAGGGTTTTGCGTGGCCTCTTGGGGATACTGAGCTCCTTGTTGAGAGTGAAGGCGCTCGTCTTTACCTCGTGGAGTTTTCTTCGATGCGAGTTGTTCAAAGTCTCCTGACTCTCGCACAACCGACCTGGATCTACGTTGCCGAGATTGTCCGCGAAGATGCGCATCAGTACTTTGGATTCTCAAGCGCGCTTGAGCGCGCACTCTTTGAGGAAATCAAAGAGATCAAAGACATCGGACCCAAAACTTCTGCTCTTATCGTCGCTGAGCTGGTTCCAGCGGATTTGCTGCGCCTGATGCAAGAGGGCGCGTGGCACGGACTTAAAATTGCGGGCGTCGGCCCCAAGACTCTCGACACTCTCGTGTTCGGTCTCGGCAAACGCAAAAAATCTATTCTTCCACTCATTGATCGGGCTCTATCAGGCCGTGTTGAGTCCAAAAAACGTGCCGGTAGTGGAAGCGCTCTAAGTGGTGTCGAGGGCACTGTCGCTCGTCAGGCCTGGCGTCCAGGCCTCTATGCTTCGGATTCCCTCCTTAAAATGTTTGAGGGGCTCGGACTCGCGACGGCTGTTGCTCAAAAACTTTTCGAAGAATGCCTTGAGTCCCAAGAAGGATTTGCAGAGCTTGAAGACGTCAAACGCGTTCCCTTGATGCTTCAACGCTGGGGGCAGACGCGGTGGGTGCGTGATACGGGTGGGGTTAAAAGCACATGAGTCTCAAGTCGAAACTGCCTCTCGTAGACATGAACCGTTCCGATGAATCCGCGTCCGATGCGTCCCCTCGTGCCAGTTCCGTTTCGGGAGCTCCCGACAATTTCCTGCGTCCCAAATCGCTCTCTGAGTATGTCGGACAAGGCTCGGTCGTATCCAAGCTCTCCGTGTTCCTTTCTGCTGCAAAAAAGCGCGGCCGCCCTTTGGACCATGTTTTGCTCTCGGGTCCTCCGGGACTGGGTAAGACCACTCTCGCGTATATCATCGCTCATGAAATGGGCGGGCGGCTTCACCAAGTTCCAGGACCGTCTCTCGACAAATCTGTGGATTTGCTCGCGCTGCTTTCAAATATCCAAGAAGGCGATGTGCTCTTCATCGATGAGATTCATCGTCTTTCGAGTGCGATCGAGGAGACGCTTTACCCTGCGATGGAGGACTTTCAGGTGCAGATGATGCTCGGCGAGGGTTCAAGTGCACAGCCTGTGACGCTTCCCTTGCCGCGATTCACGCTTGTGGGTGCCACCACGCAACCGGGGCGCCTTACGGCGCCGCTCCGCGACCGCTTCGGCATCCCCCTAGGTTTAGATTTTTATTCGATCGAGGACATGCGTCAGATTCTCAGTCGCAGTGCGAAGCTTCTGGATGTGCATCTTGGGACAACAGAAATCGATGCCGTGGCTCGGCGTTCTCGCGGAACACCACGCATCGCCAACCGATTGCTCGCGCGCGTACGTGACTTTGTTGAGGTCGAAGGAGATCGCTTCAAGTCTCCACTTAAGGCCGTCGAGGCAGCACTCGAATTTTTGGATGTTGATTCACGGGGACTGCAGCCGCTGGATCGTCGTTACCTAAAAGTTCTCATGGAACAGTTCCGTGGTGGACCTGCTGGCGTCGAGGCGCTCGCGGCAACGATGGCTGAAGACAAAAGCACCCTAGAAGAAACGGTCGAACCCTTTCTCCTGAAGGAAGGTCTCATCGTGCGCACGCCACGGGGTCGGACCGCGACCGATGCGGCTTACGCGGCCTTCGGTCTCCCGGCTCCGGCTCTCATCGGTCCTTAGGGTCCGTATTCTCTTAGAGTGTAGGAAATAAGAAACACTTCTAAGTGGAGTGTGTTGTTTTGGACACGCCAAGGCTTTGATATTTCAAAAGATTTGGCAAGAGGCCTCCAATTGTGGAGAATACTGAGGTGAGCTTTCCACTCTCTCGCTATCTCTGCTCCGCGCCTGAGCGCTCGCCGTTGTGGGACGGCATCTTTCCGAAATCCGAAGCGAGTGGTCCTTCGCTCGAGGGTGTCGGCATTCACACAGGCAAGAGCTTTCGTGTTTCGCTAGCGCGAAGCCCGGATCACACGGGTCTGCGCTTTTGCGCAATGAGTGGCGATCAAGTTTTTGAAGCACCTGCTTTGTGGAGTCGCTTGAGCGGTACGGCGCGCGCAACGGCGCTCGTCTTGCGTTCGCTGAGCGATCTCGCCAACAAAGAGCGCTTTGAACTCAAGACCATTGAGCACTTTCTCGCGGCAGCCCACGTGCTCTCCCTTAAGGGTTATGATCTTTGCATCGAGGCTCTTGAGCCGCTTGCACCGGGTGAGGCTTTCGAGCTTCCGATTCTGGATGGTTCGGCAATTCGTTGGCTCGAGTGGATCGAGGAATGTGTTGATGTCGGAGAGTTTTCTCATTCGGAACGCGCCGTCTGGAAGCCCGTGAGGCACTTCGAAGTTCGAGATGGCGACAAAAGCGTCCAAATTTTTCCGCATGCCGACGACTTTGATGCACGGACGGTGATCGAATGTCGTGTGAATTTCCCGAAAATTTGGCAACAGTCTCTCGAATTTGTGTGCGATTGGACTCAGCCCTTAGCGATGCTTGAGGGATTCCGCTCGCGTATCGCGCCCGCTCGCACTTTTGGTTTCGAACATGAGCTCTTAGAGCTCGAAAGACGCGGCCTCGCTCGTGGTGGCAGTCTCGACAACGCCATTCTTCTTCGAGAGGACAGCCTCGTGAACACCGAGGGCTTCCGTGTCCCTGAGGAGCTCGCGGCCCACAAGCTCCTCGACGGGGTCGGCGATTTTGCTCTTTTGGGGGCGCCGCTCATTGGGCGCATCCAGCTCGAATGCGCGGGGCATTCGATGCACCTTCGTGCGGTTTCCGAAGCCGTACGCAAAGGCGTGCTTGTGGGCGGAGTCCTCGACCGTCAAGGACGCTTTCATCGTCGCGATATCTAAGCTAGTCTTCTCATGAAGATGGCGTCTGTTCCCAAGAAATCCGAGACAGTCGAGGCGCGCAAACGCAAGCGCGAGCGGCGGATCGCGGTTTTTCTTACTATCGTCTTCGTTGTCACGACGACCGCACAAGTTTTCTTCACGGACCGCGCTCAAGGTTACGGTATCCAGCAGAGTCTGCTGTATTTTGCGCTGCTTTATCTCAACGTCATTCTCATCATGCTCCTCGTGTTTCTCGTGTCGAGAAACCTCATCCGAGCCTATTTGGCTCGCAAGAGCGGATCACTCGGCGGAGGCCTGCGTTGGCGTCTTGTGAGCTCGCTGCTCTTCTTTTCGATGGCACCTGCCATTGTCCTCTTTGCTGCGAGTTCCTATGTGATTCGTCAGGGCTTTGATCGCTGGTTTGGAGGCCAAGTCTCCAGCGCTCTCGAGGACTCACAAGCGATTGCCGATGTTCACTACAATGGCATCGAGGGCAATCTCGAGTTTTTCTCAGGCCGTGCCGGCGAACGTCTTGTTACTCTCAAGAGGACTCCGACTGAGACAGACTTGGTCGAGCTACTCCGAGACTATCCCGTGGAGGCGATTGAGATTTATCCGAACCTGGTGCGGGCCCCTCTGCGAGTTCTGAGCCCGAAGACTCCTGCGTGGGCTGTGCCCCGCGCCGCCACCGAAAGTCTCGAGCGAGCCTTTAAGGGCGAGAGCTTTCATCTGATCCGCCAGTACGGAGACGGTGATCTCGTACAGCGCTATGTCCCGCTCAACATCCAAACGCGACGCTCAAGCCCCACGTATCCTGGCAATTTTATGCCCGACGATTTCGTGCTCGTGATGAGCTACACGGTGCCGCTCGGTCTTAAGACCCGCATCGGAGAGCTTCGCAGCTCATTTGCAGGCTATCAGCAAACGAGACTTCTCAAAGATTCGCTCAAGACGAACTACACGCTCGTGCTTTTGACGTTGTTTGTTTTGATTCTCTTTGTGGTGTCTTGGTTCGGACTCTACATCGCCAAAAGCATCATCGATCCCGTCTCCGAGCTTCTGAAGGGGACCGAAGCTTTCCGCGCGGGTCGCTGGGACTATCGCATCGCCACCGACTGGACACCGCGCAAGATCCTGGGACCTTCGCCAGGGACCGATCTTGAGGTTCTAAAGTCTGCGTTCAATTTGATGGCCGAGGAGGTGGGCCAGAAAAGTCGTCAGATCGAAGAAGCCAACGCCCAACTCGTTTCCCTCGTCAGAGATCTCGAAGAGCGTGAGCGCTACCTCGAGAATCTGCTCTCGAGTATTCGTCGTGGCGTGGTGGTGCTCAATCCCGAACTCCAGATCCAGCGAATCAACGACGAGGCACTCGAGTTTTCTTTCGACAGTTCTCGCGAGCTCGGATGGGAAACAGAAGAAGCGCTAGGCCGTAGTGTGCAGGATGTGTTTCCGTCGCTCGGCACTCCCGATGAATTTTTGCAATGGCTCGAGCAGGGTCAGGGTGCAGGCGGTCGTCCTGTGGACCAGATTTTTGAACTCCGGCGCGGGGCAGGGCGCTCATCAACTCTGCAGTCTGTTCGTGGAACAAGCATTTGGATCCTCGATGAGTACCAGCACCCTCTGGGTTGGCTCGTGATTCTCGAGGACGTCTCGGACGCCGCCCGGCTTGAGCGACTCGCGGCTTGGCAGGAAGTGGCCCGTCGTGTGGCTCACGAAATCAAGAACCCACTCACACCGATCCAAATCTCAGCCGATCGTTTGCGGCGGCGGCTGCTCCCCGCTTTTCAAGATGATCCCGTTCATGGTCCGATTCTCGAAGAGTGCCTTGGACAAATCTCCAAGCAGGTGCGCGTCATCCGCGATCTCGTGCGTGAATTCTCGGAATTCGCCAAGTTGCCTGAGCCCAACTTCGACAGAGTTCTGATTGTGGACTGTTTCCAGTCCTTGCTCGACGATTACCGTTTCACGCACCCTCAATGTCGCTTCGAGTTTGAGGTCGACCAGAAACTTCTCAAGACACTCGTTCGGGCCGACCGCGAGTACCTGCGCCGCCTTTTTGTGAATCTTGCAGACAACGCGCTCCAGAGCATGGAAGACGCTCAGACTCCCGAGCCTCGCTTCCGTGTCCGAATGGAGTCGGGCGACGACAGCCTCTCGATGCTAAGAATCGTCTTCGAGGATAATGGCCCGGGCATCCCTGAGAGCATGCGCGAAAAGATTTTTGACCCCTACATGACCTCAAAAGCCTCGGGTCTAGGCCTTGGACTTGCTATCGTGCGCAGAATTGCCATTGAGCATCTAGGCCGGGTGCGTTGCGAAGAGGGCGAGGGGGCTCGCTTTGTGCTTGAAGTCCCTACGCTCGGCGGTGAGAATCATCCTCACGTATGATACGCCGGGTCCTAATCGTAGATGACGAACTCGATATCCAAAGCTCCCTCTCTTTTGCCTTGAAAGATGAGGGTTACGAAGTGCGCACGGCTTCGAGCCCCAAAGAAGCTCTAGAGGTTTTGGAGCGCGAAAGTTTTCACGTGGCTCTCTACGACGTTTGGTTCCCCGAAGGCGACGGCATGGATCTTCTGAAAGAGAGTCTCGACAAATTCTCGGCGATGTCGATCATCATGATGTCGGGGCACGGCAACATCGAGCTCGCTCTGAAATCCATCCGCATGGGAGCCTACGATTTTCTCGAGAAACCTCTCGAGCTCGAAAAGGTTCTCGTTCTCCTACGCAACGCCTGCCAAACCTCGATTCTCAAATTCGAAAACAAAGCGCTCCTGAAGCAGCTTTATGGCGACATCAACATCGTGGCGGCCAGTCGCTCCATGCAACACCTCAAGACTCAGATCGATAAGGTGGCTCCGACACCTTCTCATGTGCTTTTGTCGGGTCAAAGCGGCGTCGGCAAGACCCTCGCTGCTCGCTACTTGCATCACAAAGGTGATCGCTCGCAGCATCCTTTCGTGACGGTTCATTGTGCCGCCTTGCCGGAGGACGCTTGGGAAAAAGAACTCTTCGGTTATGACGAAGTCCCCGGTCGTCTCGAGCTAGCCTCGGGCGGCACGCTTTATCTCAACAGCGTGGGTGAGCTTTCGGCCACTGCTCAAGCGCGACTTTTCCGGGTCTTTGAAGAGAAACGTTTCGAGCGCAAAGGGCGTCCTCAAAGTGTTCCACTCGATGTGCGGGTGGTGGCCTCCTCATCGAATCATCTCGCGGAGCAGGTCACAGCAGGTAAATTCCGCGAAGATCTCTACTTTCAACTTAAAGTGGTTGCACTCGAGGTCCCCCCTCTCTCAGATCGTAAAGAAGACCTCGACGAACTTGCGAAGGGCTTCCTTAGAAAGGTCTCTAGAGAACATGGGCGTCCCACTCCAGATCTCAATCCCGAACTTCTGCAGTGGATGAAGAACTACGACTGGCCCGGCAACGTCCGCGAACTCAAGAATTTGCTTGAGCGCTGTCTCATTCTTTCGGGGCCTCAGCAGAAGACTCTGGGTCTGGGCGACTTGCCCGAAGATCTCGGTGCGTTCACAGGAACGGGTCTGGGCGACGATGGAGCTCTTGCCGGTGGTCTTGAAGACACCGCCCTTGAAGGTCCCCTCCGGCAACTGCGCGCACGTTTCGAGGGCCATGTCCTCAAGCGCCGTCTGGAGCAGTGTGGGGGCAATGTCACCAAGGCTGCTGAGAGCCTGGGCATCGAGCGCGCTCACTTGCATCGCAAACTCAAAAGTTACGGCCTAGGAGCTTCGTGATGATGGCTCCTAAGAAGGAGCTCGCGCTCGCCCTAGATTTTGAAAGCCGAGACGAACTTCTTGAAGCCGTGGGGCGCCTCGGTAGTGCCAGACCCGTTCTCAAACTTGGACTGCGCCTGGTGCCCCATCTCAGCAAAGTCGACATCACCTACCTCAAGGCCATCGGCTTTCGCATCTTCATCGACGTGAAGCTCCACGACATACCCACGCAGGTCGCATCGAGCGTGCGCACTTGGTCAGCCTTCGGAGCGGACTACCTCACGATTCACACGTGCGGTGGTCGGACCATGATTCGCGAGGCCTTGGCTGCGGCCAAGGGCACAGGCCTCAAAATTCTAGGCGTCAGCGTACTCACGTCTTTAGACGATTCGGATCTACGTGACATCGGCGTCACTAGAAAGCTTTCTGATCAGGTCTTGGGGCTTGTCGAGATGGCTCGCTCCGAGGGCCTCAACGCATTTGTGTGTTCTGCTCAGGAGATATCTTTCCTCAAAGAAAAGTTTCCCGACATCTATCTCGTGACGCCTGGTCTCCACATCGATGAATCTAAAAAAGCCACCGATCAAAAGCGAGGCCTCCATTACCGCGAGGCCCTTGCTCTTGGCGCAGATATGCTGGTCATCGGGCGCGCCATATGGCACTCTTCCGAGCCCGACCGTAGTGTCGCAACTGTCATGGGAGATTTGTAAATCGTGAAAGACCGCAATCTTTGGATCTGGGGCTGGCATTCGGTCGAGGCCTGCCTCGATAGTTTTCCGGAACTCATTCTCGAGTTAAAAGTTGAGGAAGAGGCGCTTCGAGCTTCACCTGAACTCCAAAAGATCGTGAGAGCCGCTAAAGAGGCCAGCGTTCGCGTCGATTCCGTTCGAAGCCTTCCGAAGGACTATGCCGACAAACGCACTCAAGGCTGTCTCGCACTTCTCAAGCGCGCTCCGACGCTGGGCCCGTCTGATCTCGCTCGTGTGTTTGAAGAGCCCGCTCCCAAAAGACTTCGTCAGTGGGCGCTTCTCGACCGCATCGAGGACCCGCGCAACTTCGGCGCCATCTTGCGGAGTGCAGCCGCTTTTGGACTCTCGGGTGTGATCTTCGGGGACAAGCAGCAGGCTCCTCTCACAGCTGTTGTGGCGCAGGCCTCGGCCGGACAATGCTTTCGTGTCCCTCTCTACGAGGTCTCAAATCCCAACATGCTCTTTAGAGTTTTCGAGGAGCAGGTTCACTTGCGAGCTGCCGTAGCGGTTCTTGACATGGAGGGTGTGAGCCTCGTTCAGGCTGTTAAGGATTTCCGCCAAGGAGACTTCAATGATCTGGTGTGGATCCTCGGGTCCGAGGGTCGAGGCGTGCGTCCGGGCCTCTTGGAGAAGGCGAGTCACCGGGTCTCCATTCCCATGGAAAAGTCCGTGGAGAGTCTCAACGTTTCTGTTGCTTCGTCCCTGGCCTTTTACGCTATGTATCAAAGTCTAGAATCGTAAAGCATCGATTGCGAAGTCTGCGGGGATCGACTAACTGCTTCTAAGGTCATATTGTGCTGGCTTAGCTCAATTGGTAGAGCACCGGTTTTGTAAACCGGCGGTTGCGGGTTCGAGTCCCATAGCCAGCTCCATCTGATACTGACAACGTGGTGGGATACCGAAGTGGCCAACCGGGGCAGACTGTAAATCTGCTGGCATTTGCCTTCGAAGGT
>CAMCVE010000028.1 GCA_945881775.1 Bacteriovorax stolpii
ATGGGAACTTTAATTTTTGTGCAGGAACTTAAGAGAGGATCTTTATGAAAAAATTTTCCGTGAAAAGTCTCTATGACGACGCAACTGCGACGGTGACCTATGTGGTTTTTGACGAGGCCACCCGAGATGCCGTCGTGATCGATCCCGTGCTCGACTACGATCCAGCCTCTTCAAAGATTTCCACGGAAAGCGTCGATCAACTGGAAGCGTTGATTCGTGAACATAAGCTCGTCCCTCACTATTGTCTCGAAACGCACGCACATGCGGATCATCTTTCAGGGGCGCAAGAACTTAAGAAACGCTTTCCGGGCATCGTGCTCGCGATTGGCGAGAGGATCACGCGGGTGCAGAACGTTTTTAAGAAGGTCTACAACCTTCCCGAGCACTTCATACCCAACGGAAGTCAGTTCGATCTATTGCTCAAAGAAAAACAAAGGATCAACGCAGGAAGCATTGATATCGAAGTTCTCTTCACGCCGGGCCACACGCCCGCCTGTGCCTCCTATCTCATCGGCGATGCTGTGTTCACGGGGGATGCCATCTTCATGCCCGACACAGGCACAGGGCGCTGCGACTTTCCCGAGGGCAGTTCTGCGGCACTCTATAGCTCGATCTCCGAGAAGCTTTTTAAGCTTCCAGATGCGACTCGAGTTTTTGTTGGACACGACTACAAGGGTTCGGGAACTCGTGAGGCTCGATGGGAAACAAGCATCGGCGAACAAAAGCGATCCAATATTCAGCTCAAGGCCGAAACTGCGAAAGAAGACTACATCAAAATGCGAGACGCGCGCGATGCCACCTTGTCCGCACCACGGCTTTTGCTTCCAAGCTTGCAAGTCAATATTGATGGCGGTCGCCTACCTGAGCCCGAGCCCAATGGGACAAGCTATCTCAAGATTCCCCTTCGTAAACACTAACGACAATCTCAGAGATCAGAGGGGGGAGCTTTTCTGAATTCAGGGCAGGAGTTCTTTTGACTGCGTGCAACGACGTGCTTCTCCCAATCCTCGAGGACAGGGCCCCGCTTATAGCTCCCACGAACATTTTCAAAGAGGTCTTTGACTCGCTCGCATTCGCCCTGTTTGAGATAGATCTCCAGGTATTCTTTTAAGATCTGGGATTGCGCTGGATTGAAGATGTCGCCTCTCGCGCCTTTTGAAGCCTTTTCAAGAGCCACCGACAGACTGAGCCCCAGCGCTGCTGGGGCTCTTTTGTCGCCGCGAAGGCGCATCGATGACGAGATATAAATGGTTTCGGCCCATAGCATGGACTCGATGTTTGATTGCTTGCGCGGTTTCGGTTTGAAAGCAATAACCTTTTGCTCGACGGAAGCAGGTTCTCTCTGCGCTACAGGCTCAAGGACTTCTTGGGGCTGTGCCTCTGGCGTCACTTCTAAAGCCTTGGCGAGACTTCGCAGTTGTGTGCCTAGGGTGGGGCTCTCGCTCGTTCCTTCTTCCACGGCAGTGTCTTGGGTAAGGATACTTTGGGCGCTCGATGCTTTCTTAGTGCGCAGCGACTTCTTTTTAACAACGAAGTCATGAATACGTAATGATCTGGATTTGGTTGAAGTTTCGCGAAGTTTCCATCCGCCTGCTAAGACGTTGATATTGAGGATTGCAGGCCCACCTGCGGAGTCTTGAGTTTCGTTCAAAACGATGAGGGTGTTGGGTTCCATTTCAAGCCAAGTGTCATACTGAGTCAGCCAGAGCTGCGCCTCGACTTCGTCTTTCGTGAGAAACACGTTGCGGCCCTGGAGCGATTCGCCCTGATGGGCTGCCCTAAACACGAGACTCGAAAAATCTCGCACCATCAGCGCATCTTTGCCCCGAATCTTGGTCACTTTGACCAGGCTCTGACCCTGCTCTCCGGCGCTCGTTTCTCCGCGCTTGATCCAGCGCTCAAGGGCTCTTAGCGACGGAGTCCAGTACTGCGAAGCTTTTAGTTCGCGAACCCACTGAGCTTCTCCCAGCAGCACGTATCCCGCGACTGTGAGCAACGCGTAAAGCGCACAGGCTGCGATGAATCCTACTGAGCGAGTCGACTTAGGGCGCACTCTAGACTTATCGGCGAGCTGGCTCCTGGTGTGAGTGAAAAATTCTTTAGCCCGTAAATGTGAAGGGCGTATTAAGTAGCAAAATTCACTAGATGCCTTCTTCTAACCGATAAGAATCTTGGATTATGAGAAGCCTCAGTCTGCAGCTACAGATATTTCTGCTCCTGGCACTCACGGTGCTCGCTGTCGCTGCGACAAGTCTGCGCTCGACCTGGGCATTTTTGACTCAAGACAAAATCGCGAGTCTTCGAGAATTACAAACATTAACACTTGTGAGCTCACTGCAAGAACTCAAGCAGCAGTCTCAGTCTTTGCGAGATGAGCTCCGTAGTCTAGCGGTCGAAAATTATCGGAGTCCAGATCGACTTGGCCAGACGCTTACAAACGTCCCGTCGACAAGGGGATCCTACGTGTGGTCACAGATTCGCCTTACGCGGATCGATGATATCCAAGAACCGCAGATCTCCTCCCCTGTTCCGACGGCTTCTACGAAGTCTCTGCTCTTTGATGTCCAAGATCTTGTGTCGGTTGCCCCTAAAAAAAGTGCTGCGTCCGACGTCCATCCTCGCGCGTGGTCTTATCGAATTGTGAAGAGCGAAGCCGGGGAAGATCTTTTCATTGAAGACCCACTCACGCTAGGAGCTTCCGGCGGGAGCTATCTTTTGAGCGGAAAACTCAGTGTTGATGTTCTCGATACGGTTCTCAAGAAAATCCAGTTTCAATCCATCGATGTGCAGCTTTACGGAATCGTCTCGCCAGGCAATGAGCTTTCATTGCTAAAAGGTGACTCTGGAAAATCTGAAGTCTACAGACTGAAGCTTCAAGAAGAATTTTCTTCTATTCGTGCCGCAGAAGTCGAAGGACGCTCTATAAGCATCAAGCGAGACGACACTCAAAGTTTTGTTTCTTTTTCGAAACTTGATCCACCAGGTGGAGCCAGCAACCTTGTCCTGGTATTTGTCTCAGAAGAGGCAAAGTTGGTGGCCGAGTTTCGAGCTTTTCTCGTCACCCAGTTGTTTTCGATGCTCGTTCTGCTCTGTGGCGCTTTACTGGGTGGCTACTTTGTCACTCAGTTAATCACGCGTCCCGTGGCGGATCTCGTTGACGCTTCTCAAGAACTGGAAAAGGGTAACTTTCATAACAGAGTTCAAGTCAGTGCGAAAAACGAGATCGGGCGTCTCGCGATAGCCTTCAATCGTCTAGGACAAAGCCTCCAGGACCGGGAATTGGCTTTGGCGAGCGCCGAGGGCAATATGCGGCAGTTGAGTTTTCAGGCGGCAGTCTTTAAGCGCCTCACGGATTTTTCGGAGCGTTTGTCAAAAGTTGTCGATTTGGATGATCTTCAAAGTGTTCTCATGAGTTCGTGGTTCCATCTCATGGATATTGGAGAGAGGCATAATTCCATGGCGTTCTATCGCCTTGATCAGGATCAGAAGAAATTTATTCAGGTTGCGAGATCGGGAGACTCTGCAGATCTGCCTCAGGAATGGGGCCTCGAGCTTTGGCGAGACGATCTAGAATTTGGCCCCTCCACCTATTCGATCTCCGACGGTGTGTATCGCTTGCCAATCCTAGGAAGTGGAAAAGTTTTTGGTGTTCTTGTGTTCACTGCTCATGAAGTTCAAGAGGCCGCACATTTCGAAATGCTAATCTCAGAGTGCCATAAAATGCTGTCACTGAGCTTTGAGTCGGCCAATCGCTATGTCCAACTTCGTGAATCTTCGATTCGTGATGGGCTCACAGGTCTCTTCAACGTTCGCCATTTCAAAGAATGCTTCGAGAAAGAACTTGTTCTGGCGAAAGCTTCAGGACAAGAGTTGAGCTTTCTCTTCTTCGACGTCGATCATTTCAAAAAGTACAATGACACCCACGGGCATCCTGCTGGCGATAAGGTTCTAAAACAATTGGCTGCCTTGATGCGAGCGGGATTTGATTCAAAACAAGTCGTGGCACGCTACGGTGGTGAAGAGTTTGTTGTCCTCCTCAAAGCGACCTCGCATGCCGATGCGCTGATGCGGGCAGAATACTTCCGAGAAATCGTCGAATCGACTCCTTTTGAAAACGAGCACACTCAGCCTCTGGGTAAGGTGACTATTTCGATTGGAGTGTCGACATTTCCGGATCACGGCCAGGAAATAACCACTCTTATTAAGATCGCTGACGATGCACTCTACCAAGCCAAAAAGATTTCTCGGAACCTTGTTGTGTCTGCGGATGCACTTGAAACCAAGTCCGTGGCTTAAGATCTCCAGAACACTGGACACTAAATTTATAGAGCTGGGAGAACCTCGATGTCCTCGATCTTTGTGGGCAGGATCTGAGGATTGGCTTGGTTGGAGTCGACATGGTTGATAAAGCCCGTCGCGCGCACCCGCACACAAGTGCTCAGGAGCTTGTTGCGATCATTCTTCACGCAGGATTCATCGCCCGCATCCCACGCCGCCTGAAGCTTGGCCCTGATCCGAGCGAAGAATTCAGGGTCTTCGAAGTTGATCAGGGTGTAGGTGCGATGCATGTCGTTCTCGAGAGCCACCTTGATCGCAAACACATTGAACTTCACAATTGGGCTTTGCGGGAATAGGACGAGATTCCCTTCAAAAGTCATTGTCTTGCCGTGCTGGGTGTTGATGCTGTCGACGACGTCGATGGCCTGCCCCGCAGAATCGCCCTTCAGGACGAGGTGAATGGGCTTCTCGGGAGACTCTTGAAGTTCGTAGCGGATGCGGATGATGTCTTGGCGGCTCAGGTTTTTGGCTTGAGTCTGAAACTCGCGCGTGAAAATTGGAAAGATTTGATCCTTAAATTCGACCACGAGAAGCTGGCCGTCCATCTGTACGGTATGGACAAGCATCAGGGCCTCACTGCGCCCTTTGAGCTCCTGGGTCACTTTGTCCCAATCGACGTCGGGCTGGTGCGCGCCGCCGGGGAACTGGTACTTCTGCTCGACTGCAAGTTGCATGATCGCAAGGTGTGGCTGGGGGGAGTCGAAGTTCAGAACTCGACCCCACACGCGAATCACGTCGTGGCGGCCGAGCGTGAGGAGGGTGTCGCGCACGGGGCGTTCGCGGGACAAAAGACTCACTTGGATCTCGTTGAAAATGGTTTCGTAACTGTAGGCACCCACGTAAAGCTTCGCTTCGTTGTTGACGCCGTGCACGCGCAGCCGGAGCCCTTCGGGGCTTTCAAGCTCTTGGGTCATTTTGCGCAAACCCTCTTCGCGTGACATTTCGGCGTGAATAAGGGGAGAGCAAAGGAGCGCGAAGGCGAGAAGCAGGCGTTGTTTCATGAGTAAAGGCTATAGCGAGCACGGCGGATCGAGGCAAGCATCTTGGACAATCCACGTAAACGCTCTTGATGGAGAAGAAAACCGGGAGGATAAAGAGGCTGTCCTAAGGAGGATATATGAAAAAAATCGCTACCCTAAGTCTTGGTCTTCTTGCTTCACTTGCTCTTTCCGAAGTCGCTCGTGCGGGTGCGGATTGCCCTAAGAATCCCCAAAACGAGTGGATATCCGAAAAAGATATGAAAAAGAAGATTGAAGATATGGGCTACAAAATCAAGAAGTTCAAAGTCGATGGCGAGTGCTACGAAATCTACGGCTGGAACAAAGAAGGCAAAAAGGCCGAAGTTTATTTCAACACCAAAACTGCAGAAGTTGTGAAGTCTGAAATTGGCGAGTGAAGCCTCAGATTCCCAGGCGACAACCCCAGACCGCATCGCGGTTTGGGGTTTGCCCGTTCGTATTTTCCACTGGGCGCTTGTTCTGTGCGTGATTCTTAATTTCTTCGTCCTCGAGGAAGGGCGCCGGCAGCATCGTTGGGTGGGTTACGCGGCTTCAGGACTGGTGCTGTTTCGAGGAGTTTACGGCTTCTTGAGTCCCCGCGTTTATGAAAGATTTGAAACTTTTTGGCCGACTCGAAAGAGTGTACTCGCTTATTTGAAGCTGCTCCGGGAAGGTCGCCAACCCCGCACCCTCTCGCACAATCCTTTAGCGGCACTCATGATGATGGCACTTTGTGCACTGGTGCTCTTGCTTGGTCTTTCGGGATGGATGATGTCGTGGGACAGGTTTTGGGGCGAGGAATGGCTTGAAGATCTGCACGGACTTCTGGCGAATGCCCTGATCACTTTGTCTGCGCTGCATGCCGTGGCAGCTCTTGTGGAGGGCTACCGGCACAAAGAGAACTTAGTGGCCTCAATGATTCATGGTCGTAAACGACCTTAGCTCTATTTTGAAATTCCCTCGAAGTTCGCGCGTCCCTGCGCAACCTCCTTGCCATTCAGGACAACGACGTAACTCAAGGGGGCAACGGCCGAAAGCATGGCGCTGACGCCGCAGTACTTGGTTTGCGAGAGAACAACGGCCTCAACGAGCTTCTGCTCGTCGACTTTCCCATTCACGGTAAATCGGAGCGACACCGAAGTGAAAACCGAGGGATATCCCTCATGCGAGGTCTCGGCACTAGCTTCGATCTCCATCGAATCAAAGGTCTGCTTGTGCTTATTGAGGTGCACAATCACATCGATGCCGGTGCAACCCGCTGTTCCCATAAGAACAAGTTCTTTGGGGGTGGGGCCACTGGCTTGTCCTAAGGGACCGCGGGCGTCCATACGAACCGAGTTGAACCCGGAAGACCCTTCAAAGGCTAGACCTTCTCTCCAGTAGCTGCGTGTCGAAATGCTCATGTCTCTAGACTTACTTCACGCCAAGGACGTTGTGAATCGCTTCGCGTAGATCCTCTTTTGGAAGGAGTCCTGCGGCCATGGCGGGTTGGCCGCTTTGCGGAATAAAAAGAAGGCTTGGAATGCTTCGGATTCCAAAGGCAGCCGCGAGGTCTGGGCTTGCTTCGGTGTCGACCTTGAAGATGTGGATCTTGCCTTCGAATTCTTTCTCTAGATCGGCCAGTATGGGAGAGAGGGCTTTGCAGGGCCCGCACCAATCTGCATAGAAGTCGACGATCGCCGGTAGATCGCCTTTGTAGTTCCACTCTTGATCCTTGGTGAAGTCAAAGACTTGGGTTTGGAAGTCGGTGGTGCTCAGGGTTTTCATGGCGTCTCCTTGTAGTTCAGTTTTTCCAGGCCCAGTTGATGGAGGGATGGTTCACGTGGGGCGACTCAACTGCGGGCCCGTCGCGCAACTCGGTTCAAAGGATAAGTATAATATAGGTTTTAGAAATTAAGAATTCTCTCAACGCGCAAGTTCTCGGACGAGAAAATCTTCGATACTCCGGCGATGCCATGTGTAGGCGGAGATCATTGCTCCAAGGTGGCCTGCCTTGATGTCGATGCGAGCCGGACGCCCCATCTCCTCCCATAGATTCAGTTGAGTGGAAGTGGGGACAATCTTGTCCTTGAGGGCGGTCACCATGAGCGCAGATTTCCCACGAGCGAGCGGTAGAAAATTCGAAGCATCAAGATTGATCTTTTTGTCCATGAGAAGGCGGTAGTCTTGCGCGTCTTGGAGTTTGAGCTTCTCGATTCGACTAACGCGTTGTTGGGTGACGCCAGGAATCGTGCTCGTTGCAAGTATCTCTGAAAGGGGCGAACCCCCAACAATAATCACACCCGTTTCGATGCGCTTTTCGGATCCGAGGAGTGTCGCGGCGTAAAGAGCGCCCAGGCTTGTTTCGGTGTCGTAGCTCCAGGTTTTAACAAGAACCGCACCGAGTCCACGCTTGCAGAGCTTGCGTGCGTAGAGACGATCGATGAGATTCTCGCCACCCGTCGGAGGCAAGATGAGGACCTGGGCCTCGGATCCTGTGCGGGGTTCGTAATGGTCAACAATCACGCGTGCGTCGGTGAAGTGAACGGGGTCGGTGATAGCAATGGTTTTGCGAGTCATGAGGCAGTGGCGCACGTGTGACTTTCCAGGTTTCTCTTCGATGAGACGGGCCTTGTTCGGCGCTCTCGCAAATGAGGGGGGCGTGGCAGAGAGCACAAAACAAAGAAACGCTAGGCGTATTGTGGTGGAGGTTGTCATGGCGAGGGAAGCTAGCATTTGTGCCTGGTGCAGTGCTATCTCAAAATCGGTGCTGAGCTGATTGGTGCGTGGGCTTTCCGTATCGCATCCACTGCGTGATGCCCTAAGCGCGGCTAGACATCGTTTTTGAGCGAAGCCATATCGATCACGAAACGGTAGCGGACATCGCCTTTGATCATTCGCTCGTAGGCTTCATTGATTTTCTGAACAGGAATCACTTCCACATCCGAAACGATTTTGTGTTTCGCACAAAAATCGAGCATCTCTTGGGTCTCTTTGATGCCTCCGATGAGCGAAGCTCCAAGTTTGCGCCGCTTCATGATCAGAGAGAAGGCGTGCACAGGCGTGGGTTGCTCGGGTGCTCCAAGGAGTATCATTGAGCCGTCGCGCTTTAGGGTGTTCAAGTAGGCGTTGTAGTCGTGGGCCGCAGACACCGTGTCGATCAGGAAATCAAAAGTTCCAGCAGCTTTTTCGAGCGCGCCGCTTTCGCTCGTGGTGATAAAGTGCGAGGCACCCAGGCGTTTGGCGTCTTCTTCTTTCTTGCGGGATGTGGAGAGCACGGTGACTTCGGCGCCCAGGGCCTTTGCGAGTTTCACGGCCATGTGACCGAGGCCACCGAGTCCAGCCACGCCAACTTTGTGTCCCTTGCCCACGCCCCAGTGCCTCAGGGGGGAATAGGTGGTGATGCCAGCGCAAAGCAGCGGTGCCGCTCCTTGGAGATCCATCGATTCAGGCACACGAAGAACATAGTCCTCATTCACGACAATGTGGTCCGAGTAGCCACCTTGGGTTTGTGTTTGGGTGCCACGCTCAAAGCCGTTGTACGTCGCGGTCATGCCTTCTTCGCAGTACTGCTCGAGGCCCTCTGCGCAAGAGGAGCAAGTGCGACACGAATCCACAAAACAGCCCACACCGACGATGTCGCCCTTCTTAAATTTTTTGACGGAGCTGCCGACCTGGGCCACGCGTCCTACGATCTCGTGACCAGGGACCATGGGAAATGTGGAGCCTCCCCACTCGTCGCGAGCCTGGTGAATGTCGGAATGGCAGACGCCGCAGTAAAGGATGTCGATGGCGACATCGTGCTCTTTAGGGTCACGGCGCTTGAAGCTAAAAGGAGCGAGGGGAGTTTTTGCGTTCTGGGCCGCGTAAGCGAGAGTCGGTTTCATGCGTTGTATCTTGCTTGAAAAGTGAAACGGCGTCGAGGGGCTTTCAGATGTTTGGGATTGGTGGCTGACGCGCGCGCCAATCCCTACTAGACTTCAGGTATGCTCTTTGATGATGTGATGTCCACCTGCCCCTTTTGTTTCGAAAAAATTATCGTGCCGATTGATCCCGGTGGCGGCAACGAGCAGGAAGTGCACATCGACTGCGAAGTTTGTTGCAAACCGATTCTCGTGCGCGCTTCGTGGGACGAAGACAAAGAAGAATACCGCGTCGAACTCGATCGTAGCTAAGATTCGAGCAAGTGTCCGGTGTAGAACCATTCTGCGCCGAGAGCCGAAACCGGGCTTGGCAGAATCATGATTCCATTGCGCTCGGCGCGGATTTCTTCGCCCGAGGCGCGGGTGGCCAGAACTTCACCTTTTTGGAAGGCTTCAAAATTTTTCCAGACTTTGGGGAAGTGGTCTTTCTCCGAAATTCGAAGATGCAAATCAGTCATCCGCAAATGACGAGAGTCTCGAGCTGAGGGTGCGTCGCCCTCTTTGATCATTTCATACAGAGTGAGAGCTCCCAAAATAGCCCGATAAGCCACGCCGTCGGCAGCAGGGTCAGCGTGACTGCCGCATTCAACAAGAGCATTCGGAATCTTGTAGCGGTCTGCAAAAGTTTGCGTGCAGCAAGCCAGAAGCTCCGGCATCGAGGCGTAGACATTGGGCCACCCTTGTAGAATCCAATCGGTCCCCAGGGCCTCGCAAAGTTCCTGGGATTCGGGCGTGGGTGCATTGAGGAATACGAAGGGATCTCCCTGGGACTGCATGCTGTGAATGTCTAAAAGTGCATCGGCCCGAGACACCCATGGAGCGATCTCCGTGGCGAGGTGTCGCTCGTAGCTCGAGGGGTTTGTGTGCACTTCAAAAACTCGGTTGAGATTTTCTTCGATGTAGCGGGTGCCAGCATTGTAGGCTCGTGGGTTGGCGATTGGAAAAATTGTGCAGCGACCTCTCAGAAGGCGCCTCTGACCGCTTTGAAATTCTGAAATAATTTTTCGGAGAGCGTTGGGACCACAGGTCTCGTTGCCGTGTATGCCCCCAAGGATGACAAGGTGAGTGCCGGGCTGACTGGATTCGAACTCGTGTCTCTCAACGTTCATGGGTACCTTCTACTGGATCAAGTCCTCGTTTTCCTCTCCAAAGAGATTATCATCAAAACCCCCTCTGCAGGTTCATGCGGAGGGGGAAAAGATTTGTGAATTTTGTGTTTAGCGAGGGAACTACTGAACTTTGAAGTTGATCTCGCTCAGGTTGCCTTCGATGAGATTCTTATCTCGAAGAGCGGACTCGGCGGTCCTGCGGAGGCTGTCGCTGGTCCTATTGACCATGTCCATCGGCCGGGTGGCAGAGCCTACAGCTGCCGCATTCGCGTTTCCTGCTCCCGCTGTCATGGTTTTTGGAGCGAGAGGGGCTTCGGGCCCAGCGCTAGCGGGGGCACGGTTGTTCGATTTAGACGTTGAGTCAGCGGGCTGGGGTGCGAGAGCGACGGCGGGACCTTCGTCTTTCTTCACTTCAGCTACAGGTGCAGCAGCTGCTGCTGCTGGTTTGGATTCTTCGTTGCTAGCGCTTTTTGCACTCTCGCCAACTTCGCTCGCGGGGGCTGCCTCAGAATTCGAACTCGAGTTCGAGCTCGAAGCAGAGGGCTCTTCCTTGGACTCGGGACTCATGCTTTCGATGATACTGGCGGGAGCAGCGGCGGGAGCCGAAGGAGTGTCAGATTTTTTGACTTCGCTGAACATGCCGGCGTTGACGAGAATAGGTTTACCCTTCGCTCCCGCGCCAACGTTTACGACAGCCACAGAACCGCGCTCGGTGAAGACCTGGGTGGTGTTTTTCTTAGAGTCATAGGCGACGTTGAAAACTGTACCGCGCACACCCGCGACGCTGTTGGGGGTTTTGACTTCGAAGATGTCTCCGCCTTGGCCCGAATACTTGCGATTGACGGTCGAGCGCACAGTTCCTTGGTTGAGGCTGAGTTCGGTGCCGGCCTTGGAGGCTCCAGCGCGTTCCACAACAAGTGAGGTGTTCGATCCAAGAACGATCTCGTTGCCGCCCTCGAGAAAGAGGAGTTTCACGCGGGCTCCGTCTTTGGTTTGGATGGTTTCACCTTCAAAGAATAAAGATCCCTTTTGGGTGCTGCGCCCGCGTTTGCCCGAAGGATCTGCAACGACACTCTTGTCTTTGGCGCTGAGGATGAAGACGTCACCTTTGACGAGCACGATTCTACCAGCCTCGGGTGGGCTTGCGGCCTGAGAGAGGCTTGGAATAAGTCCCAAGAGAAGCCAGAGGCCGAGGGTAAGGGATTTGGATGGACATGTTCCTGCACCGCGCATTCCTCTAGTTTATCGAATCTCTGCATAAAAAACTGAAGTAAATACTGCGTGCCCCTGTCCAAATGCCCGGACTTTCGTTTTAATTTCTCTTGATGAAACGCTTTGTGAAGACCGGGTTAAGAAACACCGTTTTGTTTTCCTTTTTGACGCTCGTAGGGGGACTCAGTTTGCTCGCTCACGCCGAGAGGCCCGGTATCTGGGTGAAGCTGCCGGAAGCTAAGGATGCCAGCGGAGCAATTCGCAGAGACGCGCTCCTTGTGCGCTACCGGCCCACCGGTCGCTCGGCTCTGCTGGGTGTCTACGGACGAGGCAAGCTTGATTCAAGACTCCTGCTGAATCTTGGAGTCGACCCGGCCCTTGCCATCAAGGCCAGCGACTTTGAGTTTTATAGAATCTTTTCAACAGCCAGGCGCCGTACCGTTCGCGGAACTTGGGAAACGGGTATTGAGTCCTGGACACCCAATCCGCTAACGAAGGACCTTTGGCTTGCGCGCGAGTCGATGTCTGTGATGCGTTCGCGCGAGGAAAAAGGCGGGACGGTGCTCGAGCTCGCGCCCACCTCGCTTGCACTTGGTCCAATTGCGGTTCCAGACAAGACAGTCTCAGCAGAGGATCCGGCTCTTGCAAAAGCAGCTCGTCGCAAGTCGGCTCTCGCACAGCTCGAAAAGTCGTGGCAGCAGGTTCTTGCTCAGAAGTACGATCTTTCGCTCGTGGGTCTTAACGCTCTTGTGACCAAAATGGGTGAGGACCTCAACGGCGAAGAACGTAACAAGGCGTCGTTTGGTCGAGCTCTCTCACGTTTTCACCAAATGGGTTGCCGCGAGGCAGGTCCCGAATTCGAAGAGCTGCAAAAGCCCGGTCCCTACCTCGAGGATTCACGCTACTACGGAGGCCTGTGTGCCCTTGATCGCGGCGACTACCCCGTGGCTCAGGAACGTTTCCAGGCGCTGATGTCGCAGAGCTCGACCCGCTACCAAGACGCGGCACGCTTCTATCTCGGTGTCGCCTCTGAAGCGCAGGGCGATCTCGACGCAGCAGAGAGCGCTTACCTCGACACTGTGGATTTCGCGAGCGACCAAGGCATTGTGGCCTTGGCCAAAGACAAGCTTGCTCTTCTTGAGGACAAGAAGGCTCAGGATCGCTACTCCAAGAAACTCATCTCGGTGCTAGCAGTGGGCGGCCTTGGTTGGGACTCGAACGCGCTTTCGCTGCCTGCTAACGTGCAGCCTTCAGACTACAGCCTTGAGTCGGGCTCTTCGGCCAATTACCTGGGGCTCGTTTATCTCGACCTCAAGAATCCTCTCCTGCACCGCTTGCAGAACAAAGTGCACTACACCTTCCTGATGCTGGGGTATCTCAATTCGCAGATCGCGCCGACATCGGATTTGCAGTCGCACTCGGTCGGCACGAGCGTCGAGTGGGGCGAAGACCTCGGCTACCGCCACACGGTCGACGCCAAGTACTCGCTCACCTCGCTCGGTAAACTCGGCTCAAGCGAAAAGTTTCTCACGAGCTACGGTGCGAGCTGGGGACTCTCCAAGAGTTTCCTTGATGCCAAAGGATCGGACCTCGATCACCAGTGGAATCACTCGCTTGATGTGAGCCGCCAGACTCCTGCAGCTGCACCCACGAGCGCTGCGAGCGACGGCACTGCCTTCCTCTTTACTGGCAGCCACAAGCTTCGTAAGTTCCGAGGTGTGACGAGCTACGGACCTGGTGGAGAGTGGGAATACAAGGCCGCCAAAGGCAGCGACGCCCGCTACTTCATGCTGGGTGCCAACGGCGCTTACGAGCAGCCCATCGGGCCTGAGCTTTGGAAACTCAAGTTCACGCAAGAAGGCGCGCTGAGGGGCACTTTTTATTTTAGCAGCAGTGCCAAGCGCAAAGACTATTTGTTCACGACAACGAGTTCTGTGTCACGCCCGCTGAGCGACAAGTTTGAAGCGCGCGCGCAGCTGGTGCTCTCGAAGAATTTTTCGGCAGATGACTATGCGTACAATCGCTATCAGCTCAACGTTTCGCTGAGCGCTTTCTTCTAGGTATTTGGTGGCTTAGAAGCCGTGCCAGTCTTGGCCTATGACTCGGAGATGAGTGCTCGACTTTTCTAGCAGGAGGAAGGACGGTTCCCAGTGATCCGGGCCCTCATCATTCTTCGTATGGGCGTGTGCAGGGATGATGTCGAGAATCGAATTCACGGTGGGTATTGTATGAACTCGGTACCAGTTCGCACCCGCGTCGCGCGTGCGGTAGACTGCTTTTACCGAGCCGTGCTCGATATAAAGAAGGGCCTCGTTGGAGCGGTTGATTGCCTGGTCTCGGAGCCTCAGGCTACGAATCCTGGCAGAGACAATCGTATCTGATGGCGTCGGATGAAGCACGCTTGATTGAGCAGTTCCGGCCGATTCTCCTAGAGAATATCGCAGTACGCCGTTGCCATTGACCGCCAACAAGATCGGATCGCCGTTTCCCACAAGGATATCGGCATCTTCGATAGAGCCCAGTGAGGGTATTCGGTAGCTACTCGGGTAGGTGCAGCCCGCCGCCGCGCCGACCTGGTCACACTTTGTTATTAGGGCGCTGCCTTGGGTTGCCTCAAAATCCAAACTCACGACTGTTGTTTTTCCAGTGGTCGGCGCATCCAATAAAATTTTTGAGACGGTGTCGTAGCTGCTTCCATTATGACCCGGGAACATAGGAATAGTTCTGTGACTTCCTCCATTGATTGGGAGATTTGTTTGATGGTCATTGCTCGTTGTTCTCATGGCATAGAAGCTTCGAGCGGTAAAATGAGGAGCGCACGAGGAGTTATTTGTTAGCGTGAATCCGCCCAGAGTTTTGAGTTTAAATGTCGGCCCACTGACCTCGAAGACTTTGAGGGGGGCTCCCGATGACGACGCCGTTGAAGCGCCACATTCGGTATCAGCTATCGCTTCGTCCAAACGCACGATTTGTCCATCGACAAGGTCGTGATTGGCAACGGTGAATGTTGACCCAGTCAGTGGCAATGTTGGAACGAATGTGTTCTTTTGTGTTCGGCTGCTGGCCACCTGCAGACCGTTCTCGCTCACGATGCGATCACCCGACTCAAACTCACCTTGGTAATCAGGGAGGGGAAAAGTGGGATATCCTTGAGTGGCACCAAATTTCACGGCTCCAAAATAGTTTCCGCTGGAATAATTTGTGAAAAACAATGCGCCCACCGACGATATTGAGGATCCTATCTTTCCTAAGGTGATGTCGTGCATATTGGGAGGACTCGAAGGCAACTGATTGCTAGCGAGGGTCGAAGTGTTGCCGTTCCATTCGAATGAGCTAGTCCGGTATCCTGTCCCCAGGATTTCTTGCGGCTTAAGGACGATCGTCCGTAGGTCATTGTAGTGGCCTGGTCCTGAGGCGACGTAGACCTCACGAATCGAACCCGATTTTTTCTCGTAGCCTGCGAGTTTTACCTTTGCAGGGTCGATATTAATGGCGAGAGCTTGTGGCGCAGTGGGTGGGCTAGGCGTGTGCATGACGTTGCGATACATACTCTGGAACTGGACGCGTCCGCTGATGAAGGGCGTGCCCGCAAAGGTCGAACCGGGTGTGGCGTCGAATACGAGACAAGGAGAACGCTCGCCCGCTTCATCAATGCCGTCTTTGTCGTCGAACCAACATCCGACATCTGTGGCTGGCTTCTTGTCAGACATGTCACTAATAATTTTAATTTGACCAAACATCGCTCGTCCAGAGACGCAGGTTTGGGGCGGATAAAAATGATCGTTCACTCCGGAGACTCTTAAACTCACCTCGCTTGCACCAGAAGGACATCTAATGTCGAGGAATAGCTCAGAATCCATTCCCGTTTTGATGACCCCGTCATGCATCGGTGGGAAGATAGCGTTGTATTCGCCACCACCACCACCGCCACCGCCACAAGCGTAACGAGTCGGCTGCTCATCAGTCCACTCGATGCGGTTCAGAGGAACTTTCACGATGCCGGGTGTGAGATTCGTCGGAGCTGAGCGCGCAAAAGCAAAAAGCTTGCCGTCGGGTCCTTCAGGAGCCAAATAAGTAGTGGGTGGGGTGTCGTCCTCATCGATCACATAATCCCCATAGAAGAACTTGGGCTCTTGTTGGCCATTGGGCTTCGTGAGGAGCTGTACGCGCCAGGGGCGCAAGCAGTCGGGATCGTTGCTGTAAGGATTAACGAAACCAATCAGGTCAAACATGCGACCTGGTCCCGAAGGAACCTTGATGACGGCATCAGCGCCGTACTTGTAAGGACCAAAAATCTTGCCAAGACCAGGTACTGGGACCGCGCAACTCGACCCCGCGCCGTCTCCACCGCCACCACCACTTGTTCCGGGAACAATC
>CAMCVE010000029.1 GCA_945881775.1 Bacteriovorax stolpii
AGAATATCATCGCCATAAAAGATGCCAGCGCCGACATTCAGCGCCAGCTCCGCAGCTCCGAACTTTTTGGTCTGCGACTTGCCCTTTTGTCGGGCGACGATTTCACGCTTGCCCCCTTCCTTTGTTCCGGTGGTCATGGAGTGATCAGCGTAGCGACTCACGTGCTTCCGCGGCGCATGAAGCGCATTTATGATTGCGTGATTTCAGGCAAGCTCAGTGAAGCCGTCGCCGAACAGAACTTGATTCGCCCGCTGGTGGAAGCCCTGTTTTGGGAGTCCAACCCCATTCCCGTCAAATGTCTCGTGAAAGACCTGGGCTGGATTGAGGGCGACCTGTTCTCGGAACCGCTTTTGCCTATGGAAAGCGGCAATCGCCAGAAACTTCTGGAGCTCTACAAGAGTCTTGGGGACCTGACATGAGCCGTCCGAAAAAAACCCCTATATCGACCCGCCTGAACCTTGCACTTGTCGGCTCAACTGGGCGAATGGGCCACAAAATTCTCGAGCTTCTCTCGAGCCCTGACGATCCCATCGCGAGTGCGTTTAATCTTGTGTGGCATGGATCCGTGCGTGACCCAAAAGCACTCGCAAGCCTCACAAAATGCAAAGCCGATCTGATCATCGATTTCTCAAAACCCGAAGCCACGCTTTCTTGGGTGCGCGCATACGCCAAAACCGGCAAACCTGCCGCCACCCTCATTTGCACAACAGGTTTCAATTTTTCTGAGATCGGCATTCTTAAAAAGTCACTCAAAGACTGCACCTGGGCTCTTGTCCCCAACACGAGTCTCGGAGTCTTCGCGATGAGCGAAAGCCTTAAGCTTCTCGCTCGCACACTGCCCGCGGACTACGCCTTCTCCGTACACGAAAGCCACCACGCCAAGAAGGTCGATGCACCGAGCGGCACGGGACTTTTTCTTCAAAGTCTCATCGAAAGCTCCCGCCCCAAAGGCGCAGTCGTTGCCATTTCGTCAGTCCGCGGAGGCAGCGATCCAGGAACTCACACAGTAACGATTCTTGGCCCCTATGAAAAAATCACTTTGACCCACTCCGCCGAAGATCGCAGACTCTTTGCGCGTGGAGCCCTGACACTCGGCCTAGCCCTCTTCAAACAAAAGACGAAAAATCAAATCTCCCTCGGAAAACTCGCACTTAGTGAATCGTTAACTGTGCGCCGGGAAGAGGACCTAGCGGAACTCTAAGGATCGGATGTATTTACGAGGCACCTGAGCTCTCCAAAAACACTTCCAGTCATCGTTCATAGCCATCGTGTTTTCTACGAAGCTTCTGTAATGGAAAATATCTTGAAATCTTAGCAATCGATCGGCTAGCCCCAAGAGCTCTGCTGGGCTCTTTAGATTCGCACCCTCTCTTCTCGAGTGCTTCTTTGTAAACTGTGTACACATATAGTTCTTGTGCACCATAAAGAGGGCATAGCGCTGGCACATACGGCCTGCGGTCTTCGAAAAAGCAATCGTTTCGCGCGCGAACGCCGCAAGGCTCTTACGAATAAGTAGATCTGCATGATTCACACTAAACAGGATGTTTTGGTAGTTGCGGCAGGCTTTTGAAGAGACGGTTTGGTGGACGAGGTTTGGAAGTTTCAGGTCTTCTCTGAGCACGCGTCGGTATTGAAAGTGCTCATCGCTTAAGAGGAGCAGCTGCTTAGTTTTGTCTCGGCGCTCGTAGATTCTTCGCAATATGTCACAGGTCGCCAAGCGAATATTCTTTGAATTGTAACGACCATTTGTTGAAACGATATGGTGTAGACGTCGCCTCTGCCATGGCGACATGCGCCCCTTGCGGTTCATCGAGGCAAAGTTGAAATCATAGATAAATAGTGAATTTCGGCCAACCGCTTGATTGATATTATTGGGATCATATTGACTGCCCGCAAAATTTTCTAAGCCGTCGTAGGCTATCGGTTCGCTGATCTTTAGCTCATTAGATTGTGAATGATGAAACTCTAAGGCTTTCTGAGAAAGCCGCGCTAAACGAATACGTACTGAGTGCTCGCTGATAGCCAGCACGGTCGAGACCTTGCGGTTTGAAACGCCAAGCACGCAAAGATTAAAGATCTTGGAATTGAGGGCAGGGTCTTTGTGCTGAAGCCGATAGTGAATCTTGTGCACGTTGTCGGTGCAGCGAAGGCCGCAGCCTGGACACTTGAGACGTTTTCGTCGTTTGCCGCCCAAGCAGCGCACAGGTCTTGTCCACCCCTTCGAGACGAATAAAACAAAAGGAGTACTGCATTTTGGATTTGGGCACTTCAGACGCGGCGCACTTAGCATCCACCGCCCCAAGCATTTCCCATTCCAACGGGTCCACTTCACGTCGCACAGTTCTCACTTATAAAAACGGGGCGGTGAAGCGACGCAGAACATGCCGGCATTGAAGACCTACACGCGATCGGTCACCGCGGCCTTCTCGGCGATGACTTCGAGTCGCTTGGAAAACTGACCAAATTCTTGAAGCATTTCTCGGTAGGCCTCTTCGTTGAGAGTCATTCCGAATGAGACAAAAGCGCTAGGACTAAAGCTGTCGACAGCGGCAAGTGCTTTCGCATGAAGACCAAGACCAGGGCGATAGACCGACACACCTAAACTGCCAGCCGTGAAAGTTGCTTCAACATCGCTCACGTTAGGGTCAGTGGCCATTCACTTGTGTGCCGAGACCACCTCAGCCAAAATCTTTTCCACTTCAGCGCGGCTCTCCGGGACAATACGCAAACGCTCCAAGATCCAGCCCACATCAGGGTTGAAGTCTGAGGTCTGACTGAGGGCACTGAGGACCATTCGCAATTCGCTTCCAAAAAGATCTTGCCTATCAGCAACGTCTCGCGAAGGCAGATCGCGCTCAATCAATCGATATCCCTTGAGTTGCGCTCCCATTTGACGGAAAAAATCGCGATGCTCAGGAGCTTTGGACGTGGCTTGCAAGAGATTAAAAACAAGAATAATTCGGTCCTGACGATCGAGTTATCAGATAATCGGAAACAGCGACAAGTGAGTTGAGACTCATGTGCTTTTTCTTTGAAAAAAGCATGCTCAAAAACGCCGTTGAGACTTTCATCTTTCGGGCGAAAAAATTATGGCTCAGTCGCGAGTTTTGCTCGCGCGCCCACGCGAAACGTTTTTTGAAATAGTTGCGGTAATCATCGTAACCAGAGGGTTGAGGTTCATTCATAGATAGAGCTTCTGAGGGTCGAGCTTTTCCCTCAGTAGCCTCACCTCCTCACGAGTCGGGGCTAAGGCCTCTGGAAGCGTCTTCGCGAATTTGAGTTTCCATCCGCACTTGGCCTGAACTTGATCGGGCGTTGCTCCTGGAAAAAGCTCAGACACAATAAACTCGTTTTCCACTTCGGACCACGTCAACACACAGAGATCTGTGATAATCGCTGTTGGCCCTGCACCAGGGAGTCCCCACTCTCTGCGAGATTTACCAAGCGAATAGTTCCCTGGACTGGTAATGAAATCGCAGGTTTCAACGAAACTTTTAGGCGACAGCCGCATCACAATCACCACGCGTTGGGCGTGCACTGCGATCTCGCACGCACCCCCGCTACCAGGCAATCGAACTTTGGGTTTGGCGTAAGGACCAATCACTGTGGTGTTGAGATTTCCCCAACGATCGATTTGAGCGCCTCCAAGGAAGCCCACTTGGATGCGCCCTCCTTGAAGATAATACTGAAAGACTTCAGACTGGCTGACGATCGACAGGGCGCCTGTAACAAGCGCAGGATCTCCAATCGAAACAGGTAGCCTCTCAGGCTGAGCACCGACGGCACCCGATTCGTAAATCAGCTGCAGCGACGGGGCGTGTGTTTCGCGAGCAAGGTTGCACGCCACGTTGGGGAGTCCGATACCAACAAAAACGACCTCACGGTCGCGAAGCTCTTTGCTCGCGCGCACAGACATCATTTCGGACGACGTGTATTCAAAACCCATAATCCACTCCCGCGCACAAACGCGATTTGGCTCGGAGCTTGTCGAAAAGCTCAGTCCCCATCTTCTTCACGTAGGCCTTACGATCAGCACACGAGAAAACAAATTCATCGAGATAGGCATCGTAGGTTTTCTCGTCACGCGAGATCTCGTCCCACTTTACGTAAAAATCATTATCACGATCGTAATGCCCCTGAACGAAACTCGGATGACAGCCCCACGGCTCGTGGACCACGTGCGACACCAAAAACCCAGGAACAAGTGTCCGGTTGGGATCCGAGCGAATCACCGACGTGTTGACGATCTCTTCCGCGACGACGACAACTTTCTTAGCGGCAAAGGCACTTTCTTTCTGAGTTCCAAAGAGTCCCCAACCCTGAGCGTTGCCATCTTGATCGGCACGCTGACAATGCAAAATCACCACGTCGGGCTCCAGAGGAGCCACAGCCGCTAGCTTCTCACCCGTAAATGGGCACGTCACTTGTCGGATGGCGGGATTGGCTTCGGGAATCTGGCTCCCGGCATAGTTCTTAAGCGGCCAAAAAGGAAGTTTAGCCGCTCCAGCCTGAATGCGGCTCACCATGCCGAAATGCGAGTATTCTTCGATTTCGAGAACATGAGGCAAACCTTTTTCGACGGCCTTACGAAAAGCATGCAAGCTACCGACTCCCGGATTTCCGGCCCAACCGTAAACCATTTTTTTTATGCAGCCCGCCTGAATCATTTGGTCGTAAATAAGGTCCGGAGTCAGACGAATCGCCGTTAGGTCCTTGCGTCCTTGACGCATGATTTCGTGACCCGCGGCAAAACAGATCAGATGCGTGAAACCTTCGATGTAAACACTCGAGCCGTCTTGGACGGTGTTGGCGATGGCTTCTTTCATGGAACAGCGTTTGTCGATCATGACCCGAAGATTAGGCGCTGTTTCGGCCCCTAGCAAGGGCGCTCCGCGTAGAGAAATACCTCAGCACCCCAGTCGACTGTCGCTCTGAGCAGGTTTTTGCTATCCTTCTTGGGAGGAGGCGCTGCCCGCGCCTTTTTGAGAATTATTGAGAACACCCATGCGCCACCAAAACATCTTTCATCTCGAATGCCTCAACCTCATTTCCTACCTTCCTCTTGAAGCGACTCTTCTGGCGGGCAGCGTGGAAATCCGTATTCTCTCAAACGACGAGTCTTTGCTTTGGAAAGGTCAGGCGCTTGATTTTTCAAAGCTGCCGCTGCCCCTGTCCGAGGGCCTTGAGATCTCCCCTGAGAAACTTCGCTGGCCCACTTCATCGCTTACAAGTGGCTCGGGTCTTCGCGCCGCGATTGAAGTCGTGAGCACTCTACGCGAGCTCCTGCTTTCCGAGAATCTCCAAGCTCATTTCTGGTCCCGCCCCGTGCACGTCACGGCAAGCGGCTTCACAGAAGGCACCCTTCCGCGCGCAAGCGAAGCCCTTGCATCGCTCTACGGAGACAAACTCATGGTCCCCGAGAAAAAGGGATTTCTTGTGGATCTGTGGCGCTCTCACGGTCCGTATTTGATTGCCGACGAGAACGAGCCCCACTCTTTCCTCGACGCGGCGTCGCAGATTGCCTCACTGGCGATTGATCACAACCACAAAAGTCGCGGTGCACTGCTTTTGCGCCCAGAACTCCAAAACGCCGAGCTTGATCTCAAAGAGTGGGACATCGCAAAAGCGCTGCGCGGTCTTGTGTCAGAACACTCCAGACTCCCCTACGTTCACTTTGTGAACTCTGGAGCCGAAGCAATGGAAACAGCTTTGCGCGCGTGCCAGACTCGCTATCCGGAAAGGCGCCATATCATCGCATTTGATGGCTCTTTCCATGGTCGCACCCTCGTCGCACTTCACGCCACTCACAGCCCCGCAAAACGCATTCCCTTTGAAATCCATAAAGACCTCGTGAGCTTTCTCCCGTTTCCCGAGGACAAGCAACCGCATTTAAGTCGATCGGAGCCCGAGGCCTGGCTCAAGACATGGAGCTGTGCAGAAGACCCCGATCTTGAGACTCGTGTTTCATTTTGGAAAAATAGCTCTGATGCGCTTCTAAAATCCGAGATCGACACATTGATCGCCGTTCGTCGCCAGATTCTGCAGGAGAAACCTCTTTGCGTGATCATCGAACCTGTCCAGTGCGAAGGCGGTGACCGGTACGCGAGTCCGCGCTTTTTTCGCGCTCTGCGTCTGATGACACGAGCCTTAGACGTGGCGCTTGTGATCGACGAAGTGCAATGCGGCTTTGGACTCGGTGGACCTTTCTTCTGGCACACGGGATTCAAGCTCGTCGACGCCAGCGGATCACCCGACACCCCCGACGCGATCTTCCAAGCCAAAAAATCTCAAATCGGGATTTGCGCCACGCTCTTTGAGATGACGATGAAGGATGAGACCTCACCGGCTTCGATTCACCGTGGATACGTCCAAGCCATTGAGATCCTCGATTGCTCACCTCGCGATCTACAAAAAAAGGTCACCGAGCATTTGAGAATTTTCCAGCAAGCACTCGGTGAGGCCATCATACAAGCGCCCCGGAACCAGGGCTATGCGTTTGCGTTTGATCTCCCCGACGCCAAGATCATGAATGCCCTTGTCGCCAAAAGATTTCCGCATGGACTGCTTTTCTATCCTGCGGGTGACCGCACCGCTCGATTCCGACTCTGGGTGGGCACTGGAGACCACGAGCTTCTCGAAATTTTCTCGAATCTTTACTCCTGCCTCGAGGACCTCGTGAAAGATGGGCTTCTGAGTGCACTGCCCCCGAAGAGCGCATGGCTCGATCAGTTCCCCGAAGCGCTACGTGAAAAGATTGCCTCCCCACAGATGACCGAACATTCGGTTTGGCCAGAATACGTGCTGAGTCCCGATCCCCGCACGCTCGCCACACTTTCGAGTGAAAAATGGGACCGGGCCTATCACAAACTCGTCACAAACTGCCCTCAACTCCTGCTACTCGCCGAGGAGTCCGCGTGGGATCTCGCCCATCCCCCCAAAGATTTTGGCGAGATCCTAGAATGTTACGAGAAAAATCCGAACTTCACGCGCCTCCATCTGGCATGGAACGCGGCACGTTTTCTAGGGACTCGTCTCAAAGAAGCAACACCCGAAGTGATTCGCTCTCACTCAGCCGAGATTGATTTGCTCCAAGAACGCTCCTATGAACCCGCTCGTCGCGCGACCGCTGAGCAGTTTGTCGATCTGGCTGCCGATTCGCGCGCGATTGTGCACATCGCCTTCGCCTCTGACGGACACCTTATTGGTCTGAGCGCGGCGGCTCCCGCCGGTGATTATCTCGATGTACCGATGCTCGACCGCGACCCCGACTGCCGCGACCCCAATTGTCTTTATTCGGTGGACCTTACTCTCGACGCTCGCCACCAGGGACGAGGACTGGGCCTGCGTTTTAAATGCGAACAGTACATCGCAGCACTCCGCAGAGGCGCAAGCTTCCTTAAAAGCCGCAATCGCTATCCCGAAGCCACAGCTATGGCGCGACTCAATTTTCGCCTAGGCGGAGCCATCACAGATTTTAACTTTAAGGATTACGGCGGCGAAGGCACAGCCCTCTACCAGAGCTGGAGCTTCTGCCGTGACCGATCCAACAAACGCTACCGTATCGGAGACATCCAAGAAGGTTCGCTAAAGAACAAACTCACACTTTCGAATTTTGTGAGCCGCCACTATGTCAACGACGTGCGCCTTTTTGCTGAGGCCTTGCCTCCGAGCCACCGCCACCTCTATCTCGCCTCAGGCCGTGCCGAGACAGCCGACAAATCTCTGCGGCTGCTGCGTTGGTTCCGCCCCACAGCACTCGAGGCTGCCTCAGCAGAGGGTGCCTATTTTGGACAAACAACTGCCGCGAGTCGCAGTCTCGGAGGTCCCTGGCCTCTGAGATTCTTTGACTGGCCTCTCGTAGAAACACCCCGCGAACTCGAACAACTTTTCCAAGTAAAGAATGGCGATCATTTTCTGGGCTTCTATGCGGAAGGTCCCGCTCCGAGCGAAAAGCTAGCGAGTGACATCAAACGACTCCAAGAATTTTCCGAAGTCTGCCGTTCTCACGGCGTTCCCTTTTTCCTAGGCGAGACCCACAGTGCTTTTTGGAAAACAGGAAAGAACTTTTGTCTTGGCGGCAATGAAATCGATTGCGATGCGATCCTCATTTACCCAGGCCATCAGTTGGGCGTGCTCGCCGTCAAAGAATCTCTCTTCCTTGATAAACCTCTCATGCTCATTTCAACCTGGGACGGCGACGAGTTCAGTCTCGCGCGCGCCAAAACCAGAGTTCTCGAGGAGGCTCCATGAATCCCACTCTCCATCACCTGAAACTAGACGGTTCGGACCCGCGAAGCTGGGGTCGCCAGCAAGGCGAAGCTCTCGGCCGAGAAGTCCGGGAACTCAACCTGATTCGCCAAGAGCTTTTGAGATCCTTCCTTAAAGGCTGGGCCCGAGAGGAGGTCCTCGATCTTTGTCGCGATCATGCTCACACTCTCGAGAAAAGCGACGCGGCCCTTTACGCCGAAGTGCTCGGCCTTTCCGAATCTAGTGGAGTGAGCGTAGAGGATCTCATGGCACTCAACGCGTACACAGACATGAGAGATTTTTCTGCTGGCGACAAGACCCGCAGCGAGGACGGATGTTCGATCATCGCGGCCAAGTCCGAAACTGTGAATTTCTGTGGGCAAACCTGGGATATGCACGGCAGCGCAGCTCCGTACATGCTACTCCTCGAAGTCCCAGGACCCATCCCCATGCATGTGCTCACGATCACAGGATGCTTGGGGCTCGCGGGCATCAATCAGGCCGGATTCAGCGTGATGATCAACAATATGCATTGCCGCGAGACCAGCCGCCACGGCATCGTGTGGCCTGCCCTCGTACGCAAAATGCTCGCCGTTACAAAGACCCAGCATGCCTCAAAGATTCTCACCGAAAATATTCCGAGTTCTGGTCACAACTACATGCTCTTTGACCGATTCACTGCGAGCGACATCGAAACCAGCGGGAAGCGTTTCGAAGTGGTTGGCCATCTGAAAGAAAATCAAAGCGGCTATCTGATGCACACCAACCACTATGTCGGCTCCCTAAAGGAGATCGAGATCATGGACAGGCAAAGTCCGAGCACTCATAAGCGCCTTGAAGCGCTTGAAAAGTTCGTCGCGAAACACCCGATCCAGAAAGTGCGCGCCACGGATCTCGTCGAAGGCATCTTCGAAAAGGGTGAGGCCTGCGCTGTTCTGAACATCGCGCCCTCGAGCGCAACCCCTCACCAGGGCGCCACTTGCGGCGGGATTTTTGTGGACCACGTGGGCCGCCGAGCGACGGCATTTGGCGGCCTCTATCCGGACGGCAAGCGCCTAAGCTGGGACCTAAAATATTGACTTTAAAGCACTTTAATGAACAACTCCGTATTTGACACAACGCGTTAAATACCCTACACTTCCGACCCGTGGAAGACCGTTGTAGAACACGTTTTTCGAATCTGGGTCGTGTGGCTCTGGGCTTCTCGCTTGGTGTGGCAAACTTTGTTTTTGCCGCTCCTATGGCGAGTGGACCGCAGCTCAAAATCCGTCACCCGCTCAAAGAAGCCGTCCAACTTGAAATCACTCCAAGTGGCGAGAACTTTATGGGCTCGCGCTTTTCAGACATTCTCTCTCAACTCGGCGTGAGCGCGACCAGCGCTTACTTTCCGGACTACCAGCTCGACATCGATCTGAAGCCCGCACCGAGCACGGGCGCAGCTGAATTCCGTATCGAAGACAAACCACTCTACCGCGATATTTTGGACACACTCGAGGAGTGGCTTGTGGGCCTCAAGCTCGACGATCCCCAACTTCACCTCGCCCTAAAAGATCTCTCACTCGAAGCGGACCTAGTACGCTCAGAACTGCGCTCACGGCCTGACTTTCTCGTCGCACTTCGTAACAAGGTGGGCCCGAATGCTCTCGGCCTCGAACTGGCCCTTGAATTTTCATCACTGTCGGCCTCGAGCTCCAATCTTTCAATCGATGATCGTCGCAACAATTTCCTGGGAACCTTCACGATCCTCGACCCTCGCCTGGGACTGGATTTCAAGAAGTCCCCTCTCGTCATAAAAGTCCCGATGGTCTTTTACCTAGACAAGACCACAGGCGACGCTCGTCTTGAACTACTTAAGCTTGCCCTCACAATCGACGATCCCGAAGTTTCCATCACGCACAAGGGCCTCGTGATTCCTCCAATGGAAGTCTCGATCAACGGTCGAAGTTTTCCGCTGAGAACAGAACGTCTCGAAAAACTCCTCGACGAGAAAAAGGCCGAATGGATCGACAAAGCTTTGGGGACTTTTGAAGCCTATGCCAATGGCGATCTCGCCAAGTCGCTTCAGTCGAAAGTCAATTCTTCGATGCCCAGAGAAATCGTGCAGCTCGATGTGATGAGCCCACCCGCGCTCCCCAAGGGTTCGCGAGACCCCTTCTTCATTGCGGGCATGAAACTCTCGCGCCTCCTGCAGCCCGACAACATGCGCCTCCACTTTGACTATTTCGTCGAAGATACACTTCGCCCGAATCTCGCTCTCCGTGGCGTGAGGCCCACCTCAGGCCTCATCGAGTTCGACGACATCCCTCTCTCGCAGTTCGACATCGGACTAGGACTTGATCTGAGCATCATCAACCGCATCCTCGACCTCAGCTACCTTCGCGGCTACATCTCTAATTTCAAAGACGACAACGGCGCGACGCTACTGAGACTCAACAAAACCCCAAAAGTGCGTTCGCGCGACGCTACTCGCTCGAAGCGCCTTGCCGTTGACATGGAAATTCTGCAAGACCTCCAGGGCATGCAGACTTGGCTCATGAATTCGCCCCTGCGCGTGAACATAACCGTCTACGCAGAGCTGAGAACAAACAGCAAAGGCCTACTCGAAGTGGTCGTGAACTCGCTCGACACGAATAACTTCTGGGTCGACGAGGCCCAGTTCTCGTTCCTTGGAAAAATGTTCAAAGGCAAGATCACGTCGGAAATCCGAAAGAAGCTAGTAGCGTCCCAGGCAGAGCTCGGCAAGAAGCCGGTCATCTTCGCAGACCTTCCGCTCCCTCCCGCGATTTTCGGTATGAAGTTCAAAGCCGTAACCCAAACTGTAGACCCCTCTGGCGCCCTAATTCTTTATCTAAGGAGACCCTAGTCATCATGAAACGAATGCTAAGGAAAGCACTCACACTTTTGGTTTTTGTCACTGGAACGAATCTTCTGACAAGCACCGCCAATGCCGCCGAAAACAACGCGGCCTTCGAGAAAACTCCTGAGATCACTCTCAGCGAGCTCGGTCCCCTCAGAGGCAAGAAGCTCTCAATCTTGTACGTCGTCGGCGTCAAGGGGCTCATCACCACCGAAGACCTCCAGATTCAGGTGAGCGAGGTGAAGTCTGCCCTCGGCGCCAGCACAGTCGACAACGTCACCCAGGTTTTTTCCCCCGTCGCGATCAAGCGGGAGGGATTTCGCCCGACCTTCAATTACCTGCTCATCATCGTTCACAACCAAGACGAGTTCTTTTGGAAGAACGCTGACGGCGGTGTGCCGACAGATCCCCGCGTCGGCGACGTGAGCACGCTCAAAGCCAAGAGCTTCGAGTTTGCCGAGATCGTTTCGATCTCGCGCATCGAGCTGAGGAAAATGGAGCAAGAGCAACGCACTCCAGGGAAAGTTGAAATTTCTCTAAATTAGATTTTTAGAGAAGCTTGCAAACCAAGTGTTCACGCCTTCTTCAAGAAGTCCTACGAGCTCATCGATTTCTGTTTTTGTGATCGTCAGTGGCGGTCCAAGGACCAATATATCGCCCTCGGTGCCATCGATCTGCCCGGTGTTGAACCACGATACAAGTCCCTTATCCATCAGCACACGGCCCAGCGTCTCCGAAGCCTTGAGACTGCGCGGAATCGGCGCCTTGGAGCGTTTGTCTTTTACAAGCTCGAGGCCCGCAAGCAATCCGCGCCCACCAACGTGTCCCACCACGGGGTGCTTTTCAAAACGACGCTTTAGCTCGGAGAGAAAATAGGCACCCGTCTCGCGCGATTTCTCGATGATTCGGTGCCGATCCAGGAACTGCACAACTCCAAGACCCGCAGCCACCGACGAAGGCGTGTTGATGTAGGTCTGCGCGTGCATGAAACTTCCGGAGCCCTTTGCAATCACATCGACGAGGTCCGTACGCGTAAGCAAAGCACTCAGGGGTGCGTAGCCACCGTTGAGTCCCTTGCCGAGAATCATAAGGTCGGGCTCGAAGAACTCCTGTTCGGCCGCATAGAAAGTGCCGGTTCGTCCGACGCCGCAGAGAACTTCGTCTGCAATCATTAGAATTTTGTGTTCACGGCAAAGCTTCTGAAGGCGACGGAAATAACTCTTGGGAGCGCAAGATCCTCCCGTCGAAGTCCCGCTCACCGTCTCAAGAAGAATACAGGCGACAGTACTTGCGCCTTCACGCGCAATCGTATCTTCAAGCTGTCGGATATAAAAGTCCTCGCCCGCCCCTTCATAGGGCTCAACGGGCGCGCGGTATTCATAGGGAGTTTGAAGCATCACCACATCGTGGAGCAGCGGCCCAAAGAATTTCTTGTAGCGGGGACGACCTGATGCGGAAAGCGCAAAGAGCGTGTTGCCGTGATACCCGGGTGTGCGTGCGATCACTTTGTACTTACTCGGCTCACCGAGATCGACGAAGTACTGCCGCGCAAATTTGATGGCCGCCTCAATGGCTTCACTTCCGGAGCTCAGGAAAAATGCTCGATCAAGGCGCCCCGGAGCACGATCACAGAGGAGAGTTGCGAGATCTTCGCAGGCGCGACTCGTGAAATGATTGCCGTTCACATAGGGCACCTTTGCCAGCTGCTGGGTGATGACGTCGACAACCTCTTTGTTGCTGTATCCAACAGACGTGACCAGAGCACCACAAGAACCATCGATGTAGCGTTTGCCCGAGGTGTCAAAAAGATAAATGCCCTCACCTCGGTCAATGACAGGCAACGCCTCGTGGAATTTTCGTAAGAGAACGTGTCCTTCGGGATACTTGACGTGATCGCCCATGCTTCCCAGTATAGCTCCAATCAGGACTTGTGGAGACACCGCGCTCGCTCTAGAAAGACATCATGGCATCCCCCTTCGTCGCCTCGCGTCTCAGCCGCCCCGTCTACATCCGCACAGCTCTGCGCACTCCAATTGGCAAATTCGGGGGCTCACTGCTTCCAGTCACCGCCCCTGAGCTTGCCTCCCTTTGTCTCAAAGCCGCCGTTGCCCGCTCGAGCCCAAGCGGCACTGCAATCGACATGGTGCTCCTGGGACACGCTCGCCAGGCCGGATGTGGACCCAACCCCGCCCGCCAAGCCGTCATCGGTTCGGGCCTTGGGGGAACAGTCCCGGCCATTACCTACAATCAGGCTTGCGCATCGGGACTTGCCGCGATCATCGCAGGCGTCGAAAAAATTGGAGTCGGCCGTGCCAAAAAGATTTGGGCAGGTGGCGTTGAGAGCATGTCCAACACTCCCTACCTTCTGCCCCAAGCGCGCTGGGGCTCGAAAATGGGTCACGGCATCGTCCTCGACGGGATGCACAAGGACGGATTCTTCTGCCCGATGGCAGACATGCTCATGGGTGCCACGGTGGACCGCTTCCTCGTTACAGATTTCAAGATCTCCCGTGAAGAGCAAGACCTCTTTGCGCTTGAATCACAACAGCGTGCTGCTCGCGCTGCCGAGCGAGGAGTCTTCCGCGAAGAAAGTTTCGAGATCCAAACTTCAAAAATGAAAATGCCGCTCTTCATAGACGAGCACGCCAGAGCAAGCACCACCCTTGAGAGCCTCCGAAAACTTGCCCCCGTTTTTGATGTTGAGTCAGGCACAGTCACAGCCGGTAACTCCAGCGGAATCACAGACGGTGCCGCGTTTTTGGAACTCTCTGACTCCAAAGACGAAGGAGCGATTGCAGAAATTCTCGACTACGAACACTGCGCGCTCGATCCGCGTCGCATGGGACTGGGCCCGGTGGCCTCCACCCAAACACTGCTGAAGCACAACGGCCTCACAGTCGACAACCTCGACGTGGTTGAACTCAATGAAGCCTTCGCCGCCCAAGTGATCGCCTGTCAGCGCAGTCTGAAGATCCCTAAAGATCGCCTCAACCCGAACGGGGGATCCATTGCCCTCGGACATCCGATCGGCGCCACAGGAGCACGTATCATCGTCACTCTCGCTCATGAACTGAAGCGTCAGGGAAGGGGCAAGCTCGGACTCGCCACACTCTGCGTGAGCGGTGGCCAAGGCGTGGCAATTCTAATACGCTCTTTATAGGGAGGTATTTTGAGAGCTCTGGTGTGTGTGCAGAGTCGCGACGAACGCAGCCAGATTCGTCCGTATTTCTCCAAACTCATTCCCAATATTGTCATGGCCAACTCTTCAGAAGAGTTGATGCAGCATCTGAAGTCCGACAAAGTCTTTGACCTGTTGGTGCTCGATGACTCCTTCGATGCCAAGTCTCCAGACGGCGAGGACCTCTCGAGCGGCGCTTCCGTAGTCGAGATCCTCCAAGAAATTCAGGCGGGCTTCACTGCGAGTACAGACGTGACCACACTATGCCTTCTGCGTTCTGCAAAACTTCACGACGACTTGGGCACCGTCTCAGTCTTTGTGGATTCAAGCCCCCAGGACCGCGAACAGATCTACACCGAACTCGGTGCCACGCTTTTTCTCGAGAAGCCCTACAACATGGAGACTCTCAACAAGCGCTTACGGGATTTGTTTGAGGCGGCAAGCAGTCCGCCTCCTTGGGCCCAGGCCCTCAGACAAGTTCGACATCTCTACACTTCTCAGAAGTATCCCGAGGTTCTCGCCGTCCTAGAGAAGATCAGCACGACGCCTCTTGAAAGCCAGCATCTGGGTTTTCCGCTGCTAAAGGCGCGCTGTCTTTTTAAGATGGGCGAAGAGCAACTCCCCAAAGCGGCGCAAGTCCTCGCCCAATTGCGCGAGCGATATCCCACGAGCCTCACGATCCGAATGTTGCTCATGGAGATTTACCTGAAGCTCGGGCGTCTCGAGGAAGCTTTCAGTGAGCAACTGAGCATCTTCGCCACTCAAAAAACGGCCTTCAATTTTGAACGCACTTTGCAGCTTTTCAACGACCTCGGCACGCGCCTGCAAGACGACACAGCCCTCCTGAAGCTTGCACATGATACCTTCTCAGTTCTTTTGCGCGACCCTAAACCTTACTCACGAAAACTTCGCCCTAGAATTTTTACGGCTCTCGCAGCCCAGCTCAAGCAGGTCGCTGGCTGGACGGGCTTTGTGGAACTGCTTTTTGGTTCCGAAGATGTTATCGAATCTGTCGCTTCTGAATTGCGTATCGCCCTAGGACATCTCGAAATAGATCTCGCCAGCGCCGGACCAGAAGTGTCCAAAGTCTTTCAAGAAGGGCACATTCTTCTTCTGTCTAGCTTCCCCGCAGAGGCCGCTTCCATAGCAATCGCCACCCAGTCGCTTCTGGACAAACAGGAGCTCGACCAACTCGATGCCCTCCTCAAACGAGCCGAGTCTGCGGGCGCAAAGAGTCTCGAATTCTACACCTCACTGTCTCGTTACCTCCTGAAGATCGGCAACCTCAAAGAGGCCTCCGATGTGCTGCACAAGGCCGTGCGCCTGAAGGCCGACGACCTGCGGGTCCTCGAGCTACGTGAAATGTGGCAGACCCAGTACCATGCCCGCGTTAAGCCCTACACTTCCACTTGACACTCTCGTGAGCTAACCGTTTAATCGCTCCGTTAACGCCGTGCCCGGGTGGTGGAATTGGTAGACACGCCAGACTTAGGATCTGGTTCCGTAAGGAGTGAAGGTTCAAGTCCTTTCCCGGGTACCACATCGC
>CAMCVE010000030.1 GCA_945881775.1 Bacteriovorax stolpii
TTCGACGACAAGCTTGGAGAATCCTACCGTCTCTACCTTAAGCTCGCGACAATCGAAGAGCTCGCCGCCCCCCTCACCAAGTGGGTCACCAGCTGGGTGGGCGCGCTGCTCATCGGCTGCGGTGCTTATTTTGTGATCCGCGACTCAGGCCTAGCTGCTGCGGGTGATCCCCAAGCCTTCACGATCGGTGCGCTGATATCCTTTCTCATGGCGGCAGGGCGAATCCAGCAGCCGTTGCGCCAACTCAATCAAGTGGCCATACGCCTGCAACAAACTTTTGCGTCCTCAGAGCGCATCAGCGATGTGCTGAACGAGCCACTCGACGTCGTGAGCCAGTCTCAAGAAAAGATTCTCCGGTCAGGCGAGTCCCAGGCCTCTTCGCGACTGCGTTTGCACGACGATGCGAACCTCAAATTCGACGACGTCTCGTTTCGATATGTCGCTCGCCAGTCCGAAGCAAGCAATCCCCTCGCATTGAGAAATGTGAGTCTCGAACTTTCCCCGGGCAAGCGCATCGCGCTCGTGGGGAGAAGTGGATCAGGGAAGAGCACCTTGTCGCTGCTTGCCCTTCGTTTCCTCGATCCCACCCAAGGGCGCGTCTTGCTCGGAGACAAAGCCTCAACTGAGTGGGACTTGCGCGCTTACCGCAACCATTTCGCCTACGTTTCGCAGGACGTCTATCTTTTCAATCGCAGCCTTAAAGACAATCTTCTTTTTGCCAATCCCTCAGCGGCGGAGGCCGATATCTGGCGCGCGCTCGAGAACGCTCACATTGCGGAGTTCATACGCGGGCTTCCTCGTGGACTAGAAACCCATACCGGTGAGTTCGCTGCGACTCTCTCGGGCGGAGAGAAGCAGCGAATCGCAATCGCTCGCGCCTTCCTTAAAGACGCTCCGATTCTCATCCTCGACGAAGCCACCTCGCAGCTCGATGCCCATTCCGAGGCCGGAGTGCAGCGAGCTCTCCAGGAACTGCTCGTGGGTCGAAGCGCACTCATCATTGCACATCGTCTCACGACAGTGCGCGAGGTCAATGAGGTGCTGGTGATGGAACAGGGACGTGTTGTCGAACGCGGCGAACCGCGCCGTTTGCTCGAGAATGCCGAAGGAGCTTTTTCCGAACTCTGGAAAGCACAGGTCGAAGGCGCGGCACCATGACAGTCGCCATATTCTCTGACCTGCACCTGAGCTCCGCAAAGCGCCCGGGGCATGAAGCGCTTTTCGTTGCCACACTAAAATCCCTTCGCGCCGAGGGAGTGAATGAGCTCTGGCTTCTCGGCGACATTTTTGACCTGATGGTTGGGCCCTTCCATTTTTGGATCGCGCGGCATCCAGAATTTTTCGAAGAAATAAAAGCCTGGACCGACGCCGGACTGAGTGTGGTCTGGATCCAAGGAAATCATGATTTTTACTTGGACGAACTTTTAACAAAGCGGGGTGTTATCGTGAGTGACGACTTCGTAGAGAGACGCTTTGGCAATCAGCGAATCTATCTGGCTCACGGCGATTTGGTGAATCCGAGCGACACCGATTACCTCAAATGGCGAGCCTTCACCCGCAGTGCCTGGGTTCGCCAGACCCTAAGCCTTATTCCATCTCCCCTCCGCATGAAGCTTCTGCTGGGACTTGGGCAAAAACTTAGTGACCGAAGTCGCGCTCAGTCCCGTGAAAGTGGCCGGAGCGGCCTCGAGGAACTTTTTATCCTCTACGCCAGAGAAAAATGGGATGAAGGATTTCAGGGCGTTTGCCTGGGGCATTCTCATATCGAGACCTTTCTCAACGATGAGCAGGGACACTTTTTTGTTAACCTTGGATCATGGGTCAATTACTCGCCGCGCTATGCTTTGTGGAATCCCGGAGAGTATAACTGTCCTCAGAGGTACTATGTCCGCGACGCCGGGTTATCGACGTAAACCGATTTGGATCTACATCGTAGCGGTCCTGTTTGTTCTCACCCCCTTTATTCACATGATGGGCACCCTCAGAGGTGCGGGTGAGCCCGAGTGGTACTCTCCTGGAGTCTGGTGGGTCTGGGCCCAGCATCTGGACCCGGCACCAGCCGTGATCTCATTCATGCTCTGCCTTACGGGGCTTGCGATACTCGCGGTGCGCAGCTGGACCTGGTGGCTCGGCATGTGCATGCTTGCGGCGCTCTGCCTTTACAACATCGTGCTGATTCGCAACACTTTTGCCGACGATCTGTTCACGCAAATGCTTGCAACTGGCGGCAGTATTTTGCTGCTTGTGATGCTGTATTTTTCGGAATTTAAGCGCCCGTTCCTGAACCAGAGACTGCGCTGGTGGGAAACGGAACCTCGTTTTCGAGTCAGCCTTCCGGTGAAGATCCAAACGGAAAACCCTGAAATTCGAATCGCCGCACAACTTGTAGATATCTCTAAAAGCGGGGTCTACCTTGAACCCACTTCCGGAACTTCAACACTCGAACTCCCCCCAAACATCGTGATCGAAGTGAATTCCGAGCTACGGCTTCCTTGCCATTTCTCGCGTGCCACCGATCATGGCGGCAGCGCCTATCAAATCACAAAGATCACGCGCCATCAGGCCCGCTACCTTCGTCGTTGGATTGCTCTGCTTGCGAAAGATCCGGATCGCCTGGTTCGCTAGACGAGGCAAAAACCTAGTCGACCTTGCAGCTCACCGAAACCTTCACAGGGTCTACGACGCGACCTCCGAAATCACGATGCACCGACAAGTTGCCGCGACCCTTACCATTAGCATCGATTTTGGCATCGAGGCGGACGACACGATTGACGGGAATACCTCGGGGATTGTTTTCGTCACGAACGGAGTAGAGAAAAAGCTCTCCACCGATATTTTTGTACTGTGACTCATCGAGCTTTACGCTCTGAGCTCCAATGACAAGCACCGGCTGCTCCGTGAGCGCGTCGCCCACCTCATAAGAGGTGCCGCCCGAAAGCGTCACCTTGCCATCCGCTGAGGCACAACGAAAGCCTTCGGCCTGCGCGGCCATCGTGGCCATCGCAAGCGCGGCTAAACCGAACTTCGCTATTGGATTCTTTCTAAAAGACATCACTCAAGTCTCCTTCGCTAGAGCCTAAGGAGCAGTGAATGTTCCAAACTTAAGACCGTGAAATCAAATGAGCTCACAGCGCCGACGCAAGGTCTTCGGCCCAAAATGCGCCAGCGAGTGTCGAGCCTTTAGTCGGCTCATGGCGCCCACCGCGGAAGCCAAGAAATGAATCTAAATATATGAAATAAATGATTTTTTAGCCAGGCTTAACGGGCCCATGCTCGACTTTTAGAAGCGCCTCGAGATCCTCTTCAGAGAAATTGCCGTCGCCGTCGCAACTCACGCGAATCGGCTTCCCTTCGGCGAGGGTCTCGAGGTGCACAGGCCGATGCCAAATCTTGGCGATACTCGAAAGTGTTTTCTGGGTGTAGTCGGGACGAAGCTCTGCTCCGTCGAAACGATGCACCAAAAGAAGCTCCCCACGGTTGCGGAAATTCGCATCGATCACTTCAATGACGGGCTGTCCGAAATTTGTGAGCTGCGAGAGAAGTTGATTCTTAACCTTCTTGAACTCGAGGCTCTCGATTTCGTAGCGCTGTGAACGTTTATTGAAACCAAAACTAAAAAGCTTCTGACGTCGACAAAAATCTTCTGTGAGGAACTCATCGATAAATGTGAGATCGCTATACAGCCGACGTACCTCGAAGATCTTGTCGCGGCCCTTGCCGAGCTTCTTGTCCCAGTGACCTTTGCTTTGGTAGTCGTCGCACTCGTCCCAATCTTTACCAAATTGGCCTTTGTTCCAGCGTTCTTCGATATCGCGAAACAACTCGATACCGACCTTATAAGGATTGAGTCCACCCGGAGGTGTGGCCATCGTGCCACTGTGGACATCCGCAAAATCGATGACCTCGGAATCGTTGAGCAGCCCGCCTGTCATGAGTTTTGAGTGCCAGTAAGAAGCCCAGCCTTCGTTCATGATCTTGGTTTGGCCTTGGGGAAGATAGTAAAGCGCCTCGTTGCGAACGATCTCGAGACAATCCTGCTGCCAAGCCTTGAGAGGGGCATGTTGCAGCAGGAAACCCAAGATATCGCGCTGAGGACGATTCGGAAAACGTTCGTCCTGCACGCGCGAATCTTCGATCTGTTTCTTCTGTGCGTCGATGTATTCTTTTGGATTCACATAGCGATCCAGGTAGGACTTGGTGGGGATTTTTACAGGAGCCACCTCAACCCGGTTTGCCTCGGACACCGGCAGAGGCTCACGGCGAATGACTCCCGCATGAGGATCAAGCAAGTTGTCCAAAGAAAGACAGCAGTCGATAAATTCCTCGACGGTATCAATGCCAAACTTTTCCTGGTGCCTACGCACTTTCAGAGCATGATTGGCCATCTCATCGAGCATCTTGCGATTTGTTCCTGCAAAATAAGCGTTCTTCTTGAAGAAGTCAGAGTGTCCGTAGACATGCGTCATCACAAGCTTCTGATCCAGGAGAGAGTTCGAAGTTAGTAAGTACGCATAGCAAGGGTCGGTGTTTATGACCATTTCGTAGATTTTCGAGAGCCCATAGGTGTAGCTTTTTGAAAGCTTGTCGTACTCCATGCCAAAACGCCAGTGGGGATAGCGAGCCGGAAAACCACCAAGGGCCGCGAGCTCGTTCATTTCGCGGTAGTCGACCATCTCAAAAATCACCTCGAAGAAATCCAGACCCGCTTTAACGGCGCGCTCACGAATCGTGTCGCGCCACTGAAGAATTTCTTTTGAAGGTGTTCGAGATGCACTCATGTCTAGTGTCCTGCCTTAAAGAAGCGGCCAATGGCGTCGTAGATGTCTTCGCGTCCGGCAATTCGCGTGGCAACAAGGCGTTCGTTGTCAGGGAAAGCTTCAAGAAGGTCTTTAAAGAACTGCCCCGAACCGTAGCGGCTCTCGACCTGACCATAGGCGAACTGATTCGTGATTGGGAAAATTTTCTCGGTCATGAGCTCCAAACAAAGTTTGGTGTCTTCATTCGACCAATTGTCTCCGTCGCTAAAATGAAACATGTAAATATTCCAGTCGTTGGAAGGGTAGTCTTTCTCGACCAGATCCAGCGCAAGCTTGTAAGCCGTAGAAATGAGTGTTCCGCCGTTTTCGCGTGTCCGGAAGAAGGTCTCTTCATCGACCTCGCGAGCCGAGGCATCGTGGATGATAAAGCGGCGTTGAACACCTTTGTATTGATGCTTAAGCCACGTATCGATCCAGAAGGCCGTCGAGCGGACAATTTCTTTTTGCTCATCGCCCATACTTCCTGAGACATCCATCATGTAGAGGATAACGGCGTTGGTCTGGGGACGCGGCGCCTCGGCCCAGGAGCGATATCGCATGTCGGATTTGATCGGTACGATGACCGGGTTTCTGGGATCGTAAATGCCCGAGGCCACCTGACGCTTCAGCGCCTCACGGTAAGTGCGCTTGAAGTGCCTAAGACTTTGCGGACCCACCTGACGAACTTTGGTGTACTTGTTGGCTTTCGTGGTGATGTCCTTGGAGCCTTTGGGTTCGATATTGGGGAGCTTCAATTCTTCGCCGAGCATTTGCGCCAGCTCTTGGATGTTGATGTCCACTTCGAGGTCATGTTCACCAGGCGCGCCACCCGCCTTCTTACCCTGGCCGGGTTCGTCACCCTCTTCGCCTTCGGCTCCAGAGATAGGATCTCCAGGCTTACCTTCACCCTGACCCGTTCCACCGCGCTCACGCACGCCGTACGTGAATCGAGGCAGGTCGATCGAGGGAACAGGAATACTGATAATCTCGCCACCCTGTCGCCCGTGCATCTCGCCCTGCGAGACAAAGTCTTTCAGATTGGCGCGAATCTTCCCTTTGACGATGTCGACAAAACGACTGTGGTTTCGCTTGATGCCCGACATGGAGAAGATGCGGCGATCGTCTGCACTCATAATTTCAGTATAACTTTTTTGAGAGCGAAGCGCTTTTTAAATTTCGGAGAGACGGAGAATGGTGCGCGTGCCCGCTGTTGCTTGCGACGAGGCGCTTCCAAAGCCGCCCTCAACACCCCAGACAACGTTGTTCACGGCATCGAACGTCAAAGAACTGACGCGCTCAAGACCCTCAACCTTACCTAGCCTCTCGAGCGCAGGAACAGAAGGCATCGCCTCGGCGTCTTCGAGCTTCTCAATTGCGAACGACACGAGCTCCGCACCTTCTAGCGCCACAATCAGTTTGGCACTTTCCGCCCGATCGACGCACGCAATCGCCGTGATGGCACGATCAGCGGTCCAGATCACTTGCAGCTCTTCTTCGAAGCTTATGGGATTACGCCGCACGCGGAAAAGACTGCGCTCATCGCCCCCAACGCCGTAAAGCCAACCGTCTGTTGTGGATGCCGCCGAAAGTGCAAACACCGGGGACACTTCGAAGCCTGGAAATTTCAGAGGAGTTGGTTTGGCTTTATGCTCACCATATTGAAACCGAGAAAGTCTTCCATTGCGTGCGAGCATCCAGAAGGTGCCATCCTCACTCCGGTGAAGAGCGCGATTGCCCGCAAGATCGGATCGGAGAGTCTCGCGCTTCTCGGGCTGAAGGTGAAGATAAGGCTCCCTCGCAAAGGCTCCAGGGAACATTGCAAAGACGTAGTCACCAAGAAACTGAAGATCAAAGGTCATGCCCGCTTCTTTATAGCGACGCACGTTGAACTTGCCATCTTTCCACTGGAGATGAGAGGTCTGCACGCCGAGAGACGAAGTTTGGTCTGCGAGATAGTCCGACAGCTCAGCACCCACTTTTCCGGAAAAATCTTTGCCGAAAATCTTACGAATCCAACGCGGTAGAGAGCCTTCGTGCAAGGCGACAATATCAAGATCGCCTCGTTCGGAAATGCGCAATCCTCCGAGTACACCCACGACGTCAGCTCCTAGCTCCTCCTCGAGTTTCATGTCCTCAACTTTTTGTGGTGCAGGCCCCTCGCGCCACTCGACCTTACGGAGACTTGGTGTCCCAAACTGAGTCCCAACGACGAGCTCACCGCTCGGCAGAACACGAACTCCCATCAGGGAGGCGGCTTCACGGTAACCAGGAATGTCGCTGACTGCGAGCGATGCTTTCTGAATTTTCATTTGGAAATCTAACCTTTCACTTGGGCTTCGAGCTGTTTCAGAGTGCTTTGGATCTTCGCCACTTTGTCTCGGTATTCTTCGAGTTTGATCTTCTCTTTGTCGATCACTTCGGGAGGAGCTCGATCGACAAAATTCTTATTGGCAAGTTTACCCTCTTGGGAGCTAGCGAGTTTTTCGAAGGAGCTTAGCTCCTTTCGCAAGCGATCGACTTCGTCGGCGAGGTCTTTGAGTTCGCTCATGGGCACGACAATTTCTACCGTTTTTCCGGCTTCGACAGCACTCACGGGAAAGCGCGTGCAGGCAGCTCCGGCAGGAGCATCACCCCAGGAGAGATCGCTCAGTCGAGCCATCGAGATGAGGGTGGCCCGCGAAGATTCGACGACTTTTTGAGAGAGCGGTCCTGCGTCTTTGATCCAAATACGAATGGCTTTCGAGGGGGCCACCTTGGACTCGGCCTTAAGGGTTCGAATCTGCCCGACGAGATCTTGGAAGAACTTGAACTCCGCAAGCGCCTCGGTGTCTGGGAATCCCTCGCCTTGCGGGAAACTTTGAACGAGCAAGCTTTCCTCGATCTTCACGCCGGGCATTCCATGCCAAAGCTCCTCGGTCGCATGAGGACACAGCGGGTGCATCATCTTGAGGATCTCGCCGAGGACATGCTTCACGACGTTGTCCGAGTCCTCTCGCGTGGCCTTGGCGCACTCAAGATACCAGTCGCAGAAATCACTCCAAATGAAGTGATAGAGCGTATCAACGGCTTCCTGCATGCGGAATTCGCCCCAGGCTTTGTTCAGATCGCGCGAGGCCTCGTCGAGACGAGCCAAAATCCAGCGATCGTGAAGGTGCGTGACTCTCGCGGGACGCTTCATCCAGGTGCGATCGGTTGAGCCCTCTGACTTCATGAGAGCGAAGCGGGTTGCGTTCCAAATCTTATTGATGAAGGCCCGGTAGAAATCCAGCCTCTCTGTGGAGAGTCGCAAATCACGACCTTGCACGCAGAGACCGTTGAGAGTGAGTCGCAAAGTATCCGCGCCAAACTCTTCGACAATTTCCAGAGGATCGATCACGTTCCCCTTGGACTTCGACATTTTTTGTCCGTTTTCGTCGCGCACCATCGGGTGCATGTAGACCTTCTTGAAGGGCACTTCGTCGACGAATTCCATGCACATCATGACCATCCGAGCGACCCAGAAAAAGAGAATATCAAAGCCGGTCTCGAGCACACTCGTGGGATAGAACTTCCTGAGATCTTCAGCTTTGACGTTGGGCCAACCGAGCGTCGTCAGTGGCCAGAGCCCAGAACTAAACCAGGTGTCGAGAACATCCGGGTCCTGCACCCAATCGTGCTTGGGACTCGCAGGAGGAGGTGTCTCCGAGACGACGACTTCACCGGTTTTGCGGCAGTGGTAGGCTGGAATCTGTTGACCCCACCACAGCTGTCGAGAGATGCACCAGTCGTGGATATTCTCCATCCAACGCATGAACTGGTTATGAAACTCGTGAGGTACGATCTCGATCCGCTTAGCGCGCACAGCTTCCGCAGCGCGCGCCGCCATGCCGTCCATTTTCAGGAACCACTGATGACTGAGATAGGGCTCGACGATTTCACCCCAGCGCTCCGAGGTGCCCACCCGATTGAGATGATCTTCGATGCGATCGAGAAGCCCCAGAGCCTGGAACTCTTCGACAACCTTGTCGCGCGCTATGAAACGATCTAGTCCCGCCCAAGCGGCGGCTTTGCCAGGAAGATTTGGGACAAGTTTCGCCTCGGGAGTAAAAATATTGAGACGAGCAAACCCGTGACGCTCGCCAACTTCAAAATCGTTGAAGTCGTGTGCCGGCGTGATCTTCACCGCACCCGTTCCAAACGCAGCGTCCACGAACTCGTCAGCGATGATCGGAATCTCGCGACCCACGATCGGCAGAATTATCTTCTTGCCGACAAAATGCTTGTAGCGCTCGTCGCTTGGACTCACTGCAACGGCGACGTCTCCAAGCATCGTCTCGGGACGCGTGGTCGCAACGACAATGTGCTGGGAGGGATCGTGAGCCAAGGGATACTTCAAATGCCAAATATGCCCCTTTTGCTCCTTAAAAATCACTTCGAGATCAGAGAGTACCGTCTGTCCTTTAGGGGACCAGTTCACGAGCTTTTCGGCACGGTAGACGAGGCCGCGTTTGTACAGCTCCACGAAGGCGTGGGTCACGCCTTTATTGAGTTCCGCATCCATCGTGAACTTGACGCGCTCCCAATCGCAATTGGTTCCCATACTGCGCACTTGTCCGTAAATACGCGGGCGGTACTCATTGATCCAGTCCCAGCATTCCTTGAGAAAACCTTCGCGACCCAGCGACCTGTGATCGATGCCTTTTGTAGCGAGATGTTTCACGACCTGCATCTGCACCGCGATCGAGGCATGGTCGGTGCCAGGAAGGTAGAGAGCTTCGATACCACTCATTCGATTCCAGCGCGTGAGGGTGTCCTCGAGTGCGAGCATCAAAGCGTGTCCCTGGTGAAGGACTCCGGTGACGTTGGGAGGAGGCATGAGCAGCGCAAAAGTTTTCTCTAGCGGGGCTGCGTGGCGCGCGTGGGCAACCTCGGGAACAGCAAGACGCTCGTCATCCCAGAATTTTTGCCATTTTTTGTCGTGCTGTTTCTCGTAGGCCTTGTCCATAATGCGGTAGCCCTAACTTAGGGCGTGTCCCGCCTTCTATCAAGGCCACGAACGCGTCAAAGTCCGTCGAGCGTGTAGCGTTGCTTCTTTTTGGTGCCCTTTTTCATGTCGAGGCCGGTCCGAAAACCAATCATCCAGTAACGGGCCTCTCTGAGTCCCGCCGCAGAGGCCAGTTCTTCGCCATAAGTGGCAACATCGAGATCAAAGAAGGGGATGATGGAGGTCGTTAGTCCGGCTGTCCAGTAGCCTTGAAACAGGCCAAGTCGAAGATTTACAAACGGCACATTAAGCTCAGTTCCCATGAAGATTTTTTTGGTTGAGGATTTTTCGGAATCGCCGAGTTCTTTGACATCGAAGAGAAATTTCAACTCGCCTTTGGGAATTAGGAAACCATAACCAAGTCCTACATTAAATTTTTGAGCTTGCGTCTCAGGAAGAGGGCCCCTATCTGCATTGCGGAACTTCGTGCCGCCGTAGTCTTCCACTACCACGCCTCCCGCGATCCAAGAGGACTTCCCAATTCTTTGAGTGTATCGAGTCCCCAAATTGAAGCCAAAAGCTTCCCCCTCTTCCATGATCTCCAGGAGGTAAGCGCCCGTGAGGTTCAACACAGTCGCCATATTGAGCACTTCATCGAAGCCCTTGCGTTTCATGTAGCGAACAGAGGCCCCGACTTGGATCTGCGGAGTGATGTTAAGCCCACCACCGAGGATCAGCCCCCAGTCATTGCGAGCCTGAAGATCGAGGCGAGGAAAGACCGGGTCACGATACTCAATATTGATATCGGCATAGTCATAGAATCCGATCATGAAGTGAGGGACAGCCACGTGAGGGAAAAAGGTCCCTTGAAGCGCCAAGGGCTTTCCTAGCAAAGGGCTGAACTTCTGGCTGAGTGTCTCGTCGCTCGACGTGAGGGAAGTCACAGAGGAAATACTGGTGACCACGTTTTTGTTCCCACCCAGAGTGAAATCCAAAGGAATGAATGAGAAGGTGCTGGTGTCGGCAAGGCCTGCAGGGTTGTAGAAGGCCGCAGCTCCGCCCGTCACGTCTGCGATCGCAGCGTTGCCGCGGCCGAGCAGTCGAATGTCGCGGTAAGAGTCGCGCTCGAAAGCCGCATGAACTTGCGACGAGACCATGAAGATTCCGACCTGCAACGTAGCTTTTGAGAACGAGCCTAGGGACATACGGCAGGGGCTCCCGACCCGATTCCGATTCCGAGGGATCCCTCGCCAATCAGGGAACGCATGGACTGACAAGGCGCCGTATCCGACGGGCAGGTCGAAGTTTCAGAACCCACGAAGGCTTGAATCTCGGGAGCGCTGGTCAAGGCCGTCAGCGCATCCGCAACACTACCAGAAGAGATGTTTGATGCCGCAGTCATGGCCCTGGGGACAGACTGAACGATATAAGTCAGAGCGGCGTCAGGCAGATCCGTTGTGCTGCACTGATTGAAGCTTGGGGAGATTACATTGCTCACATAGGCGTAGCGGTGGAGAACCACACCGATTCGACTGTAATAGAGGAACATACCAATCAGATTGAGCTCCGAAGTCCGAAGTGTTGCATCCGGCTGATAGGTCTCCATGATATCAATTGCGGTCTGGATATCCGCAACGTCGTCGTCATCGGTGTCCGGAAAATGCTCGGCAAAAATACGAAAGAAAGTGCTCGTTCCCGTATCCGATCCGAGTTCAAGGATGAGATCCAGCACACGTAAACCCGCTCGACCCGCGTGCGCGAGCATCGCGATCTGCACGACCTGCGCATTGTTGGGCTGAGTTGCAAGAACAGGCATAATCTTTTCGATCGCCTCGTTAAACTTGAATTCGTTGAGAAAGAGCTGAGCTTGGTCGATGTAGTACTGATCTGAACTTTTGTCTGGAAGATCGCGGAATGCGTTGCTGCAGGCCCCTAAGACGAGGAACAAAGCGAGCACTGAATAGAATCTTTTCATCTCTCGCCCTTTCTCTAGAATGCCAGAACGTAGCGTCCCAAGTATTTGCGGTCACTGATCCGTGACGCACCCCGTTCTGCGAGATTCTCGCCGTAACTTCCAAATTCAAGTCCCATCCCGCCGATCTCTAATCCAAATCCGGCTGTCCAGTAGCGCCCTTGGTTCACACCACCTCGTAGATAGAACATATTGGCGTAATTGAACTCAAACCCCGCGTGCAAATGATCTAAGTAGTCGCTCCCGACTCGAGTGACGTCTTTGTAGTCGACCGCGAGCACGGTCCGCACGCCGCGCCCCTGTTTGAGGATCATCGAATAGCCGGCATTGATTTTCTGTTCGAGGTTCTCGGGAGCACCCTGCGGAGCGCTGTCACTCGTGAAAAAGACACGCTTGTCTTGGAAGGTTGTATTTCCAAAATCTTGCACACTCACTCCGAAGGTCGGAAGACCCGCAACAGGAACCGTGAGCAGAGCGCCCATATCCACACCGAGGCCCAATCCTTCTTTCCACTGTGTGGTGAAACTGAGTCCTCCCGCCGCAATTTCCGCCGCCGTGTAGGTTCGATCGAGTTCGGCACGATTGAGAATCTTGCCACCCACGCCGAGTTTAAAAATGCCTCCAGCTAGAGCGACTCCATAATGAATGTACGCTCCCAAGTCAGCCGAAGAGAAAAGACTCGTTGTCGTATCGGCCTCGTTGTAGGTCGCTTCGTTTTGAGCTCTAAAAAGGACGCCGATCGAGAAGTTTTTCACCAAGAACTGCGGCAAAAACGCTATTCCAATCCCGTACGGTTGACCCGGGTTCTCGGCGGTGTCCTCGAGAATTTTCTGAAGGCTAAGGAACTTGGTGAGGGAGCCATCGAATAGAGAAACGAATCCCTGCGAGACACTGGCTTCGATGTCCATGAGTTTCACCCGAGGACGCGTCCGACGTGCGATGCCTGCCGGATTGTAATAGACGGCCTCGAAATCGGTGCCGACCGCCGTGTAAGCGTCTCCCATAGCGAGCGCACGACCGGCCTGATAGAAGGGCCTCACAGGACGCGCGAACACATTCACCGCTCCAAGGAGCGATGCCGTCGCAAGAAACCCTTTCATCAGACGGCCTTTAGAAGACACTCCTCAACTCCATCATCCACGCTCTACGCGCCACGAGTTGAGATTCGTTGTTCCACAGGTCCACGAAGGTTCCCAGATCGAGCTCGACGTCTCGGAACCGAAGTCCCACACCGCCCGAGTAAGATCCGCCCCGATAGCCTCCATAGAGACTCGCAAGGAATGGAAATCTCAACTCATAGGAGGCGGCCCACTTTTTCCCGGATGGGATGGGACGCGTCCAGTTGTTCCATTCTAGCCGCAAAGCGGATCTAAGACCGTCTCGGAAATTTGGCAGCTTGAGTCCTAGTCCAAGAATGGTGTCATTGGGCAAAATAGGAAATTTCTTAGTGCTTCCCGTGCGATAGCCGAGCATCTCGAAAATTGGTTCTGCGCGTAGAAAACGTGTGGTTCCAATATCTTTGCCCACGAGGCCCACCTGCAATCCCCAGGGGCTGGCCTCAAAATAAGGCGAGGTCCAGAGGAGTGAGTAGTCTAGACCGACGCCGAGACCTTGCTCCATAAAATTTGAATCGTTAAACTTCGTTGATGCCGTGATGCTTGTGAGTGCCTGGGTCTTGTCCGATCCGATGCGGACAATGCCCTTAATGGCGACTCCGAAGTCGAGGCGTCCCGACGAATCGGAGTCAAAGACTTGACCACCCGATGAAAACTGAACCCAAATGTCGCGGAAGAACTGATACCTGAGTGTCTGATCGGAATCGCTGAGCCAAATGTTACGCTGCTGAACGTAGTGCACCGAGTAGGCAAAATTGTGCATGAGATAGTAGCCCTGGACCGAGCCCTTCACACGTTGAACCTGATTTCCATCGTTGGCAAGATCGGCGAGGACCTCTGATCCGAGCGGGCCGGGCGTCTTGTAAACATTGGTGAGATCGTACGATTTTCCAACGACAAAGCCGCCCACTGAGAGCGGCACAAAGCGCCTCCGTGAATCATCGAGCGCTGAGAGTCCGGCTGTATTGCGGGAGATCAAATCCAGGTCTGCAGCATTGCTTCGGCTCCACTCAGGCAGTGCGTAGAGAATCGGGTGCGTGACACCGGTGTCAGCCCTGAAACGCGAAGCAGCTCCAACAATTTCTCCAGACCAGTCTTGGGGCTTTTGGGCCAACACGGAGGTCGACAACAAGACGCCAAAGAGCCCGATCAGCCTCTTTCGATACAAGCGCCCGCCCATACCTCTAAGATTAGAGCCCTATCGCGCCACCCGCAAGAGATCCGAGGCGCACAAGTTCCTGACACCACGAGAGAGCTTAGCTTTCTTTATCACCTCAAAGGAGCCCGATCTGCTCGCACTAAAACGTCGCTGTCCAAAGTAGCCCAACACAGGTCGCTACATGCTGGGATTCTCCTTCACATCTCCGTTGAAGACATCAGCAATTAGCTCGGGACCCTAAGCGAACTTTTGGGACTCACGGCTCTTGAGCCTTGAGCAAGCTCTTCCACCCAAAGTCAGCGACCCTCTGCCCTGCACTGCTCTGCTTAAAACTCCAACGGAGCCCTGAACAAATTTGCCGGTCGAGCCTCAATGAGGGTCAGCCAAAATTTCAATCGAAGCTATGCACTCTTTAACGAATGACAACGGTTTGGAGTTTTCGTCATTCGAAGAAACCTCGGAGGCATTGAAGGTGCCTGTGTTTTTCACGCGAGCCTAGGCCTCGCGGGATCGAGGTTCGATCGAAAACATGAACGGACTGATTCGCCAATATTTTCCCAAGAAAACAAACCTTAAGGAGGTTTCCCGTGCCGAAATTCTACGAGTCCAAAAATTACTTAACGATCGCCCTCGAAAAACTCTGGGCTGGTTTACGCCAAACGAGGTTCACCACACCTCGCCCCTTCGCTGAATTGCCCCTTGACCTCGCGCACTTGAAATTAGAATGTGCCAGCGCAACGATAATTGACATCGCTACGTTCTGAGATAGATTTGAATCATGGGACACGGAAAGCGAGTAAAAAAGACCTCAACGTCCGCAAAAAATGAGCGCCTCGTCACCCGTCAAACCTCTCCGGCGCGTCCTTCAAGCAGCCTCAGTTCCATGACTCCCTCCACTCAAGCCCCGCTCCCCGGTCTCGAATTCAAAAAGCAACTGAGCTTCGGCGGCTCGCTCCTAAAGCTCTCGCACGCGAAAGTCGCCAGGCCCCTCTCCTCTAAGCAGGCCCTGCATGTGGTCCTCAGATCCGACTTCGCACAAGGAACGCATTCGCTCCTTAAGCACGAGCGCGTGATTCGCAACACGCT
>CAMCVE010000031.1 GCA_945881775.1 Bacteriovorax stolpii
CTCGCCGCGCGCATGTGCGTGTTGTGAAGACGGAAAGGGACAACGACGATTTTCGTTTCGTCGCCAATCCCGATTTCGAATCAAAAATAGAGGGCTGCACGCAGCTCGATGGTGCCTTCCTAAGAGCCGTACGCATTTATAAACAAATCTCTGTCGAGCAGCTCGCGGCGCGCTCCAAAATTTCTCCCTCCAAGATCACGGCAATCGAGGAAGAAGAACTCGAAAACATCTACACGCAACCCGTCTATTTGCGGGGGCATGTCGCCATCATCTGTCGCACGCTGAGCATCCCGAACTCCGAAGAGCTCTCCAAGAAGTTTACCGATCGAATGCGCGATGAAGGCAAGATTGTTCGCTCCACACTCTAAAACCGTATGATCTTCGACCCCGGTGTTCTGTTTGGCGAACGCAGTCCGTGACCTCGGCCCAATAACAGTCTATAGGCTTGGCATGGACATCGAATCCCACTTCCCATTTTACGTCTCTGAGACCGAACACGCTCTGCGCCTCGATCGCTTGCTAGCCCTCCGCTTTCCCGAGGTCTCCCGGAGTCGCTGGACCCGTCTCCTCGATGAAGGTCTCTTCACGGTGGAGTCAAAGGCCGCTAAGGCGAGCGCACGCGTTGACACCGGCAACTGCATTGCTCTCGATGTTGCCAAACTCCCCGCACTCTCCGCACTTCTTATCGAGGAACCCGCGCTCGAGGAGCGCAATCCCAATGAGCTTCGTTACCTGGGCGAGGCGCCCACAATTCTGTTCGAAGACCAGGACCTGCTTGTGCTCGATAAACCCGCAGGCGTCGCCGTCCACGCAGGCGCGGGTGTTCCCGTTGAAGAGACTCTCGTCGCCTGGCTCATTCAAGAAAAGAAAGTCATCTCCGAGACTGAAGGTGATCTGCTGAAGTGGGGCACCGAGGTGCTCGAGGAAGAGCGCCCCGGTATCGTGCACCGTCTCGATAAGGGAACCTCAGGGTGTCTTGTCGTCGCAAAGCACCTCGAAGCCCACCGCAAGCTCGCCGAGCAGTTTGCAGCCAAGAGCGCGGGCCGTCTCTACTGGGCCTGGGTCCAGGGCGATGTTGAAAAGCTAAAGGTCGCACAGCCCTTGAGGCTCACCAAGATGCTTCAAGAAAACTCGCTCACGTTCGCGTTCCGTATTGACTACGACGGTCGCTACTCGCTTTCCACGCCCTTGGGGCGCGATCCCAAGAACCGCCTGCGTTTTGCGGTGCTACCCACCGACGGCAAACAAGCCACCACGCATTTCAAAGTGCTGCAAAAAACCAAAGACTGGTGCTGGCTCGATGTGAAACTCGAGACCGGTCGCACGCACCAGATCCGCGTGCATTTGTCGTTCCTGGGTTATCCCATCCTCGGCGACACGCTCTATGGGGGCCGCGCCGATGAGCGGATTTATCTGCATGCGCACACGCTATATTTTATGCATCCACGCACGGGCGACAAGCTTGAGATTAAGTCGCCCTTGAAGCCGCTCCTCGGCGGCGCGCTCACCGCGAACTAAGCCCGGCATCCGTGGCACCACGGCTTGGATGCTGGGTGTATCGAGTGCGAGGAGGGCTAGGGCGAGACTTAAGCGCATGAGTGACATGGGCTCCGATGAGCGAGCTGGGCTTAGGGAGTCAAGAACCTAGCAGACCCAGGTATCAGTCAGTGCAGTAAGAGGCTTGTGTCACTCCTGCAGGATTTGGAATGATGCAGGACTCCCATTTGAGTTTCGGAGTCGATCCCTCGACTTTTTGCCAGATCCCCGTTGTGTTGGTCGTGCTGTCGTAGAAGTCCCAGCCCGTGTAGGTGAGATCATCTTTCAACTCAGTTGTCGTCTTCGACACGACACCCGTCGGCACGCTCGGACCAGATCCAAAAGCATTGGCCTGAAGAGTCGAGTTCCAGAAGGCGTTGAAAGTCTTCATGACAACGGTGTTGTGTGTCCAGCTGCCAATAAGAGCGCCTTTGTTGGTGGCTGTCGCTGGCAACATCGACGCGGATACGTAGACTTTGTCGATTTGGTATCCATTAGGATTGTTGTCTGGGTTGGGGTCGGTGGCGTTTTGGGTTGTGAACGCTCCGAAGAGTCCGCCAACGCTCGTAGTCGTCGCGGACACGTTGGAGGTGACATAGGAATTTTTGATCAGGAGTCGTTTATAGTAGTTGGCGGCGCTTGCTCCGCCGATCGAGTTGCCGACAAGGCCTCCTGCTCCCGTCCCCGATGCGCTGACTGGGCCCGTGGAATAAGCTTTCTCGACGCTAAATCCCCAGTACTGGCTCGCGGACTGAGTAATATGTCCGAAGAGTCCACCGACGCTGTCCCCTCCGGAAACGCTTCCGGTATTTCCAAGGCGCTTAAAGCAAGGTGTGTCGTTGCTGCTGTAGCAGGACGTAGTAGGATTCATCCGTGAGACATAACCTCCGATGCCACCGACCATATTTCGCCCAATCACAGTTCCCTCGTTTCGAAGTGAAGTAAGTTTGAAAGCGGCACCATCGTTCATCCGGCCAAATATTCCGCCAACCGAATCACGGCAGTTAATGGTTCCTCTGTTCACGCTCGAAAAAATGCGTGCCGCAGTAGCTGTCGTGGAAGCATCCAAATTTCCGATAATTCCGCCGCAGTAGTCGTAGCCCGTGGCAGTGCCTGTGAAGATGGTATCACTTACGATGTAACTGGTTGCCGACCCGGTTCCGATCTTTCCGATGATGCCTCCAATGCCACCGCTACCAGTTGAGGTCGCAGTAACCGAGGCCGAGGATCGGAGCAAAGTGAGAGTAGGAGCAGTAACCGTAGCACTGCCAATCACGCCACCTGTGATTTCAGTAGCGGACACGCTCCCCTCCGTCTCGACGTTGCTCATCGTGATGCTTCCCGCGACGTCTCCTACTGCTCCCCCCGCTACGTAGAAATTATTCAAGGTTCCTTTTGCGTAGATATTGCTGTAGTCCCCGGCACCAGTCTGGCCAGCAATCAAGCCACCGCGAACAGCAGCTACGTTGCTTGTCGAGACTGTTCCGTCAACGACGTCGACATTCGAGATCTGTTCTAAGTTTGCTGCGCTCGCTGTTGATCCTAGAACGACTCCCAGGAATCGGGTTCCGGTTGTTGCGGTGTGAGTACTCGCGACGATGGGATTGATGAAGGCTATGTTTTTAACTGCAACACCTGTGGTTCCGACACCGATAAAACCTAGGTAGGAGGCTGTCGAGTTTACGATATTAAGGTTTTCGATGATATAGCCAGCGCCGTCGAGCGTTTTGGCGTAGGGGTTTGTTATCCCCGTTTCTCCTAGGACAGAGTTTGCCAGTGTGATTCCATCCATATCGATGTGATCACCTAAAGTGACAAACTTATTCTTGGTATTGACAGCTCCCTCGCTAGCTAAGGTTTGGATTTGAGCAGGCGTGCAGATGAGTACTGGAGTCGAGACACTCACACCCGTTCCTGTTGGAGTCGGGTTGCGGTTGGCTGAGTCGTCACAGGCGTTCGGAGTTCCTGTTGCCCAGTAATCGAAATTGGCCGTGTCAATAGTGCCGTCAGGGTTCTGAACCTTGAGCTGGGCTGTCGTTTGGCCGCTTCCGCCGACGCGTGCAGGTGTCTTGCAGGATAGAATGCGGGATGAGTAGCGTTTGGCGCCGAACTTTGATGCCCCTGCGTCTTCGTCGCACGCGAGACTGTTAAGTGTGACCACAGCGTTGTTGCCGAACCCAGATCCTCGCACAATGATACGAGTGCCGCCCGTAGCAAGTCCTTGCGCCGGCATAACGGGAAGAGCTGAGTCGAGGCTCATTCGAGTGTCGCTTTCGACAAGCACACTGGCCATTGCCTTGTTGAAGCTTGGGAAACCATCGTTCACGACAACAACGTACTTGAGATACTTCACTTGGTTGGTTGGAACAAAGTCCTCGAGATAACTCTCGAGTCCTGGTCCATCATCAAGGAGGTCATCTTCTGTCGGAAAGCCATCTTCCCCACGTACGACGTCGACGCTCGTGTCATCTCCTGCCTTGCGGTAGATGCTTACCTGGAGATCTTGTTTTGTGATCACCCCAAGATTGACGCGGTTGTCGTTGATCGAAAATTGAAGCCTAAATGTTTTATCATCAAGGGTCTTAGTTGATGCCCCAGCGGCATTGAGGACCGAGATGGCGGTGATACTAGGAGGAGTGCGGTCGGGGACAACGTACTCTTTCATGCTCGAGCCGTCGCAAATCCTGTTGTCGCTGCTGTCACGAGCGCAAATGACGTAATAAAATGTTTGACCCTCACTGAAGTTTTCGGGGTCTGACACTTGCGTGCTTTCTCGTTCGGAGAATTGCTTGTCTTTTTCTGCCACGATAGCGGTGTAGTTATTCGGATCGGTGAACGCAGTGCCCGACTTTCGGAAGAGTTGATATTTGATCCTCGCGTCCAAATCTTTTTGGTTGTCACTGGCCGCAGCCCACGAAAAGACTGGGGGGTTGGCTGCTGAAGAGTTCAAGCTGGCACCACTGCTCCAAACGGGAGGAGAGGTGTCTCTGGTGCGGGCGTCGAGTGAATTCGAGACTGGGTTGAGATCCGTGATTGCACCCGCGGCGTCGACAGCGCGCACGTGCAATCGGTAGGTCTTGTAGGCCTCAAGTCCGGTGATCTTTGCCTGAGTCGGACAGACTGTTGATGCCCCCGAGCCCGAGCAGTAGACATCATTGCCGACTTGGGTGAGCACGCCACCCGCATAACTATAAACTCGGAACTTGCTATAGTCAGACCAAGTGGCACTGCCTCCGAAGGGGCGCGTCCAACACACGAGAGCTTCGCCCTGGGCTAAAGCAACCGTAGATCCACCTGCGCAAGAGAAACTCGAAGCGGTCGATGCGAGAGTCGGGAACGCCTCAGATATTCCTTCGAAGCCTTGAGGAGGAGTGATGTCGGGTACCGAGAATCCACGCACCCGGGCAGAAACTATGGGCCCCAAGGTACAATTGTTTGCAGTGGCGTTGTAGCCCTTGCTGAGGGCATCATCACAGGCCTCGACACTGGCATAGAGTGTTTCAAAGTCGGTGTAGGCAAAGGTCGATCGAGCAATCTTATTGGTTTTAATGGGGTGGGCAATGTTCGAGATGACTTGCAGGTCGTTTTGCGTTGTCGATGACCCACGCCAGATGCGCACGTTGTAAGTCGAGGCGTCGCTCGATGAACTTAGCTTCCAGCTGATTTCAATTTCTTGAGTGTTGAGGTTGATCAAGGCGGCGTTGTCGGAATGGCTCGCACCAAGTCCCACAAACTCCGGCGCAACGACGTCGGCCGTACGATGCCATACGGCTTTGTTGGTATTGGAAAGATTGCCGGCTCCGTCGCGGGCCTTGACGCAGACTCCGTAGAGAGTTCGAGGACTCAGTCCCGTGACATTCAGGTCGTAGTCGTCGCCGACAACGTATGTTGGGAAGTGGGTTGTATTGGTGACATCAAATTCCGCCCAACGAGTTCCGGTCGAACAAGCCGTGTTGTTCAAGGTTCCTTCGGGGTATGATTTTAGGAAGACCACATAGTGTGAAACGCCGTTTGAGTCGCCGGGCTGGCGACTGACCGCCGTGACTTTCACCTGCATCGCAGTTTCCTCAGGAGTTGACCTCTCAACACTCACGAATTTTACTTCGTCGAAGCTGGGCGGCGTCAGGTCTCCAGAGTTCACGCTTACGGTGCTCGTGTTGTTGTTGTTGAGGCCGCTTCCGTCTTCGTCTTGAACGCGGAAGTAGTAGGTGGTGTTATCAACGAAGGGACTCGAGAGAACAAAGCTTGTTGGGACAGCAAGCGGGTCTGTGACATCGATCAGTTCTTCAGTGGGACTCGTAAATCCAGAGTCGGTCGAAATGATCACGTGACGTTTAAGTATCTTTCCTTGGGGATGAGTCCAGGGTGCTGTGACAGTAACGACGCCATTCGCGAACACGGCGCTAGCAGCGCCTGTGGTTGCAGGCGCATTGGGAGTGTCAGAGAGAGTGATCGAACGTTTGACAGCGTTCAAATCGCAATTGTCTGTCTCGGAGCAGGCGCGCACACCAAAAGCGTAAGGCAGCCCGTCACCTAGGCCCGAGACCGTGTACTGAGTGGCAGAGCTCGTGACGTTGGAATCAAGAGGAGTGGCCTCCCAGTCAACTTCGCTTCCTGGATTTGCGTAGACAACAAAGCGAGCGGGCAAGACTCCTGCGCCAACAGGATTCCAATTGATACGTACTGACGAAGGACTGAGTGCTGTTGCGCTTATGATTCCCTGGAAATTGGGAGGATTGATGGAGGCAGTTTTCTGGGTCAGACGCTGCGAGCCTTTAATGAGACGACCATTGAGCTGCATTTCGCATTCGTAGATGTAGGTTTGTCCTTCGGTCAGCGCCGTCGAGTCGAAAGTTTTCACGTTCGAATCCGAAGAGGTAAATTTCAGAACTCCGTTCTCGGAAACTCTTACGAAATCAGCTCCCTCGGGATAGTCAAATGTGACGCGCACAACGCTTGTGCTGAGCGCCGCAGTGCTAAGGCAACCTTTGTAGTTCACAACAGCAAAAGTGCTAATCGGAGAGAAGTTTCCAGAAGGATCCTCATCACGAATCGCGATGTAGTGAGTGGCGGTGCCAAGGCCGTTCACTAGTAGCTGTGAGGGCGGATTAGCGGCATCACTCACGGCAAAGCCTGACGACCAAGCTGCGTAGTTGGCGACATTGGTGCCGCCTTGACCGTTGCCGTAGGTGCCGCCCGAAACGTAGACATGTCGATGTGCAATACCACCATCGGGGGGTGACCAGGGGGCTTCGACGAGAGCTGAGGAACTTGCGGGAATGTAGGTGGCGCTGATGGCTCCTTGAGTCTGGGGGGCTCCACCGTCTGCCAGAGTGAAAGTGCGTTGAACGACGTTTTCTTCGCAGGCGCCAGCGGCGTTGCAGGCGCGAATGCCTACGGAGTAAGGAACCTCATCGCCAAGCCCTGCGAGTGTGGCTTGCGTGAGTGAGTAGCTGGGCTCTTTAACCGGTGCGGCAATCCAATCGACCCCACTGCCGGCGCTCAAATAGATTTTTACTTTCGAAGCCACAAGACCAGTGGGATTGGTCCAGGTCACGCGTAGCGAGCTAGGGCTCTGCGCCACCGCAGTGTCGATACCGGGGAAGGCAACGGGAGAATCGTCACCGAGCGCAGGCGTGACGATGGTTCTGACCAACGGACCAATTTTACGGTATTCACCAATCTGTGCCTCACAGTAGAAGGTGTAGCTTGTGCTGGGCGTGAGGGTCCGGGCGGTGTAAGACGTAAAGACGCGGTTGTTAGATGACCCCTCCAAGGTTCCGTCGACGTAGACGTTGATCTTCTCAACACCTTCAGGGAAGTCAAATTCGACGCGAGCAGAAGTCGCGTTGACGGGAACGCCTCCCGTGCAGCCCATGAATGTAATTTTATCGAGTGGATTGGGTCCAGCTGAGCCTGGAGCTTCTTGGCCTACAAGTCCACCACTGTTGATACACGCCGACAGCCCCGCTGTTGCCAGCAGGAATGCAAAACAGTGGACCGAAAAAACACTCGTACTCCCCATAGCCCTATTATCGACCTAGAGCGCTACGAGGCTGAGTTAAGAGAGTGTGAGGACGGGATCATTCCGCAATGAAAACCGGGGCTATCTGCTCTAAATGGCTAAATATTATGAGTTAAGGGTGTTTGGTGATTTGTTTCAATTTTGGGGATGAAAAAGTCAATTAAGCGATTTTAGAAGATGTAAGTGAGCCCGGCAGACACGCCCATTGTCGAGAAGCGAACCGTCTCAGGGTCCGAGCTAAAACTTAAGGTGGACATGACGCCCTCGAGATTGAGATCGAGTGAATTGGAGAGAGCATAGTCGACCCCAACGGCTCCCAGGATCATGTTGGAGTCACCCTCAAGAGGGTCAACGCCTGCACCCGTTGCAATGTAGTAGCTCGCAGCAAAGAGTGTCGCTGAAACGTAGGCACTCCAATGCGAACGTGAGCTGCGCGAGAAAAGCGCCGCCTCATCGCGCACGCGGGTGCCTTGGCCCCACCAGTAGTAGCGCCCCTGAATTTCAAAACCTTTGAGCGGCACGACTTGGTTTAAGAGATCAAACTCTGCCTTGTAGCCAAGGCCCATTGCGAGATTGGGCGTGAGAAATACGTGTCCCAGCACCTCAAAACCACCCAGGCTCATCGTGCTGAGGCCCGAGACAGTATTCTTGATGAGGGTGGTGCCGCTTCGGACGCTGCTCTTGGGGGCGAGAGAGAGAGTCGCCCTGGCCTCATAGCACCCAAGCGCTAGTACGAGACTTGCTGCAATGTGTGCTGCGTTAGGCTGCTTCAGACTCGCTCGCATGTGCGACCTCGGCTTGCTGTTGGGGTCTAAGCAGTTCAAAGCGACCTTCAGCGTGCTGAGCACGCAGGGTTTCGATGTTGGCACGAAGCACTCCGGACCATTGCTGGAGTTCCTTAGAGCTGTTCTGGGTCGATATTTTCTTGAAGTAGTCGAGCACGATGGTTTTGCGCATGCCCTCGGGGAGCAGGCTTTCAAGACGTGCCCATAGTGTGAGCTCTTCGGAGCTCTGTGAGAAATGGAGCAGGGCTGCAAGCAAACGATTGTCCAAACGAGTGAGCCACGTCACAAGCACGGGCTCTGGAACGCGAGCGAGCGCCGCGAGTCCCCAGTAGCGCGACTCGAGACTGGGACGCATTTGCGGGAGCTTCTCGCAGAGCGAGCGCAGGTTGCGTGTTTCGGCGTCGAGACTCAGTTTTTTCTGTGCCACGAGGAGTCCCGCCAGCACTCGCTGCGTGCTGGCACGTGTGCCTCCCGCGGCTGCGCTGCTAGCCCCATCGCCTCGAGGAATTGAGGCCTTGAGGCGCTCCAGTTGGTCGGATTCAAGAGCGATCTTGTCATTTGGAGACTGCTCAATCAAGCCCACGAGCCTCGTCCACTCTTCGCTCGACGAGTTCTCGATGAAGTCTTGGATCTGATGGGTGTCGAGAATTTCTGAGAGTCCCGCAACGAGTCGAGAGTCTGATTGCTCGAGTACGCTGCCCACAAACTGTCCGAGTTGCTCGCCGCGAAGCTTGCGGAAGCTCTTCAAGTCGACAGGGTCGATGGACTTGGTGATGGGGTTCTCGCTCACGAGGTCTCTCGCGAGGATGCGTTTGACGAGGCTCGCGGTCCAAGTACGCGAATCCTTCGACGAGGGAAGCTTGTCCGCGCTCAGAGATTCAAAGAGGTTGCTTCGAGTCCCCAAGATTTCTCTTAGACCCAGGCGTGCTTCCTCGCTCATCAGCCCGAGTGACTCCACAAGGTGCGCAATTTGCGCATCGCTCTCGCCAGAGAGCACGTCTTCGGTGTGGGCGCGTCTTGTGAGCACGAGAGACTCTAGGGAAAGTGCCGTGCGCGAGAAATCTTCCGTGTCAGGACTTTCTTCGCCTGATGAGCTGGTGAGTACGGGCTCAGAGCTGCTCTTGAGATCGAGTTTCGAATCCGAGCTTCGTGCCATGCCGCCCGCAAGAGTGCTTGCGGCCTGACTCAGGCTCGATGAGAACGATTTAAGTCCTGCGAGCAACGTCAATGCCATGGCCACAAGTCCTAGGAGTACCCCAGCCGCGAGGGCGTAGGGGCCAAGATCGCGCAGGTGTGACGTTTCGGGTTTCATGGTGTCGGGTTTAGCCGCGTCTGATCCGTCCACTGATGCTGGTGAGCGACTTGCGTCGTCCTTGGTCGGGGCATCGTTAAAGGCTACGGCATTGCCGCGCTCAAACTTCAAATCCATGGCGAGCGATGAGAAGCTTTGCTCCAAAGTTTTCTTTAGTAAACGCTCGCGCTCAGAGTTGATGTCCGAGCGCACATAGACGCGCACATTGAGGGCTTCGAGGCGAAGGTCGTCTGGCGAGCCCACTTGCGCCGCGCTCCAGTCTTGTGGCAGGTAGGTGAGAAGTCCCTCCGCAGACTCTGTTCCATCGGCGCTTTGAAGCGCTACAGGTTCAGCGAAGACGACTTCGACGGAGCTTGCAAGGAACCCCGTGGTTCCGAGGATGCGAGTGGCGAGCTCGTCGACACGTTTTTGGTAGCGCTCTTCGAGTTGCGATTTTTTCTCGAGCACCTCGGGTTGGCGAAGAAGATCTCTCTCTTGTGGCGAGGGAGTGTCGGAAACATTGTTGTTTGCTTGGGAAGCAGCCGATGTCTGCGCTTGCAGCGCAAAGCTCACTCCCCAAGAAAGAAGCACACTAAGAATGCGTTTCATGGAGCGGAGCTTCATGGCGCAAGACCCACCTTTCTCAAGGTGCGCTTCACATCGCCATCTTGTGGGGCGAGCTGCGAGGCTTTGAGGATATGGATACGAGCCTGAGCGCGGTCGCCGCTCATGAGTGAATAGTCCGCCGCTAGCACGTAGGTTGCGGCGATATCGGGGTAGCTTCTGAGGAGCTCATCGACGAGGGGTTTTGCCTGCACGAGTTGGCGCGCACCAAGGTAGCCTTGGGTGCGCAGGTACTGGCTCAGCATGGCGTGCGCATCGCTCGCATAGTCTTTGACGATCTGACTGCGGAAAGTTTCCTGGGTCTTGGGAGCGAGTTTCAGACTGAGCTTGTCGAAGGCTTTAGGCTCGACAAAGACTTGCAGAGTCTCAAATCCCTCTTTGCGAAGCGTGAGCGAGACTTCACCAGAGCTCTGACTCTCGGAACGGATTTTTTCGATCTGCTCACTTGTGAGCTCCAGTGGCGTGTTTCCGAGGAGATCTTGCGAGGGGCTGTAGACCGCAGCAGCTGAGGGCTCGGTGTCGACGGTGAGGGCACCCCCGCGCGAGGCGCAACTGGATAGAAGCGCGAGCAAGCCAAACTTAAGGAGAGGCTTCATAAGCCTGCTCCTTTGCTTTTGCTAAAGTGGCGACTGATCTGAATCACGATGCGCCGGTTCTCGGCTTGGTTTTGGGGGAGGGCTGCACCTGCGGGACCGCGATTGGGGAGGACCGGTTCCGTGTGAGCAAGTCCCACGGGGCGAAGCGTTTCGCTGGGGATGCCTTTGGATTCGAGCAGCCTCACGACACTTCCTGCGCGCGCGCTCGAGAGCTCCCAGTTGCTGGGGAATTGTTTGGTGGCGATCGGGCTGTCGTCAGTGTGTCCTTCGACGATGATGCGGTAGCCTTTGGCTTTTTGCGCGAGGATTACGGCGAGGTTCTCCATGAGAGTGAGTGCGGTGTCCTTGAGAGTCGCAGAACCCGATTCGAAGAAGAGGGTTCCTTTGGAGGTGATCTTAATGCCTTCGGAGTCTTGTGTGATTGCGATTTCTTTGTCGAGTTTGATGTCTTTTACAATGCTCTGAACATCTTTTTCGAGTTCTGCATAGGGCTTGGTGTAGGTGGTGCCCATGGACTCAGAGGTGGCTTCTTTGAGCTTTTCGAGTTTCGCGGCGTCGGGCGTCGAGAACGCAGAGAGCATCACAAAGAATCCGAAGAGAAGAGTCATAAGGTCTGCATAAGAGACCAGCCAATTTCCATCGCCGTCGTCGTGCGAATCGGCAGCAAGGCGCTTAGCGCGCTTGACGCGCTTGCGCTGACGCGTAGGCGTGGCTGTTTCAAGATTCATTCAATCAGGCGGCCTTCTTCATGCCGTTGCGGTCTTTGGGAGTGAGATAGCTCTTAAGATATTCCTCAACGAGAAGCGGGTGTTTGGAGTCGCGAATGAGTTTCACGCCGTCCATAACGACGTGTCGCATGACGAGGTCGTCTTCTGAAGCGTGCATGAGGTTCTCGCCGATGGGAATAATAAAGACGTTGGCCACGATCAGACCATAGAAGGTGGCCACAAGGGCGACAGACATCGCAGGTCCGAGTCGATTGAACGCGTCGGGCTCGCCGAGTCCCTGCAAGAGCGCGATCATACCGAGTGTGGCGCCGATCAGGCCAAAGGCTGGCGGGAACTTTCCGATAATCTTAAATGTCGAGCCTTGTCTCTTGTAGCGTTCGTTTTGTTGCTCGACGCGCATCTCGAGGACGTCTTCGAACTCGTCCTGGCTCAAGCCGCCTTGAGAGAGAAGTTCGAGGGACTCCTTGAGAAAGGGGTTTTTGGTGCTGCCAATAAGATCCTTCAATGGAGCGCCTTCGTTGCAGCGACGCGAGATCTCAACGATTTCATTGATGCAGTTCAGGACTTCTTCTTTCTGCGCGCCCGTGACGGTACGAAAAAAGAGTCTCACCATATTAAAGAGCTGGCTGAATGGGATGCAGACCATTGCGGCCGCCAAAGTGCCGCCGATCACGATGATGATCGCGTGCACGTCCATAAAGACCGCGATGTTTTTCATGCCTTGCGTAATCGCAAAATAGACAACGCTCAGGCCAATAAGAAACCCTAAGGGCGCAGATAGGTTCATGTCATTGTTATCGGATCTTAACCCTGGGCAGCTTGAGGGCCTTTCTCTCGATCTGAAACAAATTAGTGAGAGACGGCGGAGCTTGTGGGGTGCTCGTCAAGAATCTGACGCTCAACTTGGATAATGCTGCACCGCACGCGAGGATTCGTTAAAATTTCTTAACGATCCATTCTTCAACAGTGGCACGACAGATCCCGCCGCATAAACACATCGCTCCCTACAGATCCCATGCGCCAATCGAGCGCAAGCCTCCTTGTGGCCTATGGATCGGCAACGGCAACCGCAACAAGCAAGCTTGATCTCTTTGGCGGGATGGAGCAGTTCAATGACGACATCTACGTGGTGGATTCGGGTTCAGCGGGCACCAAGCGCAGCGTATCGAATTTCATTCCCTTAAATCTAGGCTCTAGCCGAATCGACACCAGCTGTAGTTGTGACCCGTGAGCTTTGCGCCTTCGTGCGTGGCGCGTCGGTAGGAATGATAGGCGGTGTCGGAGTAAGTGTTCACTTCGACGTTGTAGACCATATTCACGTCGAGCTTTTTGAAATCATCTTCGATGAAAGTCCAAGCGTGGAAGAGTCGTGTCTCCGGATTTTTTGTGGTGCCAAAAACACGCGGGTCACGTTGTACGCTCTGGGGGAACTGAGACCACATGTCTTCGCGCACTTCAAAGCCTGCACCGCTCATGCAGGGACCAATCCAGACCCACGTGGTTTTAGGTTGAAAATGTCCTTGGCGAAAGAGTTTGGTGTGAATGCCTTTTGCGAGACCGCGCCACCCGGCGTGGATGATCGCGAGAGCTTGGCTTTCGCGGTCGACAATTACGATAGGTGCGCAGTCGGCAGTTTTCACCATGAGCGGGCGTTTGCAGTTGCGGTAGAAATCGCCTTGTACCAGTAGGCCGTCGGCTTTGAGAAGAGGGGAGGGCTTAAGGAGATCGGCTTCCGAGAGCGCATGAATCTCGTCGCCGTGAACTTGCTCGACGGAGATCGCAAGCTTGGGATTAAAGAGTGCGCTCGTCTCGATGTTCTCGAATCCGATACGCAGGCCCCGCGTCCAACCTTGGTGGAGATCAAATTCCAGCATGGAAATATCCATAGCACACAAACGATAAGAGGGCTTCGGAACTTTGTCGCTTCTCAACAATGCTTGGCGGGATGCCCTCAAAGAAGTCTGGTCTGGCTCTTGGCGTGGAAAAGGTCAAGCACTGGTCATGTCCCCGCCCTATTTCTTTGATCTTCCTCGAGGGATCCTTGCGATAAAATTTCATTCCGAGAATTCAGGCAAATTTTGTGAGTCCTCGAACGAAGTGCGACAGAAAAAAAGGAATTCAGACGACGATAGAATCACTTCTAGAACCTAGTCGTTCAGAAGGAGACTCCATGTATCGTCATCTGAATTCCACCGAAAGATCTATCATTAGCCTCGGCTGCTTGCTCGAAAAGAGCACTCGCGAAATTGCGTTCGTCGTAGGCCGTCACCACTCAACCATCGCTCGGGAAATTATACGCGG
>CAMCVE010000032.1 GCA_945881775.1 Bacteriovorax stolpii
GCAGTCCGATGATCAGGGTTTTCGTATTCTCGAGGATTTTGGCATGCGTAAAGAAGGGTCGGGTTGGAGGGGTGTTTTCCCATTCAAGCCCGACGACAATCCCCTTTACGAATACGGTCTCGTTCAGAAGAACGGGTCCATTCCAGATCGCAACCAATTCCTGGGCCTTGTAGACAAAGAAATTTTCAAGTCTCCGATAAAAATTCTCCCGTTGATTGCGGCCCGTGGTCTCATGGGACTTGGGATCATCAACCCCTACAAGAAGCGCAACGAGATCGTTCAAGAGCAAATCGCCGAGGCTCTTCCTGGAGCGCTCGACCGCGAATTCAAAATCTATAAACTCAAAGAAACCTTCCCAGATATTCTCGTCAAAAACGGGGCTCCTTTTGCTGAAGTTCTCAGACCTCTGCCGAGCGATTCGACGGAGGAGAGCCAGAAGAAAGCTCAACAGCTCGAAAAAGTGCTCGAGGTGCTGGCCAAGCGACTTCCGATGTTCCGGGAGCGCAACTGGTCATCGTTCCGCGACGATATGCGCTGGGGTTTATCGGCTGGTATCCGAGGCATGCAGTCCACCAACCCCGTTGAGCAGGCTTGCGGTGCAGCGATCTTTCACAGGGGATTTGCGCAGATGCTTTCTGTGAAAGGCTACGATCGTCCGCCGCTCGAATTCACGAGGGCTTCAAGTGGGGCTCGCTGGGTTCTTGTCGATGTGAACCGCTTTCTCGAAAGTGAAAGTGGCGCTCGCCTCAGGGCTTGCCCCGGCGTGGGTTCGTTCACGCGTAGCGGTCGATCGACTCAAGTACGAGACTCGGAGCTCGCCGACACTTCGGGCGCTACCGGTCTTGTGCTGGCGTCACAGCCGCAGTCCTTGCGGACCTGTGTTGTTGAGAACAGTCGTGTTTTAGAACTCAAAAAGCAACAGCCAACCGTGTGGGGTCAAAAGCGTGCCGACATGAAGCCTGCTGACTTGAGCGAGAAGCTTGAGTTTTTGGCGGGCGTTTCCTATTTCCTGATGGCCTTTGCTCCTGGTTCAAAATGGTGGTTTGGCGATGACGGACTTGTCTCGTATCCCCTCGCTGATTTTGGCAAAGATAAGGAACTCAAAGACATTCTCTCCAGCGGTGGATTGATGCCATATGAATCCTTTGCTCTGAGTCTGGGTTTTCTCAATTTGGCCGGAAACAATCTTATCGACAAGCATCTGACTTATGTCGACAAGAAGGGCAAAGAAGTGTCCGCAGATGGCGAGGTCTTTGGCGTGCGCATCTCAGATAAGCCGCGCAGGCAATTCGAAAAAGGTCTCGTGACGACAAACATCCACTCTGTCTTGCTTCTTACGGACGTCATTTTTAAGTTGCATGAGACGCTTGAGAAGATGGCGACGTGGCTAGAAGACACCGAACGCGAGATTAAGGACGAGGTGAGACGCAACCCCAATTCTCCCGAGTCCAAACGCATGAAAAAGGATTTCGACAATTTCGTCAAAGGACTCTTTGGCGGCCGCGAGACGCTCGTGCTTCTCACCAGCAACGGCGAAGGAAGCGTTCGCAAACAAGTCGATGATTTTCGACTGGCGCTCTCACTTGTGCTGGCTCGCTTTGTTAAGCCTGATCCGGTTTTGAATGCGGCTGGCAAGAAGATCTATTCTTGCTTTGGAAAGCTGCAGCTCGATCCAGCAACAGGGCTCGAGGAGCGCTTGGGTGATTGCGATGAGAGACGCGCATCGGGACTTCAGTCGGAGACGGAACTTTTCCGGCAGTCGATGAGACTCGTAGGACGTGCGTTTCGTTCGCCACTCTATCTCGAATACGGGCAAGAACCCTAAGAGCCGGCGTCGTCCTTCGTGAGGGAGATCGAGACAATCTCGATCTCCACTTTTCCTTTGGGGCGCTCTACTTCGAACACATCGCCCACCGTTTTACCAAGCAGAGCACGGCCCATCGGCGACGAAAACGTGATGCGACCCTGCTGCGGATCAATCTCGTCCTCGCCCACAATTTGGAAGGTCTGACACCTTCCATCCTCATTGCGGACCTTAACCCAAGTCCCAAACGAAACCTTTGAGGTGTCGACTTTGGAGATCTCGACGAGTTCGACGTCTTCGAGTCTCTTGGTGAGAAAGCGAATACGGCGATCGATCTCGCGGAGCTTTCGTTTGCCGTAAATATATTCAGCGTTTTCGGAACGGTCACCCATTGCAGCCGCATCTGAGACCGCGCGCACGGTTTCGGGACGGTCCACAGAGAGAAGGCGATGGAGTTCCTCTTTGAGGCGCGTGTATCCTTCCGGGCTCAGGTAGTTCTTTGAACTCATGACGGAATCACGGGCTCTTCTTGCTTTTTGGAATTGTCGTAGAGTTGTTTGTAATAGGAATTGGGATTTGCGAGGAGCTCGGCTAAAGGACCGACCTCTGCCAACTCTCCCTCACGGAACACCAAAATACGGTCGCACGCTTTAAGCGTGTCCAGACGATGCGCAATAATGAAACAGGTACGTCCAACCATGACTTTCTCGACTGCTTCGTGCACGATGCGCTCGTACTCGGGATCAATGTTGGCCGTGGCCTCGTCAAGAATGAGGATCGAAGGATTCTTAATAAGGATGCGTGTGAGCGATAGCAGCTGGCGCTCGCCCGCGCTGAGGTTAGCACCTTGGTCATAGATGCTTGATTCAAGCGTGAGGTGGCTGTCGCGCATCACCCGCGCAAAACCGGTGGTGCGACAGGCCTCGAGCACTGCCGCGTCGCTGAGGTTGGATCCCGCCAGGAGATTCTCGCGCAGTGGGGCCTCAAACACGATGGCTTCTTGATTGACGACTCCAATGGCTCGACGGAGGTACTCGCGTCGAATCTTGCGGATGTCCATTCCATCGACCCTCAACTCGCCGTCTTGGAATTCGTAGAGTCTCGAAAGCAGCGCAAGCGTGCTCGTCTTTCCGCTACCCGTGCGGCCCGCCAGTCCAATCTTTTCGCCGGCTCGGACGGTGAAGCTCACATCCTTGAGAACCACTTTTGCAGAATCGTAGGCCATATGGACATGCCTGAATTCGACTTCTCCCTTGAAGCTCGCAGGTTCGAGTGTGTCGGCCGTGCCCAGTTCTTCTCGTTCGGTTGGGTTTACGAGGAAACTTGCCACACGTTCTGTGTTTGTCAGGGCCGTTTGCACGACGTGAATTTCCTGTGAGATGACATTCATTGGCTGAAGGAAGCGCTCGGCAAGGCGAATGAAGCTAATGTAAATCGCGAGCGTGAGGGTGCCGCTGATGACACCATAGCCTCCGAATCCGATAAACAGTGCGAGTGGCAGCGACGTGAGGAACATGATCAGAGGCCTTGACCAAGAGTTGAGCCTGTTGATCTGGATCGCAGATTCGAGATGATGTTCGATCGTGGTGTCGAAGTCGCGACGAGACCATTCCTCGATACCGAGCGAACGAATCACAGGCAGGCCGTTAAGGAATTCACTAAGCTTGGCATTGATTGCGGAATTGCGAATGGCGAATTCCCTGTTCCAGTGGCGCACAGGATTGCGCACACTATAGGTGACAATGAGCGCCGGAATCATTGCGGCAGCCAGGCAGAGCCCCACGCGCAAATCAAGAAGGAGCATGGCCGTGAGCACGACAACCAGACTGATGATCGCGTTGAGGAGCCTGGCGAGAGTTTGGCTGAAGAAGCCCTCCATGGTGTCAACGTCGTGGGTCACTCGGGTGACGATACGACCCTGGGGTTGGGTGTCGAAAAACTTCATCGGCAGGAGTTCGAGATGATCAAAAAGCGCGGAGCGAATCCGAAGCACACTCGCCAAGGAGGCCTGCGACAAAATACGCCTGCCGAAGTAGGTGCAAAAGATGCTCGCAATCTCAAGTGCGATAATTGCTGAGCCCCACAGCACGCTTTGTTTGAGGTTCCCCTTCATGAGACCGTCTTGAGCAAGGCTTCCTAGAGTTCGAGCCGCGAGAACTCCAGTCACAGATGAGGCTGTGAGCAGCCCGAGCGCGACTCCGAAGAGGCCGCGACTGCCTTGCGTGAAGCGTAGCAAATAGAGCATCGCTCGCATGTCGCGAAGGCGAACGAGCTTTTCTTCGTGAGGGCGATCAGCGGTGGTCACGGTTCAACTCCAGGATTTGGTCGCAGTATTTGAGAGTGGACTTTCGATGAGCGACCCAAACAAGCGTCGTGTCGGCGAGTTCTCGGTCGAGGGCTTGCAGGATGCGCTCCTCGGTGACGGTGTCGATGGCGCTCAGGCAATCGTCGAGCAAGAGAATTTCGGGCCGGCGGGCGAGACTACGGGCCAGGGTGAGGCGCTGTTTCTGTCCCCCCGAGAGAGTCACTCCCCACTCGCCGATGCGCGTGTCGAGTCTTTCCGGGAAACCTCGCACGTCTTCATCCACCGCGGCAAGTTTTAGGAAATGCCAAATCTCTTCGTCGCTCAGATTCAAGTCAAGGCTCACGTTGTGACGGATCGTATCCGCAAAAAGGAAAGCTTTCTGGGGGACAATGCCAATGCGTTTGCGAAGCCCGAGATGTTCGAGTTCGCGGATCTCCTGTCCGTGCAAGTAGACTTGGCCTTCGAAATCGTTCTCGAAACCGGCGAGGATCGAAAGCAGCGTGCTCTTGCCTGATCCAACGGGCCCGAGGATACCGAGGCGCTCTTGGCGACCCAGGCAGAGCGAAAGATTTTGGATGACCTTGAGATCGGTTCCGGGAACGGTGTAGTTGAGGTTCCTCACCTCGAGGATCGGTCCTGCGGAGTTTTGTACGGGTCGTCCTCCCTCGCGCAGGCGAGGGGCCTCGGGTTCAGCATAGACCTTGGAGATGCGTCTGAGGCTTGTAAAGGCTCGTTGCCACTCGGCGACAGTCTCGCCGAGCTCAATCAAGGGCACCTGAATGAGAAAGATGTAGGACTGCATGGCCACAAAGCTACCGACCGTGAGTCGTCCTTCGAGGACATCTTGGATTCCAATCACAAGCAGCACCACATAGCTCAGGATCGGTGTGATTCCCGTGAGTGGGATGAAGCGAAGTCCTGTGAAGATGACACTCTGACGTTTCTCCATGTAGTCGCGTGAAGCCTTCAAGAGGCGAGCTTTCCAGTAATCGCCTGTCTGAGTGAGACGCTGCAAACGGATCGTGGAAACCGACTGAGCCGAGAGATCAGAAAGGCTTGAGAGCGAATCTTGCGCGACGTCGTGTTGCTTGCCCTCGAGAACCGACAAACGATGCAGGAAAAACGGGAGACCGGGGACAATAACGAGTGTCCACAGCGTGAGTTTGGGGCTGATGAGAAACATCGCCACGAGCGTGAGGCTAAAAAGCCAGGCCATGTCAGCGATCATGACGAGAGTGAAGCTGTAGGCGAAGCGGCCAGAGTTAACGTCTCCTGTAGCCACGTTCATGAGGTCACCCGGGCGCAAGTCTCTCTCGATCTTGCTCTTCGGGAGGTATCTCGCGCGGTCCCAGATGAGAGACTTCATGCGCGCTCCCACGTGATGCGCCTGTTGGGCGAGGTACACGCGCCATCCGACGCGACCCAAATACTGAATGAGGTAGAGCGAAAGCAAAATAAGGAAGTATCTTGTGAATCGCTCTTCAGCGGCTTCGGTGCCGAGCGTGGTCACGCCTGAAAGAGTGTCGATCGACTCTTTCACGATGTGGGGCACAACAATTTCGGCGAGCGTCGTCATCATGACCGAGAGGATGCCAACGATGTATACGGGGCGCAGATCCCAGAGGTGAGTTTTCCAAACTTTTTCGGCGGAGGCTCCCTCAAGGGCTCCACGCAAACGTACGCGCGGATGAAGCCATTTCATAGAGGTGCACCATCGTAGGCGTGCGAGTTCATCTCGGCAACGGCCTATGGACGCCGATGCATAAAATACTTGTCCGATAGACGCGTGCAGGGGCATGCAAAGCATATGTAAGGGATTTTAATGACAAAATGAGTCATGCTCGATTTTGCAAACGCTGCACAAATATGCAAAGACACTTGTAGGGGAAAATTTAGGGAGGGCAACGCCAATGAAGAATTCGTCTTCATTGTCGGCGAAGAAGTCTGCTTCTACGTCGACGACCATCAAACGGCCTATTCAACAGTCGGTTCCGCAGGAACCGAAAGTGAATAAGAGCCAACTCGGACTGAGCGCCGCTCAGATCGAGGAACTCGAACAAAGGCTCTTGTCTCTGAAGGGAGAGATTAAGGCCGCTCTCGGTGGCAAAACCGATTTGTTCAACACGCAAGCGCACAATGAAAGTCTCATCAAAGGTGACGACGCCGAGGTCGCTGAAAAGCAGCGCCAAAGCAACGCCGCCTTGCAGGAGATGGACATGCTCAAGAATCGAATGATTCTCGTCGAGCGAGCGCTGAAGAAGATCGAGCATGGAGTTTATGGCATCTGCGAAGAAACCGAAGAACCTATCGGTTTTGAGCGCCTGTCGGTGATTCCTTGGGCTCGTTACGGCGTGAAGGTTCAAGAACTGCGTGAAATGCGCCTGCGCGAGTATCGTGTCAGCCGCTTGCGCGCGGAAGTCTAAATCTTAAAGTTTTGCAGTCCTTGATCCACGAACACGAAGCCCTGCCAGGTCTTAGGACTTGGCGGGGCTTTGCTATTCTTGTTCGAGCATGATCATGCGGTAGCCGCTTTGGTAGGTCTTAAAGGCGTCGTCGCTGATCTCTCTGAGGCGCTGGCGAAGCGGCGCGGGACTCTTGAGCGCCAGGCGCCAATCACGGATTTCGCTCTCCGAAAGGCTGCCTTCGTGGAATTCAGCAATCCGCTCGCACATCCAGCGGACGTGATCGGCGAGCTGGACCGCGGATTTAAAGTCTTTAGTTGCGGGGCTCCAGTATCGGACGTCCCATTGCAAGAGAGTGAAGTTGCGCCCTTTCCACGTCCAGCACGCGCGGACGGGCTCTTGAAGAGCTTGGGGTCCAAGTTTTTTTTCGAGTTTTGAGAGGCTTTCGTAGTTGCTGCAGTCACCTGGTCCCGCATCGACTTCTTTGAGCTCCCAAAGTTTTTTCTGTGCGTCGAGAATGAGAATCTTTTCCTTGAGGTAACTCCCCACGCCTGAAACCAGACGTTTCATGGGGTCCGTGGACTTGATCGGGAGATCGGTACCCGCGTCGATCCAAGATCGAAAATCTGCGAGCAGATCTTTTGGAATTTTGGTCTCATTCTCGGCTTTTGCCCAACTGGGATGTTGTGAGAAATCTTGAAAGAGTTCTTCTTGTTTGGCTAATGGTCGAAGCGCACGCGCGGCACCACTGCGCTTGCTGCTCACCAAGCGCGCCGAGTAGGACTCCAGGCAGGAGGACTCGGGGTAGCCGCGCAGTCCTTCTTCGCTTGCAAGAAGTCGAGCTGCGACTTCAAAACGCACGACATCGATCCAGAGCGGACCCTTCTGGACGGTGTCCCAGTCGTCGAGCACAGGGTCGCCATTGCGCCACGCCATCTGAAGAGGATGAAAGTCCCCATGCGTGAGTCCTTGAGGCAGAGCTTCGAGGAAACGATTTGAGGGACTGATCCTTTGCAGGTCAAGCTTGAATTCAGCGTAGGTCGATCGCATCAAGGTGTAGGAACTGGTGGCAATCTTTTTTTGAAGCTTGGCGTCCGAGAGCTTCCTGAAATAGTGGAAGTAGATGTTCTCCTGGATTTCTTGCTGCGTGTAGGGTCCAACGCGCGGTGTACTGCAGGACGTTTGCAGTGGGCCAATGACAAGGGCAAAAGCTAGAAAAATTCGCGAAGTCCGCATGCTACCTAGAATAAAGGTGCTTTTCTTAAAAAAACGGCAGCTCAAGCCTCGATTTTGTTTCGCTACGCACCGCTTCATCTTGAAAAGCTTCTGAAGTCTCCCTTTCCCGAACTCCAATTTTTGTTATCCTCTACCACTCGTCGTTAACAAGGCGATTAAAAGAACAGGAGATTTTATGTCTGGAGAAGTTTTGGTTGTTACAAGCAAAGTAAAAAGTTTCATTAAGTCCAACGGTGACTGCAACACCGCTGCTGAGACCATCGAAGCCGTTTCGAAGGCCGTCGAGAAGATCCTCGGAGACGCGATCAAGAACGCAAAGGCTCAAGGCCGTAAAACGGTCATGGCTCGCGACGTTGCTTCCCCCGCCCACGGAGGTTGATCCTCTAGCTCGATGAAACGCATTCCTTTTATCTTTGCGTTTCTCCTGCCTCCCCAAGTTCAAGATCTCTCTTGGACTTGGGAGCAGCAGGGCAAAGGACTGAAGACGCTGCCTGCGCGCAGTCTCAGTTCTGTTCATACCGTTCCTTTTTTTCATCGATTTTTATCTTGGAACTCTGAAACGGAAATTCGTTTTCCTGATGCTTCGAGTGGCGAATGGTTTCTTGTGAACCCGTGGACCTCGCAAATGCGTAGCACCCAAAAAGCCTGGAAGATCGAAGACCTTGGTAGCCTGGATGCTGCCCGCACCCTGCGCATGGCGGGCCTCAGTTTCCGCGTCTCGGAGAACGGTCGTCGTATCGAGCTTGTGGACCCTAAGAGCCCGGGTGGCAACGCGTGGGTCATGGATTTGCCCACTGAAGCGCGTTCTCTGGAATGGTCGAGCGACGATTCCAACTATCTCTATGCTCTGGCTCGCGAGACGCGCGAGTTTTTTGTCCTCAATCCGCGTTCGATGAAGCGTATTCAGCACGTGAAGTGGGATTCTCGAGTTGAGATCAGCGATCTCGTGGCCTGCCCAGGGCGAGAGCAAATTCTTGTTGAGCAGCCTCGGGCCAAAGGACTCACGCGCGTGGTGCGCCTGAGGGACTGGTCGCCTGTGGGCTTTACTGTCTTTGATCTCAGTCAGGGGAAGCTGCGTTCAGACCTCACGCAGACCCTGACGCGCAATTGTCGTGAGATTTTCTTCGCGGGCCCCTATGGTCTGCAGAGGGTGCAGTACTGATATGTCGAATCTACTTTTTCGCAATGTCGCTCTTTGGAACGCCTCACGTGTTTTGCCTCGAGTGGATTTGAGAGTCGTCGATGGCAAAATCAGCGAGATCTCAGAGAGCTCGCTGGCTTTGAGACCCGGAGAAATTGAGAGAGACGCTGCAGGTGCGGCACTCCTGCCGGCTGGCATCGACCTCCAAGTTCATCTGCGAGTTCCAGGGCAGCCTCACAAAGAAACTGCTGAGACTGGACTCAAGGCCGCGCGCAAAGGCGGCTATGCAGCCGTGCTCACCATGCCCAACACCAAACCCGTTATCGACACGCCGGAGGTCCTCGAGATGGCGCGTGCACAAACGGCGCCTTTCGAAAAGGACACGGGGGTACGCGTGCTGTGGTCTGTGGCCATGACCTATGGCCAAGTGGGAGAGAAGGCGACCGACGCCGTTGCGCTTAAACAAGCGGGCGCGGTGGCTCTCACCGACGACGGGGTAGGGGTCTTTCGAGACGACATTATGGAGAAGGTCTTTGCCGAGGCGGAACGATCAAACCTGCCTCTCCTGCAGCATGCTGAAGTGCCCGGACACGGTGGTGTCCTCGCCGAAGGTCCTGTGCAAAAGTCCCTGGGACTGAAGGCCTATCCGGCCGACGCAGAGTGGAAGATGGTCGCAAGAGATTTGGATTTGCTCGCTCGTCACCCAAAGGTGCGCTACCACGTGCTGCATGTTTCATCGGCTGAGACGCTTCGTGTGCTCCGCGAGGCCCAGCTCAAGGGACTTTCAGCCACAGGTGAGGCCACGCCACATCACTTGTATTTTTCTTCAGAAGACATCATCCCGAACAACACCAGCTTCAAAATGAATCCTCCGATTCGCTCAAGCTCCGACCGCAAGGCGCTCATCGAGGGACTGCGCGACGGCACACTCGCTTTTGTCTCGACGGACCACGCGCCCCATGAGGCCCAAATGAAGGGTGAAGACTTTAAGGCCTCAGCCTACGGCACCACGGGTCTTGAGACCTCGCTCAGAGTGCTGCTTGATCTCCACGCTCGCGAAGAACTCTCCGCGCGTCGTCTTGTGGAAGTTTTTGCGAAAGCGCCTGCCGAGTTTATTGGGGTGGCAGACCAGTTCGGTGAACTCGAAGTGGGTCGTGTGTTTCGAGCTGTGCTTGTGGATCCTAAGGCCGCCGCCACACCGATCGTCGATTCGGATCTGGCGAGTCTGAGTCACAACAATATCTTTCTCGGTGTGCCTCTCAGGGGACGTATTCTCGAAGTCTTCCTGTAAAAGGGTGTCGAAGTTTTCGACAGTCGTCTGAACTATGATGACTAGCCCATCGATTTCGTTCTTTATTTGGCGACCCGTTCCCATGTAAACTCTGTGTTAAGGGGAATTTTGGGGATTCATGAACGCGGGGGCGCGCTCTTCAGTTTTGTAAAGCAAGCTCTCTTTACTTTGATGATTCTTGTACTCAGCTCGGGTGTCCGTGCGCAGACACCTGCGCTGCATGGAGTGCCTTCGCAAGTGATCAGCACGCCGTCGACTCCGTCGATGTCTCAGTCGTTCCAGACACCCGGAGATTTACGCCAAGTTCAGAGTCAGGGACTGTCTCAAGGATACTCTTTCCAAAACATCTACCAAGAAGAGGGGCTCGCGACCAACTCCTCGCTGAACTACCGTTTGGATCCTTCGCTCTCTAAAGACGTGGGAGTGCATGTCTCCTTGGCGGTGGGACATCTGGGTTGCGAGAATTTCTCAGAAACCGTGATGGGCCTGGGAAGCAACCTGCGCGCGGGCATCGGTGGCTTCGGCAACACCGCGGCTGAGGCGAAGATGTATTTTTACTCTCAGATCCGCGATGCGCTCAAGGCTCGCTTCCCCGATGAGCAAGGCGCCGCGATCCGTTCGCGTATCGAGGAGAGTTTCTTGCTGCTTCTCGATTCGGCTTCGACATTGGACTTTGCCAACCCGGCCTCTGCAGCCTTCGTCTCGCAACTCGCCTTGAGTTTGCAGAATCAGTATCAGAACTATGTGGCCTCAAAGGGCTGGCAAGCGCGTTTCAATTGTGGACTGAATCTGGACAATCCTGTGATTGCAAAAGCGCCCACAGCCCAGCCGAAGCCAGAGACCGTGGCGAAGTCGGAGACAGGGACGAAGCCCGCAGTCTCAGCACTTTCCGTGAAGGCCCGCGAGATTCGGGTTTCCAAGCGTTCGTCTTCGAGTCGGGGTCGTTCTATCGGCCATTCTTCCTCGAGAGTAGACGACGAAGAAGAAGAAGATGAATCCGACGAAGCTCCGGTTTCAGAAGAGAAGGCCGTTGTGGTGCCTACCAAGATCGTCGAGGCTCCGGTCTTCGTAGAGGCCCATCAAGAGCCTACCAAAGAGCAGATTGGCGCCGAGGAAATTCCAGCAACTCCTGCTCAAGACGATGCGGCGGCTGAGCGGCGACTTGCCGACGAAAAGAAAGCAGCTGAAGAAAAAGCTGCCGAGGAATTAAAAGCTCTCGAAGACAAGAAACTTGCTGAGCAAAAGAAAGCCGACGAAAAGAAAGCCACCGAGGCCAAAAAAGCTGCCGAAGCTCAGAAGGTCGCTGAGCAAAAGAAAGCCGACGAGAAAAAAGCCCTCGAGGCCAAAGAAGCTGCCGAAGCTCAGAGGGTCGCTGAGCAAAACAAAGCCGACGAGAAAAAAGCCCTCGAGGAAAAACGCCTCGCTCAGGAAAAACGCTTATTGGCCGAGAAGCTCGAGGAGGAGCGCCTCGCCCGCGAAGCGGCTCAAAAGAAACCTGCGCTTCCAGTGCCAGAAATTGAACACAAAGCTAAGCCTGTTGTGGAAGCTCCAAAACCCGCTCCGGGTTCGACGGCCAAGCCTAAAACAAACAGTGCGCTCATCGAGAGCTTCGTTCAGCAAGGCGTGCCGCGCGCGGCTCTTTCCGAGGCCCTCGACTCTTTCGCCAAGTACCGAGCTCAAGGCAAGGTGCGCAGTCAGAAACGCCTCGTTGTGATGGACCTCACGCGCAAAACTCGTCAGAAGCGATTCTGGGTCTTGGACGTAGAAACGGGCAAGGTCGTGCGTTCCTCTTATGTCGGCCACGGAAGTGGAAATGGATTGGGAGTTTCGAATCCTCAGGACCGCTTGGCCTTTGTTTCAAACGAGCCCGGTTCGAACGCCAGCACTTGGGGTGCGATGCTTCTCGAGGGCCGCGACCTGGAGAGCTCCAAGCCCAACGCCGTTCGCCTTGAAGGACTCGACTCTCACAACTCAAATCTGGGGCGCGGGCAACGCGAGATTAAGATTCACTCGGCGGATGAGTATTTCTCGCGTCCCCGAGGCAGCGACGTGGATACACCTCCGACTGCAATAGGTCGCAGTTCCGGATGCCCCGTGCTTTACCCTGAGGATGCGCGCTGGCTGGGGATGCAGGTCGACGAAGGCAGTTTCATGTACGCCTACAAGGGGGACATCCCGGTGGTGAACGGTCCACGAGGCGCCAAACGCGCGATTTCGTCGATCGACTAGGGTCACAGATACGCCTCGAGTTGCGAGGGCCTCCAGAGATTCCACGGTTTCCAAGTAGCAATGCTTGTGTCCCACGCGCTTTGCGTCTTCTAGAATCAGCTCCAGTTGTCGCGCTTCATTTTTGAACCTGGCCGGAGCCTTGTTCTTGGGGCTGACGCCCCTCTTGCTGATCGTATTAAGCAAAATCTTTGCAGTAAGATCGTGGAGTATCGCATGAAGAATCGCATTACCCAAAAGCAGCTTGCCGATAAGCTTGGCGTGGATGAGCCTGAGATGAGCCGGATTCTGCACTACAAGATCGAGCGATACTCCATCGACCGCCTTGTTGGGTACCTGGAGGTCCTGTATCCCAAAATGAGCTTTAAGCTCTTTGCAGCTTAGCCCCTGCGTTGTTTTTAAAAGTCTACTTTTGTGGCGGCACGTCGAAAAACTCTGAAAATCCGGCTCAGACGGCCCGAGGAAACGATTGATTTTGTGTACGGCTTTACTGTTTGTATTTCCTAGATCAAAATAATTGTATGAAACAAATATTGTTTTGCTGTTTTGTATTCTTTAGTTTGAAATCTTTGGCAGCAGGTTTTGAACGTGAGATTGATCAAAAGCTTTACGATGCGAGTTTTCAAGGAAATATAAAAGAAATTCAAACCCTCTTGTCGAAGGGTGCAAATCCAAATGCTCAGAGCGCAGTTGGCGGAATGACTCCTCTCATGGGGGCGGCTAGTGGTGCAACGGATATTGAAGTTTTGAAGATTCTTGTAGAAGGCGGAGCAGACATTCATAAAAAGGATGAAAACGGTCAGTCTGTCATCAATAGTATCGGACCTGGAGGTTTAGGTTTCGTAAAATATTTTATCGGGCTTGGCGCTGATCCAAATAGTCAAGGAGTAATGGCTAACGGACAGAACAAAGGCTTGAAAATGATGAGTCCCTTGCATTTTGCTGTTGCTGAAGGGAATGACGAAATGGTGAGTTTTTTACTTAAGGCAAAAGCAAACCCAAATCTGACGATGGGGAAGTCAAATTTAAAACCTATCGATCTTGCAAAAAAAAGGGCTTTAGGAAAAATTGTAAAAACTTTAGAAGATGCCGCTGCAAGCAGAAGTCCCTAGATCTCGAGCCGATCGGAACCCCGATAACTTGGCCAATGAATCACAAAATCCCCAAGGCTGAATTCTCAGCGTCGGTCGTTCAGCATTTGCGAGGTCTACGAATCAGCCCCAACGTCGGATCCTAGACAGTATAGCAATGCTATACAGTTGGACAGCGTTGAGCGAATTGCTGTCAGCCGTCTCCAAATCGGACAGCTCTATCCAAATATTTCGGTCAGAGATATGTTCTTTGCTCACGGTTAACGTAGAATCAGTAACATGAAGCAAGTTTCACTCACCAAATCGCGAATTG
>CAMCVE010000033.1 GCA_945881775.1 Bacteriovorax stolpii
TTTGCTCTTCGGTCCAGGTGTTGAAGCCCATTTTTATATCGTATTCGCGGCGGTGCGACGGATTACTCAAAGTCTCGTAGGCAATTTCGATCTCGCGGATGATGTTCTCGTTGTTTTCGTCTTCGAGAAGCGAATACGATGCGAGAGAGCCATTCGAATAGGTCATCTTGGCGCGCTTATAGGCGTGGTGAATCTCGTTCTGCGAAGCGCCCGGCAAAATATCGAGCGTCAGATAGTGATTGGGCATGCCGAGCCGCGACGGAGTGTTGTTCACCGAGTCCGAGGAGTTCATGGGAAAAGTCCTTTCACTTCGCCGAGTAGAGTGCGCGTGATGCGCTCAAAACGACTTGTTAGAATGGAAGTGGGGAACTCGTGAATGACAGCGTTCTTGGCGCGAACGGCCTTCCACACAGAATTGTCGTACTCGAGATAGCCCACATAGTTCACTGTAAGGCCGAAATAGCGACGGCACACACTGCAAATAGACTTGCCGATATCAATGTCGACTTGCGAGCGGACCTGATTGACGATGATATTGGGATGATACTTGGCGACGCTCTTCTGCAAAACTTCGAGAGCCACAGGATCGAGCCTCTCGACCACGGCCATGAGGTCGGCCGGAGTGCGAATGCCGAGGAAGTTTTTCTGGTCCATCGCGGTGTCGATGATCTCTTTGACTCCATCGGGAACGTCGGCGCGACGCAGGTGAGAGAGGAAGATGGTGCGGATAAAGCGGTAGGCGTTTTCGACGCTCGTGGGCTCCGGAAGGATCGAGAGGATTCCCTCGTCGGCTCCAAGGAAAAACTCGATCGTGGAGTCTTGAGTGCCCGCGCCGAGATCGATCACGATGTCATCGAAGGGAAGTTTCTTCAGCTCTTGGATCAGCGTGTGCTCGCGGCGATCCATTTTATTGAGCACGTTCAGAGGATCTGCGGAGCCGGTGATGATTTTAAGGTTGGGCTCGCGTGTGTGCATGAAGAGCTCAGAGAGCTGCCGAGTGCGACCGTTGAGCCAATCGCCGATACTGAGCTTGCCTGCTTCCACACCGAGGCACGTGTGAAGGTTGGAGCCCCCGAGATCGAGATCGACCGCGAGAACCTTGCGACCCATGCGCGCAAACATGATGGCGATGTTGGCGCAGATAAGACTCTTGCCCACCCCGCCCTTGCCACCTGCGACAGCCCAAATTTTAGGTTCTTTAGTCAAAGAGATCTCCCGGATCTGAGGACCCGTTCCACTCGTAATTGATAGCGGAAGTGCTTCCGCAGGAGAAACGTCATCGCGTTCTTCCCACCGGCTCTCCACTAGGCTTGTCTTATCGCTCGAAGCGATCAAATTATTGCTCAAAAGGCGCTCCCCCAGCTTCCCCTATGACAAAATTTTCACATGCCTTTGGACCGAACGCAACTCCGAGCGAATTCTATTTGAGAAAGTCGAGCAGGGAGGGTGTGAGCAGCTTCTTGCTCGATTCGAGAGTCGCATTGAGAAGAGTCTCGTTGCGGGCCATATCGGAATAGACCTGAGTGGTGTCGGCATCGACCACACTGGATTTCAACTGCTGGTTGGTGACCTGCTGGGCGTCAATAAGATCGGTATTGGTGAGGACGGCGTTCTGAAGGGCACCCACCGTGGCGCGCGTCTCGAGCACCTGACTGAAAGCTTTATCGATGCTGTTGAGCGTCTGATTAATCTGCTCCGTGTTGCCGTCCCTGAGACCATCCGCAAACTTGATGAGGCTCTGGAAGATGTTCACACCGGCCTTGCTTTGAATTTCGGCAAATGCTTCGGGGTTCTCTTTGGGGTCGATATTGCGACTTTCAGCAATCACAGCAGCCGGTTCGCGGGCGGCAAGGGGGGGTCGTTTGCTGGGCGAGAAATCCTCTTCTTGGGTACCCAAGTCCTCGTTTTTAATTGGAATTTCATCGAGGCCCATAAACGGCTTTAAGCCCGTGACATTGAGCGCCACACGCTGACCGGGCTGAACCTCAACTTCGATCTGGCCCATATCTCCGTAGAAACTTCCCGCCTCATCAAAAGGAGGGCGGTCCGTCTGATAGCCTGCAAAAATGTAATGCTCACCCACCCGAGTGTTGCCGATCTGGAGCGCCTGATAGAAGAGCTCGCGAGCTTCGGCCTCCACGGCTTTCATGGCATCGGGGCTCTGGTTGGATGAAGAACTCATCTGAATCGCCAATTCCTTGGCGCGCGAGAGAACAATGGAAAGCTCGGCAAGCGAACTGTCCGTGACACTCAGGTAGCTGTTGGCGAGCTCCATGTTTTTTAAGGCTTGCTCGTTGCGGTCGATCTTGCTTTTGAGGCCAATAGCGCGAACCATGCCCTGAGGATCATCCGAAGGCCTGTTGATGCGCTTGCCAGAGATGGCCTGCTCCTGGTTGTCGATCATGGCGTTGCGCGTGCGGTACATGGCCTTGTCGGCCTTGTTGTAGAGCATGCCGTCTGTAACGCGAGCCATCGCTTAAAACCTCTTCAGATTGAGCACGGTCTCCATCATGGAGTCGGCCACTTGGATCATCTTCGCATTCGCATCAAAAGCCTTTTGAAACTTCAGCATACTGATCGCTTCTTCGTCGAGGGACACGCCGACAGTTTCTTCGTGCAGGCCTTCGAGCTGAGTCATGACACTCGACTGAGTATCGAGACTGTCGCGCACGGAGCGGGCTTCGACACCCATGGTGCCCACAAGCGAAGACATGTAGTTTGTGAAATTCGCTTCGCCACCCTCGAAGATCGCAGCGTCTTCGAGATCAGCAAGGGCAAGGAGCTGCCTGTTGTCGCCTGCAGAGCCCGGGGCCTGAGCCGAGGCCATATTGGAGAGGTTGTTTTCGACATCGTCGGAGAGACTAATGCGACGTGAGGCACCCTTTGCGGAATCAGAGCTACCCAACGAGAAGAGCTCGGTGTTACTCACGTTGTTGGTTCCAAATCCTTGGCGATGCACACTGTTGAGAGAGTTCGTGAATCCAAAAGCCAGGGTGTCGACTTTATCAATCACTTTCGGAAGAACAGTGTCGCGCGCCTTGAGGAGGCCCCCGAGACTTCCGTTGCCAAGAGCAGAAGTAATATCACGAGGTGCCGATCCGCCCGCCTCTTTCGTGAAAACGCGAACCACAGAATCGTGATTTGCGTCGGGAGCTCGCATAGCCGCTAGCTCGTAGCTGCCCGAGGCGTCGACAATCACGCCGGCGCGGCCCGATGACACAGAGATACCGCCATCCTTGAGTTCAGTGGTCTGGACGGAAATAATCTTCGAGAGATCCTTAATTGCCATATCGCGCGAGTCGCGCTCGTCATTGGCAAAGGAACCGGAAACAACCTCAACATCGACAATGCGTTGGTTGAGTTCAGCAATCTTTTTGGTGAGTGCGTTGATCGACGCCACAGAGCCTTCGACGCGACGATCCAGGTCACCCACCATCGCATCGAAGTTTTCGCGCATGCCGTGAAAACGACTGACTACGGAATTCGCGCTCTCACGCACGGCAGCGCGTAGCGGAACAGACTGCGGCTCGGTCGAGAGCGAACGCACGTCGTTGAAGAAGCGAGAGATGCGCGAGGAAATACCAGATTCACCTTCGTCATCGAGATCGGCTTCGAGCTGCGTGTAGACTTCGTTGAGGGACTCGAAACTTCCGAGATCGGAACTCTCTTCTTCGATGCGTTTGCTCACATAGGGAGACGTGCTGCGAGTAACAGCACCCACCCCAACCCCGGTACCGACGCGCACGCCCACGTCGTTGACGGGAGGGTTGGCGTGCATTTCGACGCGCTGACGAGAATATCCTTTGGTGTTGGCGTTGGAGATGTTGTGTGAAGTCGTCGCAAGGCCCATCTGACTTGCAGCCAGGGCTCCTTTGCTTTGCGATAGGACTCGATTGATCCCCACGTGGTCTCCCGTCTTTCTTTAGAGATGCTTCGATACGAGTGCGCCCGATTTTTGGGGCGCCTTCTTGACCTTGGCCCTTGAACTATAGGTTTGATGACTCGCAGACGATCGCTCGTCGCCACTCGCATTCTGCGTGTGACCGAGAGCATCGGAAATGTCTTGAGCCATGGAGCGAATGTTCTTCACACTACGCTCGATAAATCGCGCGTTGCGCTGAATCCGCTCGGTGAGCTGTCCCACGAGAGCCTCAATACGTTCGCGGCGTGAGAGCAATCGCGCACCGATCTCAGAATCCTGGCCCCCCATAGAGATGAAATGCTCGCCCATCCAACGCAGTGAAATTTCCGAAGTAGGACGCCCTGTGAGACTGGCAAAATGGTCTTGAAAACGCAGACGCTCGCGATCGAGACGGCGAAGCGCCGCAAGAATCTCGTCCTTCTCGGCGAGCTCCTGATAGAGTCTCTCGTAGTTGAGCTCAACGAGTGACAAACGCTCACGATCCAGCAACGGCAGGATGCGAGCGTAGAGAGCCTCCATCCGGTCAAGAACCGAGCAGAGGTTTTGAATCAATTCGTAGGTCATTTAGGAATCAGCCATTCCTCGTGAGAAGATCGTCTTCGAGTGAGCTCTCAATCATACGATCTGCCACGGCTTTAGAGTCGACTTTGTAGGATCCGTTTGCGATCGCAGCTTTCAGGGAGGCGACTTTTTCACTGCGCGTGTCGGGCGAGGCTTTTGCGATTGCAAGCGCTTCAGTGGCAAGCTTCGCATCGGAGGACCACTTCACGTTGCTTGCGAGAGCGGTTCTCGCTGTTTGCGAGGCCTCGAGAGCGTTTGCAGCTTCGGAATTTTGCGCGGTGGCTTTTGAGGCCTGGGACTTCTGCGTCTGAGCGGCCTCGTGCTGTGAGACTCGGTCCGAACCCAATTTCTTAATATCCATAAAGCCCTCCTGGCATTAATTCCCTTGTTTCAATTCTACTCGACCTAATTCCCTAACTCCACCTTTTCCTTGGAGCTGCCGCACCACCATATCCGAGACCCCGAGGGGTCGACGCTTGGCCAGCGACTGGATCACGATCTCGTCTCTCATACTGCGAAAGATCCGTTCCGCATTCGAGGGTGCGAAAGGACTGTCCGGATCCGATTCGCCGATGCCGTTCGCCGTCTGCATCTGCGTGTAGAGGTTGCGAAGCATCAGAGCTTCGTACGCATCCCCCACCTCTCTGTAAGCCGCCTCATTCGCGAGTGCTCCGGCACTCGTAAGACTCGCAATAAGCAGCCCTCGGTTAAAAGTTTGGATCGAGAAGTTCCCGGTTGCGTGACGCATCCTGCGTTCACAGTCCGGTCGTTTCGGTTGTCCCTGGGAGGAATTCAAAACTCTTTGAACATTTCCAAGAACCTCTCGACCCATTTGCCCAAACACACATCCTGTGTGACTAAGCCAAGTTTTCAATGCCCCATTTCTCATTCTAGAGAATTTCCAGTTCCGCCTGCAGAGCTCCTTGGGACTTGAGCGCCTGCAGGATCGAGATCAAATCTCGGGGCGTAACGCCGAGAGAGTTGAGCCCTTTTACAACGTCGCCGAGAGTAGCTCCCGACGGCACAGATATGATTTTATCACCGCTTTCACCATATACGACGGTATTTTCTTTGACGGTCTCGGTTACGACACCGTCAGTGTTTTGACCCTCAGTATTCGCACCGGCGACCGGGTTTGTGGGTTCAAAAGGCTTCGTAGTGGTCGTTTCTTTTTCACGAATTTCAAGCGTCAAATTTCCGTGTGCAATAGCCACAGTATTCAGGCGAACCGAATCGCCCATGACAACGGTTCCCGTGCGCTCATTGACGACCACGCGTGCGCGGTTGTCGGAATCTATCTGAATCCGTTCTATCTGAGCCATCATCTCAACCACGCCACCCTCGAAATCATAAGGGACCATGACGTCGACGGTCGCCGAATCCCTCGCACGAGCGAACACGCCACCGAGTTCTCGGTTCACGGACTTCGCGACACGCGCCGCTGTAGTGAAATCAGGATTATGAAGCGCAAGCCTAACTGCGTTGCGATTGGAGAAGTCGATCGCAACTTCCTTTTCGACGATCGCACCACTTGAGAGAATGCCGGCCGTCGGATGATTCTTGCCAGAACCGGAACCCCCCGAAGAATCTCCGAAGCCTCCCACAATGAGGGGGCCCTGAGCGACTGCGTAGACCGCTTTGTCACCACCACGTAGTGGCGTGAGAAGAAGCGTGCCGCCCGCGAGCGACTTGGCGTCGCCAATGCTGGCGACATTCACGTCGACTTTTTGTCCGACGCGCGAGAACGGAGGCAACGTCGAAGTGATAATGACGGCCGCAACGTTTTTGGATTCGATTTGATCTTGTTTTACATCAACGCCCATTTGCCGGAGCATCTGAGCCATCGACATGCCGGTGTACTCTTTCTTGGAATCGCCCGTGCCCTTGAGACCCACCACGAGACCGTAACCAATGAGTTGGTTTTCACGAACCCCTTTGATTGAAACAATATCCTTGAGGCGACTTGTGGCCTCGGCACGTTCTGCGATGAGCAGAATGCAGAAAACACTCCCCACAAAAAGAAGCCAGTCAAAGAGGCTGTGTCGGGTGAGCTTTGTGATCATTTGGTCAACTCCAGTTTGGATTCGAGAACTTTCGCTGAGGCGATGGTGCCATCGCGACCAATATCTTCGTGACGGAGCACGCCCGTCATCACAACCTGGTACGGCGCATTTTTAATGAAGACCTTACGAGATCCTTCGACCTTGAAGCGACGTCCATCGAGCACCTGAGTGATACGCACGGGAATCTCATCCACATTGACGTAGCTCTCTGCGATATCGAGCGACGAAGTGACCTTTTCTCCAGCACCGGCACCAACCGCCTCCGCGATACGCTCGTTACCGACGGTTTTAGCAACCTGCTCACTGACCGTACCCGCAATGCTCCGCCCCGCCTCCTCAGCAACGACGTTCTGAACGCTCTTACCTTTTGGGCCCAGAAGCGCAGCGATCCGCGAATTAAGGGAGTCGTTCACGTCGGTGTCGACTTTCACGATAATCACGTCGCCGACTTTGAAACTCGTGTTCACGGAGAAATAGAAGTTGTTCTGGCTCTCACCATCCCAAAGAGACCCGTCACTGTCTCCACCTGTGCCGTACCAGGGATCATTGCCACGCGCTCCGCCTTGGGTGGCCGACACACCAAACTCGTTACGACCGAGATTGGGCCCTGTCGGTGCCTTTTCGAAGTTGCCCTCGAATTTGCGATTGTCGATGACCACGGAACCAGGACTTGACTTCGTGGTGCTCGCGGGCGCGCGAGACGAATCTTCTTCTTCGCCCCAGGCCATGCGACGCAAATCCGACAGAGACGAACAGGCGCCGAGAGACAGGCTCAGTGCAACCCCTACGAGAATCCGGCGCATCACAGCTGCACCTCAACGGATTTGTCGCCCGTGACAAGGGCCTGAAGTGGTTTGCGTGTGTCGCTTTGCTCAACGCGAATAAATTCGCCCACGCGACCACTTTGCTTTGCGACAGCGCGGGAGCGGATCATGACACCGGGACCGGACTGGACTGTGAGCTCCACGGTGTCGCCCATATTGACCGACGCTGCAGTTTCGAGAAAAGTTCCGAACAAAGGTGTCCCACGCGCCAGATACTTCCGAACAGCACGGCCCACGAGATCATCTTTGCGCGTGAGTGCCACGCCAGTTGCGAGCTGCGACCAGGGTAAACGAATCAGTTCGATGTCACCTGCCGTAACGATTCGGCCACGATTGAGAATTTCTTTTGTGACCCAAACCGGTCCTGTGACGTGCATGAGACCCGAGACTTGGTGTTCACGCACGCTGTAGTCGGGATATTTTAGGGTGATACTCATGGTGAAGAGCCCGTCGATGCGACTCGCGCCCGCAGCTCCAAGGCCCATCACATCGAGGATCTCAGAACCCGAGAGTACCTCGGTTGAAAGCGCCGGGAAGAATCTGAGATTATCTGCGCGCACGTCGAAGGATTCAGCGGGCATCTCCATCTTCGATGCGAAGGCCTGCTTGAGACGCGAAACAAACTGCGTCTCGACCGAAGCCGTCGGCTGAGTCGCCGCGCGAAGACCCTGAGAGCCTCCGACCATGAACACCAGAGCTAGGAACAACTTAGACACTCTTATCATCTCCATCACTAGCGCACTTGATTGAGCGCGTTCATCATTTGATCCGCGGTCGAAATCACTTTCGAATTGAGTTCGTACATCCGCTGAGCGCGGATCATGTCGGTCATTTCGACGGTCGGGTTCACATTGCTAGCTTCGAGGTAGCCTTGGAAGACCCGACCGTAGCCACCTTCCATAGGAGTTCCGGGCACAGGCGCGCCACTCGCAGGTGTCACGTTGTAGAGGTTGCCACCTTCGGCCTGGAGTCCCGAAGCGTTGGCAAAAGCACTCAGCTGAATCTGACCGATTTCCTGGACTTGTCCCGCTTCGTCCTTCACAGAAACGCGACCATCGAAGCTAATTTGAATCTCGCGCGAGTTGGGTGGAATCTGCATTTCGGGAACGATGGGATATCCGCTCGCTGTTTCGATACGGCCCTCGGCTCCCACTCGCAGACTTCCGTCGCGGGTGTAACCAATTTCTCCGCTCGGTTTTTGAACGGAGAGAAATCCCCCGCCCTCAATGGCGATGTCAAGATCACGCTGCGTAGGGCGGAGCGTACCATCTTCGTGGTCGCGCACGTTGCCCGCGACTCTCACTCCCACGCCGATCTGAACGCCCGTTGGGTTCTGCGTTGTCGCTGAAGTGGCAGCGCCGGGAGCCTGGAGATTGTGGTAGAGAAGATCTTGAAAGTCGGTGCGACTTTTCTTGAACGACGTGGTGTCCGCATTGGCGAGGTTGTTGGAGATCGTCTCGATCTGGCGCGACTGGGCTGTCATTCCTGTTGCGGCGGTGTTGAGCGTGTTGAGCATCTTCTCTCCTTATGAATAAATGGCGCTTAGAACTTTCCGATCTCGGAAAGTTTCGACGTCATGTCCCCTTGGGTCTGCATGAGTCGGACGTTTTGATCGTAGAGCCGTTGGGCTTCGATCATGCGGGTCATTTGCTGGACGGGATTGACGTTGCTGGACTCGAGCATCCCTTGGAGGACGCGGGGACGAACGTTTGTGGGGCCGAGGGGATTGAGTTTGGGCTCTACGATCGGCTTCTCAGTGCCAGACGCCGGAGCGCGACCATCGCTTCCATCGGCCGCTTGCAAGAAAGCATCGGGACCCGCTTCGAACATGTTCTGACCGACGTGCTTAAGGGCCTTGGGATTCTCGACTTGCACGACACTCAACTTGCCCACATTTTCGCTCACGCCGTTCGCAACGCGCGAGATGTTGCCCTCAAGATCAACTTGGAAATTGCCACCTCCGACGCGGATTGCACGAGATTGTGGATTTGAATTCTGCTGCACCGGATCAGTGCTCACTAGCATCCCCGCTGGAGCGGGTCCGAGCACCAAAAAACCGTCACGCGTGACAAGCTGGCCCTGCGCGTCGAGCGACAGATTTCCGGCACGTGTCAAACGGATGCCTTGAGGCGACTGCACTTCGAAGAATCCATTTCCGTCGATCGCGAGATCAAAAGTGTTGCCGGTGGAGCGCATGCCTCCGGTTTTCATATTCGTAAAATCTGCGCCGAAGAGCACCGGGCGATTCTCGCGGTGCGGACGGGCTAAGAGTTCGGATTTGCTTAGTGGACCAGGCTCAATATCGCTGCGTGTGTCGACTTGATGCGCCGACTCAAGGGCTTCTTCAAAGACCAGATCGCGCTCTTTGAACGCGGGGGTTTCGGCGTTCGCAATGTTGTTTGCGATCGTCTCAATGCGCCGGCTTTGAGCCAATGCGCCTGACAAAGCCGTGACGAGTCCCGAGTCCATAAGTTCCCCCACCCCTATCTGTGCAACCGATGTGCCAGAACACTTTGCCTGAGTTTTGACAGCCCGAGAGCAGCCATGTTTGAACGAATTATGCCGACTGTTTTGGACGGAAAAATCGTCGCCTCTCAGCTCATCACAAAACTCAAAGAGCGCGTCGCCTCGGAGCGTGCGATGGATCCCTCGAGGGCCGCACCACAACTCGCCGTGATCCAAGTCGGAGACAACCCTGCCTCAAAAGCTTACATTAGCCGCAAACTCAAAGTGGCCGCAGAGATCGGCATACTCACTCAGCATGTGCAACTGAGCTCCACGAGTTCCGAGCGAGAGATCGAAGAGGCTGTAGCCAGGCTCAACGACGACTCGTCAGTTCATGGCATGATCGTTCAGCTTCCGCTCGATCAGAGCGTGAAGAGCCCTGAGTCGTGGGTGAATTCGCTGCTCGACTCGATTCACGCCCACAAGGACGCCGATGGACTGGCCACCGCGAACCTCGGAAAGCTTTTTGTGGGTGAGAGCACATCCTCGCGCTGGACTGCAGCCATTCCGGCGACCGCACTCGGTGTGATGCGATTGTTGCAATATTACAACATTTCGCCGCGCACGAAGAATTGCGTCGTCATCGGCAAGTCGCGACTTGTTGGCAACCCAACTGCGCAGCTCCTGCTTCAGGCCGGAGGCACTGTGAGCGTGGTGCATTCGCAGTCTCCTGATTGGAGTTTTCTCACGCAACGGGCCGACATTGTGGTCGTTGCTGCAGGGGTAAAGCACCTCCTTAAACCCGAACAAGTGAGCGAAAAAGTGGTGTTAATTGATGTGGGTATCCACAAAGATGTGGGTGGCCTAAGCGGTGACGCACACCCTGAGACCTGCGCGAAGGTGGCCGCCTACTCACCTGTTCCGGGGGGTGTCGGCCAATTGACGGTCGCGTGTCTGATGGAAAACCTCGTCGAACTCTGGAAGCGTCAAAAAAAATAGACCGTTTCTGCTCAATCTTTTCTTAACAATTCACTCAACCCGTCCGATAAGAACACATGGACTCCAGAATCCTCATGCGCAAAGTTCTCTTGCTTTGCGCTTTCTGCGTGATGCCTGCGGCGATGGCTCAAGGCGCGAGCTCGAGCGCAACCGCGAGTGTGCTCACGCTGGGATTCAATTTTCATGTGGGTCCGCTTAACGACTCGCTCGCCGGAGCAACCGCTTACTCTGGATCCTTAGCCGTGGAGCGCGGCACCAACGTCATTCGCTTCTCATTGGGATTTGGTGGGAATTACTCTGATGCGATTCTCACCGCCGGTAGCCAGGAATACTCCGTGAACCTCATCGGGGGAGAACTTCGCACGGGATTCGCTGTGCATCCTTTCCGCGGGGGAGCGCTGCTTCCTTATATCGGACTCTATGGAGCGGCCGGTGCCCAACTCATGCGCGCCAGCGATCCACCGTCTTTCGCCTCGATTTCGGAAGTCGCTCTGGGATACGCTTACGAAGCGGAAGCGGGAATGATGATACGTATGGGCTCCCACTCCTATTGGAGGCTCCTCGGAGCTTACCGCATCCACACGGTCACTTATGGTGGACGCCCCATCACGCTCGACACGATTGCATTCCGCACGGCGATTGTTTTCTAGGACGCATTTGCGTCGAGTGCTCACCCACGATCTACATAGGACTCCACCACTCATCCTTGAAAAAGACTCGAAATGTTCAACGTCAATCAAAAATTCTAAGAACGACGGAGCCTATGTGGTCACAAACAAAACCGACACTCGCCCGCGCAAGACGCTTGGCTTAGTTGCTCCGGCTCAAGGCTTCCCCCAACGAAAAAATGTAGCCAATTTTTGAATTCGGCTTCTCAAATTCTTCCAGAGATCCTCGCGACAGTAATTTTAACCCTTAAAGTCGTTAATTTCTTGTGAGTCCTCGAACGAAGTGCGGCAGAAAAAAAGGAATTCAGACGACGATAGAATCACTTCTAGAACCTAGCCGTTCAGAAGGAGACTCCATGTATCGTCATCTGAATTCCACCGAAAGATCTATCATTAGCCTCGGCTGCTTGCTCGAAAAGAGCACTCGCGAAATTGCGT
>CAMCVE010000034.1 GCA_945881775.1 Bacteriovorax stolpii
GAGTAGACCGAGCTCGAAAGCAAATTCTTACGCGCTTTCTCGAGCTCGGCAGGAGTCACGTCTCGCTGCAGACATTCGTAGATCGCTGCTTCAATGGCGGGCATCTTGCTCGCAAGTCCTTCGGCGGCCTTAAAGCTAATCGAGAAAGATCCTGTGTCACGCGGGCTCCAGACACTCGCGCCAATACTGCGCACGAGTCCTGTTTCGTTCACGAGTTTGCGGTAGAGGCGCGAACTTTCGCCTTGGCCCAGAATGAGTGCAAAGGCGTCAAGCGCCGCGACTTCGATTCCAAAGTTGCCTGGCACCCGCCATCCGAGGTGAACGAGGGGGTCCGGAGTCTCGTGGTTCTTGAAAAAACTCCGACGTGCAGGCAGCGCTTCAAGTGCGGGGCGCTTACGACGCGCAGGACCTGAGGGCGTCTTTGCAAAAAGCTTCTCGCAGTGAACGAGCATTCGTTTTTCATCGAAGTCGCCGCAAACCACCACAAACAGATGTGCTGTGGTGTAGTGGCGCTTGAATTCTTCCATGATCTTCTCGCGAGGAATTCCCGCCACGACATGATCAAATCCAATCACGGGACGTCCGTAAGGGTGCCCACGGAAAAGCTCACCGCGGAAAAGGTCCCCTGCAATCGCGCCGGGCATGTCGTTGCGACGCTTAATTTCTTCGAGAATCACGGGACGCTCGTTCGCGAGTTCCGACTCCTCAACAATGCTGTTGAGAAGCGCGTCAGCCAAAATATCCATTCCATGTTCGGCGTACTTCGACGCCAGTGTCATGTGCATAACCGTGTGATCGTAGGTCGTGTAGGCGTTGAGGTCGCCGCCAAGACCTTCGATTTCGCGAGCGATCTCGCCGACGGCGCGGTTTGTGGTGCCCTTAAACAGCAAATGCTCGAAGAGATGAGCCACGCCTGCGATGTCGTCCGATTCGTCGGCGGCGCCGTAGCGCACCCATCCTTGCAGCGCGACCACCGAAGAGCGGCGGCTCGGAACAAAAAGGAGATTGAGTCCGTTGGACAACACGTGGCGGTGTACTGCGGCTTCGGGCGACATAGACTTGGAATTCTCCCACAACTTTGGAACTTTGGGGTCGGGCTTTCGGCTTAAGGCTTTTCGGAGTTGCCGACCCGTGTTAACTCCCTTCGCATGCTCGCCCCTGGTCTTTACGTGCACGTTCCTTTCTGCGTGCACAAGTGCGGCTACTGCGATTTCAATTCGTGGGCCGAAGAGAGCCGAGAGCCTCAAGAGAGGTGGCTAAGGGCTCTGGAGAGGCAGGTGAATTTCTGGTCGAAGCGCCCTGAAACTGCACCCGCCCCAGGTTTTGACACGGTTTTCTGGGGCGGTGGCACCCCCTCCTTGCTGCAGCCCGATATTTTGGAGCGTGCCCACGCACTCCTAAGGGATCAGTTTCTTGTCGCTCCTGGGGCCGAGTGGACCCTCGAATGCAATCCCGAAACTCTCGATTCCTCCAGGCTCCAGCATCTGCACGATCTTGGCGTGAATCGCATCTCCATTGGCATCCAAAGCTTCGAAGATATTTATTTGGACCGCTTAGAGCGTAGGGCTCGCCGCGCCGACAATCTCCGGGTGCTCGAGCTCGTTGCCAAGGAGTGGAAAGGGCGCTGGTCCCTGGACCTCATGTTCGGACTCCCCGAGCAGAGCCCCGCGCGCTGGGACGCGGAACTCACTCAAGCTCTCGCGTTCCAACCCTCGCACATTTCCGCCTACCAGCTCACCCTCACCACAGCCCGCTCGAAAAATTGGAAGCAACCGGATACCGACACGCTGCTTGCGATGTTTGATATTGCCGAGAATCGCCTGGGCCACGCGGGCCTCGCGAAATACGAAGTCTCCAATTTCGCGAAGCCGGGTGAGGAGTCACGCCACAATTTTAAGTACTGGCGCCTCGAGCCCTTCTTGGGTCTCGGGCCGGGGGCCTCCGGACTGCTCGCCCCCTCTCAGATTCCGGATTCTCTCAACAGGGGACGTTTTGGAGCCCACCAAAAACAGCCCGACACCTTCGAGAAATGGGAGAACGCTGCGGGGCAAGAGCTCGCCGAGCTTGGCACTCTCCTCAGTTCGCGCTCAGGCCGTGAACACCTCGAGGAATTCCTCATGATGGGACTTCGCTTGCGTGAAGGTTTGGATTTGAGTCGTTTCGGGGATCGCGCTCAGGATCTCGGGGTGATCTTCGAAAGAGAGCAAGTATTTGGAAATATTGAGATAGTTGGCTCTAGGGCCCGAGCCACACACCAGGGTGAGCGAGTCCTGGACAGCGTTCTTCAAAGGCTCTTTACGGAAATTGAGAAAATTCCCCCAACCAATCTTGACTCTGCAAGCTTCGATCCCATCTTTTAGACAATGAACGATACGAACGCGAACTCCAATCCCGAACTCGACCCGCAACAAGAAGGAGCCACCCCAGAAGCAGGCCCCTCGGCTGAGGCTGACCGCGTCCTTGAGGAGTGGAAGAACAAGGTCGTCTACTTGGCGGCCGAGATGGAAAACATGAAAAAGCGTTTCGTGCGCGAGAAGTCCGACGTCATCAAGATGGCCAACGAAGAGCTCCTTAAGGCGATGATTCCTGTCTTTGATAACTTAGACCTTGGTCTCAAGGCGATTCGCGACATGGAAACCAAGGCTGAAGGGGAAGGCACTAAGATAGTCGCCAATCTCATGAAGGGCGTCGAGATGACTCTCACGCATTTCCAGCAAACTCTGGAGCGCGCGGGCGTGCATAAGATCGAATCGATCGGGAAGCCCTTTGATCCCGGACAACACGAAGCTATGGGACAGTCGACCACAGAAGGCTTCGAAGACAACCACGTGAGCGCAGAATTCCAAAAGGGATTCGCCTTGCATGGCCGCGTGATACGCCCCGCAAAAGTCATTGTAAATAAGAAAGCATAGGGAGAATTAAGACTATGGGAAAAATCATTGGTATTGACCTTGGAACAACAAACTCATGCGTGTCGGTCCTCGAGGGCGGTTCGCCCAAAGTGATCGCCAACTCCGAAGGTGCGCGCACCACGCCTTCGATCGTCGCCTTCAACGACCAAGGCGAGCGCCTTGTCGGTCAAATTGCTAAGAATCAGGCGATCACCAACCCTGATCGTACGGTCTTCGCAGTGAAGCGCCTGATCGGTAATAAGTTCGAAAGCAAGGAAGTCCAAAAAGCCAAAGGCATGCTTCCTTACAGCATCGTTGCTGCAGAAAACGGCGATGCGTGGGTCCAAGTGCGCGACAAAAAATACAGCGCTCAAGAAGTCTCCGCCTTCATCCTGCAAAAAATGAAAAAGTCGGCTGAAGACTACCTCGGCGAGCCTGTCACCGATGCGGTGATCACGGTTCCTGCTTATTTCAACGATGCCCAGCGCCAGGCCACCAAAGACGCGGGTCGCATCGCGGGTCTCAATGTGCAGCGGATCATCAATGAGCCCACGGCCGCAGCTCTCGCCTACGGCCTCGACAAGAAACACGATTCCAAAATCGCAGTCTTCGATCTTGGTGGCGGCACTTTCGACGTCTCGGTTCTCGAGCTCGGTGGCGGCGTCTTTGAGGTGAAATCCACCAACGGCGACACCTTCCTCGGCGGTGAAGACTTTGATCTTCGCATCGTGGAATGGCTCGCCAACGAATTCCAAAAGTCAGACGGCATCGATCTCCGCAAGGACAAGTTCTCGCTGCAACGTCTGAAATCCGAAGCTGAAAAGGCCAAGCATGTGCTGTCTGAGTCCAATGAGACCGACATCAACATCCCCTTCATCACCGCTGACGCCAACGGCCCCAAGCACTTGAACGTGAAACTCACGCGCGCCAAGCTCGAGCAGCTTGTCGACGACCTGATCCAGCGCCTCGTTGGCCCCTGCGAAACGGCGATCAAGGACTCCGGTCTTTCTAAGAGCGACATCGATGAGGTGATCCTCGTGGGCGGTATGACCCGTATGCCCAAGGTTCAGCAGAAGGTTAAAGAGATCTTCGGCAAAGAAGCCTCAAAAGGCGTGAACCCCGACGAAGTTGTCGCAGTCGGCGCAGCTATCCAGGGCGGCGTCCTCAAGGGCGACGTCAAAGACGTTCTCCTCCTTGATGTAACTCCTCTCTCGCTCGGTATCGAAACTTTGGGCGGCGTTTTCACAAAGCTCATCGAGAAGAACACCACGATCCCTAGCAAGAAGAGCCAGGTCTTCTCGACGGCTTCCGACAATCAACCAGCTGTGAGCATCCACGTCATGCAGGGTGAGCGCGAACTGGCTCAGTACAACAAGACTCTCGGCAAGTTCGACCTCACGGGCCTGCCTCCTGCTCCTCGTGGCGTCCCTCAGATCGAAGTCGGTTTTGACATCGACGCCAACGGTATCGTGCATGTCTCCGCAAAAGATCTCGGCACAGGCAAAGAGCAGTCCATCAAGATCACTTCGAGCTCGGGTCTCTCTGAAGAAGAAATCAAGCGCATGGTCCAAGACGCCGAAGCCAACGCTGAGGCCGACAAGAAAAAGACCGAAGTCATTGCGACTCGCAACCAACTCGATTCACTCCTCTACTCAACTGAGAAGTCTCTGAAGGAATTCGGCGACAAGATCGATGCTTCTCTCAAGTCTGAAGCCGAAAGCGAGCTGAGCAATGCTAAGAGTCTCGTTGCTGGTGAAGATCTCGAAGCGATGAAAGCTTCGCTTGAGCGTCTCAACACCCTCAACTCTAAAATCGCCGAGAAGGTGTATGCTCAGTCTGCAGCTCAGCCCGGTGCTGAAGCTTCGGGTGGTGCAGAAGGCTCGGGCGAGAAGTCTTCGGGCGGCGCAAATGGCAAAGATGACGACGTCGTCGATGCCGACTTCAAAGAAGTCTAATAAGGAATTGATAGATGGCCGGGCCCGCTAAGCGTGATTATTATGAGGTGCTTGGCGTGCCTCGCACGGCAACTCCTGAGGAGATGAAGAAGGCGTACCGTAAGCTCGCCCTTCAGCATCACCCCGACAAAAACCCCGGCAACAAAGAGGCCGAAGCGAAGTTCAAAGAACTCGCTGAGGCCTATGAAGTTTTGTCGAGCGCCCAAAAGAAACAAGCCTACGATCAGTTCGGCCATGCCGGTGTTGGTCAGGGTGGACCCGGAGGCCCAGGGGGCGCCGGCGGTTTCGACTTCGGTGGTTTCGGAGACATCTTCGGCGATATTTTCGGCGAAGTTTTCGGCGCCCAAGGCGCTCGAGGCGGCGGCGGTCGCGGTGGCAGCCGCGCCATGCGCGGATCCGATTTGCGCTACAACATGAAAGTCAGCTTCGAAGAAGCCGCTTTTGGCGCTGAGAAGACGGTGCACCTGCCGCGTGAATCGGCCTGCGGCACGTGCCACGGGTCAGGCGCTAAGCCCGGGACTCAGCCCGAAGTCTGCAAGACCTGCTCGGGTGCTGGCGAGATCCGCTTCCAACAAGGATTCTTCACGCTCTCAAAAACCTGTCCTGATTGCGGTGGTGCGGGCCAAACCATCAAGAGCAAGTGTACCGAGTGTCAGGGTGCCGGAAAAAAAGCTGAGAACGTGCGCCTGCAAGTGAAAGTTCCCTCAGGCATCAATGTCGGCCAAAAACTCAAACTGCGCGGCGAGGGTGAGCCTGGTGCTAACGGCGGTCCTGCTGGAGATCTCTACGTGGTCATTGATATCGCGCCACATCCTTTCTTCCAGCGTGATGGAGACGACGTGTACTGCGAAGTTCCCATTTCTTTCACTCAAGCAGCCCTTGGTGGCGAGATCGAAACGCCAACCCTTGAGGGTTCCGTGAAAATAAAAATCCCGGCAGGCACCCAGTCGCTGAAGCGCTTTCGCTTGAAGAGCAAAGGCATCTCCAACGTCAACGGACGCTCGCGCGGCGATCAGTTTGTGACGGTTCAGGTCGAGGTGCCCTCGAAGCTCTCAGAAGAGCAGCGCCAACTCCTCGAGCGTTTTGCAGAAATCAGCGGCGAGAGCTACCCCGAGTCGCAAGGTTTCCTCAAACGCATGAAAGACTGGTTCAGTACTCAGCAGCCGTAATGGCATAGAGAGGCTTTGAAAACAGGGTCCCGATCAACTCGACTTTTAAGTCGGATCTTCGGCGTAAATTTTCAAGAATTCCTGTATTGTCAGGCGAATCCTCTAGAATGTAGAGGCGGTCTCCGCGCTCTAGGATCCAGTTGAGAGACCACTCTCTGAATTTTTGATTCGCAAAATTCATCTTACGTGCAATTTTTCTGTAGAAGTAATGAAGACTTCCACTGTTGATGTCAGACCAAATCCAAGCTCGTGAAGATGAAAAAAGATCCAGGTGTTCAGCCGGAAGGTTCACGGTTGTGTCGGGTGCAGGTGGGTCATATTTGCGGTTGTTGAGCGCCATCTGGCTTACAAAGAAACAAGAAACAACGACCAGCAGCACTTGAAGCAGCCTTAGAACGCGCGACTTTGCGATTTCCTGTGTGGCCTGCGCTGGCAAAGAGCGATCCGAAAACGCTGCAAACCCGGCCGTGATCCAGACGGCTCCGAGCCACGTGGGGTGCATGTAGTAGGACCATTTGATTGAGTGTGTGAGAAAATACAAGAGCGGAGGTCCGACCCAGCCCAGGAGCACCCAGGACCACTGACTCTTGGTCGCACTGTCATGACGTAAAATTCGATACGCCAGGCCTCCCACCAAGAGCACCGCCCATAGAAACTGATTCCCGCCCCCAAAAAAATAATAGGAAATATTTTCGAGGAGCACCGACGCTTCGGGAGGGGAAGAGTCGATTGAGCTATACGTGAATTTCCAAGGAAAGCCTGTGATATGGGTGTTGTAGAGTGCCAAAATAGGCACAAAAAATAAGCCAAGTGCGAGGAGAAACTTAACTCGATACGCTTTTGGGCAAAGTAGGAGACATCCAATTCCATGAAACAATATCGGGATGCGGCAGAGCGCTGCGAGCGCAAAACTCGCGGCAGCTATCACGACCATCGCATTGCGTTTCTCTTGAACAAATCGCGCTCGAATCAGGGTCAAGAGACTCAGCACAAGCGGGAGCATCGAGGTCTGAATGGAATAGCTGTAGTGCTTGCTCGTATCGCAAAGAATAAAGGTGGCCGCAATGGCTACAAGAAGGGGGACTCTTCGAACAAGAAGGCCGTCGTCGCGCCGAGCTGTCCAAAGCAGCCACAATCCCAAACATAGAAAAATCAAGACGAGTGATTGGTTGAGCAGGCGTACCGACGAAGCCTCTGGAAAGAGAGCGAGTACGAAACCTGCTCCTGGCGGGTACTGGATTCCGATGGCTTGCACTGCGGGTTGGTAGAAGTGAGCGTGAGGTGCGATCGCCTGATACCAGTCTTGGAAGACAAATTCCCCCGAGGCTTCGATGGCTTTGACGAGCTCGGGTGTCTGAGCATCACGCATCACGTAATTGGGCCTGTGAACCTCAGTCCAGGCTTCACGAACAACCTGCGCCAATCGAAGATATCCAAAACTGTCACAACCGTCTGCGAAGTGCTTTCTCGCATCCCATTTGAAGCAGACATACGCGGCACTCGTTAGCAAAAATAATAGAATGCAGGAGCGAAGCTTAAACACTCACAGAGACTTAGCAAAGTTGAGCGAAAGGCTCAATTTTCGGGATTCTGGCGTTCTAGATCTACGAGAATGCTCGCGAGCGAAGCCGTGAAACAAACAAAAATAGCTGTCCCGAGAAGCATCATCGCCA